>NZ_QNVV01000004.1 GCF_003384725.1 Chryseobacterium pennipullorum
GGAAATTAATTCTTTTTAAAAATACAAGTCAATATGCCATCCATATTCACTATATATTAAACAAAATAAAATTCATTTTACAGGAAATTTTTAAACAATTAATCCTGTTTTAATGATTTTAATTCAAAATATTAATTGATAATCTGCAAATTATTATAGAACTTTTCTTAAATAATAGCTATTTTTTTACCTTAAAGTGAGGTTATAAGATATCAGGACAGATATCGTGGGATGTTTTTTGGTTTCATGCTTATTTTATTAGTTTTATACCTGGTATGATAATTTTTTACAAATTTACTATTTTTAATCAGCCCTATCTCCATGATTTAATACAGGTTAACAAGGTTTAATTTTTATGTCATACAAAAATAATCCCTTAATACGACAAAACGTGTCGCAACAAAAATAAAAAGGGCCAATCCTGTAGATTGACCCCAAAACATTAACTGTTTATTGACTGAATTATGATGTATTTTTATTTCCAGCCTCCGCCTAAGCTTTTATAGATATCCACTACAGTGCTCAGCTGCTTCTGTTTGGCTTCTATAAGTTCCATTTTGGCATCCAGTGCATCTCTCTGATTCAGAAGTACCTCAAGATAATCCGCTCTAGAATTGCGGAACAGTTGGTTGGCAATATCAATTGACTGATCCAAGGCTTTTGTTTCCTGGGATTTCAACTGATAATACTGATCTATATTTTTGATCTTCGACATCAGGTTAGCCACATCAAGATATGCATTCAGAACGGTTTTATCATATTCATACAAGGCCTGAACCTGTTTGGCATCCGCCGTCTGAAAATTGGCTTTGATGGCACTTTTATTAATGAGTGGTCCAGCCAGTTCTCCCACCAGATTGTAAGCAATAGATTCCGGCATTTTTACCAGATAAGAAGGCTTAAACGCTTCCAGCCCCAAAGTTGCCGAGATTTCCAGAGAAGGATAAAATTCTTTTCTTGCGGCTTCCACATCCAGTTTTGAAGCTTTTAACTCCAGCTCCGCCTGCTTAATATCGGGACGGTTTGCCAGCAGCTGTGACGGAATACCTGTATATACCGTTGGGGGAATTGTCGACATAAAGTTTTCCCGGGTTCTCACAATAGACTGTGGATATCTTCCCAACAAAGCATTGATCTGATTTTCCTTTTCTGTAATCTGCTGACGGATGGTATATTCAGAAGCTTTGGATTTTGCCAGTTCTGCTTCAAACTTTTTCACAGCCAGCTCAGTAGTCGCTGCAGCTTCCTTCTGTATCTTTGAAATCTCCAATGCTCTTTGCTGAAGCTTGATATACTGCTGTATAATGTCCAGCTGGTTATCCAAAGCCAGCAGCTCATAATAATTGTCTGCCACTTCTTCAATAAGATTAGACAACACAAAGTTTTTCCCTTCTACTGTGGAAAGATAATGAGCAACCGCAGATTCTTTTTCGGTTCTTAGTTTTTTCCAGATATCAATTTCCCAGTTGGCCATCAGCCCGCCCTCAAAATTTCCCAGAGGATCCGGCATTTCCCTGCCCGGTTCTATTTCTGTGGTAGCATCTCCGGCACCTTCGCTGGTATAGCGGCCTGCTTTTTTTACTCCCGCTCCTATTCCTACTGATACGGTAGGGCTTAATTTTCCCTTTTTCGCGATCACTCCGCTTCTTGCAATTTCAATCTCCTGAAGGGTGATCAGCAATTCCTGATTATTCTTTAATGCGGTTTCTATAAGACTTACCAGATTCGGGTCAGTGAAAAATTGCCTCCAAGGTGTTGTTCCACTATTGGCATTAGCATCCTGCTGCTCTGCCTGGTTAAAGTTCTGAGGAATATTCTCCTTCACCTCATCTTTTATCACGGTCGCCATTGGAGCCTTACAGCTTGCTAAAACAAGAGATAAGGCAATTGCAGTAATTATATTTTTAGTCTTCGAATTTTCCATCATGTTCATAAGGTTCAGTTTGTTCTGTTAAAGGATTTTCTTCTTCATATCTCGCCAGTCGTGACTTTTCTGCTAGGGTTCCGAAGATATAATACAGCCCCGGAATAATCATCAGCCCAAAAACGGTCCCGATGAGCATTCCTCCGGCTGCAGCCGTTCCAATAGTCCGGTTACCGATAGCTCCGGGTCCTGTAGCAATCACCAGCGGAACCAATCCGGCAACGAATGCAAATGATGTCATCAAAATCGGACGGAAACGAATCGCAGCTCCTTCTATCGCCGCCTTGGCTACCGGGATTCCTTCTTCCGCCTTTTTCTGCACGGCAAATTCTACAATCAATACCGCATTCTTACCCAAAAGCCCGATAAGCATCACCATGGCGACCTGCGCATAAATATTATTTTCCAGTCCCAGCAGTTTCAGGCATAGAAAGGCTCCGAAAATACCCGTCGGAAGCGATAAAATAACCGGCAGCGGAAGGATAAAGCTTTCATATTGGGCAGAAAGAATCAAGTATACAAATCCCAGGCACACCAGAAAGATAAATACCGCTTCGTTTCCACGGCTTACTTCATCTTTGGAAATTCCTGCCCAATCGATTCCAAAACCTCTTGGCAATGTTTTATCTGCTACTTCCTGGATCGCTTTAATTGCCTGTCCGCTGCTGTATCCTGGCGCTGGAGTTCCGCTCACCTCAGCAGAATTGTACATATTATGTCTGGTGATTTCAGAAAGTCCATATACTTTTTCCAGTCTCATGAAATCCGAGTAGGGAACCATCTGATCCTTATCGTTTTTAACATAGAGTTTCAGTAGATCAGTAGGGAGCGCACGGTACTGCGGTCCTGCCTGTACAATTACTTTATATGGTCTGTCGAAGCGGATGAAGCTGGTCTCATAATTGGAGCCGATCAGTGTGGATAAGTTATCCATTGCTTTTTCAATGGTCACCCCTTTCTGCTCGGCAAGATCGTTGTCTATCTTAAGCATATACTGTGGGAAGCTGGCCGAATAAAAGGTAAAGGCCGACCCCAGTTCGGGGCGTTTCTTCAGCTCTTTCACAAAATCATTACTTACCTGTTCCATTTTGTGATAATCTCCACTCCCTGCTTTATCCAGAAGACGGAGTTCAAAACCACCTGCAGCCCCATAACCGGGAACGGAAGGCGGCTGGAAGAATTCAATGTTGGCTCCCGGGATATTTTTGGCTTTTTCTTCAAGCTTTTCAATAATTTCCGCAGCCGATTCTTTACGATCTTCCCAGCTTTTCAGGTTAATCAGACAAGTCCCCGAATTGGATCCGGTACCCTCTGTTAATATCTCATATCCTGCCAGGGAAGAAACCGATTGTACACCATCGATATCTTCAGATTCTCTCAGAAGTTCCTTGGCAATCTGATTGGTTCTTTCCAGAGTAGATCCCGGAGGAGTCTGGATAATAGCATAGATCATTCCCTGATCTTCAGCCGGAATAAACCCGGACGGAAGAGCATTACTCAGGAAGAATGTACAGGCACAGAATGCTAATAATAAAGGTAGTGTAATCCCTTTTTTGGTTACCGTTTTCTTTAGCATTCCTTCATACTTCCCTGCCCCTTTATTAAATAGATTATTAAACTTATCAAGAAAAAGCGTTACCGGAGTTTTCTTTTTGGCTTTGCCATGATTATTTCTTAAAATCAAAGCACAGAGAGCCGGAGTAAGAGTAAGGGCTACAATTCCCGATAATATAATGGATGAAGCCATGGTAATTGAGAACTGACGGTAAAATACTCCCACCGGTCCGGACATAAAGGCAATCGGAATGAATACAGACGCCATCACCAGTGTAATTGCAATAATTGCTCCGCTGATCTCATGCATAGCCTCTTCCGTAGCCTTCAGCGGGGAAAGATGCTTTTCTTCCATCTTGGCATGAACAGCCTCAATCACCACAATGGCATCGTCAACCACTACCCCAATCGCCATAACCAGCGCAAAGAGCGAAATCATATTAAGGGTGATACCGAATGCAGACATTACAGCAAAGGTTCCTACCAATGAGACGGGAACGGCCAGTGCCGGAATAAGCGTAGAGCGCCAGTCACCCAGGAACAAGAAAACCACAATCGCGACCAGAATAAAGGCCTCAAACAGGGTATGAATCACTTTCTCCATAGAGGCATCCAGGAACCTGGACACGTCATAGCTGATATCGTAATGCATGCCTTTAGGGAAATTGTTTTTTTCAAGATCCTTCATTAATGCTTTTACGTTTTTAATAACATCACTTGCATTGGATCCATAGGATTGTTTTACCGTAATGGCAGCCGAAGGCTTACCGTTCAGCGTAGAATAGATATCATACATTGAGCTTCCGAATTCGATGTCTGCAACATCTTTAAGCCTTACAGATTCTCCGTCCGGCTTCGCTTTCAGGATGATATTCCCGTAATCTTTCTCATTATTGAAACGGCCGGGATATTTTAGGACATATTCGAAAGATTGTGATCGTTTTCCGGAGCTCTCACCCGTTTTTCCGGGAGAAGCTTCCAGACTTTGCTCGTTGAGGGCTTCCATCACTTCATCTGCTGAAATATTATAAGCGGTGAGTCTGTCCGGTTTCAGCCATATACGCATTGCATATTCCCGGGTTCCCAGAATATCGGCAAAACCTACACCGCTTACCCTTCTCAGCTCAGACATCACATTGATATCAGCATAATTGAACAGGAATTTCTGATCCGCTTTCGGATCATCACTGTACAGGTTGATGTACATCAGCATATTGGGTTCTTCACGGGTAATTTTCACCCCTTCACGCACGACCAGCGGCGGTAATTTATTAACGACTGAAGACACACGGTTCTGGACATTGACTGCCGCTACGTTGGGATCTGTCCCCAGATCAAAAACGATCTGAATAGAAGCCTCGCCGTCGTTTCCTGCATCAGAGGTCATATATTTCATACCCGGAACTCCATTCAGACCTCTTTCCAAGGGGATGACTACGGACTTTATAAGGAGTTCATTGTTGGCTCCCGGATATTCTGCGGTAATATTAACTTTAGGTGGTGAGATGGACGGGAATTGGGTTACCGGAAGCTTTACCAGCGACAGAATCCCCAAAAACACAATAATCAGAGAGATTACAATTGACAGAACAGGTCTGCGGATGAATTTTTTAAACATACTACTTCACTTTAGAGCCTACTATTCTGCTTTTAACTTTAATGACCGGAGCACTTTTTCAGGATCCTGGAATTTTGTTTTGATTTTCTGATCATCCTTCACTTTCTGAACACCCTCCAGAAGAATCTGATCACCTTTTGCAATTCCTGATGCTACAACATAGACATCGGGAAGCTCATAGGCAATCTTAATATTTCTTGATCTTGCGGTCCCGTTTTTATCAATAACAAATACATATTTCTGGTCCTGAATCTCATAGGTAGCTTTTTGCGGAATAATCAACGCATTATGAACCGGCATATCCATCTGCACTTTTCCGGTTTCTCCGTTTCTCAGAAGCTTGTCCGGATTGGGAAATTTGGCACGGAAAGCAATATTTCCGGTCTCGTTATCAAACTCTCCCTCAATGGTCTGGATCTCTCCTTTTTGCTGATAAGTTTCCCCGTTAGCCGTAATCAGCGATACCTGGTTGCTGCCGCGGTCTGCAGCATGGGTCTGATAGCTTAGATACTCAGGCTCGGATACGTTGAAGTACGTATAGATACTGGTATTATCAGACAGTGATGTGAGAAGATCACCTTCGTCCACAAGACTTCCCAGCTTCAAAGGAATTCTGTTGATCACTCCGGAAAAAGGGGCTTTAATGTCTGTAAATGACAGGTGGATCTGCGCCAGCTTCATTTCTGCATTGGCAGCATCCAACTTGGCTTTTGCCATGGCTTTTTCATTTTTAGATACGATGTTGTTTCCCGCCAGTGTACTGGCATTTTTCAGTTCAATGGACGCCTGTTCTACTTCCGCTTTTGCTTTTAATAATTCGGCCTGGTAAAGTTTAGGCATAATCCTGAACAAGGTCTGCCCTGCCTGTACATACTGGCCTTCGTCTACAAATATTCTTTCCAGAAATCCTTTTTCCTGTGCCCGGACCTCAATGTTTTTGACAGACTGGATCTGGGCAACATATTCTTTATGAATAACAGTGTCCATCACTATGGGAGATGTTACAGGGTAGACCGTAACCTCTTCTTTTTCTTCTTTTTTCTTATTGCAGCCAACAGCCAACAACAAGACGCTCAGCGCAATGCCTGAAGCAACTCTTTTTATCATAATTCTAGAGTGTGTATAAATCGTTAATGTTTTGATAGAAGTAGATGGTAATACAGAAGGCACGTGTGATGATTACCGGCATACACAACGCAAAACATCCCCACCCGGAGCGGGCAGAAAACAAAAGGAAAAGTGAAATTTTAGATTCTAATGGAACGGGCCAGAATAAATCTTTTGGCCGCATAACCAAAGACAAAACCGTGAACATCCGGCTTCAGGCGTTTATAGCTTTCCAGCCCAAAAATATAGACCAAACTGAAAACACTGGCGAAAACAGCAACAGCCTGCCATACCTCTGACAGCTGGAAATCATTTTCTGCAAGTTCTAAAGTAGAATTATCAGCAACAGTATCGTTCATCTGCTGAACCGACAGTTTTTCATAAGTCTGATTGAGACGGTTCGCTCTTTTAGGCATATGATGAGAAACATGACCGGAATAGTCATTTCGAAGCGTCTTAACATCCAGTCTGCTCTCCACAACAAAAAGCAGAAAAAGACCGGTTAAAAGATATACTATAAAGTTTCTCATTTTGAAGTGGCAAATGTACACTTAGTATATCATACCATCATAGCAGATTAACAAAATTTAACGATACTTTAAATAAGCTGAATAAAACACGCACGATACGCAATTCATCCCACCGCCCTGTTTCGATCCCTGCGAATGCATTTAGTGAATACACATGACAGGAATATAAAAAACGATTAAAGATATCAGCTTACCGCAGACGATTTATTTTTTTAAGTATTCTTAACATTCTGATTCATAGAATACAAAAAAATAACCCATAAAAACTAAACTTTATCATGATTCTGAATTATTAATATCCTGTTATTGCTATTCTCTGATTTTTGAATTATTTTTGTCGCCAAATTAAAACAACAAATGAAAAAATGGAAAAATCAATTATTATTTTACTGAATTTACAACGGTTAGAAGGCCTGAATCTGACTGTTTAACTTCAATTTTCTTATCATAAATTCTTCGTTGTGTTTCTCCCGATTATGATTCATAACACAGCCTATCGTGGCTTGTTAAATTAAAAATTACTGTTATTTTATGTAAAATTAACACATATTTATCAAAAATATTTGTATTTTTATATGGTATAACACCATACTTCATGAAACACTTTAAAATCACTTACCACTATGAAAAAATTTTTAACTTCAATCCTTTTGGGATTGGCCGTCCTTTCCTCAACAGCGTGTAAACATCCTGGTAAAGAGGCCGAAACTGTTACCGCTGCCGTTCCGGAAAATGCAGATGATATTTCCAAGAATGTCTATGTTGACAGCTATGGAGAAAAAATAGAAGTAACCATCAACAACACCAAAAATATAGCTACTGTACATTTAAACGGCAAAACTTATGACCTTAAAAAAAGTGATGCATTGCCGGAATACACAGCTACCAATGAAGAGTATCAGTACTCTGAGATCAAAGGAAATGTGACCTTCCTTAAAAAGAATGTGGATATGGTACTTTTCCATCTTAAACAGGCCAAAAAAGAATCCGGTCCTGCAAAAATGGCATCGTATTAGCATATGTTAAACAAATGTTTAAATTTAAAATTATGAAAAGCGTATACTATTACCTATCTGCTCTTTTCCTTGCTGTGTTTCTTGTTTCATGTAAAACACAGACTGTACAGAAAACTCCAACAGATATTACAGGGAAAACCTGGAAACTTACGGAGCTGAACGGACAGCCTATCCAGCTTAAAAACCCTAAAAACAATCCTTATTTCAAACTTACAACGGACGGAATGAGATATGAAGGACATGCAGGATGCAATGGATTAGGAGGAACTTTTGAGATCAAGCCGGAAATGATGAGAATCAAATTCAACCAGGGAATGTCTACCATGATGGCCTGTGAGGATCTGGATATTGAAAATCAGTTTACAAAAGCAATATTAGCGGCAGACAACTATTCTGTCAATGGAAATACATTAACGCTTAATAAGGCAAAAATGGCTCCTTTGGCTAAATTTGTCCTACAGTAAGACTGCTTATAGCATAGATAAAGACGCCTCATCATTTGAGGTGTCTTTTTTATGGATCAATTACAAAAGTTGTGAGAAGAAACTGAATATTTTTCTATTTATACTTTTGCCTTGAAGCAAAAGTATACAAAAATTCAAGACTGGAATCATCCGCTAAAAATTGACCTTGCCTCCTAAAATTTCCAAACTCGCATGATTCAACATTGGTTCTTCGACTCAATAGGGTCGCCATGCTCAAACACTGGAAATTTTTTAACAGATTCAAGATCAATTTTCTTAACGCTCCTGATTCCTAGGTCGATTAAATAATACTTACAACTATTTTTCATAGTTCTTATTGGGTTGAAAGCCGACATCTGTGGAAATTTGTGCAATCTGCGGTTAATTTTTTTTTCTATACGTTAAAATCGGAGATTATTCCTTCAGTAGATGAATCTTATTTCTACGGAGTTAAACAGTTATTGGTGTACAATCCGAATATTATTATTTATATTCACATTAACTCAACCCTTTGCCTGGGCCCCACAACTCTTGTACCTGATTCTTTTTTAATGAGTATGAAAGTTTATTTTTTGTTATAAGCTGCATAACAAACCAAAAGGCTCAGATTTACAAGAACAGCAAATGCGTTGGACAAAATAATCGGAAGTTCATCTTTCATGAATCCATACCACACCCAGAGCGACAATCCCGATATCAGCACCAAAAGCATAAGCAAAGAAATGTCTTCAACATTTTTTTCTCTGATCACTTTTACAAGTTGAGGGATCATGGATATTGAAGTCAGTACTCCAGCTACTATTCCTAATATGTTTTCGTTCATAAATTATGGAGCTTTTTACCGAAGATATGAATTTTAAGGAGAATTTAATTAAATCTATTCATTGAAACTTCTTCCTGCAAAGGAATATTTTCTTCAATACAACGGAATAGATCCCTGGCAAAATAGCAGCCATTCAGAATTCCACGGGCTCCAAGACCGTTGAAAACATGCAAATTCCTGAAGTCACGATGATTTCCGATGATCGGCCGCCGGTCTTTTACTGTAGGTCGGAATCCGAAATGCACTTCTGCAACC
Source organism: Chryseobacterium pennipullorum (assembly GCF_003384725.1). Taxonomy (GTDB): domain Bacteria; phylum Bacteroidota; class Bacteroidia; order Flavobacteriales; family Weeksellaceae; genus Chryseobacterium; species Chryseobacterium pennipullorum. The sequence goes on from NZ_QNVV01000004.1 coordinate 9,292, forward strand.
TCAAAATCATAAGGATAAAATTCTGAAAGGCCATTTACTAATTGTGTAACTGCAGATTCGTCTATATGATGATGAAGCTGTTCTCTGTCGTAAGTTCCGCCATAAAAATGAAGTCCATTATCCATGGGAAAAAGAAAATGCTTCTTTTTTATGGTGATGTGATCCGGTATCGGTTGGGAAAGCTTAACTCTGATATGGTGGCCTTTGTTCGGAATGACCCCAATTCCGGAAAAATAAGGATTCTCTTTCACCCCCATTCCTTCACAGAAAATGATATTCCCAAACACAAAATCTTTATAAGAGGATTCTAAAGGATGAAGTTGGCTGTAATCAAACTTTTCTTTTACCCAAAGATTATTTTTTTCAAAATAATTAAATAAACCGGCAAAAAATCCATTAACATTCAACCTGGCAGACTGACTAACCTTTCCCGTCCGAAAGTCATTTTTTACCACCTCTAAATGATCGAAATTTTCGTCAAGAAAGTTTGTTAATTCCGTATGAGCTGATTTTTTCAGCCACAGATCCTGCTCGTTTTTGTCATGAAAAATCCGGTGAATGGGCGCATCGATCAAATAATTCTCCCCTGTATAGGATTCAATTTCTTTCAGGCTGTCTTTAAGGAAATCAATTTGTTCCTGGGCTTTCCAGAAAGTGGTGAATTTTTTCAGCACCACCGGATTAATAATTCCTGCAGAGACCTGAGAGGCACTTTTTCTTCCTTCAGAGAAGATCACAAAAGACTTATTATTCTTAATGAGCTGATGGGCAAAGAAAAGCCCGGCATACCCGTCCCCTACAATAATATATTCTACATTTTTCATATGTGAAATTTCATTTATTTACCAGGTTATATGCAATCGTCCTGGATTATTGATTGGCCATAAACAAAAGACGATTGCATAATAAAAAAACCTGAGTAAAAATACTCAGGTTTTGTATAAATATCAAGTGAAATTTAGTAATTCCACATATCATTTTCCATTTCCAGGATCTGCGATTTGATTCTATCGCTCTCTTCAAGCTGATCGTCAGCATCTTTAGGGATATAATCTTTAATTGTACCGTCTCCTAAACCGCTTGATGACTTATAGATGATCGAAGAGAATCTTCTAGCATTGATGATATCATCGAAAGATAAGTCGGCAGATGAATTCTTTCTGTTGAAAACATAATTGTTAGCCAAAATATCCCTTGCATTCGGATAGTAGATCCAGAATAAATCGATAAGGTCGTCATTGCTCGCAATAGGTTTCCCATCAGGTCCGATCACCCCCTGTACGGCAGGATCCGGTCCCATAGCGGCAATACCTAAAGGTCTGTACTTCATTTGTCCGTCTCTTTTATCTACAAACCACATTCCCATAATTTTAAGAACTTTTACTTTATCGGTAGTCGTCTTAAATACATCGGTATATTCTTTTTTCTCCTGCTCCGTCAATTGTCTTCCGGAGTTTAGGATATCGATAGCAGCATCATTGATAGTTACTTTTTCCAGTCTTTTCTGAATCCCTTCAGGAGAAAGCTTTACAGTAAAGTTTTCGTCATCATATACCTGCTCGATTTTGCCACTCAAAGCGGCATCCAGCAATAACTGATATAATGATCTGGTAGGCGTGGAAAGAAGACCGTCCGGATTGTCATAATAGAATGGCTGATTGATTTTGTCATTCATATCAATGATCTCCCATACAAACATACTCTTAAGAATATCTTTATCTTCAACAAAACCATATTCAAGAGGTTTTACTGTTTTATCTATAATAGTATCACCAACTTTTTGTTTATTCTCCGCTCTCATCTGCCTGAACTCCTCTGGAGAAGAAGCGTTCAGAATAGTCTGGGAAAAAGCAAATCCCGAAACTACTACTAAAAGGGTGCTAATATATTTTTTCATAATAAATTACAATTTTAGTCCTATTGAACATTAATAATTATAGGAGTAATGTTTTTAAGCGTTTGTCCTTCCAGACCTTGTGCTGTTGCTTTAATATCAAAAATAGAAACTACATCTCCTGTTCTAAGATTCTTGATCAGTCCAGCTGCATCATTCAATGAATTACCATGAATCAATAACGCTGCTCTACCTGGCACTCTTACCATAAACTGAGTAACAGTAAATGAAACCGGGAAGTCGAAATCAGGAATTGCTGCCTGTACAGATTGGTTCGGAATAGAAGTAGCCGGCATCGACAATACATTCTGTCCTCTCATCTGACCTTGCGGTGGCGGAACATTCTTAATTCTATATTCGAATACCTGAGATACGGTTTTTCCATAAGGATCTACTCCTGATAGAGTCAGTTTCACGGTAGTACCTGTTGAAGGTTTCACAATCCATTTACCAGGTCCTGTATTTCTTACGCTGGCTCCCGGAGCAGATAATGAAAGCTTAGCATTATCAGCACCTAATATAGATCCGGATACCGGATTCTCAAGTCCTCTGTACATTACGTTCATTTTGTCCGCAGAAAGCAATAATCCTTTTTCAAGTTTTACTTCTCTAGGACCTGCAATCACGTTATACGTGTGTGTCCATGGGAAGCTTTGCGGCTTACCTGAAGCATCTGTCAACGTAATGGTACCTGCTAATTTATGTTCACCAATTCCAGCGCCAGAGATTGGGATAATTCCCTTACCATTCTCTACTCTGCTTACTCCTGAGATATTGATCTTATTACTGTTAGAATAAGTTCCCAACATTACTTTTACTTCAGCCTGCTTACCAGCCTGGATATCAACCGGACCTGAAACAATTGGCTCATAGCTTGTAAATTTGATGCTTGCATCCACTTTTTCCTGAAGGAGTAATGCCAGTGCATCAGACTGAACATTTCTGGCATCATTTTGGATAATTTCCAAATTGGAGATCGCAGCGATCAGTGGCTGATGGTAGAATTTATTCTGGAACCAGGTTTTCTCATTTGGAGATTTTCCTTTCGGATATTCTGCAATAAGAGATTTGTTTGCTCTTTCTACTAAATCTTTAAGCTGGGCATTATTTCCGAAAGTAGTATTGATATAATTTCTTACATCATCAATTTTAGCTTTCAGTTCCAATGCATTTTTTGAAGGGGTATTTTCATCGCCTTCAGTAAAGAAGTATTCTGTAGTCGCTTCATTATTATTCAATGCAGCAAAATTTTCGCTTACATCAATCTCTTTTCCTGTTTTAGGATCTTTATCATGAAAGTCAGAATTCTTTTTCAGTAAATCTTTAATACCTTGCGCAGAACTTACTAATGCATCAATCTTAGCTTTCAATACTTTGTATTCTGACCAAGGTTGTGCGTATGTATCCGGAACCTGTTGTGCTTTGGCTTCCAGTGTTCTTTCAAATATCTTTTCGTTCTTCTTCTCTGTTAAACTTCTTGTTTCGTTCAGCGCTTTGGTAGAGTCATAATATGATCTGATGATTTCTGCATCAATATTGAGGGCCATCATCGCGATGAACACCAGATACATCAGGTTGATCATCTTCTGACGAGGGGTCTGTTTTCCTTGTGCCATTCTCTTTTCTTTTTGTTTAGATTAAATAGTTATTTAGAAATGGTTGGGAATTAAGACTTCATCGCGGTAAGCATACCACCATAAACTCTGTTTAAACTGTTAAGATTAGATGTTAAACCTTGTAATTCTTGGTTGAATTTTTCAGATTGCTCTGCAGATTTCTGCATATCTGCCACATACTTGTTGGCAAATTCAGACTGCTTTTTACCGCTTTCTAACTGCATTGCATATAAAGCGTTCATGCTTTCCATATGCTGAGCAGCTTTATTCAGCTGATCATTATACTTATGAGTAGAAGCAGAAACATCCACAGTTTGGTTGATCTGATCTACAGAACTTGAAAATTTATCGATTCCTGTTCTTAATCTTTCGAATAACTGAACATCCAGCCTTGCATCTTCAAGCATTTTGTCTAATTTGTTAGAAAGGGAGTTTTCCATTTCAGCAAACATAGCGCTTGTATTTTTAGAAGATACATTAGAATGTAAAGGGTTGGGATTAGCATGCTTATCTAATAATTCAGGATAAACATTTTCCCATGCATATGACTCTTCAGTTTTAGGAGGGTCGAATGCGAAAATAATAAAGATAATAGCCTCCGTAATAAGCCCCACGGTAAGAGCGATATTACCATTAATTGGTCCCAGGGTAATGTGAGTAATTTTAAGCCAAGCTCCAAGAATTACAATTGCAGCACCGAATGAATAGAAGAAATTCATCCAAGCATCTTTAGTCTTAAACATATTGAGTTAGTTTTTTTAATGTTAAATAAAATCGTTATTGAAAGTAATAGTCTGGTTATCTGTTAACTCTTCTTGGCTTCACAGCTGCTTCAGGAATGTCCTGTACAGTTCTAAATCCGATATAGCTTCTTGCAGAATCCTTTCTCTCCCAATCTCTTGCCCCTGTCATCAATGCATATCCTATATCTTTCCACGATCCACCTCTTACAGATTTTTTAGTATCCTTTTTATCTTTTGTAGAAGGATTTAATGTAGAAGAGAATCCGTATGAAGAATTGTTATATGCTGATAATGTCCACTCAGAAACGTTTCCAGCCATATCAAATAGCCCATACCCATTTTTCTTAAATTTCTTAACTGGCGCTGTATATGTATAAGTACCTTTTTTCTCGTCTTCCATGTAGTTACCTCTTTTTGGCTTGAAGTTGGCAAGGTAGCAACCTCTGTCATCCATCAGGTAAGGACCACCCCAAGGGTAAGTAGCATTTTGCATACCTCCTCTTGCAGCATATTCCCATTCGATTTCAGTAGGAAGACGGAACTGCAATGGTCTTTGTTTTTTTCTTTTTAAACTTTCGTTGTAATCAGTTTTCAATTTAGATCTGAAGTTACAGTAAGCTCTTGCCTGATCCCAGGTTACCCCTACTACAGGATAATCTTTATAAGCCTTGTGCCAGAAATACTGCTCAAATAATGGCTCATTGTAGGCAAAGTGGAAATCCTTTACCCAAACCGTAGTATCGGGATAGATCGCGATACTCTGGCTTTTCAGGTAATTAGCTCCTCTTTCGTTATCCGCAAGCGCAGCATCCATATCTCCCCAACGGTACGTATATTTAAGCTTGCTTACATCTAAAATTCTTTCGTTTCCTATTCTTGAAGAGGCCGGCAGATACAGAGATTCTAAAACTTCTGCGTATTCTACATCCGGATATTTTGATGTGCTCCAGTGTAATGGAATTTTCCAGTCTAATCTTTTGCTGGCATCATAACTTCCTTCTTCGCGGCCTCCCTGGCCTTCCATATATTCCTGATAAGGGGTTAGGTTTTCTTCTTTTTTGGCAAGGTATGCGTAGTCTCCTATGCTTGCTCCTCTACCTCCGCCTTCGTCACCACCTTCGCCGGCAGCTTCAGCCAATAGAGTTCTTGCAATAGAATCTCTTACGTAATTGATGAATACCCTGTATTCTGCATTAGTAGTTTCAGCTTCATCCATGAAGAAAGATGAAACAGTAACTGTTTTCAATGATGCTTTTTCAGGTGTATTTGTTGGATCCTGGTCTGCTAAACCGGCAACAAATGAACCTGCTGGAATTGCAACCATTCCGTATGGTCTTTCCGCAACAAATGATTTCGTTTTTTCTCTTGGTATCAATTCTCCTTTTGTTCCTGGCTTCCCTACAGAAGAGCTGCCACCACCTGAACAAGATACCGATGCTACTGACGCAGACAATAATAAAAGAAATATCCTTTTCATGTTAATTTTTATAATTAAGCCGTAAATATATAATTTTTTTAAGAAACTTTTAAGATTTTTTTTGAAATAACGGAAGAAATCTAAATTTATTTTATTTACAACATTTTTTTATTCAACAGTTACAGATTTTGCTAAGTTTCTCGGCTGATCTACGTTTGCACCTCTGTATACAGCAATGTAGTAAGCAAGCAGCTGTAAAGGCACTGAAGCCACTATCGGAGAGAAACATTCTGATGTTTCAGGAATTTCAATCACATAATCTGCCATTTCGCTTACCTGGCGGTCACCTTTATTCACTACAGCGATAATTTTTCCTTTTCTAGCCTTAATTTCCTGAACATTACTTACAATTTTATCATAATGACCTCTTTTAGGTGCAATAATGACAATCGGCATGTTTTCGTCGATCAACGCAATAGGGCCATGCTTCATTTCTGCTGCCGGGTATCCTTCTGCGTGGATGTAGGAAATCTCCTTCAGCTTTAAGGCTCCTTCTAATGCTGCAGGATAGTTATATCCTCTTCCAAGATAAAGGAAATTGGTAGTTTCTACAAAGTCTTTAGCGATTTCTTTAATCTGTTCGTGAGTTGTATTCAGGACTTCTTCAATTCTCTTAGGAATCGCGTCAAGTTCTGCAATAAGGCTCATAAAGTCAGCATTTCCTAGATTTCCGTTATGTTTTCCTAATTTAAAGGCAATCAAAGTAAGAATGGTAAGCTGAGCGGTAAATGCTTTTGTAGAAGCCACCCCGATTTCAGGACCGGCGTGTGTATAAGAACCGGCATCTGTAATTCTTGCGATAGAGGAATCTACCACATTACATATTCCGTAAATAAATGCTCCTTTTTCTTTAGCCAGTTTTAAAGCAGCCATTGTATCTGCCGTTTCTCCTGACTGGGAAATGGCAATCACCACGTCTTTATCCGTAATAATTGGATTTCTGTATCGGAATTCTGATGCATATTCTACCTCTACAGGGATTCTGGCATATTCTTCAATCAGGTATTCTCCGATAAGACCTGCGTGCCATGATGTTCCGCACGCGATAATGATGATTCTGTTGGCATTTTTAAACCTCTCCAGGTGATCCCAGATTCCGGCCATTTTAATGATGCCTTCATCTACAAGGAGTCTTCCTCTCATCGTATCATGCACCGATTTAGGCTGTTCGAAGATTTCTTTCAGCATGAAATGCTCATATCCTCCCTTTTCAATCTGCTCCAGGTTCAGTTTAAGCTGCTGAATTTCAGGTTGAATTTTGGAATTTTCAGTGATTGTTCTGATATCTACTCCATTTTCAAGAGAGATTGTTGCCATGTGTCCCTCTTCAAGATAAATAGCCTCTTTTGTGAATTCAACGAAAGGAGAAGCATCAGAAGCAATAAAATATTCTTTATCTCCAATTCCAATGGCTAAAGGAGATCCTAATCTTCCTACAACCAGAATTCCCGGATAATCTTCATGAAGCACGGTAATCGCATACGCTCCATATACTTCATTCAGGGCATATCTTACCGCTGTTGGGAAATCAATCTCCGGATTAAGATCCATAAAATACTGGATAAGGTTCACCAATACCTCGGTATCGGTTTCCGACTGGAATGTAAAACCTTTTTCACTCAGCATCTTTTTAATGGTATCATAATTTTCGATAATCCCATTATGAACGATTGCTATTTTTCCGTTATTTGACAAATGTGGGTGTGAATTTCTGTCACTTGGTACCCCGTGGGTAGCCCAACGTGTGTGTCCCATTCCGATTTTCGCAGTTCCTTTCAGTTCTTTCGAAATATTCACCAAATCATCAACCTTACCTTTTGTTTTTTCAACTTCAAGCTTATTGTTTGAGCCTTCTAAAACAATTCCGGCACTGTCATACCCTCTATATTCTAATCTTCTAAGACCATTGATAACAATATCATAAGCGTCCTGAAAACCTGTATATCCTACTATTCCGCACATATTCTGTCTAGTGTTTATTTAATTGTGTTATTTTTTTGTTCCGTAAGTAACCCTCAGTTTAATTCTGTGTGGATTTATCTTCTCTGATCCTACGAGAACCGTTCTGTTCATATCAATTGATCTGGTGGTATATTTTGCTCCTGCAGCTGCTCCCTGTGCACTTCTCAGGAATGAGCCCGCAGCAATATATAATGGCTTATTAACGATTACGTTTCCATCAGCATCTTTTACCCCTTCAACAATATCTTTAACGGTCTTCGTTACGACAAAGTCATAATACTCTGGAGTTTTATTATAATTGTAAATATTAAATCCAAGATTGGCATCTGAAGTAAAATCTGTCAGAGTTTTTCCATCTTTTTGAGAGGTCTGAACAAGAGTAAACTTACGATCTCCATCCACTGAGTGGGTATTCTTCCACGTTGCAGGATCTACAAACACCCGAATTCTGGCCCCTATAATAGCTGCTTTATTTTTCTGATACAGAGTCTTAAGTGAGTCGATCGTCGTGTCCGGGATTTTTACCCCAATGGAAGGACCTCCCATTCCCTGAACAAAAAGTCTCGGATCACCATTTACCTGATTGCTGCCAGCCAATGCTGTGGAAACCGCCGATCCAGCTCTGTTGTATTCATACAAACCGATACGTGCATTAGGAGACGTCAGGTTAAAATCAAGATTTGCCTGTTGACGTGTTACCGTACCATTTGTTGTTCTGTCATATTTATAATACATGATAAGTTCCATATCATTAGGTGAAAACTGGAACAGGTAACCATCTGTAGCTTCTGCAGAAATTTTAATTCCTTTAAAGTACCTGATAAAGTTTGCCGCATCCTGAAGTTCCGGTTTCCCTTTTTTATCCGCGATATGCGTCTGGAAGAAGTCTTTATCCAGTCTCATCCTGAACCCAAGGTTACCGGTAAACACCGTTGTATTATCAGATTTTTTCGTAATCGACACTGTACTTACATTTCCGTCGAACACAGCAGATCCCAGTAAAGCACCGGTACTCACATTTGCATTGGAACGTGTAAACGCCTCTGTATTCGTATCCAGGAAGGTAGTTACTTCATGTACATTGATCTTCATTGATTTGGAAGCTCCACCTATTCTTCCGTATTTACGTACGGGGTAGCTCTTTTTTTCAATGGAAACACTTACCAGCTCATCACCGATAGGAAAATTATTTTTATCATAAGCCCCCGGAGCCTTTATGGAGTCTGAAATATAATAGATATCATCTGCTGTATTGGCAGGAGTTCTCAAAACAAGAACGACAGAGTCTACGATTGGTTTTGGTCCGTTGAAATCGAAATTGTTTACAGGCATTCTCAGCTGTGTCACATACGATGCTCTCTGCATACCGAATTGTCCTTCATTGAAGGCACCCAAAACACCTACCGATATGGAGGTCCCTGCAGTATTCAATCCACTGATAAGTTTTGAGGCGTCACTTCGGACCGAATCATTATTATTGATATTGTAAGCAATAAGGTCATGTGGAGTTTCATTGCCTTGTGCTGCATCTTTATCGAAGAGCTGTTCTCCAAGAGAATCTGCTTCCGGTTCGCAGTTATAAAGGATTGCACTTCCGAAAATCGCCAGCAAAACTGCGACGAAGGTCTTTTTAAGAGTATGAGTCATTAAAAATGTGTTTTTTAATAAAGTTGGTTTATAGAATCTACGTCAAGATATTCCGACTTTTGGGTCGAGGTTGCATTGAAAGCTTCATCCAGATCTTCATCCAGAAATTCATCCCCTTTCACTACAGCATCTACGTAGTTCATACTTTCCATGACAAAACTTTTGATGGTTGGTTTATCTAACGCTTTTAATCCTGAAATATTATCAAACTTCAGTTTTTCATCAATCTTTTTGTCCAGGGCTGCGTCTTTCTCATTATATAGGGAAAGAACGATTTTTGCGTCCTTGAAATAGGTATCGGATTCGTAGTATGTTTTAAGATAAATCGGAACAAAAGAAGACATCCATCCGTTCAAATGAATCACATCCGGTACCCAGTTTAGTTTTTTGATGGTCTCAATAACACCTCTGGCAAAGAAAATTGCTCTTTCATCATTATCATCGAAAGGATTTCCTTCATCATCAAAATAATATTGCTTTCTTTTGAAGTATTCTTCATTGTCGATAAAGTAAACCTGAAGTCTTTCCCCCGGAAGAGACGCTACTTTAATGATTAAAGGCTGATCAAGGTCATTGATAATAATATTCATTCCTGAAAGGCGGATTACCTCATGAAGCTGGAATTTTCTCTCACTTATCTGTCCAAATCTTGGCATAAAAACTCTTACATCATTGCCTTCATTGTGCATCTTAAGTGCCATTTTGTTTACCACAGCAGCCATATTTGTATCTTCCTGATAAGGATACATCTCTGTAGTAATGTACAGTATTTTTTGATTCGGCATAAAATTTCTATCTAATTTTTGTAAAAATGCTTTAATGTGCAAAATTACAAAAAAACATCTAACATTATTTTAATTAACATTTTTTTACGAAACTTCCCTTTTCCAAAGTAGTAAAATCGCACTTTATTGTGTGATATTTTTACTATTTTTGAATACGTATTAAAATAAACTATGGAAGTTATAAAAAACAGAAAAGTCCTTCAGGATTTCATTGAAAGACAGAAGGAAATGGGAAAAAGAATTGGCTTTGCCCCTACTATGGGAGCCTTACATAAAGGTCATCTTTCTCTGTATGAAGCGGCAAGAAAGGAGAATGATCTTGTTATTTCTTCAATTTTTGTAAATCCAACCCAATTTAACAATCCTGAGGATCTTGAAAAGTACCCTAGGGATGTAAACAGAGACATTCTGATCCTGGAAAAGTCTGGCCTGGTAGATGCCGTTTATATTCCTGAAGTAGCAGATATTTACCCAGAAAAGACAGAAAGCCAGCATTACGATTTTGACGGATTGGAAAATGAGATGGAAGGAAAATCAAGACCGGGACATTTTGACGGAGTAGGAACAGTAGTAGAGGAGCTCTTCAGACAGGTACAACCCGATCACGCTTATTTTGGGGAAAAAGATTTCCAGCAGCTTGCGATTATTAAAAAAATGGTGGAAAAGAGAAATCTTCCTGTTAAAATAGTGGGTGTTTCCATTTACCGGGCAGACAACGGATTGGCTTTAAGCTCAAGAAACCAGAGATTACATGAAGACCGGAAAGAAGCTTCAAAAATCATTTTTGAGACCTTACAGAAAGTAAATGATTGGTTCAGAACGGTCACAATACCCGAAATCAAAGAAAGAGTGACCGATATATTTGACAACCAGCAGGGAATGAAGCTGGAATATTTTCTGATCGCAGATGAAAACACACTGCAGGAAACAGATTTCTTTTATAGAGACAGAAATTTCAGAGCTTTTATTGTAGTAGTTGTAGATGGAGTGCGATTGATAGACAATATGCATCTGGATTAGTAAGATATTGTATTTTTAGACCATACAAACTCTGATAGAAATGTCAGAGTTTTTTTTTGGATCAAGCGCAAAAGTTGTGGAGAAACGATTTTCTTTCCTATCATTATACTATTATACTTTTGCCTTGAAATCGAAGATTCGACGGAGTCAAACAAAAGTATACAAAAATTCAAGACTGGAATCATCCACTAAGATCAATTTTGCCTCTGATTTTTTATTTTTTATTTGAATCGGCGAACCTTAAAAGGTTTATTAACGCTCCTGATCCTAGGTCGATTATAAAATACTTACAACTATTTTTCATAGTTCTTATTGGGTTGAAAGCCAATTAGAAAAAAAACTCCGAAAATATCCCCAAACATCTGTGGTTAATTTTTTAGATCAGGCGCAAAAGTCAGGGTTAGATAAAAAAATCAAAGGCCTCCTGAAGGAAGCCTTTGAAACACCAAATCACAAAATATTAATATGAAAAAAATTTACTTTTCAGTAAACTTGTGACCCGGCTGGGATTCGAACCCAGGACCCATACATTAAAAGTGTATTGCTCTACCAGCTGAGCTACCGAGTCGGCCACAATTAAGAATAAATATAAATATTTATTTCCTAACTATAAAATATTCTTTGCAGTGCCTGCGACTGGACTCGAACCAGCACATCCTTAGGAAACCACCCCCTCAAGATGGCGTGTCTACCAATTTCACCACGCAGGCAATAAAATTACAAAATCCAGTAATTTTTTTTGCTAGTGACCCGGCTGGGATTCGAACCCAGGACCCATACATTAAAAGTGTATTGCTCTACCAGCTGAGCTACCGAGTCGGCCACTTATTTTAAACAACTTTCATTTAAGTAATGTCCCTTGTTTTAAGTGGTGCAAAGATATGACTTTTTTCTTTATCTCAAAACTTTTTCGCAAATTTGTTTAAAAAAAAATCATGGTAATTTCATTGATCGGATACATGGGAAGTGGCAAATCTCACATTTCCAAAATATTAAGCGAAAAAATCAATTTTAAACTCATAGACCTTGATAAAGAGATTTCAAAGAGAAATAAATTAACCATTCCTGAAATTTTTGAAAAAAAAGGAGAAATTTACTTTAGAAAGCTGGAAAGAGAGGCTCTTGAGGAAATTCTGGCTTCTGAAGAGAATCTGGTACTAAGCCTGGGCGGAGGAACCCCCGTATACTACAATAACATGGAAATTATTAATCATAATTCTAAAAGTGTATTTTTAAGGACTTCTGTAGGAACACTGGTAGAGAGACTTTCCAAACAGAAAGAAAAAAGGCCAATAATTGCCAATATACAGGATGAAAATCTCCCGGAATTCATTGCCAAACACTTATTTGAAAGAAATCAGTTTTACAGTAAAGCCCAGTTCAGTGTGGGAACCGACTTCCGAGAGCCAGAAGATATCGTTAACGAAATAATAGAAAAGCTCTATCTCTAGAGCTTTTTTATTTTAATCTTCACTTTCGTTATTCTCAGAATCATTTTCTCCGAAAAAGTCATCCCAATCTGTAAAATCTGCGGTGATATCATTTCCCACATATTCATCCATCTCTCTTCTGTCTTTTTTGGTAGGCCTTCCCTCTCCTTTATTCCTGTAATAATCCTGAGACATCTTACGCAGTTTTAACAATTCGTACTGTTCTTTATCTGTTACATCCTGTATGTGGAGAGGCACTAGTTTTGCGCCAATCCTGCTTTTAGGAATCTGGATTACCTTTATTTTATAATCAATCTGATTCTTTCTGATCTTAATAACATCTCCTTCTTTTACCTCCTTAGATGACTTTACGGCAGACGTTCCTATAGAAACCCTGTTCTTTTTAATCTCCTCTGCTGCAATACTTCTCGTCTTATAAAAACGAATGCTCCATAAAAATTTATCTATTCTCATAATTTTTTATACTTTTGCCGTTATATTATCTGTAAAGTAATTAAAGTTTTTTGAAATGAAAAAAATATTTTTATATATCCTTGCGGGATCACTATGTTTTTCAGCATGTAAAAAAGATGATGAAGTAGAAATGTACAGAGAGCCTGAAGACATTGCTACCCAAGACAACTATGACAATCAATCCATTAAAAAGTTTATGGATGAGAATTATTTAGATGTACAAGGAAATATAACCCCCTTCAGCGCTACAGACACTGCTGATGACAAACAAAAGAAACTCTCTGAGCTTCCTTATGAAACATTGCCTTCCGGAACTATTTATATTGTAAGAAACGGAGCGCAACCCGATCCGGCTGATGCAAAGACAATCAAGTCAGACGATATTATTAAAATCATGGGAAAAGCCGATTCTTATGTTGCCATGGAAAGTGAAGGAAAAGTTTTATTTTCTTCTAAAACTGCATTTTTGAATACGATAGATGGAAATGTTGTCCCAGTTATAGACCCAATGTACTATTACGTAAAAAAGAAAACATTAACGGATGCAACAACAGACGCTGCAAAGCAAAGAAGCTATTATGAGATAGCAGGATTCAAAGAAGCCCTGCAGAAATTCAAAGCGTTCAATGACTTATCGCCGGGAGCACCGTATAACCTGCAAGGGGTAATTATCGTACCATCAAGAGCAGCTTTTGCCAGAAATCCTCATTATCCTTATTTAGGAATATCTTACAGAAACAGATCTTTTGTCTTCAACTTCCAGATCTACGGAAGAGCAGACAGACCTGCTGATCAATAAAGACAAGAAATTTACATCAATAAAAAACCGCCTTTCAAACGAAGGCGGTTTTTTTATATTCTATTGTCCAGGTCAGAATCTTGCTTTTTGTTTTACATTACCCAGAATGTCCGGGAAATAAAGATCAGCAAGATGGTCAAATTCATCTCCTCTCATAAACATCGTAGCATCTACTTCTTCATAAGAACTTCTTCCTGCTGCTGCAATCAGTTCATTACATGTATGCAGTGTATTTTTATGGAAGTGATACACCCTTTCGCTTTTGTCCGTAACATCCAGTCCTTTAATCAGCATTTTATCCTGCGTGGCAACACCGGTAGGACAGTTATTGGAATTACATCTCAAAGCCTGAATACATCCCAGAGAAAACATAAATCCTCTTGCATTGTTGCACATATCTGCTCCCATAGCCACAGCCCTCAAAATATCCAGACTGGTAAGAACTTTACCACTGGCAATTACCCTTAGTTTATTTCGCAGATTATAGTTGTTAAGTGTTCTATTGACAAATATCAGAGCCGGTTCCAAAGGCATCCCTACTCCATCTGAAAATTCCGGAGGAGCAGCTCCGGTTCCTCCTTCCGCTCCATCTATCGTAATAAAGTCAGGATAAATTTTCAGAACATTCATCTGAACACAGACATCTTCAAATTCTTTGGTATCTCCAATACAAAGTTTAAATCCAACCGGCTTTCCTCCTGAAAGCTCTCTGAGATGCTGTACGAACCTCAGCAATCCTGCAGCATCAGAGAATGCTGTATGAGAAGGTGGCGAAATAACCGTCATTCCCGGGGTCACATGACGAATCGCTGCGATTTCCGGTGTATTCTTAACGCCCGGAAGCACCCCTCCATGGCCCGGTTTTGCTCCCTGCGACAATTTGATCTCTACCATTTTCACATTCGGAAGTGTAGCATATTTTGCGAACAAATCCGGGTTAAATTTTCCTTCATCGTCACGACACCCAAAGTATCCTGTCCCGATCTGCCAGCAAAGGTCCCCACCTTCCATATGATAAGGAGAAATACCTCCCTCTCCTGTGTTGTGATAGAAATTTCCTTTTTTGGCCCCTCTGTTCAAAGAAATCTGGGCTCTATCACTCAATGCACCAAAACTCATCGCAGAAATATTGAGCAAAGATGCATGATAAGGTTGTGTACACTGCTCACCACCTACCCATACTCTGGGAAGCTCTTCTGAAGGTGATTTTGCATAAATGGAATGCTTGATTCCTTCATATTTTCTGTGATTCACTTCCAGCTGTGTCCCAAAAGCTACGGTATCACTTAAATTCTTCGCACGTCTATATACAGCAGAGCGCTGGTTTCTAGGGAAAGGCTTCCCATCGGTTTCCCTTTCAATAAAGTATTGCTGCATTTCCGGTGAAATACTTTCGAAAAAATACCTGAAGTACCCCAGTACCGGAAAGTTCCTCAAAATAGCATGTTTCGATTGGTAAGCATTGTAAACACCCAATGCATAGATGGCGGATAACAGCGTTGGTATCCAGTAATGCGCTCTGATCAGCAGGGCTACCGTCCATGTAGCCACTACTAATACAATTCCCCAAGATAAAAACTTATCTCTCATGAATGTAGTATTTAAAGTTTAAAAATAAATTTAGTGGAATTTTTGCAAAGAGCCTATGCTTTTGCTAAAAAGTTTTGGTAAGAAGATTGCACTGACACCGTGCCATCTGACAGGATTTTTTCTAAATTCAGCAGTTCGATTTGGTTTACTGAAGCAGGATCAAAGTCTTTCTGAACTCTCACATAATTCTCTGTGAAGCCAAACATTTTCCCGTCTTTATTTTCGTGCTCCCAAAGCACAGGAAGCGTCTTTCCAAGCTGGGTCTGATAAAATGCCATTTTCTTCTTTTCAGAAAGAATTCTCAGCATTTTATTGCGTTTTTTTCTTTCAGCAACAGGAACAACTCCTTCCATGGCAGCAGCCTCTGTATTTTCCCTTTCAGAATAGGTAAATACATGGAGATAGGTAATTGGAAGTTCATTAAGGAAATTATAGGTTTCCATAAACTTCTCCTCCGTTTCACCTGGGAATCCTACGATAACGTCTACTCCGATAGCAGCGTCAGGCATTACCTCGCGAATTTTATGTACTCGGTCGTTGTATAGTTTAGTCAGGTAACGACGTTTCATTTTTTTTAAGATGTCATCGCTTCCGGATTGCAGCGGAATATGAAAATGAGGAACGAACCTTTTGCTTTTTGAAACAAGTTCGATGCTTTCATCCTTTAAAAGATTAGGCTCAATGGAAGAAATACGGATTCTCTCAATTCCTTCTACTGTATCCAGTTCTGAAATCAGATCAAGAAAAGTATGTTCATGTCTTTTATTCCCAAATTCTCCTTTTCCGTAATCACCGATGTTGACTCCGGTAAGAACAATTTCTTTAATGTCCTTAGCTGCAATTTCAGTGGCATTTCCGAGCACGTTTTCGATGGTATCCGAACGGGAAATTCCTCTTGCTAAAGGGATCGTACAGTAGGTACATTTATAATCACAGCCATCCTGTACTTTCAGGAAAGCTCTGGTTCTGTCGCCGATAGAATAACTTCCGATAAAGAAGTCTGTTTCTTCGATCTCACATGAATGGACAACTCCCTCACTTTCAGATTTCTCCAAATCATCCAGGTAGCTCAGAATATTGAATTTTTCTTTCGCACCTAAAACAAGGTCTACCCCATTGATCTGCGAAATTTCGTCAGGTTTCAGCTGTGCATAGCAACCCACAATGACCACAAGTCCTTCAGGATTAGCCTTCATCGCTCTTTTTACGTGAAGCTTACACTCACGGTCAGCATTTTCAGTAACTGAGCAGGTATTGATGACGTACACATTCGCTCTATCATCAAAACTCACCTTATCATAACCTGCATCTGTTAATTGACGGGCAATAGTAGATGTTTCTGCAAAGTTCAATTTGCAGCCAAGTGTATGAAACGCGGCAGTTCTGTGAAAAGTAGACATTTGTTACTCCTGAATTTTATGGGTGCAAAGATAGTAATTTTAATAATAATGCAAGATTGATTCAGTCTATTGTTTAAATTCATCCCTTACTTCGGGACTGTTTTGAAAACAAACTGGTGATGCATTGTCCTGTGCTTCCACTGAAAATTTATCTTTCATTTCTGCATTGAACTCCACAGATTTATTTCTGGCAATAGAAAGTGTCTGCCAGTCTTTGTTTCTGATCATTTTGGCAATGTAAACAACCTGCCCTATGTGATAGGGGTAATGAGCCAACTGACGAAAAACCGCATCAATAACAGAATGCTTTTCCCCTCTTATCTGAATCGTAGTATACAGATTATCATCATTGATCTGATGAAGCGCTTCAAAAAAACATTTCCAGCCTTTTTCCCAATAGGCAAGCACGTCTTCTTTTGTTTTGAAAGTATTTTCAAATTCCCCATCACGATGACGCCATGACTTTTCACCATCTTCCGTCAAAAAATTAGTCCATCTGGAAATCATATTGCCGGCAATATGCTTTACAATAACAGCAATAGAATTGCTTTCTTCATTATACTGCCAGAATATCTGCTCTTCAGACAATTGCTCAAATGTCTTGTCACCAAGTGACTTATAATATTCAAAGCGTTTTATAAAAAGTTCTGTCATTCTTCCTATTTTGCTTCCTAAAATACCACTTTTTAAAAGACAAAACCACCTCTTACGAAGTGGTTTTATCTATTCAATATATTTGAAATTACTCTCTGTTTTTAACCAATACCCAGCCTGTAAATTTGAAAGGAGTATGCGTTTTATCATTCTCATTCCAGGTTACGGAATACCAGTACGTTCCGGTAGGTACTCTTTTACCCCCCTGCATTCCGTCCCATTGATACCCATTAAAACGGTCTGCCTGGTAAATTTTCGTTCCATAGCGGTCAAAAATATTCATGACCAGGTTCTGTTTTCCGGATAATGCAGAGTAGTCGATCACATCATTCACTCCGTCTGCATTAGGAGTGATTACATTGACAAGATTAGGCACCACTACTACGATTTCTATGGGACTACAGTCGTAGGCATCTTTTACAGATATTTTGTGATCTCCCCTGGAAAGGTTGGTGAAGACATTTGAGCTTTGCCAGCTAATATTATCTATTGAATACTGATAAGGCGGATGCCCCCCCATCACAGATATGGTAATGCTATTATTTGAAATATCAATGCCTGAAACCACAGGCTGCTCAGAAGGAGATACTTTTACAGTTTGTGTAGCAATACAATCACCGGTTTTTAGTTTGACCCAATATATCCCTATTCCGACATTGATAGTTTGAGTCGTCGCACCGGTACTCCATTCATAGCTTTTGAATCCAGATCCAGCATCCAGCGTCGTCTTGTCTTCAGCACAGATGATCTTATCCTTTAGAATATCAGAATATACGGGAGCAATGACCAGTAATGTAATCCTGGCGATCGCATAACAGCCCTGGTTGTTGGAAACTCGGACATACACCACACCGTTAGGAGCAGTATAATTAATCAGGGTAAGAATTTCATTGGTCTGTCCTACCGCATCCGTCAGAGATGGGTAGTATTTTTTTGTAACATTTGGTTGAGTGGTTACAATGGCTGTGGTAAGATTAAAGGATGCCGTCGCAGGATTTGCTTCAATAAAGCACGATCTTATAGTGGTGTCATTTACAACAACGACCGGATGGAATTTCAGATTAATCTGTGCGACCGCATTACATCCAAACTCAGAGATCACCTTTACATAAATGATGGCTTCAGCAGAAACAAATGCAGTTGGATTGATAATCTCATTAAGCCCTGCATTGAGATCTGCCATGCTGTGATAGTATTTCTTGGTCACCGTGGCACTGCCAATCACATCAGCTGTTGTAAGGTCAAACAGAGCTGTGCCCGCATTATTATTGTTGCACTCCGTGAGTGTTGCATTTTTAGCAGTAATAGAGCCATTTTTGAATTTAAATTTTCCGATCTGTTTGCATTTATTAAGCGGGTTATCAGGATTTGAAGCATCCGTATAGCTTATGCTGTAATAATAAACCGTCGTGGTATTTACCATTTGCGGAGTCGTGATCGGATTATTTCCCGTCAAGGCATCATTCTGGCTGGTATGATAACTTACGCTAAAATGTTGATTTCCATTAATAATGTCTGCCGACAGTATAGAAAAATCAAACAGAACAGGACTGGAACAGATAACTACCTCTCTTGGATCTGCGGGATTTAATGCAGGGATTCCGGGAGGATTAAACGGGTAGGTCTGAATATTGGGATCTGTAAATGGTGAAGCGAGTGTTGCCGTTCCGCCCCATGTTAAAGAAAACGGAGCGGTAGTACTGCTGGTGCTGCTCACCCAATTGTCAATGAATAGATAATACGTCTGACCCGGCAACACATCCAGATATTTACAATAAGGTGTAGTAGAACCACCCAGGGCATTGGTAATCGTACTGGTCATATTCAACCCAGTATCTGCTCCGACTCCAATGACTGTTGCTGCATTACAGCGGATGGGCGACCCTAAACTCCCACAATTAACATCGGGTCCGAAAATAGCCCAGTCATAATCGGCATCAGCATTATTCGGAACCAGATCAAAGGTGAGTGTTCCACCCGTGGCAATTGTTATTTTATACCAGATCGAATTATGTTCACCCGTAGCATCTATACAGCTTCCCGAATTGACCATTTCTTTAATAGTCCCATATCCTGATGGACTGTACGTAATATTGGAATTACCACAGACAGCCAGTGCGGTGGCACAATCCTGCTGAGAATAAAAAGTATGCGACAGGCATACAAGAATAAATAGTAAAATTTTTCTCATAGATATTTGGTTTAATGGTTAAATCAGTTTAAATCAGCTGAATACCAGCTTAACCCAAATATACCTATAATTTAATTACAAATAATGAATTTAAAATAATTTTAAACTATTTTAAATTAATACATGTATTTTTTACATACTTATACATTAAATAACGATTATTTTATACTTGTGATATTGCCACAAAGATTTTCAAGGTGAAAAATTTTATGAAATGGACTTTTGACTTCTTTGAGATGTTCCTTATCCTGGATAAAAGTATATCTTGAGGCAATTGAATTCATATCTGAGACAATAACCAGCCAACACTCATCAACGGATGTATCGTAATAAGGAAATTTTTCATTTTTCTTTTCAATAAGCTCCAGGATTTTCTCGGAGCACAGCTCATCGAAAAGATTCATACTGTATTCATGGGTAATGAAAACATTTCTCCTGTGAAAAGATTTTCTCACACTTTTCACACATCCTACCCCTTTGTTTTTTTTGATGCTCTTATAAATATTGATAATATTTTCCTGCTGTTCTTCCAGGCTGTCAAATTTTACATGGTGATGGAATTCTAAAAAATAAACACCACGATATTTCGTAGTGTCTTCCTGTTCCAATAATATTTCTGCCTGACGGAATATCTTATTCAAAGTACTTTCCACCTTTTTCATTTCCAGATGATTGATCACCTCAGTAAGCTCTATACCAATTTTTTTATCATTGAGTTTTGCGATAAAGTCAGGGCTCTCACAGGTAAGATTTTCAAACCTCACTTCCGGAAAATGGTGCATGAAAGAATTCAGGAGCAGAATCTCCGATTTCTTCCTGTATTTTTCACGGTCATGCAGCGGAGATTCATCTATTGTACGGTGATATTTTTCTATGGGCTTTTTTTTCAAATGCCGGTTCAGGTAATATAAACTCAGATTCTTAATCAGGTCTTCATCAGAAAATGTCTTTTTCATGTGTGATTTTTTTATTGAATTAAAGAACACATGCTGCCGTGGGCTTTCACATTAAAAGTTTTTGATAATCAAAAATTTACACTCTTAAAGGTAAGTAAAAAAACAATCCGATATCTACTTTTACAATTAATTTATCGATTAATTAATGTAGAGTTTATTTTCATAATTTATACCTTTGCTCCTTCTAACACAAACCCACATTTATGGATTTCAGGAATTTTAAAATCCCTTACAACATCAATCCCCAATATTCTCAAAAAACAGCCTACTTCTCTATGGAATTTGCCCTGGAGCAGGTATTGAAGATCTATTCGGGAGGACTTGGCTTTCTTGCAGGATCCCATATGAGAAGCGCATACAATCTGAAACAGGACCTTATCGGGATCGGTATTCTCTGGAAATTCGGTTATTACGACCAGGCGAGAAACCACGACCAGACCCTGCAGCCGGTATGGACCAGAAAAATGTACAGCTTTCTTGAGGACACCGGAATAAAATTTCAGATTGAGATCCACAGTGCACCGGTGTGGGTAAAGGTATGGTATCTGGATCCTGAAATTTTCAATACAGCCCCCATGTTCTTTCTTTCAACAGACGTTCCTGAAAATGATCATGTTTCAAAAACGATATGCCACAAGCTCTATGATGCCAACGAATCTACAAAGCTTGCACAATACATCCTGTTAGGAAAAGGCGGTGCAAAGCTTCTAGATGAAATGAATATTGAAAGAGAGGTCTATCACCTGAACGAAGCGCATGGACTTCCGGCAGCTTTTTATCTGCTTAAAAAATACAACGGTGACCTGAATAAAGTACGTGAAAAGCTGGTATTCACAACCCACACGCCCGAAGAAGCAGGAAACGAGAAGCATAATGTAAGACTCTGCTATGACATGTCTTACTTCTCCGGTTACAGCATGGAAGAAGTAAAGGCTATCGAAGGAGCAGCGGACGACCGGTTCAATCACTCCCTCTGCGCCCTGAAAATGGCCAGAATGGCTAATGGGGTTTCGCAACTCCACGGGGTGGTCTCCAGAACCATGTGGAGCAAATATCCGGGGATATGTGAAATTACATCTATTACCAACGCACAGGAATTTAAATACTGGGCGGATAAGCCTCTTTATAATGCGAAAGATGAAAATGACGAAACCGTTTTTGATTACCGCAAAAAACATTTAAAGAAAAAGCTGTTCAGTATTGTAGCTGATCAGACCGGAAATCTGTTCAACCCCAATATTTTCACCATCGTATGGGCCAGAAGATTTGCCGGATATAAACGAGCAGACCTTCTTCTGCATGATAAAGAAAGATTCTACAGGCTCCTGAATAATCCGAAGTACCCAGTACAGATTATCTGGGCGGGGAAACCCTATCCAATGGACTATTCTGCCCTATCAACATTTAATACTTTGGTTGAAGAAAGCAAAAATCATAAAAATATGGCTGTGCTTACAGGCTATGAGCTTTCTTTGAGTAAATCATTAAAACAAGGTTCCGACTTATGGCTAAACAATCCGAGGGTTCCAAGAGAAGCTTCAGGAACCTCAGGGATGACCGCCGCGATGAACGGTTCTGTCAACTTATCCACAGATGATGGCTGGATTCCCGAATTTGCAAAGCACGGAGAAAATTCTTTCGTTGTCCCTAAAGCTGATTATTTAAATATGAGTATCTACGAGCAGGATAATTATGATCTGAATACATTATATGAAATTCTTGAAAATGAAATTCTTCCTGCCTATTATGACCGTCCCGATCAGTGGAGAAAAATTCAGTACAACGCTATGAATGATGTAAAGGAACAGTTCAACAGCGATAGAATGGCTGATGAATATTATAAGGTATTGTATCACAAGCCGGAATAGTTATACAAAATTAGGCGAACTCATATTGACGTTCGCTTTTTACCATAAAAAACGCCCGAATGTTTCCGGGCGTTTGTATTTGGTGTTATTTACTTTTTTTCTTGGCAGGCACTTTTAATCCTTTCTCTTTTGCTTCAGAAATTCCGATTGCAACAGCCTGTTTTCTGCTTGTCACTTTCTTTCCGGAAGATGATTTCAATTTCCCTTCCTTGAATTCGTGCATTACTTTTCCTACTTTGTCCTGAGCTTTTTCTGAATATTTTGTTTTGCTCATGATGATGTTTTTTAAGATTTTGGCAGGGATACCCCTAATTCGTAAACTTTGGCATTTTTCAAATATTTTGAACGTTCTCTCGACGTTACCGACTCAAAGTGGTCGTTTTTGATCACAATAATAGGATCTTCTGCATTCTCAATTTCAAAATTAGCTAAATATCTTTCATCCGGTGGGGATTGCAGCTGTTTTGCCTTAATTTTCTGCAGTTCATCCGCATATTTTCTAAATCCGGGATCAGATGAGTGAATAAATTTGTATTCATCGCCTGCATACACATAGTAATGAAGTTTCTTTTCTATCAATCCTGCTTCATCTGTAATTTCGGGATTATCATTTCCTCCTTTAAATCCTACTTCTACCAACACGCCTCCTTTTTTTGCTGCGCATTCTTCAGCATCTTGAAAGCTGGAAAAACCTGTATAAACAATCTTATCGGTTAACTCATATCGGTTTAGTTTCTGGTTGTATGCATTCGTGTCCATAATTATTTTCTGCTTTGATTATACTTAAAGATATTCAATTTTTTTGCCAAAACTCTTATTTGAAAAGCTTTTTTATACAATTAATAAAATTATTATCTTTGAAATCCATTAATGCTAGAAATGAAAAAACTACTTTTAACTCTTACTGTCGCTGCAGTATTTCAAAATGTATCCGCACAGGAGATTACTTTAGATAAAATATATTCAGGATATTACCGTGGCAAAGGCATTGCCGGAATTACATCTATGAAAAACGGAGAAAACTATCTGGTTATCGAACAAACCGGAATTGCCAAGTATTCGTACAAAACGTCTCAAAAGGAAGGAAATATTGTGGACGGACAGTTTGAAGGCTATACGTTTTCAGATGACGAATCTAAAATTCTTTTGCAGGTAGCAAGCCAGCCTATTTACAGGCATTCTTTCCTGGGAACATTTGATATCAAAGATTTAAAGACCGGAAAAATAACACCCCTGAATAACAGAAAACCTGTCCAGGAGCCTTTATTTTCACCAGATGCTACCAAAGTTGCCTTTATCTCTGACAACAATCTGTTCTATCAGGATCTTACTTCAGGAAAAATTACACAGATAACGACTGACGGTAAAAAGAATTCCATCATCAATGGTTTAGCTGACTGGGTGTATGAGGAAGAGTTCGGACATGCCAGACAGTATGAATGGACAAAAAATTCTGATGCCATAGTCTATGTAAAATCTGATGAGAGCCAGGTTCCGGAAATTTATATTCCGATCTATGGAAAAAATCTTTATCCGGCAGAAATGCGTTACAAATATCCTAAGGCGGGAGAGAAAAACTCAGTAGTTTCTGCACAGCTATACCGCCTGGATAGTGGAAAAACTATGGCACTGAATTTAGGATCATTTAAAAATTATTATATCCCAAACGTTTTCCAAACTGCAAAACCAGATGAAATAGTTCTGATCACTTCCGAAAGAATCCAGAATGCTTCTGACATCCTGAAAGTAAATACCAAAACAGGAGCGGTTCAAAAGTTGTTTACAGAAACTGATGAAAAGTGGATCGATACAGACAGTCCTACTTTGGAATTTATGGAAGACGATTCTTTCCTTTGGGCTTCAGAAAGAGACGGAAACCGTCACCTTTACTGGTATGACAAAGATGGAAAGCTGAAAAAACAGATTACCAAAGGAAATTGGGAAGTAACTGATTATTACGGATTCAATCCGAAATCAAAAGAAATTTACATACAGACCACTGAAAAGGGAAGCATTAATAAAGTTGTCTCCAAAGTAAATATTGACAATGGAAAAAGTCAGCTGATTTCCAATGCAGAAGGAAACAATTCTGCCAACTTCAGTAAAAATTACAAGTATTTCATTGAAACATCTTCTACAGCGAAGAGACCGTACACCTACGTACTGAAAGATGGAAATGGTAAGACGGTAAAAGAACTTCAGAATAATAATGATCAGTTACAGAAATTAAAAACAGACAATTTTGCTGAAAAGGAATTTATCACGATTCCTAATGCAGTGGGTGATCAAATGAATGCATGGATCATGAAGCCTAAAAACTTTGATCCTAATAAAAAGTATCCGCTATTCATGTTCCAGTATTCCGGACCAGGATCTCAACAGGTTGCCAATTCATGGGATAACGGAAATGCAATGTGGTTCAATCATCTGGTACAAAAAGGATATATTGTGGCTTGTGTGGATGGGCGTGGCACCGGTTATAAGGGGGCAAAATTCAAAAAAGTCACCTATATGAACCTTGGAAAATATGAGATTGAAGATCAGATTACTGCTGCAAAGTGGTTCGGAAACCAATCGTATATTGATAAAAGCAGAATCGGGATGTTCGGTTGGAGCTTTGGAGGATACATGACCAGCTTAGCCATGACCAAAGGAGCAGATGTTTTCAAAATGGGAATTGCCGTAGCACCGGTAACCAACTGGAGATATTATGATTCTGTATATACAGAAAGATTCATGAGAACACCACAGGAAAATCCGGACGGATATGATAAAAATTCCCCTACAGAATATTCTAATCTGTTGAAAGGAAAATTTCTTCTGATTCACGGAACAGCTGATGACAATGTACACTTCCAGAACTCTATGGAATTCTCTGAAGCTCTGATTCAGAATAAAAAACAATTTGATTTCATGGCCTATCCGGATAAAAACCACGGAATCTACGGCGGACAGACCAGACCGCAATTGTATCAGAAAATGACCGATTTCATTCTGAATAATTTATAAGCAAGGAGGTGATGAGGCCTGCACTGTATATATTTTTTTTATTGTTTTGTTCTGCCCTGTTCTCACAGACAGCAGTGACAGATGATGGAAGAAAAATTATGCTTTTTTCCAATAAAACCTGGGAGCCTGCGAGTGAAGAACTAGGAAAATTCTCTACATTGGAAGCGTACACTGCAGGTGATCAAAAGGTGATTATTTCGTCTGAACATACTTGGAAATTCAAGAATAAAGAAACAGAAAGTCTGTATGAAAATACGGTGATCAATAAGAAAAAGTTTACCGCAGCAAAAGCAGCTTCATCACTTGCTCATAGTAAAAGAGTAGATGCTGGTTTTTATTATGATCCAAAAAAATGGATCATCTTGGAAGAGCAGCCACAGTCTCATTTGGGAGAAATTTTATTGCAGGGATTTGCCAACAAAGAGCTGTATGCGTCTTTCGGAAGTTCTGAATTGGATGAAGGAACTACATTAAGAAATTTAAAAGACCAGCTATTGACAGATTTTCTAATGAATCCCAGTTATTATAAGATCAAAAAGACAGAATTAAGAACAGTGAATGGCATAGAAATGTTTTATATCATGTTTTATGCTAAAAAATCCGGTGAGGTAGTACTGCAAAACTACTTTATTCCTGACACCCGATACTTTTCAGTAATAAGTGCCAGGATTCCGGAAAAAAAATTTGCTTCTTATGAAAAAGACATGCAGGATTTTATCAATGGAATGGTCGCTATAAAGACAGAAAAATATGTTGAAAGAATAAATGTTCAGGCTCCTGCCCCGCCACCGCCTTTAACAACTGAAAAATCACGGTAATATAAAACTCCTTTCAAAAAATTGAAAGGAGTTTTATATTTATTTCATTAATCATTTGGGGCTGTATTATTTATTTTATCAATTGAAATTAAAAACTTATTTTTGAGGAATTTGAAATTTGAATATATGAAGACTAAACATCCTAAAGGGCTTCCCTATCTCTTTTTTACGGAAATGTGGGAGCGTTTCGGGTACTACCTGATTCTTGGAATCTTTGTACTGTATGTGATTGAGCCAACCGGTATGAAGGGAGGGCTTGGACTGCCTGACAAAACTGCTGACGATATTTTCGGAACTTACATTGCACTGACGTATCTTACCCCGTTTATTGGAGGGTTTCTGGCTGACCGGGTCTTAGGGTACATCAAATCTATTTATCTCGGAGGTTTTCTGATGGCGGCAGGTTATATTGGAATGGGAGTCTTCAAAGAGCTGCCTTTATTTTATACGTCACTGGCATTAATTATTATTGGAAACGGTTTCTTCAAGCCTACGATTTCAACACTTTTAGGAAATTTATATTCTGAAGAGCCTTACAAAGCCAATAAAGATTCCGGATACAATATATTCTATATGGGAATCAATATCGGGGCATTTATCTGTAATATTATTGCGGCTTTCATGCGTAATAAATTCGGTTGGGGTGAAGCATTCATCACTGCCGGAGTCGGGATGCTGATCGGTATGGTCATTTTCACAATCGGAAGAAAACATTATATCCATGCTGCGCAGATGAAACCTGTACAGGAAGGAGATACCAAGCTTTCTGAGATTTTGATGAAAGTATTCGTTCCTGCTATTGTTGCCGGAGCAATCGGTTGGTTTATTCCTGATAACCTATTTGGCAGCGACAGTACAGATGCTTTTATATTTGCCTGTGTTCCTGTTATTTACTTTTATGCCTCCCTATACTTCAAAGCTAAGCCTGATGAAAAAGCGTCGATTGGTGCCTTACTTTCTGTATTTCTGATCAGTATGTTCTTCTGGGCGGTTTTCAAACAGAATGGTACTGCACTGACAAGATGGGCGAATTATTATACGGATCGAAGTGTTCCTGCCGCTCTTGAAAAGCCATTGGAAGGGATCTATATGGTAGATGGTAAAAGCTATGAGAGTAAAGAAACTCCTGTATATGACGACCAGTTCCGTTCTCAAAAGGACGATAAAGGAGCGACTATGAAAGAAATGGGAAAAGATGTGTATTTTAAAAATATTTCTCAGGAACAGCGCGGTGCTCTTGAAAAAAATCCAGAGACCAAAGTATATTTATACAATACAGAATTGTTTCAGTCTATCAATCCCTTCTGGGTAATTGCCCTTACACCGGTTATTGTTGGGTTCTGGGCTTTGCTGAGAAGAAAAGGTAAAGAACCTTTAACGCCTACCAAGATTGTTTTAGGACTTTTTATTTCCGGCCTTTCCTGTCTGGTAATGGTGTTGGCGGTAATGGCTGGAGACAATGGAGCTGTAAAGGTGTCTCCTTTATGGCTTGTGGCAAGTTACGGAGTCATCACCATTGGGGAACTCTGTCTTTCTCCCATGGGACTTTCTTTTGTTTCCAAACTTTCACCTGCAAGAATTACAGCGTTAATGATGGGTGGATTTTTCCTTGCCAATTCTGTTGGAAACAAGCTTTCAGGAATTCTCGCAAGCACTTGGTACAGCTATGAAAACAAGATGAATTATTTCCTTGTTAATTTCGGATTGTTAATATTTGCTACCCTTTTAGGGCTTTCCATGTTAAAAAGATTAAATAAAATCATGCGAGAAAAAGGGCATTAATCCTTAATATTATAAAGAATATCAAGCTGTGGAATGATTCCACAGCTTTTTTATTTAAAAATAAAATTAAAACCTTGCCAAAAACCCAAAATAAACTATATTTGTCAGTCTTAACAAAAATTAACAATATAAATGGATAATATTGAAGCATTGAGTCCGAAACCGGATGAATTTGTAGAGAATAAGAATTCCAGACATCCAAAAGGGTTATGGGTTCTTTTCGGAACAGAAATGTGGGAGCGTTTCAACTTTTATGGAATGAGGGCACTTTTGACGCTCTTCATGGTAAATTCCTTATTGATAAAAGAAGCTGATGCAGCAATTATCTATGGTGGTTTTCTGGCGTTGTGTTATTTAACGCCGCTTTTAGGAGGTTTTATTGCAGATAAATATATCGGAAACAGATTTGCCATTATCGTTGGTGGATCACTGATGGCCATCGGTCAGTTTTTGTTATTCATCAGTGCTTCAACATTCTCAGCAGACATAGGAAGTGCCAAACTTATTATGTGGCTGGCTTTGTTTGTGATCATTTTCGGTAATGGATTCTTCAAACCGAATATTTCCTCAATGGTGGGAAGTCTTTATCCAAAACAAGAGAAATCTAAACTGGATTCTGCTTTTACGATTTTCTATATGGGGATCAACATTGGTGCATTTTTAGGTCAGTTCATCTGCCCTTACCTGGGAGATGTAAAGGATGCGACCACCGGAGTAAGAGATATTTTCGCTTTCAAGTGGGGATTCCTTGCTGCTTCCATTGCAATGGTAATCGGTACCGTAACATTCTTTATCCTTAAAAATAAATATGTAGTAACACCGGGAGGAAGACCTATCGGTGGACTTCCAAAGAATAATTCGACAGCAGACTTTGAAGAAGGAGAATCTCAGACCGCGAAATTTTCAGGTGCTTTCTTAGGAGCTACTGTAGGAATATTTGTTGTTCTGTTCTTTGTATTCAGATATTTACTTGTGGGAGAACTAGGGTTCAACTCAATGGAAATGGGGCAAATGATTAAAGGGATTATATACCCGTTCATCTATGCAGCCGGTATTTCATTAGCCTTCCTGATCATGTCCTCGGCTGAGAACAAAATTGAAAGACAGAGAATCTGGGTAATCTATATCGTTTCGTTCTTCATTATCTTTTTCTGGGCAGCTTTTGAACAGGCAGGATCTTCTTTAACATTCATTGCGGATAATCAAACGGACAGAAATATTTTTGGATGGAATATGCCGCCTTCCATGGTTCAGATTTTTAATGGTATTTTTGTAGTCTTACTAGCTGTTCCTTTCAGTCTTTGCTGGGATAAGCTGAGAGCAAGAGGAAAAGAGCCGGTATCTCCATTTAAGCAAGCGATGGGATTGGCATTAATTGCTCTTTCTTACTTCATCATTGCACACAACGTAAAAGATTTAGGAAATTCAGGGTTATTGGCCATCAAGTGGTTAATGCTATTATATTTCATTCAGACGTGTGGTGAGCTTTGTTTATCACCAATCGGATTATCATTGGTTGGAAAATTGGCTCCAAAGAGATTTGCTTCATTGCTTTATGGTGTTTTCTTCATTTCTAATGCTGCAGGATATGCCTTGGCAGGTTCATTGGGAGCTCTTATCCCGGCAACGGGTGATAAGTTTAAGAAAGCTCAGGAAATAGGAGTTAATCTTCAGGATGTTTTGGATAAAAAAGTAACCTTAACGGCAGATCAGATCGCTGCGTTTGAAAAAGCACAGCTTCCGTTACACAATCCTACTTTTGTAGGCTTTGAGATCCACAATTTATTCGAATTCTTTATGGTGTTCGTAGTACTTTGTGGTATTGCTGCAGTTATCTTAGGATTAATTTCTCCGATTTTAAAGAAAATGATGCATGGTGTAAACTAATGGCACCAACAAAATAGAATAAAACCTCTGCCAAGTCAGAGGTTTTTTTTATTTTCGTATGATGGAAATTTCCGAAGATTCTTTATTTCAATCCGTAAAGGAAATTATTAGGCAATCGCGCGAAAAAGTTTTTCGGATAGCGAATTCTACTCTACTGCTTACCTATTGGCAGATCGGCAAGCTGATTATTGAGGATGAACAGCAAGGAAAAGAACGTGCCGAATATGGAAAATACACGTTAAAGAATCTTTCCCAAAAACTGACCTTAGAATTTGGAAAAGGGTTTGATTACACCAACTTATCCAATATGCGGAAGTTTTATCTCTCCTTTCCAATTGTTGACACATTGTCTCAACAATTGAGTTGGTCACACTACCGCCTGCTCTCAAGCCAGGATGATAAAAATAAAAGACATTATTATCTTAACGAAGCTGTCCAAAACAACTGGAATGTAAGAGATTTAAAAAGACAAATCAGTTCACTCGCCTATGAAAGAGTTCTAGAACATAAGAAAACTTCAAATGAAAGCATTCATAGTGTTTTAAAGGATCCTTATATTTTTGAATTCCTTGGATTAAAAGCAGATGAGCAATTTTCAGAGAGAGAAATTGAAACCGCTATCATTGACCATATTCAAAAATTCCTGCTGGAGTTTGGAAAAGGCTTTGCCTTTGTCGCCCGGCAACAGCATATTTCTACGGATACTTCAGATTTTTATATTGATCTTGTTTTTTACAATTACATCTTAAAATGCTTTGTCATCATTGATCTGAAAACCGGAGAACTTTCCCACCAGGATATCGGGCAGATTGACATGTATGTAAGAATGTATGATGATCTGAAACGTGGTGAAGGAGATAATCCAACCATTGGAATTCTATTATGTTCAGAAAAAGACGAGACAATTGTAAAGTACTCGGTGCTCAATGATAAAAATAATTTATTTGCCAGCAAATACCTGCTGTACCTCCCAAAAGAAGAAGAATTAAAACAAATTATTGACCAGGACAGAATCCGTTTTGAACTGGATCAGGAAAATAAAAACCCTTAATTAAAACTTAATCATATATCATTATGAGCTTAACTTTAGAAGAAATACAAAGCTTTAAAGGAAAATATCCAAAACAGCTTTGGACCTTATTCACTGTAGAAATGTGGGAACGTTTCTGTTTTTACGGAATGCGCGGCGTTCTAACAATTTTCATGGTAGACCAGCTGGGATTGCTGGAAGATAAGGCTAACCTGCAGTATGGCGCCATCCAGGCTTTTATTTATGCCTTTACCTTTATAGGTGGTATTTTTGCTGATAAAATCCTGGGATTTAAAAGGTCTTTGGTTTTTGGAGGACTTATTATGGCTATTGGAAACCTGATTATTGCCCTTTCGCCTCATGATTTCTTTTATTTTGGAATTACCTGCTCTATTATCGGGACAGGATTTTTCAAACCGAATATCTCCTCAATGGTCGGGGAACTGTACAAAGAAGATGACCCCAGAAGAGATGCAGGATATGGTCTCTTTTACGCCGGAATCAATATTGGAGGACTTTTGGGAGGAGCGCTCTGTGTATATCTCGGAAAATATCATTCGTGGTCGTGGTGCTTCCTGGCAGCTGCTATTGTGATGATCTTAGGATTAATAACATTTTTTGCCACAAAAAAAACACTGGGACCAATTGGTGATTCACCACTCCAGATCCTTCCAAAGGCAAAAAGAACCTCACGTGAGATTTTGGTATATATCGGGGCATTATTAAGCATGCCACTTATTTTCATTATGGTTAAAAACACCGACTATACCGACTATTTTATGTATTTAATTGGTATTGCTGCGGTAGGTTATTTTGTAGTAGAAACGCTTAAACAAACCACTCCTTACCAAAAGAAACTTGTTGCCGCATTTGTTTTTATTTTTATGTACTTCCTGTTCAATTCCATTTACGAGCAAAGTGGTGGCTCATTATCTTTATTTGCAAAGGATAATCTTGTGCACAACTTATTGGGATTTGGTATGGATCCGAACGTGATCAACAACAGTGCGAATTCATTTTTTATTATAATTTTCAGCCCTCTGATCGGATTAGCTTGGGTCGGCCTAAATAAAAAGAAGCTGGAACCCAACACCATTAATAAATTTGGAATCGGCTTCTTATTTCTAGCTGCCGGCTTTTTCTTATTTTACAGTTTAAGATATTTTGCAGGTGCTGATGGTAAATCTTCTCTGAACCTGTTTACTTTTACCTGGCTGGTCATCACCTTTGGAGAGCTGTGCTTAGGTCCAATTGGGATGTCCATCATCACCAAACTATCTCCCAAAAAGATGTTCGGTATGATGATGGGACTTTGGTTTTTAGCCAGTGCATTCGGACAGTTTGCGGCGGGAAAAATCGGAGCCAGTTTATCTGAATCCAATACCGGAAATACCAATATGAGCAAGCTTATTGCTTACACCGACGGATACAAAACTCTGGGAATCTATGCATTAATCGCGGGAGTGGTATTGATTTTGCTATCATCTTTCGTGAAAAAATTAATGCAGGATGTCAAATAAAAAATAAGTAATTATGCTTATTTTTACTTAAATATCAAATTATGAAGAAAATTTTAAGCATAATACTCTTATTATTATTAAACTTCAGCTTTGCTCAGGTAAAGTGGATGACGATTGAAGATGCTTTGAAAGCTCAAAAAGCTCATCCCAAAAAAATACTTATCGATTTTTATGCCGACTGGTGCGGTCCATGTAAGATCATGGACAAAAAAACATATGGAAACCCTGTGATTGCCCAGATTCTAAACGAAAATTATTATCCTGTAAAATTTAATGCGGAGCAGAAAAACAGTGTTGAAATTTTTGGAAGAACCTTTTCCAATCCTAATACAGAACAGAAAAAAGGAAGAAACTCTCTGCATGAGTTTACTCAGTACATGAATGTAGGAGCGGTCCCAAGTACGGTGTTTCTGGATGATCATGGTGACCCGATCACCATTCTGCAGGGAGAGCTTTCTGCTAAAGAACTGGAACCCTACCTAGAACTGATTTCCAAGGATCTGTTCAAAAAGATCCGGACAAGAGAGCAATGGGAAGATTACCAGAAAAAGTTTAAATCTAAAATCAAAGATTAATAAAAAAGGTCCAGGCCTGATATTTACTTATCATATACTAAGACTTCCATTTTTTTTTGGAAGTCTTTTTTATTTTACCGAAATTCGAACCTTTGTTTTTTCATTCAAAACTTACAAGCCCCGGACCCCGGGCCTTATATCAAAAATGACTTTAGAAACTTCCATAGAATATGTAAAAGGAATAGGTCCTGAGAGAGCCAAACTCATCAAAAATGTGTTGGGGTTATCCACTGTAGAAGATATGCTGAACTTCTACCCGCTCCGGTACTTGGACAAAAGTAAACTGTATAAGATTTCGCAGCTTCAGGAAGAAAGCAGCCAGGAGATCCAGCTTAAAGGAAAGATCACCCAGGTTCAGGAAATCCAGACCGGGAAGACCAAAAGGCTATCTGCCAAATTCCATGATGAAACCGGCAGTATGGACCTGGTTTGGTTTCAGTATTCCAAGTGGCTTAAAGAACAGCTTCCTATTAACAGGGAGGTTTATATTTTCGGAAAGATAAATCTGTTTAACCGGCAGTTTTCTATGCCTCATCCGGAAATAGAAGCGGAAGAAAAAAAAGAGGGTGACACGCGTCTTAAGCCTATTTATCCAAGTTCGGAAAAGCTTACCAAGAGAGGGCTTAATCAACGTTTTTTTCAAAATGCTTTAAGGAATATATGTAAAGAGATTCCCAGTTTGATTGAAGAGAATTTTCCGGATTACCTGATGAAAACGTTTAAGTTTATGTCCAGACAGCATGCCTTTCTGAATGTCCATTTTCCAAAGGATATGGAACATTTGGATAAAGCGGATTTCAGACTTAAATTTGAAGAATCATTCTTTTTTCAATTAGGATACGGACTGAAAAAACTTCATCATAAAACACAGTCCTATGGCAATCCGTTTCCTGTTATAGGTGATTATTTCAACGGGTTTTATGAAAAACATCTTCCTTTTGAGCTTACCAATGCCCAGAAAAGGGTATTAAAGGAAATCCGTCTGGATATGAAAAAACCGATTCAGATGAACAGGCTTTTACAGGGAGACGTAGGTTCAGGAAAAACAATGGTGGCACTCCTCACCATGCTCATTGCGATGGATAACGGATTTCAAAGCTGTATGATGGCCCCCACAGAAATTCTTGCCCAGCAGCATTACCAGGGGATTAAAGAGCTTCTGGAGAAAACAGGAATTACGGTCCGCCTTCTTACTGGGTCAACCAAAACAGCGGAAAGAAGAGTGATTCATGAAGGACTGGAAGACGGTACATTATCCATTTTATTAGGTACCCATGCAGTATTAGAGGATAAGGTGAAGTTCAAAAACCTTGGCCTGGCTATTATTGACGAACAGCACAGATTCGGAGTTGCCCAGCGTGCAAAATTGTGGGCAAAAAATAAGATACCCCCTCATATCCTTGTGATGACCGCTACTCCTATTCCGAGAACATTGGCCATGAGCTTCTATTCCGATCTGGATGTTTCCGTCATTGATGAGATGCCCGTGGGAAGAAAACCGATTATTACAGCTCACAGACGTGAAAAGGACAGACTTTACGTGTATAATTTCTGTAAAGATGAAATCAAAAAAGGAAGACAGGTTTATTTTGTGTATCCATTGATAGAAGAGTCTGAAACGCTGGACTATAAAAATCTTATGGAAGGGC
Source organism: Chryseobacterium pennipullorum (assembly GCF_003384725.1). Taxonomy (GTDB): domain Bacteria; phylum Bacteroidota; class Bacteroidia; order Flavobacteriales; family Weeksellaceae; genus Chryseobacterium; species Chryseobacterium pennipullorum. The sequence goes on from NZ_QNVV01000004.1 coordinate 44,068, forward strand.
TGGAACATGTCATGGAGTATTTTTCAGACTATAATGTCACCATGCTTCACGGCAAGATGAAACCGGACGAAAAAGATGCAGCGATGGCTTACTTTGCTTCAGGAAAAGCTGAAATAATGGTGGCCACCACAGTTATTGAAGTTGGGGTAAACGTTCCTAATGCTTCTGTGATGGTGATTGAAAGCTCTGAAAGATTTGGTCTTTCACAGCTTCACCAGCTTAGAGGCCGTGTAGGAAGAGGAGCGGAACAAAGCTACTGTATTCTGATGACTTCTGATAAATTATCCAAAGAAAGCAGAACCCGCATCAAAACGATGACGGAAACGAATGACGGTTTTAAAATTTCAGAAGTTGATATGCAGCTTCGTGGTCCCGGAGATATTTTAGGAACCCAGCAAAGCGGTGTGGTAGATTTCAAAAGACTGGATCTTATTCATGATTCAGCAATCATCAAAACGACAAAAAATACGGTAGAAAAGATACTGGAAGCCGATCCTATGCTTTCCAGACCGGATAATCTTATCATCAAAAATTATTACATCCGCTACTACAAAGGGAAAAACAAATGGAGTAAAATTTCATAAAAAAAACCGCAGAAAAAAATTCCTGCGGCCCCCTTATAAAACTGTTATTTAGAAGAAATTACTTTTTGGGTTGCTTAAAAACTTATTTTAATAGTTAGGCTTACTATTTTTTATGGTGGTGTGAAAATATCTATATACTTGTATAAAGCCCTAACTATTAAAATAAATTATAAAAAACAAAATGAATTATTTTTCCAACTTGCTTATTATAAAAACTAACTGTATTTAGGTGGAGATGAGGGAATGAAACGAATAAAAATATCTCCAACTACTTCAAGTTTTCATGATTGTACCGTTTTGTTTAAAGATCTTCTATGCTTTAAAATTGGAAATCAATATAATTCATTTTGTTAACTAACATCGTGATTTATTTAATTTTTGTGGAAACAATTACTTTCTCATTCATCTGTATCTTCAGATATATAATCAAATTTGTGTCACTAGTTTATAGATACAAATGTCAGAATATTAATCGACAGTCCTTTTATATTATTTCATTGATTAGTTATAAAATTTTCACCTCTGTGTGAATAGTATGCTATAAATACTATTCTATTTCATGCATATGAAATTTTAAAAACTATTTATTCATCGTACTTTCAAAATAAAATTCTCTTTATTCAATCCTGAAGTATGATACTGCCAATTGATGGTAATAATTTCAGAAAGCACCTTTTTCAATGCTTCAAAAGTATCCGGTTTTCTCATATAGATATGGGCTCCTTTTACAAAAATTTCTTCTATCTCATTTTCCGGAATCTGCTCAGAATAGACAGCCGTTACGAGATTGCTGAATTTCGTTTTCGATCTGATCTCTTCTACACAGTCTATGCTGCTTTTTCCAGGTAGTGTATATGTCATAAAGATAACTTCCGGAACGACAGCGTCCTCATTGTTCAGGTAATCCATCGCATCCTTCCCATTGCTGAAACATTGAACTTTTATAGGAATCTTAAGCGCTTTAAATATATTCTTAAAAAAAATTAAAGTGTTTTCATCGTTATCTGCCACTATTACGTTCAGAAATTCTTTATTCATACTGCATTTTAACGTTTGTTACTGTGCTCTGGGCTCTTCTTCTTTTTCCTATAATTTTTTGAAACTGGGAGGGCGTGATTCCCGTTGTATTTTTAAACTGTGTACTCAGATGTGCTACACTTGAATAATTCAATTTATGAGCAATTTCGGTAAGGCTCTGCTTATTTCTTATAATCAATGCTTTTGCATGTTCTATTTTCTGCAGAATAATAAAGTTCTCTATGGAAGTAAATGCCACTTCTGAAAAAAGATTAGACAGATATCCATAGCTGTGATTTAGTTTTTCAGAAATATAAATGGATGCTTTTACGGGGATAATCTCGTCACAAAAAACAAGTTCTACGATGGCATCTTTTATTTTCTGTACCAAAGCTGTCTTTTGGCTTTCTATAATCTCAATACCGTACTCTCCCAGATTTTTCTTAAAAAGGGTATTCTGTTCCTGTGTCAAAGGTTCATAGAATTCGACCTCACCGAAGTTCAGCAACCGGTATTTCAACCCATGCTCTTTAAGCTTTTCGTCCAACACCTTTTTGCAAAGGGCATTGAAATCAAATTTTACATACATTTTCATCCTAGTATAAGTAAACCGATTTTTTAGTAAATATAATGATTTATTTCAATTAAATGTGAAATAGCCTTTATTTTTTTAATTTTCATTAGCACAAAAAAAAACTCCTGTATTCTTACATACAGGAATTTAAACACTAAGGATGAAAAAAATATACTGATAAAAAGCTGAAAAGCTAGAAACCAAGCATATGAATGTATTATTATAAGTGATTTGGTTCTGAAGCAAAGATGATTTAAAAAAACAAATCACCCGTTATAGAATTACAGGATAAAGTTATAAAATTTTAAGTCAATTATTTGTGAATTAGAAATTCCATGAGGTAATCATCCATTACAAAACCATTGCCAATATCGAAAACACCTTCGTCATAAACCCTGTATCCCTGGGCCTCGTAGAAGTTTCTAGCGGCATTGAACTTATTGACATTCAAGATAATTCTGCTATCCCCACTCTCGTCCACCTTTTCAGTCAGAAACTCAAGAGCTCTTTTGCCCAAACCTTTTCCCTTACTTTCAGGAATTAAGTAGATCCGGTGAAGTTTGGTGGTTTTTTCTTCATAATGAAGTTCATATCCAATAAAGCCCTCATAAGCGTCATGATCTGTATCCTGGATGAGGTAGTAATGATAATTCGGGTTGTGAAGCTGGGTTCCGATTTCCTTTTCAGAATACATTTCGGAAAGCATATAATCCATTTGCTCCTGGGAAAGGATCTCTGCATATGCATTTTCCCAGGATCGCCTGGCTAACTCCTGAATCATGGGGATATCCCCTGCTGTCGCTTGTATTAATTTCATATTTGTAGGTTGTTATGATTAAAAAAAGTGAAAAGACTAAACTTTTCACTTTTCTATATTTTTGATAGTAAATAGCCAGTTATGCTTTGCAAAAGGCATTACACAAATGGCGTCTCTACATTAAATGCTCGTCATTTCAGCCTTAATTTTTGCATAAAGCCCCTCTGAAGCAGGAACCAAAGGTAATCTCAGATAGTTTTTAATAATTCCTTTTTCAGCCAATACTACTTTAATTCCGCAAGGGTTACCCTCTGCAAAAATCAGACGGGTAATCTCCACCAGTTTATTGTGGATTTCGTAGGCCTCTTTTACTTTGCCCTCGAAGGCAAGCTGTACCATCGTGGAGAATTCTTTGGGATACCCCTGCCCGATCACAGAGATCACTCCGTTTCCACCTGCCAGTGTTACCGGTAGTGTATATTCGTCGTCTCCGGAAACCAAGGAAAAGCCTTCAGGCTTCTTTCTCAGGATATCAAAATATTGTAAGATATTGGGAGCCGCTTCCTTGATCATGAACAAATTAGGGAATTCATTGGCGAGGCGAATAGTCGTATCTGCGTCTACGCTTTGTCCTGTTCTGGACGGCACATTATAGATGATAATTTTTTTCCCGGTGGAAGCCAATACTTTATAATGCTGATAAAGGCCTTCCTGATTAGGTTTATTATAATATGGAGATACAGAAAGCACGGCTTCAAAAGCAGAAAGATCTGCCTCTTCGATCTGTTTCTTGACTTCAAGGGTATTATTGCCGCCAATGCCTAATACTAAAGGAAGACGTTTATTATTTACCTTAATGATGTGCTCAATTACCTGTTTCTTTTCATCATCAGAAAGCGTAGCGGCTTCTGCCGTAGTTCCTAATACTACCAAATAATTGGTTCCGTTTTCAATATTGTATTCCACGAGTTTTGTCAAACTGTCGAAGTCAACGGATAAATCTTCATTAAAGGGCGTTACCAAAGCAACACCTACTCCTTTTAAAATGCTCATCTGTTCAAATTATTTTTGTCAAATTTAATGATTTACGGTAAGAATTTGTAATAAATAATAATGTTTTATTATACATATAGTTATATTTGCATATACTAAAAAAGATATTGTGAAATCGGATGACTGAAGTTGTTTACCAAAACAATGAAAAAACAGACGATTGTATATGATCTTTACAAAAATAATTTGCAACATATGAAAAATAAATTCTTGTTATTAGGAATTGCTTTGGCATCCCTTACAGCATGCAAAACAGCTTCCACGCTGCAGCTTGCCAATGTGGAGCCCCAGAAAAATATTTCTATTAATAATGAGCTAAAAAATGATGAGGAGTTTGTAAAATTTATAGAGCCTTACAAGCTAAAACTTGATAAAGAAATGAACCAGAAGATCTCCCATACCAATGTAGATCTTACAAAGCAGGGTGATAACAGCAATCTGGGTAATCTTTTGGCTGATTATACGTTTGAAGGAGGTGATGTATGGACCAAGACCCATCTGAAGCAAAACGTAGATGCGGCATTAATTAACATTGGGGGCATCCGTACTACAATTGGAAAAGGAGATATCCTTCTTAAAAACCTGTTTGAAGTAATGCCTTTCGAGAATGAACTTATTATCGTTAAAATGAAAGGCTCAGATCTGGTGGGACTTTTTGAATATTACGCCAAAACCCAGGTAAATAATCCTGTTTCCCATTTATACATTGAAACAAAAGAGGGACAATCTTCAAAGTCTTTAATCAACGGAAAGGCCATTGATACGGCTAAGGATTATTATATTGCCACATCCGACTATCTGGCACTAGGAGGTGATAATATGAAATTCTTTTCCAAAGGAGAATCTATCCCCACAGGGATCAAACTAAGGGATCTTTATATTGACTATTTCAAAAAAAATCCTGAAATACTTCCAGCTACAGACGTTCGTTTAAATTTTATCGGTAAAAAGTAATGAATAGAAAAAGTTTTTTAAAAGCAATAGGCGGTGGAACTTTAGCAATGGCTTTGGCTCCCAATATGATGATGGCGGAAGAACTAAAAGTTCTTAATTTACAATCCGCAAATAAGCTCACTATTCTTCATACCAACGACCAGCATAGCAGAATAGAGCCTTTCGATGCCAGCTATACGAGAAATCCCAATCAGGGAGGTTTCGCGAGAAGGGCTAGCTTAATTCAACAGATCAGGAGCCAGGAAAGCAATGTGCTGCTTCTTGACTCAGGGGATATCTTTCAGGGAACCCCATATTTCAATTTTTTCGGTGGCGAGCTGGAATTTAAGCTGATGTCTATGATGAAATATGATGCCTCTACCATGGGAAATCATGATTTTGACAATGGACTGGACGGGTTTGCAAAGGTTCTTCCTAACGCAAAGTTTCCTTTTATCTGTTCCAACTATGATTTTAAAAATACAGTTCTTGACGGCAAAACATCTGCCTATAAGATCTTTGATAAAAACGGGATTAAGGTGGGAATTTTCGGCGTCGGGATTCAGCTGGATGGTCTTGTGGGCAAAAAGCAATATGGAGAAACTGTTTATTCAAATCCGATAGAAGTTGCCCAGCATTATTCCGATTTTCTGAAAAAAGAAAAGAAGTGTGATCTTGTGATCTGTCTGTCGCATATCGGATATGATTATAAAGATGAACCTAATAAAATAAGCGATAAAATTTTAGCCGCCAGCACAGAAAACATTGACGTTATCTTAGGCGGTCACACCCATACCTTCTTACCGGAACCTCAATCTTTCACCAACAGACAGGGTAAAAATGTTCTGGTTAATCAGGTGGGATGGGCAGGTCTACTTTTAGGAAGAATAGATTTTTACTTTGACCTCAATAAAAACATAAAGCATATATCCTGGAACAATCAGGCAATAGACAGCAGCATAACCGTATAATATGAAAAAACTCTCTATAATTTCACTTGGTATTTTAGCAGCCTTTCAGTTGACAAAAGCTCAGGTCATTTCTTCAAAAAAATGGGCCGACCTTTTTTCCTACAACAATGTCTTAGCAATGAAAGAAGACAATGGAAAAATAATAGCAGCTACAGAAAACGGAATATTTTATTATACCATATCGAGCGGAGAGGTTACAAAACTGTCTAAGGCCAATGGCCTTCATAATGTGGGCATTACCGCTTTTGATTATGATCCGAAAACCAAAACAGGAATTATCGGGTACGAAAACGGTTCCCTGGATGTGATTACATCCAACGAAATTAAATATATCGTGGACATCCCTATTGCAGCCGGATATAACGGAAACAAAAAGGTTAACCACATTTCCATTACGGGCGATCAGGCTGTTATCTCCGTAGGCTATGGAGTTTCTATATTTAATGTAAAGAAAAAAGAATTCGGGGATTCTGCATTTTTTCTGAAAGCCGGGGTATATGAAGCCAGCAATGAGGCGACAATATTTGGAAACAAGGTGTATTCTGTAACAAATACCGGACTGAAAAGCCACGAATTAAATACGACGTTCCCGGTATTTTCTACCTGGACTACGGAAGTTCCAGGTTCATTCAAACATATTGATTCTGATGCTGAACTTGTGTATTCTTCTGCTACTGCAGCGTATATTTACAATAACGGAACCCCAATGCAGCTTCCGACCACTTTTGGCAACATTAATGATCTTGTCATAAGCCCTAACAATATTGTTGTTACAGATAACCGGATTTACACCTATGGTACCAACGGGGTATCCTTGAACGCGATAAGTCTTGGGGAAGACTGCAATACGGCAATTATGGCCGGAGGAAAAATATTCGGAGGAACAATGTTGTCCGGAATAAAGGACGAAGGAAATAACACTTACAAACCTTCAGGACCTTATTTCAATTTTGCCTATAACATTAATCTTTATGATAATAACCAACTATTAGTATCCACCGGAGGACGATCAGACCGTTACAATTTCCCTGTGGATAATCCTAAAAAGCCGGGGTTTTATTATTTCAACGGAACAGAATGGATCTATTCTTCTTATTTCCGGGAGAAAAAACTGAATGAAATCAACATATTGGATGCCATCATCAATCCTATTGACAACAGTGAAGTTTTCTTCACAAACTATACGTTGTTTACAATGGGAGTATATAAGATGAAATATAATGCCAGCAATAAAGATTTTGAATTTGTAAAATATTATAATCTTGGGGCCAATCCGTATTACAGAAGACCGGTAGGTCTCGCTCATGATAGTCAGAATAATGTCTTTGTCTCTTTTGGATTCAATGACGGAACGCCATCAATGGGTATTTATGATAAAGCAGCTGATGATTTTATTATTAAAAAATTTGATCTGTCAAGTGCCGGTGTCCAGAAACCTATTGTATATGAGAATATGCTATGGACCACTCTGCCGAGATCCAATAACTTATGGGTGTATGATTACAAAAATGCGACCAACCTCTCTGATGATACAGATTATATCTTGAAGGAATCCAATGGATTTGCAGGAACTTCAGGAACCTTATCTATAGCTATTGATAAGTCAGGTGATGCATGGATAGGAACCGATGCGGGTTTACGAATTTTACCAAATGCTGCCGCTGAGATCAAAACTCCGGAGCCGATGGCCAACCCCGTGATCATAGAACAGAATGGCCTGGGTGAAGAGCTTTTCAGAGATTCTGCCATACTCCAGATTGAAGTGGACGCTGGAGACTACAAGTGGGTTTCCATAGACGGAGGAGGCGTATATTATTTATCTTCTGATGGTCAGAAGACGATCAAACATTTCACAAAAGAAAACTCACCACTTCCTACCAACAGTGTTACAGACATCAAAGTAGATAAGAAAACGGGAAAAGTATACTTCGTAACCTATAATGGAATTGTAACGTATCAGGGAGATGTTGCAGACGTCACTTCCAATTTTGGAAATGTGGTGGTCTATCCTAACCCGGTCGTATATTCCAATTTTAAAGGAAAAGTGACCATTAAAGGGCTTGCAGAAAAAACGAATATAAGAATTGTAGACGCGGCTGGAAATGTAGTGCATTCCGCAGTGGCGCGAGGTGGCTATTACGAATGGGATCTTAATAATCATAAGGGAACAAGAGTAGCTTCAGGAATTTATTTTGTCCTGATGACCAATGAGGACGGATCTGATAAAGCGACAGCCAAAATAGGAGTGGTCAATTAATGAATTCACAGAACGGTTTTTTACTTTCATTTATCAAATATGGTGAGAATGATGCAGTCATGCATTGCTTTACTGAAGATGAGGGATTTCAGACTTATTTTTTAAAGGGAATCTATTCCAAAAAAAATAAAAAGAAAGCCCTGCTGCAGCCATTGAATAAGCTTAGTTTCTCGGTAAACCCTATAAAAGGCAACGGGATATCTTCTGTTTCCCGGTTCGAACTGGTAAAAAACCATGACATTTATACTGATATCAAGGCAAATACCGTTATTTTTTTTATTTCTGATTTTTTAAGCCAGATCCTTAAATACGAAAATAAGAATACCAGCATCTATCTCAGTATCGATGCATTTATGAACGAGCTTACCCATAAAAACTATCAGGCTCACCTACTTTTTTTAATGGTTATTTTAAAAATACAGGGTGTTGCTCCACTATTGAGTGAAGGAAAATTTCTGGATCCTGAAACAGGAACTTTTACGACACATTCTACTCACCAGCTTTTCGGTGAAGAAGTTTCCCTGATATGGAAAACAGCCATGACTACTGAAAACTTCTATACCATAAAGATTCATTCCGCATTAAGGAAAGAGTTTCTAGACAGCCTTTTGGTGTATTACCACTATCACATCACTGACTTCAAAACTCCTGCATCCCTGGAAATTATACAGCAAATCTTTGAATGATAAGAAAGAAAATGAAGGCAAAAGCGCATGATGAAACATTCAGGCTTTACTGGTCATCTTTCTGATCTTTTTTATTGGCATCTTCCGGCATTTCGGTTTCAGATTCAGCCATTTCTTTTTTTGAAAACCTTGGCTGCAGGATTTTTGCAATGAGTCCGGTCCATCCTGTCTGATGCGAAGCACCTACTCCACGTCCATTGTCTCCGTGAAAATATTCATAGAACAGAATGTAATCTCTAAAATCCGGATCATTCTGAAATCTCTCGTACTGCCCGTTGACCGGTCTTTTTCCATGTTCATCTTTAAGGAAAATTTTAGCCAGTCTTTTATTCAAAGCATCAGCGATCTGATCCAGATTGGAATAGTTTCCGCTTCCTGTAGGATATTCCACGAGAAAATCGGGGCTGTAATAGAAGAAAAAGCGCTGCAGGCTGTCTATGATCAGAAAATTGATGGGAAACCATACAGGTCCGCGCCAATTGCTGTTCCCGCCAAACAGTCCACTGTCACTTTCTGCGGGAGTATACTTTACACAATAATCAATATCATTAAGATTCAGAGTATAAGGATTTTGTTCATATTCTTTAGAGAGAGCCCTTATTCCGTAATCACTCAAAAACTCATCAGGGTTTAACATCCTTTTCAGCAGCCTTTTCAACCGATGGCCACGCAATAAAGAGAGAAGGTGCTTAGAATCCTGACCTTTAACCTCCCATCTGGAAACCAATGCGGCCAGCTCGGGTTTATTGTTCAGTACCCACTCCATTCTTTTCTTAAAATTGGGAAGGTTTTCGATCATTTCATCATCGATGACCTCAACGGCAAACATGGGAATCAGCCCAACGATCGTCCTTAACCGCAGATACATATGAGTTCCGTCACTGGAAGCGATAGCATCATAAAAGAATTCATCCTGCTCATCCCAAAGACTGAATTTTTCATCACCCATATTATCCAGGGAATGGGCAATGGAAAGAAAATGCTCGAAAAACTTCATGGCCATTTCCTCATATACATTATTATATTGGGCCAGTTCCAGAGCAATCCGCATCATATTAAGGGCAAACATCGCCATCCAGCTGGTCCCGTCAGACTGCTCCAGCTGCTCGCCGTTGGGAAGCACTGAATTTCTGTCGAAGACCCCGATATTATCAAGACCCAAAAATCCTCCCTCAAAAATGTTGTTTCCATTGGTATCCTTTTTATTGACCCACCAGGTAAAATTCATCAACAGTTTCTGAAAGGCACTTTCTAAGAATCCGAGATCGGGTTTTTCTTTGAGATATTCATCAATTTTAAATACCCTGAAAACCGCCCATGCGTGCACCGGAGGATTCACATCACTGAAATTCCATTCATAGGCCGGAAGCTGTCCGTTGGGATGCATATACCATTCAAACAGAAAAAGCTTCAGCTGGTGCTTTGCAAAATCCGGATCGATGAGTGAAAAACTGATGGTGTGAAATGCCAGATCCCAGGTAGCATACCAAGGGTATTCCCACTTGTCCGGCATTGAAATAATATGTTCATTATTAAGATGCTTCCAGTCGAAATTCCTTATGGTTTCCCTAGATTTGGGTGGAGGAACCTCAGCGGGATCCCCTTTCAGCCATTTCTCAACATTGTAGTGATAAAACATTTTGTTCCAAAGCATCCCAGCAAATGCCTGCCTCTGGATCAGCTTTTCATCTTCAGATGATATTCCCTGCTGGATGTCCGCATAGAATGCCTCTGCTTCTTTTTTCCTTTCGCTAAAAGAATTATCAAAACCCCCGAAAGGATCTTTCAATTCTTTATCTGAAATTCTGAATTCGAAGGTCTTCGTTTCTTTGCCAGCGAAATTCTCATCGATAAAAAATGAAGCTTTTGTCCCTGTATTTTTAGGATTGACGGATTGCGAATTTCCGGTGGTGACAAAACTGTTGATTCCGTCTTTTGTGTATCTCGATTCATTGGCAGAAAGGTAAAGTCTCCTGTTGTTGGTTTCATTATTACAAAACAAAGTTTTTGAAGAGTGCTTTGCGTATACGTTTTTAATGTCAAGATCTTTGTGGCTCACTATGATTCGGTCTGCTTCTTCAGCAGCCAGGCTGGGCTGATAATCATCATAGCCCCAATTCCAGGTATTTCTGAACCACACGGTGGGAAGAATGATCAGGGAGGCTTCTTTTTCAGACTTGTTGACAATGGATAAGCGTACTAAAATATCCTGCTCGCTTTCTTTAGCATACTCAATAAAGATGTCAAAATATTCATTTTTATCAAAAATTCCGGTATCGATGAGCTCATATTCCGGCTCATCTTTACTTCTTTCAGCATTGGTTTTGATCAGATCATCATACGGGAATTCATTTTGAGGATATTTGTAAAGCATCTTCATGTAGGAATGGGTAGGCGTGGAATCAATGTAATAGAAATACTCCTTTACATCTTCACCGTGATTTCCCTGGCCATTGGTAAGTCCAAAGAACCGTTCCTTTACCATAGCATCTTTTTTGTTCCAAAAACCAACAGAAAACACCAGCCTCTGAAGATCATCGCAAATTCCACACAGCCCTTCCTCACCCCAACGGTAGGTTTTGGCTTCTGCCGTATCATGACTGGTATAATTCCATGCGTCGCCATTGTCACTGTAATCTTCACGTACGAGCCCCCATTCCCGGTTACTGACGTAAGGTCCCCATTTTTTCCATAAAACATCTGAAATTCTTTCTTTTTCTGACATAGATAAGATTGTTTGTACATTGTAAAAAAGGAATCATCGATCGATTGATCATAAAGCTTCACCTGAATCTTAGATCATGGACCCCAAAATTTCAAGTCCGGAAAGCCTAGCCTCCGGTAGAAAAGCTCTCAAAGGTTGTCATTCCCCCATCGACAAAAATACTGGTACCCGAAATATAGTCTGCAAGGTCACTGGCAAGAAATACTGCCAGATTTCCGATATCCTGAGGCTGCCCGATTCTGTTATAAGGGATCAGGGTAAGAAGTGACTGAAGGGCGTCTGGTGTACTCCATGCATTTTGGTTAATCGGCGTCTGAATGGCACCCGGACATATAGAATTGACACGGATTTTATCGGCTCCATATTCCTGCGCCAGGCTTTGCATCAGCATTCTGATAGCTCCTTTACTGGCGGCATAATTGGCATGCCCTGCCCAGGGAATAATTTCATGAACCGAACTTATATGGATAATTTTCCCACATGCTACAGAACGTGAAGGGTCGATTCCCCTGCGTAGAAATTCTTTAATGGCTTCCCGGGCGCATAGAAACTGGCCGGTCAGATTGACCCCTATTACAGCATTCCATTGTTCCAGAGTCATTTCAGTGAATTTCGCATCCTTTTGAATTCCGGCATTGTTGATGAGAATATCTACGGTTTGATACTCCGCGATGACCTCCTGAAACATTCTGATCACCTGATCTTCCTGAGAAACATCACACTGGTAGGTCATCCCTTTCCCGCCGGCATCGGTTATTTCTTTCAAAACGGCTTTTGCCTCGTCCTGAGATCTTGCTGAAGAATGATTGACAACAACGGTAGCACCCGCTGCCGCCAGGGATTTTGCAATTCCGGAACCTATTCCACTGGAAGCGCCGGTCACGATAGCGACCTGATTTTGAAGTGATATTTCCATAGCTTGTTATTTGATGTTACTCAAAGTTAGGGAAACAAATCAGCAGAAGAGAATTTAAGATTCTAAAATTTTATTAAAGTTTTTTGGTCATCAGGTATTGGGGCCCGCTTCTTCCGAGTCTTGTTTTTCCCTCATAAGAATATCCTGCCTGCAGATAAATATGGTAGGCGGACTCATTTTTCTGATTAACAGCCAGTACAATTTCATCACAGTGTATGAAATTCTCCCTTACAAAAACGTCCACCTGCATCATGGCGGCTTTTCCAATTCCTTTTCTCTGCATCGCAGGATTTACGGATAATGACCTTATCAGAACGGCATTTTCATTGTCGGTAAGTTCCAGCTTGTCACTTCCAAAATCCAGAACAAAAAATCCAGCGGGCCGGTCACCTTCCATGATCGTCACCGGAAAAGCATTTTGTGTCTCTCTTTTTTTAATATTTTCTAAGGCCTGCCCGGCAGTAGCAGTGAAGCGCTTCTGATCATTGTTCAACATATAATTAACTCCAGGAAAGTCCTGTGGTTGAAAAAATTGTAAGCTTATCATAATCAGTGGTGATAAATATCTTCGTACATCACCCCTGCACGGATCTCTACCGGAAGCTTATTCTCTTCCGGGACAATCGGACAGTTGTAATCATAGGCGTTATATGCACAAAAGGGATGATAAGACTGGTTAAAATCCAGAACAATGGAATCTCCTTCAGGAATTTTCAGGTCCATATATTTTCCACCACCATAGGTTTCTTTTTCATTGGTGGCATCCCTGAATGGCAGAAAAAGATAGTCTTTGTACTTTTCTTGTTTGATGAGATCCAGGCTTTGATACAAAACTACCGTATAAGGTTTATCATTGAGACTGAAAGTTGCTTTTCCATATTCCCTGTAGGATTTTGTTTTGCCCGAAGAGGTAGGCAGCTCAAAAGGTTGTGCATTTTTTGTTTTCACTAATCTCGCAATAACTCTGTATTTCGGATCATATTGAAAAAACGGATGGCCTTTAAAATTCTTGAAATTATCTCCGCGAAGAGGTGTTGTTTTTGCATTCAGGTATTCTTCATTAAGCTCCTCCTGAAATTTTTTAACTTCCATTATTTCTTTAGAGACCATCTTCTGTGAAAATCCCCATAAAGGCAGAAGTACAAAAAGAACGATATATTTTTTCATGAATTTAAATTTACAAGTAAAACTATGAATTTTTGATGGGATCAAAAGTTAAAAATATAACAAAAACTATAATCTGTTCTAAATACAATATGTTCATAATAATCTAGCATACTTTTTGAAAATCAAAGAACATGGATAGAAAAAAATTCATTAAAACGGGTGCACTGGCAATTTCAGGCTTTTACTTTCTTCAATCTGATGTACTACGAGCTGCAGCCCTGAAAGCAAACCGACAAACCGAGAAAAGAGAAGCCCCTGTTCTTATCATCGGGAGCGGATATGGAGGTGCGGTATCTGCCCTGCGCTTATGTGAAGCCGGAAAAAAGGTAATTATGCTGGAAATGGGACTTAACTGGGAAAAAGCAGGAATTCCTTTTTCCAATCTGCTGAAACCCGGGAAAAGTGCTGCGTGGCTGAAGAAAAAAAGTATTGCTCCTTTTATGAATATTTTTTCTCTAACCCCATTTACCGGCACGTTAGACAGACTTGATTTTGACCATATCAATATCTGGGTAGGAAGAGGTGTAGGCGGAGGCTCACTGGTAAACGGCGGTATGGCTGTAACCCCGAAAGAAAGTTATTTCAGAGAGGTTTTTCCGGATCTTGATGCTGAGCAATTTTACAGCTTTTACTTTCCACTGGTACAAAAGGAGCTAAAAGTAAATGTCATAGATGAGCAGTTTTTACAGGAATGCCCGTATTACAAATTCACAAGAGTGGGCGAAGAAGAAGCACATAAGGCTGGATTCAAAACCATAAGAGTACCGAATGTTTACGATTTCAAGTATATGGAAAAGGAATTCAGAAACGAGGTCCCCCGGTCAGCGCTGAATACGGAAGTGATTTATGGAAATAACCACGGCAAAAACAGTCTGGACAAAACTTACCTCCGAAAAGCCCTGGAAACCGGAAATCTTGAGATCCTCGACCTTCACCACGTACAAAATATGAAGCTGAATGATGATAAAACCTATACCGTAAGCGCTCATCATATTGATACTTCAGGGAACATCATAGCTGATAAAACATTTACTTGCAAAAAACTTATCCTGGCAGCCGGAACCATGGGAACCTTACAGCTTTTGCTCAGATCCAATGCTGTCAACGGTTTTCCTCTTCATGAAAAGGTTGGTAAAAACTGGGGGAATAACGGTAATTTTATGACGGGAAGAAACTGGGTAAAACCCTTATCCGGAGGTACGGGGTCTAAGCAGTCGACGATTCCTGTAGGAGGAGTGGACAACTGGGAAGATAAGGAACATCCTTTTTTTACCGAAATCGCTCCTTTACCCATGGGAATGGATGTGGCTACAGCTTTATATTTATTGATCAACAGGGTGGAGAAAAAAGGAGAGGTAGCTTTTGATAAGACGCGTGATATCCTTACCCTGAAATGGGATGAAAGCAATACGGTGAAAATGAGAGAAAATGCAAAATATTTTGTCAGAAAGATGAATACTGCCAATGGAGGTACAAGAAGCCATTTTCTTTTTAATAATGGTTTTGGAGCAGATATCTGTTATCATCCGCTGGGCGGTTGTGTATTGGGTGAAGCTACTGATCGTTATGGCAAAGTAAAAAATCATGACAACCTGTATGTTCTTGATGGATCATTAATCCCCGGAACCATTGGAGTGAATCCTTTTGTTACCATTACAGCCATTGCAGAATATTGTATTGAAAACTTAATCCGGCAAAACGAATTTGCTTTATAGATTACGGAATAGATTTTACCTCATTAAGATAGGTACGTACATCATTTTCGAGTTGATCAGGATAGGTAAAATCAAGCTTTTCTGCCAAAACAGTTCCTACTTCGTGAACAAGATCAGCAAATGCAAACAGAGCCCTCCAGTTCTCATCTATAGGACTTCCTGAAAAAGTGGCTTCAGTTTTACGCCATAGGTCTTCAGGCAGGTATTTTTTGAAAAGCCTTCCATGCTTGTTGGTTGTTATATTCTCCCATTGATGATCAGCAGCAATATACCATTCTATCAAAGGAACAAGATAGTCTGTTCTGAGAATATTCTCAGACATAAATTTGGCATAAAAAATATCGCCGCGTTTAAGGCACTTTGCCACATAGGTGGTATCCCACCAGAAATCATTGAGCACCTGTCGGAATTCTTTTTCTGAAGGTTGCTGTATCATCACCGCCTGGTATGTAGGAGTTTTTAAATTTCTGGTAAGATCATCTTTGTCGATTACCACCCGGTACCCAACATCCCAATCTTCCGGAAGAGTTTCTTGATTAACTTCTTCTGTAAATTCTGTTACATGGTAAAGCTTGAAGTCAACTTTCACATGATCTCTGTACAGCACCATCTTCATGGCATGCTTTCCTTCAAAGACCTCATCACCCTCCTCAATCACCGCAATTGGCTCTCCAAAAAGACTCAGCCATTCGTGATCTGCTTCATAGGGGGTTCTGTTTACAAAAATGAGCTCCACATCCAGATCGCTGAAATCATCTACAGGAGCGTAAGGGTTTACCAGTGAGCTGGTCAGAAGCACCGCACGGATGTCCGGATTATCTTCTGCCCACCGGGTAATCTGTTCCAGTTTTTCTTCTCTGACTTTCATATTTTAGAATTCTGAGATTTTCACACGGTACACATCTGAAGAATTTCTTTTGATGGATTCTACAAAAAAGCCGCCTTCTTCAGGAATTACCTCTTTAAGGTCAAAGCTTTTACAGTCTTTCGGCAGTCCGGAGAAGATCAGGGTAAACCAAAAGTCCTGCATAAAAGGGACAGGTGTCCAATACGGAGAAATGGAAATATTTTCTGCGTGGATCAATTTGCTTCTATGTTCAGACTGATTGTCAAAAAGATAGGTGGAATGCCAGATCCTGATCAGATTTCCTAAAAACGGGGATGCCGGAAAACAGCAATGCACAATGACCTGTTTCTCCTCCTGCACTTTATACTGAAGAGATTCTAAGAGTTCTTTTGCAATGACCGGCTTTACAACTACTTCTTCCACCTTATTTTTATAAAAATTATATGATAAGCAGTGAATACTGTTGATAAGTATCCCCTGCTCATTATTTGATATTAATATTCCAGTTCCAGCTTTTCTTTGGTATAGCTTCTCATCTCCCGGGTAAGCTCTGGGTGGTCGGCCAGTTTCTGCCCATAAGAAGGGACCATTTCAAGCAGCTTCTCTTTCCATTCTCCATGTAGTTTTTCCGGGAAGCACTTCTCCAGAACATTCAGCATCGCATATACTGCTGTAGAAGCTCCTGGTGAGGCACCCAGCAAAGAAGCAATGGTTCCGTTTTTATTGACCACCACTTCAGTTCCGAATTCCAGCTTACCACCTTCTTTTTCGTCTTTTTTGATGATCTGGACTCTTTGTCCTGCCACTTTCAGTTCCCAGTCTTCTTCTTTGGCATCTTTAACAAATTCTCTTAAATGCTGTATTCTCTGAGATTTGGTCATGGCAACCTGCTGAATAAGATATTTGGTCAGTGGAATATTATGCCACCAAGCTCCAAATAAAGATCTTAAGTTTTTGGTATTGACGCTTTCAGGCAAATCAAGATAGCTTCCTTCTTTCAGGAATTTTGTGGAAAAACCAGCAAAAGGTCCAAATAAAAGAGCTTTTTTACCATCGATGATTCTAAGGTCAAGGTGAGGAACAGACATTGGCGGGGCATCTACGGTGGCCTGGGTGTATACCTTAGCCTGATGTTTTTCTACAAGCTCCTGGTTATGGGTCACCAGCCACTGTCCGGAAACAGGAAAACCTCCATAGCCTTCACTTTCTTTGATATCTGAGCTGTCCAGCAAAGGAAGAGCATATCCTCCGGCTCCGATAAATACAAAATCCGCTACTACTTCCTGTTTGTGATTATGAATTCTGTCCTTCACTTTCATTTCCCACTTTCCGTCTGCTCTGGGATCAACATCTTTTACTTCGTGATACAGGAAAACTTCTACATTAGAATCTTCCAGAAGATGCCTTCCCATTTTTCTGGTCAGACTTCCGAAATTCACATCTGTTCCCATATCCATTTTGGTGGCTGCCATTACTTCGGACTGATTTCTTTTGCTCATCACCAGCGGAATCCATTCTCTCAGTTTATCATGGTCTGTAGAGAATTCCATCCCTGAAAAAAGCACAGACTTTTCCATGGTATCATGGCGTTTTTTAAGATATTCTGCATCCCTTTCACCAAAAACCAGACTCATGTGCGGGCAAGAATTGATGAATTCTTTTGGTTCCTGAATATATCCTTTAGTGATCAGGTAAGCCCAGAACTGCTTTGAAATTTCAAACTGTTCAGCGATGCTTTCAGCTTTGGTAATATCAATTGAACCGTCCGGTTTTTCAGGGGTATAGTTTAGCTCACAAAAAGCGGAGTGCCCTGTTCCGGCGTTGTTCCATGCTGCTGTACTTTCTTTGGCAAATCTTCCAAGTCTTTCGAAGATAGCGATTTCAAGATCCGGATCAAATTCATGCAGCAGCGTTGCTAAAGTGGCGCTCATGATTCCGCCTCCTATCAGTACAACGTCGTATTTGGGTTTCGGCGTTCTGCTTGTAAGCGATTGTGACATAATTTTAAAATTTTACTTCAAATTTCGGGAAAAGTTTTAAAAAGAAAGAGCCGTTCAACGATTTTAACATGTAAATTTTTGATGAAAAAATACATCTTTATGAAACAACGAAAAGCCATGGAAATTACCAATAAAGTTCCATTGAAATGATTAATCAATACTATTTTGTAAAAAAAAGTACCACAGTTTAAGCTGAGATAATTCACCTCAAAGTAACTAATCTCTTTTCGCTTCACAAGATCAAATCTCTGTCTGTATATGATCACTACACCACATGTCGTAACAGCAATCATTCTTAACAGAATTTTTTTTCAACAAAACGTGACAAAACATTATAGATAATTCAAATAAAGTCACTATAAATTGAAAAACATACGTATTTATAGAATAAAATCTACAATTAAACATAAAAAAACAGCTGTTTTTTTATGTAACTTTCAATTTAAATTAATAAAGTATTGAAACAATATTGATTGATTTTTTTTTATAAATATACTAAAGATGAGAATTATTAACTTTCTAAGCATGGTCCTGCCCACTCTTATTTTTGCCCAGAGTGGAAACGTAGGGATCAACACGACAACACCGGATCCCAGTGCGATTCTACACATTGAAAATTTCAAAGGAACCCCTGCTTCTGCAACAGCCACGGTATCAGGGGGAGCTATCACCGGTGTGAGCATTACCAATGGGGGAAGTGGCTATACTACGGTACCAACAGTCAATTTTTATGGTGGAGGTTCTGTCATTAGCGGTGGAACAAAAGCTCAGGCTACAGCTGTGATCACTAATGGGGTTGTAACAGGAATTACCGTGACCAACGGAGGAGCGGGATATACCAATGCTCCCTCAGTCATTATTTCCGGAGGAAATAAAGGGATTCTGTTCCCTAACCTCAATATTGTGAATATCAACAGTACAACGAGTCCGGTATCATCCCCTGCCAACGGTCTTATAGGATTTAACGGAGGGACCAACAGCAATACCAAAGCGCTGCATTTTTTTAATGCTGCTGCCAGCCAATGGCAGAGTGTTACTGATGCAGAAAACACTCCGAAAGTTGCCTACCTTGATTTTGAAATGCCCGTATTATCGCTTCTTGATAATACGATAGCGGGAGGAAGTGCCCCTTTACTCAAAAACCGGCCTTCTATTTCAGGAGTTTCCAATATTATCGGATTCAATGTAAGATCCAATCAGGCCTCCAGCTATTCGCTGATCCTCCCTGCCGGCAGTTATCTTGTAGAAGTAAACCTCAATCTAAATTCTCCGCCTGAAAGTCCTGCCGGGCAGGGAGGAACAGCTCCCCTCTCAGGCAGCAGCTATTATCTGATGGGATATTTTATAGATTTCTATAATGACACCTATAATAATACGAGCGGGCTGTTTACTTCAGGAGCCAGTTCAAGAAAGGAAATTCCTATCGTATCAAAAATCAATACCAATCATTTAGCCACATGGTCTTACTATTATACAGTGCCTGCCAATGCTAATATTGATGGAGCATTAAGGCTTAATCTTGGCAGAATGCAGAACAGTACATTTTATGACGCTGTCAATGTCATTCCTACTGGATCATATATTAAAATATCCAAACTTTAAAAAAACATTATGAAAAGAAATTATATGCTGCTATTTTTAAGCATCGCTCAGATGATATGTGCACAAGTTGCTATCGGGAAAACTACCGTAAGCAGCTCTGCGGTATTAGATGTCTCAGAGTCCACCAATAAAGGGGTACTGTTGCCCAGAGTGGATCTTGTAAGCCTTACGAACACCACCCTCCCAGTAAGCAATCCAGCTGAAGGACTGGTGGTATACAATAAGGGAAATACGATAAGTCCAGGGCTTTATCTGTGGAAAAATAACAAATGGAATCAGCTTTCGGACACTTATAACCTTGTCAGTTACATGATCCTTCAGCGGCCAACTGACTATACTATTCTGGGGGGCTCTGCCAACGGTACGTATAAGAATTTTAACGATGCAGCATTTACGTTGATCTCCAACGACATTGGTGCATCCTACAATACTGCCAACGGTCTTATCACCCTTCCCGGAAACAGCGGTTATCTGGTTAATATGTGCCTGAGCATAAGAACAGCACTGGAGAGCACGACCGCAGGAATCGGGGGAACGCCTGTTCATCTGCACCAATATCTTGTAAGATTGATAGATCCCGTAAGCGGTACACAATATGGTAAAACGATAAGCATCAATGCACAATCCATTGCCAGTAATAAAACACACACTCTTAATATGAGTTTTTCATTTGTTACCACTTCTGCAACTCCGATTACACTGTTACCATCCATCGCGCACGATGCAGGAGGTACTTACCAGTCGGGTGCAGGAGGTACCACGCCTAATAATGGTGAAATTATTATCACCAACGCTAAATTGGATATTCAGAGATCTGCCCTTAACCAATAATAGAAAAAAAATGAAAAAATACATTTATAGTCTTTGTACAGCTGTTATGTTTTTTAGCACATCTGCTTACGCACAAGTTGGAATCAATACCAACACACCCCATGCCAGCAGTGTACTTGATATTAATTCATCCAACAAAGGGGTTTTGTTTCCCCAGTATGATCTCACTGTTCTGAACAGTACTTCGACCCCTGTAGCCAACCCGGCAGATGGTCTGATGATTTACAATAAAGGGGGAACTTCCACGTATCCGACAGGATATTACACCTGGATCAGAAATCAGTGGCAGCGAACGATTCTTGCGGGATCAGAACCTCAGTCGATGACGCTGATCATTAATCCGGGGATATTGATTCCTCAAGGGTCTACCAACAACCTGACCGGAAATCTTAGTGTAGCTTCCAATAAGATTACGGGTGCTTCCCTGGCGGCTAATAATGCGACCATTAATCTACCTGCAGGAAAATATATTATAAGATATTCTGTAGACAGCAACAACGCCAATAACAATTCTGGGCCGGCCAATACCCAATATTTGGGACAGAATTTCACCTGTACCCGCTCTGCTTTGGTGAATGCTTCTACCAGTACAAATATTACGGAAATGATCAGAATGTGTGAGCTTTCGAGCTCTTTCACCTTCTTTCAGGGTACTTTCTTTCTAACTCTGGCGGCCCCGACAGCAATTCGTCAACGGTTTGAATTTGATAATGGCAATGGATTCACCGCCAGTAATCTTATGATACGATCATCGTTTGCACTGGTGATTACGAAAATGAGCCAATAAAAAAAACCAAGCGTGAGCTTGAGCTTAGGTATTTGAAAGCGGAGGTTTATACAGCCTCCGTTTTTTCTTTAATTCAATTTGGCGGTCAGCTTTTTAAATTGTTTTTCAGCGTTTTTACCTTCATAAAGGATGGCATACACCGTGTCAATAATCGGTAGTTTCAGGTTTTTCTGTTGTGCTGTTTTGTAGATAGAGTCAGCAGCATAATACCCTTCGGCAACCATATTCATCGACTGGATAGCAGATTTTACGGTATATCCTTTTCCGATAAGGTTTCCAAGGTTTCTGTTTCTTGAGAAAAGAGAATAGGCTGTTACCAGAAGGTCGCCGAGGTAAGCACTCTCATTCACATCTCGCGGTGCTTCATAAATGGCCTCCAGGAAGGTTTCCATTTCACGAATCGCATTGGACACAAATACTGCTGTAAAATTGTCTCCATATCCCAATCCACTGGCTATTCCTGCTCCGATCGCAAAAATATTCTTTAGGATCGCACTGTATTCATTTCCCAGAATATCTTTACTGGTTTGCACTTTAATAAAATCTGAACTGAAGATACCCTCCAGCTTTTCAGCTGTTTCATCTTCTACAGTAGCAATGGTAAGATAAGAAAGCCTTTCCATAGCAACTTCTTCGGCATGACAGGGCCCTGCAATAACCGCCTGATTTCTGAAACCGATTTTAAATTCATCGCGGAGATAGTGGGCAACCACATCGTTCACTTTAGGGATGATCCCTTTAATGGCGGAGATAAAGATCTTATCTGAATATTCACAGGTCATTTTATCCAGTGTATCAGATAAATATATGGATGGAGTGGCCAGAACAACAACATCACAGGCAGAAACCAATTCATTGATATCTGTTGTCAGCTTTAAACTCTTCAGATTAAAATGGGCGGCGGTGAGATAGGTAGGGTTATGCCCGCGAAGCTCAATAGCTCCTTTTACAAATTCGCTTCGTACACACCAGTGAACTACTTTGCAGTTTTCAACAAGCATTTTAACAATAGCGGTTGCAAAACTTCCGCTTCCCACTACGCCTACAGATAAATCCTTTTTATTTTTTTTCGGATTTGATGTTTCTGAAATAATTTTTTTTTTAGCCATGATTGGAATGTGAACTGCAAATATATTAAACATAGATGTAACAGGACACGGAAAGCGTGACAAAAACTGTTTTCTGAAAAAAACAGTTTACCTGCACAATTAAATAGCTAATTCGACGTTAGATACAGAAAAAACTGATTTTTCATTAAGAATAACTCACAAAGTTTATTTTTAATTAAATTTGCAGTCATGAAACCGTTTTAAAATACTAAGAGAAGAAATATGAAAAAATTTCTAAGCAGCAAGAAGAACGTAAACATTCTCCTGGGAGGACTTTTATCAGTAGTTTTTGCACAAGGCGTCTTCATTGCCAAGCTATTCTCCGAAAGGGATGATAAAATGTATGCAGTGAATCTTGTAAAAATAAACACTGAAAAAGACAGTGTGGATTACTTAAAAATGAAAACAGATCTGACATTAGTAGATCAGACCGTAGGTCAGCTGAATTCCTTCCTGAAGTCCAAGGATATTACCAATGAAAAGCTGATGATGCTGGACCAGGACAGCATTTCGAATTCTATTTACCTTTCCAAACAAGCCAATCGTTATAGTCAATATTTAGTGGATCTTCAGAAAAAACTGATGGAGGTCCCATTAGGCATGCCTACAGATGGCTATATTTCGTCTAATTTCGGGGTAAGGAAAAACCCTATTCCATTCAAAACAGTGTATGCTTCAGTAAAGTCCAATGCCTATTCAGCATCTACGGCTGCTGCTGCACCAGCTGCTCCTAAACCTGAAGTTAAAGCTGAGCCTGTTGAAAAAATCGTTGAGCTTACCGACAGCTATGGAAACAAAAGAGAAGTAAAAGTCATGGTGACTCCGAAATCAGCTCCTGTAGCTTCGGCTCCTGCTTCTGCAACTGCAAAAACAGCTGGCAAGGCAACTTCCTCAAATGTGCCTGCGGAGAGAAACAATCCGCCTGCAGAAGCAGATCAGATGCAGTTCCATAAAGGATTGGATATTGCTGTTGCTTTTGGCTCGGATGTAAGGGCTGCCGCTGCAGGAACCGTCATTTTCTCCGGACAGAAGGGAGGATATGGAAACTGTGTCATCGTTTCTCATGGAAATGGTTTAGCCACGCTCTATGGGCATTTATCACAACTTATTTCTAAAGTGAATGATAAAGTAAAGGTCGGCCAGGTGATTGCCAAATCCGGAAATTCCGGCCGTTCCACAGGGCCTCATCTTCATTATGAAGTACATAAAAACAATACACCGGTAAATCCGAAACTGTTTATGAATCTATAAAATAGAAAGCTGTCTCCAATGGATACAGCTTTTTTTTAACTCTCAAATATAGATGTGATATAATTTTATTCTCACACTGATAAAGCTGAGTATACAGATTTTTCGAAAGCAAAGTTTTAAGATTATTATTTCAGATAAAGCGGCTAATAAAAATCAGCAAGCTGATTCGATGAAACTTTGAAAATACTTGATGGTAATTTCTTATGATAAAAACGGCTGCCTTTTGGCAGCCGTTTTTGCTATATTATCAGATTAAAAAATCTGCGTAATCCTTAAAATCTGCGAGAGTTTAAAAAAATATTATTTTAAAATCTTAAAGGCTCCTTTAGGATGTGTAAATGTACCATCAGGGCTGGCAATATTAGAATACACAATATTCTTATTGTAATCCTGAATGTGGGTAACATTAAAGCCCAGATGAGGCTCATGCCAATAAACCATAAAAACATTTTTAGCCACTTCCACCGCAGTATAGTTTACAGTATCTGTACTGCTTTTTGAACTTCCCGCTGTTCCTGTGAACGTCATTGTTTTGTTATCTTTAAAATCCAACAGAAATTTTACCGTTCCAAAATCGACTTCAACCTTCCTGCCGATGGCAGGGTACGGTGACTTCAGATCCCAGTCTATTTCTCCCAGAAACACTTTGGCTCCCATTTCCAGTTCCTCTTTCCCCGGAAGATCAGGATATTTCTTAACCATAAAGTCAACAATAGCGGAAGCGGTCTTATACTCTGTTACTGCGGTTTTATAATTTTCCAGATAATTCTTTACAAAGTCAAGAGATTGAGGTGACCAGGATTGTTTTGCAAAATGAGAAGGAATTACCTGCTCAGGTTTCAGAGATTTCATCACCTCTATCTGCCCAATCCATTGGTCAATGGCTTTTAGATTCTGAGTATCTGCCAGCCAGATATGAGATCCTGTTGAAACAGAGATTCCTCCTGCGACTGTTTTTAATGAGGGAATCCAAATGAAGCTGTGGGCAGGATCTTCGGGATTCTGTTTAAGGTCTATGGTGTTTCCTTCAAGATCAGGAATCCGGGTTACCGCTTCCGGAATAATGATCTCTGAAGGTGCATCATCTTTAAGCTGCGGCTTCCATACTGAAAGCTTATCATCTTTTGAAGCGGAGATCAGAAACGCAGTCTGCGCTGTCGAAATGATTTTTACATCAGGAAAAGCCTTCCTGATCACATCCAGTCCGAAATAGAAATCCGGATCACTGTGGGAGATAAAAACGGTCTTCAGGTTTTTTCCGGTAGCTTTTATTTCTTTTACCAGCTGTTCCGCATATTGTTTCTGAAACTGTGCATCAATAAGTATGGCATCCTTATCTCCATAAATAATGGTAGATGTAATAGGAAAGATCGCCTTTGGCCCCGGATTGTACACTTTTATTTTCAGATTTCCGGCCCATACAATACTTACAGAACCCAACAGCACGATCAGTGATAATAATTTCTTTTTAAACATCTTTGATTTTTTTTAGTTAGTAAGCTGCGGTAAAACGTTCACGGATATGGTTGTTCTGTTCCAACTCGTCTACTAAAGCTACCGCTACATCTTCTACTGAAAGACGGCTTCTTCCGTTTTCATCAAATACAGGCGTTTCCAAAGAGGTTCTGTACTTTCCTGTTCTTTCCCCTACGTTGGCCTGATTCATCTCAACCGCCGGGCTAAAGAAGGTCCAATCCAGTGTATTATTTTCTTTGATCTTGTTTAAATAATCTCTTGCTGCGGTTGCTCCCGGTTTATAAGCATCAGGAAAGTCAGGTGTATCTACAATCTGAACATCATCCGGTGTGTACAAACTTCCCGCTCCACCTACGACGATCAGTCTTTTGACGCCTGATTGTTCTACTGCTTTTTCAATATTTTGCGAACCGTTTAGAAAATCGTTGTAAAGATTGGGATTCGTCCATCCGGCATTGAACGTACTGATTACAGCATCGCTTCCTTTTAAAGCTTCTGCCAAAGCCTCTACATTGTTTACATCAATGCTTTTTGCGGTTACATGTTCCTGTGTTTTAACTTTGGAAGCATCTCTTACCAATGCTTCTACGGCATATCCTCTGTTGGCCAATTCTGATACTACGTGTGTTCCTACAAATCCGGTTGCACCGATTACTGCTACTTTTTTCATAATGTTATATTTTAAATTAAATTGTAATAAATTTTGTTACATTTATAGTCAAAAAAAATTATTCAAACTGGTCAGTGAATTTCTTCAATGATTTGTTTCCTAAAAACTTAACGACCAATTGGTCTGTTTCTTCAAATAATGTATTTAAATGATTGTTGATCTCCTTCCCTACACTGCATGCCGGATTAGGATTCTGGTTCTTCTTTCCTAATACTTCTGTATTCTTAACAGCTTTATAGATCTGGGAAATGGTAATTTCCTCTGCATTTTTTGCAAGCTGGCTTCCCCCTTCTTTTCCCTGTCTGCTCGTGATGAGGCCTGCTGATCTTAATACGCTCAGCTCTTTCCTCACAATCACTGGATTTACATTGATACTACCGGCCATCCATTCAGAAGTAAGCCACTCCTGAGGGCTTTTAGCCAATAATGTCATTATATGTACTGCCGTAGCAAATCTTGTATTATTCATTGTAATTACATGGCAAAGATAGACAATTATTTTAATGTAACAAATTTTATTACAGTTAATTTTTTCTTAAAGAATTAATTTATCCAGATCCAACAGTAAATAATTGATATTCTGGTTAATGGTTCTTGTTGCCGACTGCATCTGGTTGAGCATCGCTGCCCTGTTGTGAAGGTCATCTGCCCGGTAGTAGCCTCCGTCACTGAATATTACAGACTGATCAGCCGCAGTTTTATTATCATCAAACTGATAATGAAGCCATCTTTCTTTCATATTACCGATAATGGAACGCTCTTCCCGGTTCGAAAATTTTTTCTCTGTATACATATACCAGATGAAAGGTGGAAAATTCGGTGATTCCAGTTTTTCTCTCCAGATATCCCGCAACAGGTTTCTCTGATGAATAAATTCAACTTTTTTGCCCTTAGGGTTAAGGGTTGCCAGACCAAATCCTGCTCCAAGTACCCCACCACTGATATCGATAGCATTACTCCAGCCTTCGTCCTTTACAATACCTCCGGCGATAGAAGCTGCAGCCCCTGCAATGATGGAGTATAAAATCAGCTTATTATTTCTTGAGGAGTTCAGGTTATCTACATAATTGCCAATCTGTGCCACTCTTTCTCCTTCACAGTCAAATTCTGCAGCTACGGCATCCAATTCGGTAAGGGCAATGGTAATCTTACTGTTTATTTTGGTCTTCAGCTGTAAAACCTTAACCTGGGAAGCTAAGGAAGAGTCTTTTTTCAGATCCATAATCTCATGTACCTCATCCAGATTATCCAGGGCATTCAGGATAAGAATACTCTGATCCGAAAACAATTCTTTCAGTTCTTTATTGGCTGCTATAATAGAATCCGAATTGTAAGACGGAAGCTTATTTTCATAATTATATTTAAAAGGAGCTTTACAGTAGCTGTCTTTAAGGGTAAGAATATTCTGCTGGATCGCCTGATTCTTTTTGGAAACGCAAGACGTCAGGAGGGCGACAGCAGTGAAAAGATAAAAGAGTTTTTTCATTCAGTTATGGGTTTGTGCATGGGATCAATTGCAGAACATATATTTCGCTCATTTCTTTCACTACGATTTACAATTTACCTACACGAATATAAAACAAATAAAAAAATTTACCTGAAATCAGGTAAATTTTTAATTTATTTTTAAGTCGGATTATTTTATATCCAGCAACTCTACTTCGAAAACTAAGGTAGAATTAGGTCCGATTTCTTTACTGATCTCCTGATCACCATAAGCCAGATGAGGAGGGATGATCAATCTCCATTTGCTTCCCACCGGCATTAGCTGAAGAGCTTCTGTCCATCCTGCAATCACTCTGTTGAGAGGGAAAGAAGCTGGGGTACCTCTTTTTACTGAACTGTCGAAAATTTTACCGGAAATCGTTGTTCCATGATAATGGCACTTCACGGTAGATTTGGGTCCCGGTTTTGGTCCGTCACCTTTGGTAATGATTTCGTACTGCAAACCGCTTGGCAATTCTACAACACTTTCTCTTTTACCATATTCCACCATATATTCTTTACCGTCTTTCAGGTTCTTTTCTGCCAGCTCTTTTTTACGTTTAAATAACATATCTGCTACTCCCATATTATAATTTTTTACAAAGATAGTGCTTTTTAGAGTGGAAAGGTAGAAGCTTGAAAATGGAAATCTAAAATAAAGCCAGATCACCAGCGCAGTCAGCTTTCTACAATCTTCTCTTACACTGTATTGTTATTCCCAACTTAACACCCATTGATAATCAACAACATAGAACCCTTATCACAAGTGAGTCAGGTTCACAACAGGGTTATTCATCTTGCTTTTGGCTTCCTCCTTACTCAAAATTCAGATATTTGTAATATTTTCTTAACACAGTTTTCGAAACTTGGCGTTATAATTGGATTTAAAAACTAAATGCCAAATCCACTACGATATAATAAGAAATTCGACGAGCTTAATGAAGAGGAAAAAAAGCTTCTGGAAATCAATAAGAAAACCATTGCGGATTTCGTTGAACAATCCTCTTCAATAAGTGACGTTAACTATGCTACCAGAAATGCACATGCAAAAACATACGCGGTAGCAAAAGGAACATTTTGGATCGATCCAAACATTCCTGAATCGCTTCGTCCATTTTTTGATAAGGAAAAATTTGATCTTACCATCAGGTTTTCCAATGCGGAACTAAAGATCAGAAATACGAAGAAAGATATCCCTGCCTATGGCTTCGCAGTTCAGGTGAGAGATGATAACGGAGGACTTCTCGCCAATTATCCATTGGTCAATTTTCCATTATTCCCCCTGAATTCCGTTTCCACTTTTTTACAACTTTTCACTGCCGTCAATAAGTTCTATATAAAGAAATGGAGCAGCTTGCCATCCTTATGTACACAACTCCTCAAAACCGTCCCTTCTATTTTAAATGGTTCTTTCATGAAAAACGTCCTGAAGCTGATCAGCAAAAGAAATGATTTTATTCTGTCTTTTGATTATCATTCAGTAGGAGCATATCGGCTTGGAGATTACATGATCAAAATAAAGCTCACTCCACAGGGGACAGATAAAAATACAGGGAAGAAACAAAAGGTACAGGAAGCTTTACATACTTATTTTCTCGCACATGATTTTACCGCTAATGTTCTGATTCAGATCTGCTATGATCTCAAAGATCAGCCCATCAATACATTGAATAAAGAATGGAAAAATTCTCCGTTTATTAAGGTGGGTGAAATAAAAATAGACAAAGGCTCTTTATTAGACCCGCGCGACTGTAATAATGAACTTCTTTCCTTCAATCCCTTTGAAAGCAAATCTATTTTTCAGCCTGTTGGAAAAATACAGAAACTTAGAGATGAAGCGTATAAAGTATCACTGCAGACCAGAAGAAAAATCAATAAGCTTCTGCATGGTAAAAGCCCTGAACTTTAATTGTTAAATGCCAGAAAGCACAAAACAATATATAATCCTTTTCAATGACAAAAAAGCCCCTGAGATCAATACTCAGGGGCTTTTTATATAGTATAATACAACGTTCTAGTCTTCCAGCTTCTCTTTCTCATCCTCCTCTTTTTCGGGGAAGATAACGGATAAAAGAACGGAAATCACCAATACTCCACCGACAATTCCTAATGAAATTGGGGAGGGAATATGAATCCACGGTGCAATAAGCATTTTAACTCCAATAAATGAAAGAATAATAGCCAATCCGTATGGAAGTTTGCTGAACATGTGAATGAAATTGGCCAACAGGAAATACAGAGATCTCAATCCTAAAATGGCAAAAATGTTGGAGGTATAAAGGATAAACGGATCGTTTGAAATCGCAAAGATTGCCGGAATAGAATCTACTGCAAAAAGAACGTCTGTAAATTCAATAACTCCAACTACCACTAAAAGCGGTGTTGCCATTTTGATCCCGTTCTGTATGGTAAAGAACTTATCCCCGTCATAGTTGTCGGAAACTTTCCAGAAACTCTTGATCAGTCTTGCTCCTGCGGTATTGCTGTAGTCCTCATCATCATCGTCACCACCGTCACCCCACGATTTGATTCCTGCATACACAAGGAATAATCCGAAAAGGGTCATCACTACATTGATCTGAACTGCTTCTCCGAAGATGTGCATTTCAGGAAGATAGGTCAGGTTGATTAGTCCTACTCCTGCGAAGATAAAGATCGCCCTGAAGATTAAGGCACCGATAATTCCCCAGAAAAGAACCTTATGATGCAGGTATTTCGGAACCTTGAAAAATCCGAAAACAAGAATGAAAACAAATAAGTTGTCCACAGACAGCGCTTTCTCTATCCAATAGGCAGCCTGGTACTGCGTAAATTTTTCTACAGCCAGTGCATGGCTCTCGGGAGTACCATCGGTATTGAATACCCAATACACGACTCCGGAGAATACCATGGACAGCGAGATCCATACGATAGACCAGATGGTAGCTTCCTTGGAAGATACTTCATGACTTTTTTTATTGAATACTCCTAAGTCCAGGAGTAGCATGATAACGACTGTTACCGCAAATCCCCACACCAAGCCCGGGTGCAGATCTAAAATACTTTGATGTTCCACTTGAGTTATGTTATTATATGATAAAAGCAATAAATGTACAGGGTACAAATATTGCTATTTTATGTATTTTCTGATGTATATATTCTATAAATAATTCATCTGAACGGTCTGCACGGTCTGCTCCAGCTTTTTATCTGATGTAGGATCCCCGACTGCATTGAACTTCCATTCTCCGTTTCTCTTATAGAAAACCCCCATCACCATAGCAACATGCCCTTTGAAAGAAGCATCGTTGGCTATATCATATTTGGCGAAAACTTCCCGTACATTCGTAGGAGTTCCTTCATAGATACGGATAGAAGCAAAAGGAATAGTTCCGAAATCCTGTCCTCTGTAGCTATTCAATACCATGGCAACATGCTCCACGTTCGGTTCCAATTGGCTGAAATCGACAGTGATTACCTCGTTATCCAAACCATCATCTCCATCTACATCGCCTGTAAGGTCATCCCCACTGTGTCTTACGGATCCGTTTCTTGATTTAAGATTTCCAAAATAGATCACTTCAGTAACATTTTTGTTGGAGTCATATAAAATACAGCTTCCATCTAAGTCCACTGCTTCTTTTTTAGTTCCAAAAAAACCTTTCTTTTCAATTGCTCCCCAATTGATTCCCACACATGCCTGGGAAAGCTCAGCCCCGTTTTCTTTTTTAAGGTTGATTCTCTGACCTTTCTGTAAGTTGATAGCCATCTTTTTAAGTTTAGTTGTTATTTACGATTAGCAAAAGAAGCCCATAAGGTGGATAAAGCGCATACGATCCGTATTATTTTGCTCCCCATATTTTAATGGTCTTTTTTGCTCCTCAAATTTCTTTTAGTTATTGTTCAAATTCAAATTAAGCATTGCCCGCAGAATATTTGTCTCTTCGTCAAAATCAAATATCTTGCTCATCATATCCATATTCTCCAGGTTTCTGATGTAGTCTTTTAAAACGCCTTCCACTTCTGCCGGTAGCGCACGCTTTCTTTCGTTCATACTATTTTCCAGCTGCTCATTTTTGGCTCTCAGCTGATCGATAATGATCGTTTGATTCGACTGATTTTCTGAGATGTCCAGCTTATCCGTTTCTTTGTCGAAAAGATATAGCTTTTTTTCATCCACACTGAAAATAAAATAGTCATCAGACTGAAATATTTTAAACAGCTCATAATCATTGGTCCCAATAAGGTAACCACAGACAAAACGCACTTTAAAACCCTGGATATTAAGTCTTCCCAACAATTTCCTTTCTATGGAATAATCCCTGTACTGATAGGCTGGAAAAGAACCGGATTTCAGCAGCGATTCATCTGCATCGGTCCTGTAAAACTCCTGTGCGTATTTTTTATGAAAGTACAGTACATTCTCCCAGTTAACAGTAAAAATATCTTCTGTAAGATCTTTATACAATGTTTTCAGATGCTGGGAAAATATACCGCTGTACATTTTGCGGTCGGTCTGAAAACTGTCTATCCGACGTTCCTCAAAACCTGAAATATATTTATTGTTGATGCCGATCTCATTAATTACAGCCAGCATATCATTTTCCTTCTGTCTTTTAATCTTGGTCAGAAGCTCAATGAGGCTGTCGGTATACTGAAGGTGAAAAAGTTCCAGCTTATTATAATCCAGAGCCGTATTTTCCTGGAACAAATTGTGGATAATATCAGTTTTTATATAAATGGATATTATGTCAATATGTTCAAAAAAATTAGCCAGAAGCTTAAGCTTTGTTAATCTTCTGCGGCTTTGTGATAATATGGTTGCTGCATCATCCCCCACCTTGGTACCCTGTTAATTAACCTCTGACATTAGCTTTCAACTCGTGTTCCAGTGTCTGAAGATCCTGATCCAGTTTCCTTCTGTTGTCTGCTCCCTGCTTCTGAATCTGTTTCACTTCATTCAGGGTATTGATAAGCATTGAAGTTGTTTCTCTCAATGTTTCCACAGAAACAATGGTCTGCTCATTGGCACGGGCTACATTCACAGAATTCTGACCGAGACGTTCTGCATTCTTTTTAAGAATCGCTTCAGTAGTAGAAGATACCTTTTGCTGGATCTCAATATTCTGCTGCTGTCTGTACATCGCAACAGCCAGTGAAAGCTGATTTTTCCAAACCGGAAGCGTGGTGGTGAGAATTGTCTGAGCTTTTTCAGCAATAGAAACGTTATTATTCTGTACCAGTCTGATCTGTGGAAGGGACTGCATCATGATGACGCGTACCACCTTAAGATCAGCCATCCTTCTGTCTAGTCTGGCAATGAAATCCCTTTTATCGGCAATCTGATAATCCTGATAAGTCTGTGGATTGGATTCCATCACAGCAAGCTCTCCGGCTGCCTTTTCCATTCTTATATTTCCGGCAATCACCAGATCTTCAATCTGCTTAATGGAATTCACATTGCTTTCAAAAATAGTCTGAAGAACAGCATTATCTTTTGTTGAAGTAATGATCCCGGCATTCACTTTATATGAGATCTGCTCAATATTATTGATGATCTTATCATATTTTGCAAATAAGTTTTCTACCTGGGTGATCACCTTTTTCATAAAAGGTAATTTGCTTAGAAAACTTTTAACTTTATTTCCGTTAAGTTCTTCTACGTCCACATAGTTAAGCTCTACCAAAAGATCATTGATAAGCCCTCCCACTTCTCCGGAATTCGACCTTCTTACATTTCCTAAGAAGCTGTCACTCTGGTTCGTTAACGTTTTCTGAAGCTCTGCTCCGAAATTTACAATTGACCCCGGATTGGTTTCATCTATAGAGTTGGCAAGAACTTCGTATTTCTGACGTTCTTCTGACTGCAGCTGAGTCAGATTAACATTTCCTTCTCTGTCTACAAGCACCGCTGGTGCAGCATTTTGAACAGGCTGACCCGGTGGAGTCATCGGTGCAGGTTCAAAAGTTTTAAGTGGTTCTATGGATCCTAGCGGATCTATAGGTTGATTTTCCTGATTGTCCATGATTACTTTTGATAAATTGATACAAATTTTTCAAGACCGTCGCGCTGTCCGGCACCTACTGCCTCAAATTTCCATTCCCCGTTTCTGTTATAGATTCTTCCGAATTCTACAGCGGTTTCGATTGAGAAATCTTCATCCAGTTCATACTTTAAGATCTCTTCATTCGTGTCTGTATTGAAAATTCTGATGAAAGAATTTCTTACCTGCCCAAAGTTCTGCTTTCTTGATTCTGCTTCGTGAATGGTAACCACTACCGTGATTTCCTGGATAGCGCTGTCAATTTTTGTAAGGTCAATTTTGATCTGTTCATCATCACCGGCACCTTCTCCCGTAAGATTGTCACCTGTGTGAATAACAGATTTATCCGGGGACTCAAGGTTATTATAAAAAATAAAGTGATTGTCTGAAACCAGTTTTTTATCTTCACCCAGTAAAAATAATGATGCATCAAGGTCGAAGGCTGTTCCTGTAGAAGTATTATTGATATCCCATCCTAAACCTACAGTAAATTTAGGGGCGTTAATATTTTCTCTTTGTCCTTTTTGTAAGTTAATAGCCATAATATAATTCCGTTTGTGTTAAAGTATTGATGTTATTTTCGTATTCTTTTATTAAATGATAATTGTTGCTGATGGCCAGCTCCAAAAGCAGGTCCATCTGCTCTCTTTTTACATTAGACGTAAGATAGTCAAAATTACTTGAATCTAAGCCTAAAATATATTTTACAATTCTTGTATTGAACTCAAAAGTCGGTTTATTCATCACTTCTGCAATATGCTGCACATTTTTCACTGCGTAGTAATTGAAGAAGTTTTCTATGGTAGGATCGAGATCAAAATTTACCAGTTCTGCATAATAGAGGAACATAAAATCTGCCTCCACACTGTATTCATTAAGGATTTTATTGACCGTATATTCATGGCTTCCCGTGATTTTTATATCATCGATAAAAATACAAAGTTTTCCTTTTAAAAAATCTTTATCAATATAATAGGTGTCGTTGGCAATCAGATTCTTACGATCCTCAAAGTTGAGATTCCCATAATCTGTAATGTAGGTATGATTACGGTTGATCTTGGACAGAATGCTTGATTTTTTTGCTTTCTGAAACAAGTAAAAATCCAGGTATTTTTTAAAATAAAAGCATAAAAAATTGGATGCCGTAGGAATCGCCATATAAGGACTGGGTAACACGACAATGTCTTTATCCGTCTCTAAAAGTATTTGATTTTCGGCAATAAATCCTTCGAATAATTCTTTGGCAAATTTTTCAGCATACGACTTATCGCCATATTTGAAATAGCTGTATTCTGCAGGGGAGAATGTAAACTCATCTGCTGAATGAATGTGGTGTAAGCTGTATCTTTTATTCATGTGTATTTAGTGTTTAAGTAAATGAGCATTGAAACCGAAGGCTTTAGCTCCGTGATAATCTGCTACCGGATTATCTCCAATATGCAGAATCCGGTGCAAAGGAAGATCCTGATCTATAAGATTGTTTTTTACTTCCTGAAAAACAAGGGGATTCGGTTTGGAACAGTTGATTTCATCGGAATAAATATGAAAATCGATATACTGGTCAAGATTTTCATGAACCAGAAATTTTCTCATGGTCGTTCCTTTGATAAATCCTGTATTGCTGAGAATATTAATGGTCTTTCCCTGATTTTTAATTTCATCAAAAAAATTGTGGACATCTTCAAAAATCACAACAGGCTTGTATTCCAAAAACAGGTTTTCACTTTGAATATAAAACTTATTAAGCTCCTCTCTGTTTAGTGACCTGACATCTACATCCAGAGCACCTAATATCATCAGATAGATCTCAAAAGTATCAATATTCCCACCTGTCACTTCATTGATGGTATTACAAAGATCATCATAATACTTTACCGTTTTCGCAACTTCATAGAGCGGCTTGTCAACGTTGAAAAATGAAGAGAACAGCTCAACT
This sequence comes from Chryseobacterium pennipullorum, assembly GCF_003384725.1. Lineage (GTDB taxonomy): Bacteria > Bacteroidota > Bacteroidia > Flavobacteriales > Weeksellaceae > Chryseobacterium > Chryseobacterium pennipullorum. The sequence goes on from NZ_QNVV01000004.1 coordinate 79,440, forward strand.
CTTTTTGTTTTAAATTCAGGATGAGATTTGATTAAGGTGAGCCACAAGTCAAAGGAAAAATGACAGTGGTTATGAATGTCAATATCTGTTTTCAATAGGTTTTAAGTTAAAAGTTTTATTGAGCTTCCTGAAAAAGATTTAAATATTGAAATCATCAGCAAGCTTACTTTACTATTCTTCCCAAAGATAAAATTTTTATCATAAATGCATCACCTAGTTCTCTGTTTTAAGATATTTTTATGAAATTCTGTACATCCGACGGATGTAGCAGATGACTGTACAAGAATTCACTATTCACTTGCGAAGCAAAATTCACTTATTGACTACTCCGCTATTTTTCGGGCATCACCTTATACGTAGGGTCTTCCTGGATATTCACTTCAACTACCGCTTCGGCATTTTTAAGTATTCTTATGCAATCTTCGCTGAGATGGCGCAGATGCAGTGTTTTATTGTGTTGCTTATACCGTTTTGATAATTTATCTAACGCATCTATCGCACTCATATCCACAATTCTGCTTTCTTTAAAATCAACCACCACCTGATCAGGATCATTTGCAGGGTCAAATTTATCTGTAAATGCAGTTACTGAACCAAAAAATAAGGGTCCGTAAATTTCATAATGTTTCACCCCGTGTTCGTCTACATGTTTTCTTGCCCGGATTCTCTTCGCATTGTCCCATGCAAAAACCAAAGCTGAAATGATCACTCCAACCAGAACAGCTAGCGCAAGATTGTGTAAAACCACCGTAATCACGGCTACAGTAACCCCTACAAAAATGTCAGATTTCGGCATTTTATTAGCAATTCTGATAGACACCCACTGGAACGTACTGATGGCTACCATCATCATCACGCCTACCAAGGCGGCCATAGGAATTTTTTCAATGACAGGTGCTCCAAAAAGAATTATTATTAAAATCAGCAGTGATGCGATAATTCCTGATAGCCTGGCTCTGGAACCGGCATTAAGATTTACCAAGGTCTGAGCCACCATTGCACAGCCGCCCATTCCGCCGAAGAAACCGTTGGTCATATTCGCGACCCCCTGGGCAACAGATTCTTTGTTGGCGCTTCCCTTGGTATTGGTAATTTCATCAACCATTGATAATGTAAGCAGAGATTCAATAAGCCCTACTCCTGCCATGATCAAAGCATATGGAAAAATGATTTGCAGGGTTTCCAGAGAAAAAGGGATCTGCGGAATATGAAACCGGGGAAGATCTCCGCTGATATGAGCAATATCTGCTACCGTTTTTGTAGGAATACTGAATACAAGAACTACAGCGAAAACAATAATAATTGCAACCAGGGAAGCTGGAACTGCTTTTGTGATTTTTGGAAAGAAGTAAACTACTGCAATGGTCAGCGCTGTGAGCCCTCCCATAATATATAGAGGCGCTCCCTGCAGCCAATTCACAGCTCCATTGGGATCTGTAATTTTAAACTGCTCAACCTGCGCCATAAAGATAATAATGGCCAACCCATTCAAAAACCCATACATAACCGGCTGTGGAATAAGCCTTACAAATTTTCCCAGTTTAAAAACTCCTACCAGCATCTGAAGAATTCCGGCAAGAGCCACTGTAGCAAATAGATATTCTACTCCATGAGACTGTATCAAGGCAATTAACACCACTACTGTGGCACCGGCACCTCCAGAAACCATTCCCGGACGTCCTCCTAAAACAGCTGTTACCAGCCCCATCAGAAAGGCAGCATACAGCCCGGTAAGCGGAGAAAGCCCTGCCAGAATCGCAAATGAAAGAGATTCCGGAATCATGGTCATGGCAACGGTAAAGCCGGCCAACAGCTCGTTTTTATAATTTATTTTTTTCGAAAAATCGAATAAACTGATAGTATTTTTCATTGCACGACAAAGGTATCAACTTGCTGAACGTTATACAATTTTTCTGTTAACCCGTTTTAATATTTCTGTCTGGCAAAATGTAAATATTACACTTATTCAAAGATATAATATGTTAATTTTACATAAAATTATCCCATAATGAGGTATTTTTAAATTTCCCAGTGCTTTTGCTTTTTATTTTTGTTTAAATTTGAAAACAATTAAGCAGATTATTTAGCACTGATTAAACGAATAGGTAAAATTGGCGACTGGTACATCGTCAGCTATCCTATAAATAAAAGCTTAGCATACCCAGAAAAGCATAAAGAAACTTTAACAGGGGATATATTATTTACACAAAATGGCAGAAAGAGAAGTTTGATAAGGGAAGGAGTATGATGAACTGTATTGAAAATAAGCAATATACTAAACCGATTAAAGCAATATGAAAGCGTTCCTGTAAGGCATTCAACACTCCAATCTGTTTTTAGAATTTCATAAAATTTCTACTTTACAAGCTTCGGCATTGTAATCTGTTGCTTGATTTTTTTTTCATCCAACATCAAACAATGGCAATTAATATACAATGATATAGACACCTGATATCCGTTTTTATGCAGGAGTTTTAAACAAAAGATACCCGCAAAAATGTTATATAAAGAAATCCATATAGGAAAATTTATTAAAGAAAGAGTTGACGAAAGCAAAATAACCATCGAAAGAATATGCAAATTTCTGAATCGCGATGAAGATGCTGTGGAAGATATGTATACAAATACATCAATGGATACGGACCTTCTCTTGCGATGGAGCAAATTGCTGGAATATGATTTTTTCAGACTGTACAGCTCGCACCTTATTTTGTACGCACCACCATCAGCAGTGGGTAAAAACCAGCAAAAATCTGACAAGATTCCTTATTTCAGAAAAAACATTTACACCCAGGAAATCAAAGATTTTATTATGAAAAGAATCCTTTCCGGTGAAATGACCCAGAACGACGTCATCAAAGAATACTCTATTCCTAAAAGCACGCTGCACAGATGGCTTCAGAAGACTGATAATACTAACGGCTAACCTTCTATAGATATGCGTCCCAATTACAAAAAAATTTACCAGGACATGCTTCGGCTGGAACATCCGGAAAAGTTAGAAGATCCAAAGATCAAAGAGCTTCTGGAGAAACTTCATACGACGGAAGATGTTCTTAAGTTCAATGAAAAGCTGTTTAAACAGTCCCGTGAAAATCAAAAACTTAAGACTTATGACAAAAAAACAATGCTCAAACTTCTTCAGTATCAAAAGAAGCATGAGCACTCTACAAGTTATATGTCTAAAAAATATAAAATAAGCAGAACTACGCTCGCCAAATGGAAATCTATGTTTGAGGAAGAGCTTGAAAATACGATGAAAAGTACCGGTAAGTAGCCCACCGGTACTTTTCAAACTTTAATGCAGTATTATCCGAAAAATAATGAAACGAACAGCTCAAAGAGTCTGAAAATTCCTAAAATAAGGCTTACAATCACCAGCCCAATGACGGAATAGAACCCCAATCCTATCCAAAAATCATCTTTTGTGGGCTGATAACTCTCTTTCTCTCTGTTCCTAGGCTTAAAATCGGGAATATGATTGGTCATTTTAAGGCTGTTGTCTTCCAGTTCCTTCATTACGTTTTTCGCATGGCTGTCAAGCCAATATTTGTTGCCTCTGAAAACAATATCTTTCAAAATAGCATTTCCTGAATTGCTAAGCGACTGCCTGTAAATATCCACTGATTTTTTCATGTCATCATTTTCCGGCTCACATAATATCCAGAATTTTCCCGCTTCATCCAGAAACCCTGCATCGTAGTAGATATGACCGAGTTTTTTTCTGAGAGAAATATCATCCGGGAATGTATTGATCAAATTTCTTAGCCGGTCACATGCTTTTTTTTTCCTGCCTTCTTTAAGGTCGTATTCAATTTTATATAATGCTGCTCTCATCTTTGTATTCTATGTAGGTTATATGATACGGATATCCATTCCCATAAAACAGCTTGATACATGTTCTGTTTTGAATGGGACTGAAGGTCAAGCCCTCTTTTTTCCAATATATTGAGCAAAGTAATGACATAATAGCGCAATCTTTTTGCGTAGACTGACCGTATAAAAAAATAAAAGGTTCTCTTGTAGCCTGATCATTAAAATCTTCTATTATTTGTTTTTACCAAAGAGATCAGCATTCATGGCATTTGACAGATTCATTTTTTAGCTTTGTACCTATTAAACCAAGAACTATGATTAAAGGATTATATGAAACTCACGTACAAGTAAGTGACCTGGAAAATGCGATACAGTTTTATACAGAAATATTAGGGTTACAACTTGCCCACAGGGACGAAACGAGACCGATTGCTTTTTTATGGATCGGTAAAGGGAAAGAATTTATGCTGGGGCTATGGGAGCAAAAAGAAAATCTGCAAACGAGGCATTTTGCATTTACGAGTACGAAGGAAGACATTTTAAATCGTTCTGTGGAATTCCTGAAGAATAAAGACCTTATTCCCTATAATTTTCTGAAAGACGGCTCCATTCAGCCGATGGTATTTGCCTGGATGCCGGCGTTAGCCATTTACTTTAACGACCCGGACGGCAATCAGCTGGAGTTTATTTCAGTACTGGAAGGAGAAGGAAAACCGGAGCTTGGTGTACTTTCCTATGAAGATTGGATGCAGCAGCAATAGCACAACAAAAAAAGGACAGTATATCTCAATATCTGTCCTTCTGTGAGTTAAACGGCAATCATCTTTTTTACCGCCAAAACATGTTTGCATGGTCCCCGCAATCCCTGATATTTACTGAACCACTCGCAGGTACAGCGTTCTTTTCCGGTTTCGATAATGATTGTGTGATGTACGCCTGTCCCTTCTACCCGGGCTTCCGTTCTGTCACTATTGCTGCTTATAATTTCAACTTTCCCAGTCTCAATCAGCTTTTCAGCATTTTTCATCCGGGGATTGAGCTCAAGGATACGGTCTAGCTTGAAAGGTAATCTCCGGTAGAAAAAACCATGATCATCCAGGTCATATCCCAGCAGACCCACAGCCGCAAGCCTTCCGGTAAGATTCTCTGTTTTTTTGAGGCTGATATTCTCATCCAGCGCCAGCATAGCAGCATTAAATGACTGATTGGCATAAGCGTATTTATCCAGTGCATCAATCCACTCATCAGAAACATCCTCTATAAGGTTTTCCAGTACAGCGCCTTCTCCTGAGAAGCCCCGCCAGCTTTCTCTGGATAAAGAAAAACAGAACCTTATATTGCCCATATACAGCTGCCAGGTGGTAGACTGCATTGCAGGATGCGGAAAAACCTGCATATAGTCTATATACGGTAATAATGGCTCCAACAGACGCAACCTGTGCAACCCACCAATACAAACGGCATCCCCTGATTTTACCGGCGAAAACATCGGTTTGTTACCCCGTACGATCAGATAGTAGTCTGATTTTACCACTCCTTTCGGCATTCCCCTGAAAAGCTGTTGTGTTTGAATTTTATTAAAGGTATGCTGCTTTTCTGATTCTGAAAGATACACCTGGACGGTTCCCAGCCCTTTGATCCATTTCAGGGGCAAAGGAACTTTCCGTTCCACTACTCTTTCACTTTCCTTGTGCAATCCTACTTCTTTCTCACCAACGGAAAGCATAATTTTTTCATTAGGTCGGATACTTCCTAAAGCCGTGATCATAGGCTGGTTAAAATCTACGTTTGTGGTTCCGTTTTCCAGAAATTCTCCATCCAGACCATCCGGCAAAACATCCACCCGTGCATATACTCCCGCACAATGGGAAAATCCTTCGAAGCGAAGTCTTTCATTTCCAGCAGTCACTACCGGGTCCTTTAGCAATGCCATCTGAAACGGAGACAGATTAAAGCTTGACTTCACAATATTGGAAAGCGTAATGAGACAACGCGCTAAAATAAAGGGCTGTCCGACATTTCCCCAGAAAAAACACGGAACATCAGTGTTTTTCTGTATCTCACTGTATTTAGCGAGAAACAGTTCTTCCATCGCATCCTTCTTTACCAAAGAAGAGGCCCTGGAATAGTTGTATATAAGCGTATCTTCCATAAATTATTTTTTTAGGAGAAGATTGCAGATTTTTTTCAGGCTCGAGTTTTCTTTCCAGCTGTTAAGTTTTTCGATCACTTTCTGATGAGCTTCCGATTGGTTTAATGCCAGTACTTCGTGATAAACTTCGAGCAGTTTTTTTAAATTGGTAACGGGATTTTCCATCTGAAGTAAGATATTCAGGATCAGTTCTTCTATGGCGATATTATGATTTTTACTTACATTCAGCATGTGGTGCTGCATAAGATCCGTTAATCGTTTTATAGGAGCCCACTCCAGCTTTTCATGCAGACCTATGACTCTTCCCAATCTTACATTATCCATCATCTGATGAGAAGTATGTTCCAGCCATATCTCGGCAGCGGTTCCCCGGATTGTTTTATCACCATCCAGAAAGATTGTTCCTAAAAAAAGATATCCCATTTCGTCCAGGGGCTTTTTAATCTGATACAGTGCCTGTGCCGTATTAAGAACCATATTCCTTTCATAGACTTCGGCCATTCCCGAATAGAAGAGGCATTCTTTGATTACTTTTGCCAGTGTATTGGCAGGCGTATTGGGAAAGCACCACATCATGGCAGGAATTTCAGAAAGGTCTTTCTGCTCGGCAATGATATACTCCATGAATAAAGGTTCTTTTCTTTTTTCAAGGTGGTATTTTGGAATTACAATATTCAGCTCTGCAGGATAATATGAGTTTTTCTTACTGTCTATGGTTTTCCACCCATAAACTCCTGAAAAGAATTCCCGGGGAATATTGCTGTACCCTAACTCTTTAAACTCTTCAAAAACAGTTTCGGGAGAGCGGGTAATCCCTGCAGTCAACCACCAGGAAGGGTGATCAAAACGTCCTTCAGGTCTATCATTTTTACCAAAAAAGAAAAGCAATAAGTCTTTATATTCTCCTTTTAATCGTTTCTCAACAAGTTTCAGGGCTTCAGCCGTATGGTCTAATGCACATCGCTGAAGTGCCAGCTGCACATCCAGATGATGGGGTTCTATATTGCTGTTTTGATAGATCTCAAATCTTTCCACCAAAGTAACCGGAGCGATCCAGCAAGGCGCATGGGTCATGGTAAACATTAACGGGGTAGTATCTCCTGATTTGATTTTTTGGGACGCATATATTGCGATTTCCCTGAAGGCTTTGGCTACAGGATCTTCAGCTCCTACTTTTTCTATGGGCCCCAGCTTTTTGCTATAATTGGAGTAAGCTTCTCGGGTCGCTTCATCTTCACAGGTCCTTTGGTATATTTTTTCAAGATTTTTAAGTTGAACCGGGTATTTCTCCAGTAGATTCAATCCATAATTGATAATCAGATTGCACAGCAGGACATTCAGGTACGGGACTTCCCATTTAGCGATGGTCTTACAGGCCTTGAGAAATACAGGCTCTATTAATTTTACAGATTCCTCATCAGCCTGATCCGCGAAACGGATAAATCCATTCAGTGCAACATCACAATGGTAGCTGTATGGGTCCTCTATAGCCAGAGGAAGAAAGAACATAAGATCTTCAAAGCTTTGGAGTTCTTTAAGTTCATTTTCTTTGCCCGTAAGCGCTATTTTTTCAGAAGTGATCGCCTCCAGTTCATGCTTTTTGTCTTCCACATATTTTATCAGAAGAGGGCGCACAGTAGTGAGTATATTATCGGAGTAATGAGAAAGTGCTTCTGTCATATTTTCCGAAACGGGAATATATTTCAGGATCATTTTTGCTGCCTTAGACTGTATCCCATCATCTTTGCTGACAAATGCAGTTCCCAGAGCCATCCCCAGCATTTCCGGATCAGTTTTTTTCTTTTGTAAGATTTTTTCTGTGACCGTCAGGCTGGAGTTGACCACTGTCTTTACTTCTGAACTCAGCAGATTTGGAAGATAATGGGCAAACTCATCACTTTTAAAGGCAGGGTCTGTTAATATTTTTTTCAAATGCGCCAGGATGGTATTCACCGCTTTCGACTGTACAGAAGCCAGCCCGGCAAGCAACTCATCCTGCAGGCTTACCAATTCTTCTTCAGTGGGCTTTAATGCGGTAAAGGCATCCATAAACCAACCGGTCACATTTTTGTTAAAATTCCTATTCGAAGCCAAAAGACATTCAGTCAGAAACCTCTTTCTTTCCACTTTTTCCTCGGCTATAAGCTTTTGCACCAGAGGGAACCATTCTTTGCGGAACGGAAGCGATTTGGATGGATATTGGCACAGATACCAAAAATGGGTAGCAAGGGTTTCGGGATGATGATCTAGGTCAGAAGGATAATTGCTGAGATGGTATCCAAGAAGCTCGGGCTTTGGCTGTACATAGCCTTTCGCAGTCCATCCCAGAATATCCTGGTAATTAAAAGCGGTAAACTCGGCATCGATGGAATCATTGATAAAGTCTGAAAACCAATCCGGGCAGCCCCATTCCAGAATCTGTTCGGTCTGCTCTATATTGCGGAAAATGCTCCAGTAATTTTTACCAAAGTTCTTCTGGTCCATACAAACAAATGATGCAATATCAATGATAGAATGCTGGTCTACGGATCCAGCCGTATGGTAGGAGTTCTTCGTCATGACGATCTTGCTGATCTCCCGGTCCATTTTCTTTATCGTCGGCACTAAGGTCTTTCTCTCTTCGGCAGTAAGCTTTTTCAGAAAGGGGATGATCTCATGTATTTGTTCCTCATTAAGGATCTCATAAAGTCTTTCTTTCATTTGGTATTAATTTGATGTATAATTTTTTCAGGTTATTTTCGTTTTGCCAGTTTTCAATTTTTTCAGCAACAGTCCTCTCGGGTGGCGGCTGATGCCGGTTCAACAGTTTTTCGTAACCTCACTATAGAGGAAGCCACAGACGAAAAGTTTTCGGTTTCAAAATTGTTATGGGTAACGACAGGATTTAAAATCTTCAAAAAATGCTGAGTAGAACTGAAACTCAAAAGCAGCTCTTCCTGTTGTGCCAAAATTTCATGATCAGCAGGCTCCAGATAAGCAAAAAGCACCCATTCCCATACCTTCACATCATCAAATTCTCTCAGAGATAAGATACATTCCTCCAGCCATGAAGGGACATACCATTCATCAATAAACCCCTCCGGCATAGCGTAATACCCGGGACTCCGTTTTTCGTATTCATTTCTGGTTTTACAACAGGCAAAAGCAGCTAACACAGAGATAGTATTATGCCCCCATTCTTTATTGATTGTTTTCTTTAAAACAGCAGCAACTTCTTTTTTATCTCTAGGTGTAAGCTTCTTAAGAAAAGGAACAATTTCCCTTATTTTATCATCTAAGTATATTGCCTTAAACTCCTCCTCAATAAGCATATATTCATTCTTGCCAGCTAAAATAACAAAAATTGATTCACAGACACTCAATTATCCCTAAAAAGTGAGTTTTTTAACAAAAAATTAAGTTAATACAGGGGGCTGTATAACATACCTCACTTAAACAAGTTTAAATCATTAATCAGTGATATATATGATACTAAGAAAATAATCATGAAAAATCACTACGTTTGAGCCGCCCTGTATGATCCTGAAGGCACCTCTTTATATACGAAAAAACTTCCTTAAAAAAGGAAGCTTCATCTTTGTTTACTTTTAGTTATTCTTTAGACACCAATGTAATATTTTGGCTATATTTTTTGCATCATCTACTCCCCGGTGGTGGGTGCCTTCCAATGGCAGGCCGAGCTCTCCCAAAGCCCTCTGCATTCCTACACTTTTTCTTATAGAAGGATGCGTCTGCCCAAACAGGGTCTTTACATTGATATGGTTATCAGTAAGGGGATAATCCAGATAAAACCTTCTGGCCTGGTTCTGGAGCATATTGAGGTCATAATTTCCATAACTAGCCCAGGTCAGTTCTTCAGAGTCATATTCTGCCCTCAGGATGTCAAATGCATCGTCAAGCATTATTCCTTCATGATCGAGCATATTTTGGGTAAGAGTTGTAAGCTCTGTGCAAAAGGGACTCACCTTTGAATGCCTGGGTTTTATAAGGATTCCCTCGTTTTTGGAGATCCGGCCGGATGCTGCATTCATGATGCATACTCCGATCTCGATGATCTCACTCTCCTGACCTCTCGGCGGCCGGTTTTCCCAGCATGTTGATTCAAGATCTATAATTAATATATTATCTGTTGTTTTCATTTATTTAAATTGTTTATTAGCCAAAAGACCTGTGGAAAGCAGAGAATAATCAATATGATCAGATCTCCGGTTGCCGGCTTAGTATTTCAGCTTGTTATTTTTTACTGTTTCCGGTTGTACATCACAAACAGAATTTTGCTGGAGCATTAAAAAAGTTCCGGTAAAAAAATACCGAAACTACACGTTAACGGTCTTCAATTCTTTTTCAATACACTTAATGACCATCTCATTCAATTTTTTGTTAATCCTTTTCTGCTCCTCTTTTTCAATAGTGGTAAAAGCTTCTGGAAAGTCTTTTCCAAAATCCTCTAAAATATCCTGTGCGAAAAAGCTAGTTACGCGACCAATGATTCCGGGTTCAAATTCACCAATCTTACCCATAACATTATGCAACCTGTTTTCCGTCACATACTTTTGTATTTCTTCCAGAATAGACTGAGCTTTATCACTAAAATGAATATGCTGGTGAACAGAGGTATGCTGTTTTTTCACCATTTTCGATTTCTCGATCCATTTTTCATTCTTATTTTTCAGGATAACTCTGGCTCCATTGCCAAAGTATCTTGTCTTCAAGGTCCTTATAATAGTACCTTCACACATAGTATTCAATTCGGGCAATCCCAGCCAGCCAGGAATTTTAGAGTTGAAAACATTCGGAAACCTTAATGCTTCCTCCAAAGTTCCCTGAAATAAAGTTTTAGCATAGAAAAATCCGGTTTTCTCGAAAATTGCATTGATGACATCCGTATCCAGATAAGTAATTCCGTTTAACTTGATATCGAAAGCATAAAATTCATTGTAAGGCGCATACTCAATGCCCTTCTGCACCCTTACCGCGCCTTTTACAGCTTCTACTTCTGGATGATGGTAACCACCGCCAAACAGTTCTCCGTAGATTACCACTGTTTGAACATCACGATAGATCTTTTTCACTTTATTGAATACATCAATGACATTCTTTCTGTACCGTTCAAGAATCTCGTGGGCATTGAAAAATTTTTCATCACTTCCGATGAAAGCTGTTCTCTTTGCTATTCTGATTTCCTTTCCATCGGTAAAAAAAGAAAAATTCGCTCCATGTACTTTTTCCTGTACAATGAAAATTTCTTCTCCAAACCCCTGCCGTCTGATCTGCTCGATCACCCGGTCCTGGTACGCATTTTCTATCGTGTTATATGTTTTGAAAATCATTTTTTTAGTTTTTAATAGCTTTAAAATTGTTTAAAAGACTGGTGATATTTTTCTTTCCTACAGGATTCATAGAATGACAGTAAAACTCCGGAATGTCCATATGCTGATCCAGGCAATACGCCACCAGCCACTTGGCGCATTCATATCCGGTTTTTTCAACCCATTCCTGAGTATCAGCTTTCGGATCGTGTTCATCTGCAAGGTCATGATCAAAAGAGATCATTTCCGGAAGTCCTTTTTTGCGAATCCAGCTGACAAACTGGTCGTAGTTCTGAACGATGTGCCAGTCACCTCTGAGGAAAAAATCCTGCCGGGTATAATGATATGCTTCAACAGGAAATCTTACATCATCCAGAAATAACAGTCTTTTTGTCTTTTTCATTTCCTTATTTTTTTGTTGGCAGGGCGTTCTGCTTCCAGCCTTCGTCTTCCAGCTGGGCTACACCATCATATCTGCACAATTGGAACTTGCAAATGCGAAAGGTTTTGCTTTAAATACATACCCCATTCCCAGGATATACCCCATAGCATCTTTTAATGCTACATTGGATTTAAAATCCGGATCGGTATTAATGTCTGCGTGTACCTCCATTTCAACACCATACGTATCCAACACAGAACAGATCATGTATGCGATTTCAACAGATTTGTTGACCTCATTCAGCATACGTTCTTTGATGCTAATGCTCTGTATTTCTCTTTCTTTTCTGATAAAGGTAAACGCTCCTTTGCCTTCACGAATAAATACTACTGCCGTAGCATAGCTGATTGCATCGCCATATACATGAGAGTCTGATCCCACACACACTTTCAGGCGGTGTCCACTGGCCTGTTCGCGAATGATGGCTTCTTCTACCAGCTGTGTGATAGAGTGCTGGAAAATTTTTCCATTCATATTCTGCCATGTTTGTTGTTGCGTTTCCATTTTTTCTACATACTTTAATTTATAATTGATACATGATTGTTCATAATGCTGTATTGGCCGTTTCTATAGGCCTTTAACATTTAATTACTATTGTTGATTCATCAGGACTCGAACCTGAACTACAAGAATCAAAATCTTGTGTGCTGACCAATTACACTACGAATCAGCATAACTGAATAAGTGGGTACCCATAATTTCTTATGACGTATTCACGTTTTGCGGAACAGACAGGAATCGAACCTGTCCCTTTAGTTTTTCAGACTAACGTGCAGACCTGCTACACCACTCTTCCCTGTTTGATGGGTAATGAGTAACCGGTAATACATAATATGCCTATGATTTCCCTGTAGTCATTACTCATTGTTCATTATATTTCATTCTTTTTTGGTACGGGAAGAGGGACTCGAACCCCCAGCAGCTTGATCCTAAATCAAGAGTGTCTACCATTCCACCATTCCCGCAGTTTTTATGAGCCAATTATTGTGATCGACCTGAATATAGGTTTCCGGAATTGACCAGTCATCCAGGTTTGAGAAAGTTCTGTCTGTTATAAACTATGCCTGTAAGTTTTTGTAAAGATCATCTGCGCTTGACAAACCTTTCTCATTTCCTGTTATGTTTTGCTTAAAAAAATAAAAGACTGTCGACGTATCGGCTAAAAGATCATCTGCTTCTGACAGTCCTTTTCTCTCTTTTCATCATTTGTGTGAATGGTAACCGGCCAATTTTTTTTAAAATCTGAACTTTCATGGTATTAAAATCATTTCAGTATTGACCGGTTATTCACATCAAGTACTCTATAAGGGGATCGAACCCTTATTCTCTGCTCGAAAGGCAGGCGTCCTTACCATTAGACGAATAGAGCAATAAAACCAACTGACCGGGAATCGAACCCGGACAACAAGAGTACAGTTCCTGCATGCTGCCGTTACATTATCAGCGGTTAGTGGAAGTAGCAGGATTCGAACCTGCTCAGCAATGAAGCAACAGATTTTACGCTGTGTTTTTCATTTTTTTTAAGGAATCGTTCACTTCGTTCCTCATGTCAGTCTGCCCCAACACTCCAACGTTGGCGTACTTCCTTTTTTTATGAGTAATCTGCAATGATTAATAACTAATTTCTCCACTATTCTTTCTCATCGGAGTTAATAAAAGCTTGTCTTAATTTTTTTGTTTGATATAAGAACTTCTGTGCCCGACAAGCTTATATTTTTCCTCCTGAACTAATCTCATTTTAGTTATTTGAGATGGTTATGGGATTCAAACCCACTCAGTTTACACAGCGGTTTTGCAGACCGCCCCGACTCTTCCACTTCGGCGAACCATCAGATTAAAAAATAAAGTCTGTCTAAAATCGTTTGATATAAGAACTTCTGCGCTCAACAAACTTATTTTTACCTAAAAATTTATAAATGATATTCTTTAATTTTTAATTAATCGGGAGAGAAGAAAAGCCTGTCTGTATTTTCGTGTTTGGCGTAAAGATCTTCTGCTCTTGACAAACTTTTACTTTTTCTCCTGAAACAATTAACAATTAGTTATCTGCGATTCCGGAAAGATTCGAACTTTCAACTTCCGGTTTAACAGACCGGCGCTCTGCCATTGAGCTACAAAATCTTTTGTAGTTTCGGAAGGACTCGAACCTTCAACCTTCGGCTTATGAAACCGACACTCTAGCCACTTGAGCTACGAAACCTTTTGTATTCCATAAGGGAGTCGAACCCTTGTCGTTCGGTAGAAAGCCGAATGCACTCACCATTATGTTAATGGAACTAATCGTCTGGAAAGCAAGATTGTTCACTTTAGACAACCACCGTTATCTTTCCAGTTGACAGATTCACTTCAAAATTCTTTTCCGGGAGACAGCCGGAACTCAATTTCTCCATGAATCTTTGCGGTCTATGCGAGAATCGAACTCGCAGTGCCCAAGAGACAGTCGGGCAGGTTAGCCATTACCTCAATAGACCTTTATTTTTGTGATTCGATCTGGCCCGAACCTCTAACCCTTGGTTTAGAAACCCATGCGCTATCCAGTTGAGCCACAGAACCAATGGTAATCCCAGAAAGATTTGAACTTTCAACCCCCGGTTTAAAAGACCGGTGCTCTAACCATTTGAGCTATGAGATTGTATACTTATGGTATCTTCAGGGCCGTTCACTATTCATTATTGTGATCAGCGGTATTCACAAATGCTTCGCATCCCGACTCCTGTTCTTTCATTGACTGACACTTTACCAACTCAGCGAAAGAAACCATAAAAAAAGCGCCTCTTTTCGGGAGGCGCTTTATATAAATTTTACGTAAACGATCATTCGCTGACCCACGTATATAAGCACCTTTTATCCACAATTTCACCATCTATCATACATAGACTTCCTGCCGGCTGCTGTCCGAATAGGATTGAATATGGATTGAATATGTTATGTAATTGTTTCATTTTATTTTTGTTTGTCTTTAAATTATTTTTTGTGAATCCTGAAAACCTGTTGCTTTCAATTTTCGGTTGCAAAGTAAATATGAATTTTTGAAACTCACAAATAAATTTTTAAATCAACTTATTGAAAACCAGTATATTACGATAAATTTTAGCACATAAGGTTTTTGTCCGTACTATTTTACGGATATCTTAATTACCTAAATGACTGTCTCTCACCGGGTTGTCTATCACTCTATTTTATCGTATTAAAGTTTCATTGTGTATTAAAAATTTTTCATGTTTATGGTTATTTTTTTTCATTCTAAATAATTTCTGACCTAAAAAACAAAAAACGCCTCGAAAAATCGAGGCGTTCCTGCAGTATTTTGATTAAATTTTTACGGGTTTTACTGTAAATAATTTCCAAAGTCAGCACATTTCGCCTCATTCCATATCATCTCATCATATCCAAATATCCCCTTTACAAAAGGGTTTT
Source organism: Chryseobacterium pennipullorum (assembly GCF_003384725.1). Taxonomy (GTDB): domain Bacteria; phylum Bacteroidota; class Bacteroidia; order Flavobacteriales; family Weeksellaceae; genus Chryseobacterium; species Chryseobacterium pennipullorum. The sequence continues at coordinate 94,576 of NZ_QNVV01000004.1, forward strand.
CGCATAGTTCTGCATTGATATGTGCTCTTTGTATTGTCATAATTTCTGGCGCAAAGATAAATCTTTTTTATTATTATTCTATAATTCTCACTGAACAGGGTAATAAAAATAACGGGTCATGATGGCCTTGAACAGGGTGGATCCCGCTTTTTTTTATTGCCAAGTTGTATTCCAAACTGATTCTTTTATGGGGACCAATTACCATTGATTTGATGAAACTCAGATTATTTCTTTGCTCAGGAACTTCCTCTTCAATTTTTTCTTCAATCTGATTATATTAATTTCTGAACATCTTATTTCGGGACGTTTTAAATCTGGAAATATCTTTAAGAATCACCCCATCGTCAGGATTAAAGTGTTTCAGTTCATTCACAATCTCGGAGCGAGAACCTACCTTCTCCGCAATAATTTCATAGGCAATACTTCTGGTCGCAGCCTGCAGTTCAGGATCTTTTCTGAACTCATGTTTCATCGCTTCCAGATAGATCATTTTTTTATACTCCGGTGTTTTTTCATAGAGGCTTCTGATTTGTGTTTCGAGCTCTTTAACCTCAACAATATTGGCAAAATAATTATTAAGGCAATTGAATGAATCTTTATCATCTTCCCATCCTTTCAGCAATATTTTTTGAGCAGCTTCTGTTTTTTCCATTTTTTTCCGGTACACCAAAGAAGCTTTTACCATCTGGTTGTTGGCTACATAGTCATCGGCAACGATCTGGTAATAATGATGTGCATTTCCTATATCGTGGATCTCTTTATACAGATCCCCTACTTTTTCTTTCTGCTCCATTTCTTTGTAAAGGTCGATTGCCTTTTTATACTGCTTCGCTTTTTCATAACATACGGCCGCATCAGATTTATTTTTGAGCTTTTTAAGATATACTGCTGCGGCTTCATTATAGAACCCTCCGTTTTCCAATGTTTTTGCTCCCCTATAGTTATCCTGAAGCAGATTCATATAGACCCTCGCTGCTTTTTTATACTCTTTTTCATCAATGTATTTTTCGGCTAGTGCTTCATATTTGCTGCGTATCCTGTCAAATAATGAAGATTCGAGATAAAAATTCCCACCACCGGAACCTTTCCTTCCGGAGCGGTTGCTGTTGCGTTCTTTGTCCTTCAGAGAAGTGATTACCATCAGAATGATAAAGGCAACGATTAAAAAAATAACCAATGTTCCCACCACACTCCAGAAGCTTTCATGGAACAACTGAGCAACGATTCCTATGATCTTAAACATAGCCAGCAATACAAAAGCGGCTATAAATTTGTCTATAAATTTCTGCTTATTCATCGTCTTCTGAGTTTAAAATGGTTTTATCCTCTCTGAAGAGACGGTAGAGGAGCAATACGACCACGACGACCAGGGCCCACACAAACCAGTTGTATCCGAACATTTTTACCAATGGATAAAACAGGTATACAAGCATGGCCACTAGGATCACGATCAGAACAAGCTTGATCCAACCGGGAACGCTGTCACCTCCGATACTCAATGATTTCCTTTTAAAAATGAAGGAATACAATCCTACCGCAGCAATCATCAATATAACAAGATACAAAATATCTGAAACCGGAGTTTCCTTTTGCAGCTGACTTCCATTATTTTCAACAGCTTTTACTTTCGATTTCTGAGCAGATGCAGAAGCAGGGTCTGCTAAATCTATCGTTCCGTACAGTCGCCCCAATGAATCAGCCACCAGCGCCTGTTTTTTCTTCAGAATATATCTGATAACCTCCCCGTTGACGGCTTTTCCCTGGGTATACTGCTTCAGCGAGTCCGAAATTTTACGTTTCAGCTTTTCTGTTCCCTGGACAAGGTACTTTGTAATTTTTTGAGTATAAATTATTTTAAGAGAATCTCTGCTGTTTTTTTCTCTGTTCCCCAGCTTTACCAGATCCTTCCCTATTTCATTTACATTTCTTCCGCCCGATTTTTTATAATCTTCCTTATCCTTTTCACTTCGGGATTCCATCAGCCCTGCGTTAAGCAATTCATTGCCCAGCCCCTTTCTCTGCTGATGGTATAAAGAATCAATCTTCCGGTCTATTTCAGAAGTTCCGGACTGAAAAGCAATCATGTCTGCCGGAGCTTTTACGGCATCCGTTACAATAGTTCCCGAAGAAGGTCCGGTCTGTCCCTGTTCTGTATTGCTTTTATCTGATGGAAGCACGATCTTAAGAACAATCGCTATGACAATAACACTCCAGAAAACCCTTCGGAAATTTTTTGTACCGGCACTTTCCGGTTGGTCTTTGGAATTGTTGCCAAAGAGACCTTCAAGCCAGGTAAACTTTGCAAACCCGTCTCCCCTTGATGTCCCTAAAATGTCTAGGGGAACACCTAGGTCTATGGCTCTTTCAGGATATTTTTCAATATAATTAAGGTATTTTTCGATTTCTTTTTTGTTACCGGCCATCACTTTTTTAAGATCAAACGGTAGGCTGTTCATCCATTCTTCTTCACTTTTCGGAGGCTGTAATGCTTCCAGGACCTTATCGTCATCCATCTCTACGGTATAACGCTCTATTTTCCTGGGTATCTGAACACCATTCAAAGGTTTTCTGACGGTTGCTTTTATTGTACCTGGTTCCATAATCAGGGCACTCCAGTCGATCTGCTCAGAAAGTTTTACCATGCCGAATTCGGGATGCATAATCAGGAAATCAGCTTCCAGCCGTTGCCAGTCTTCAGGATTTATCCTGGGATAAAAAGTAGTGTTTTCGGGAATAAAAAGTTTATCGTCCACTTCCTGAAAGAAGGCATTTCTACCAATTTCCTGCGGCAGTCTATTGTCAAAGATCAGAAAACATCCGTACAATACATTCGGCAGATCTGATGGGATCGCATAAGCTTTCACCTGGCGGAGACTGATGTCCAGGAGTTCTATTTCCTGAAGCCATACCACTGGTGAAGAACCTTTGATCAAAAGTCCTTTTTTAGGATAGTTATTTTTCGGAAAAGGTTTGATTCTAAGCTCCATAATTCAAGATCTGTTCAATAAAAGCTTTTAAAAACCGTTCGCACATCTCATCCATCGTTTTCACTTTCAATAGCGCATGTTCGGGAAGGTAATATTCTGATCCGCCAAATTCAGTATGGGTAGACAGTGACAGAAAGCCGCTGGCAGTGGAAGGAATAAAAAACTCTTCTATGCCTTTATTGCTGCTTCTGAAGATGAGCATTCCCCGGTGATCTGTAATGATCTCACTGCCATCGGGAAAGGTAAATTTATTCTTATGCTGCTCCGCAAAAATTTTAAGATCAAATTTGTTTTTCGAGAAGGTAAGTGTATTTTCCGAGGCACTGTACAATTCATTTCCGGAAATAACAAGATTCTCATACCCGTTGATTCCGATTGTATGAAAGTTGTTGATGATCCTCAATCCGCTCCCGTTCAGCTTGGCTACCTCGGCTTCTGCCTTGGTATTGTTTTTTTCAATAGTCTTGTCTTTACCTGTGATCGCCTCAAGGGAAATGTTTCCATCGATATTTATTTTATAGTAAGCAGGATTTTCCGGATGATGCAGATAGAAGCTCTTACCAAAATAAATCAGTTCATAGGAAGAAGGGATATTCATTCCCGTAAGGTTCTGTTCAGAATATTCTTTGGTATTAAGGTTCAGTTTTGAAATAAGTTTTTTATCCGGCTGATACTGACACAGTATAAAATGTTGCTGCCTGTTCTTAGCCAGTGCAAACTGCCCCCTGGGTTTAACTGAGATATTCTCAAATAGAACTTCACAGCCGTGATATGTTTTGTAATAATCGTAAGAATGTCTGTCATAGTAATTGTCAGACAGATAGGTTTTCAGCAGCTGTTTTTTTGAGCTTAGAATGAAAAATTCTCCTTCATAAAGAAACTGAGCCATTTTATTGATGGGTGCCGGAAATAAGATCGGATAGTTCTGGGGAAGATCTGTTCTCCTTGCGTTGCTGTCGCCTGCAGAATGCTTTTGCCGTGGCGGGTGCGCCCAAAGTTCCTGCAATGGAAGCTTTATCTTTTGAATATGTTTTCGGGCTCCTTTGTGATGCTTGTAAAAATTAATTTCACCATCTGAACTGGTCGTCACCAAAAATTTAAGGCGGTCTCTGTTCTGATGAACGATGCGCTGCACTTTTTCATCCATCATATTTTCCTGATGGGTAATGAAGAAGACTTCAATATCCTTTTCAGTATGCTGCTTCTCAAAAAAGCGGTCGAGCGCTTCTGAGACTTCCAGGACGGGGCTTACCTGATTAAGATTTTCAATCACACCCTCCAAGTGATCCAACGAAATAGGAATTACTGTCTGACCGAGCGCAAAAACCTTACACTCAGAATGGGCTTTCGGATGCTTGATGACCGCAATGGCTGACGCAAAAGCCAGCACTTTTGGCGTTCCCCAGTTTCTGAGCGAAGTATCAATAAGAATTACTCTTTCGAAAATATTTTCTTCAGGTGGTATTTCTCTCTGGATATATAAGGCTTCATTATTGGCTACACGATTCATAAACACCTCATCTTCATGGGCAAATTCTGAAAGGAGCATCCTGTTAAAATCCCCTTTGTTGGTCATATCCGAAATTCCGCCGATAGGTTGTTGTCCCGGAGAAAGGTGGCGCATCGGGATTTTCAGACCGCTCCAGATTCTCTTGACAAGACTCCCTACCTGGAATGTTTTCGGGTCTTCTGTAAGCTCTTTGATAAAGTTTTTATCTGTTTCCGTGGTTGTTTCCTGCTGCCCAACCTCATCATCCAGCTCAGGCTCAATAAAGCCTTTCATTGCCTCAGCAATAGACTGAACGGTGGGAAAGGCTTCATTCAGATCCAAAGCATTCAGATCTCTGTTCAATATGGATGGCCCGGCATGTTGTTTTTCAGCACTGGCAGACAGCTCCTGAGGCCTTTTAGAATATATTTTTAAATTCAGCGCGGCAGAACCGGGAGATATCCTGTAATGCGCGTGCTTAAAAAGGGTCTGCAGAAGTACAATTCTATTCTGCTTTTGCTTGTACACTGCAGGCAATGCTTTTATTTTCTCAAGAAATTCGATTTCTTTTTCTGCATTGAACTCAAAATTCCCCATGCTGTAAAAATCTGCAGTACGTCTCAAAGGTCCTGCAAAATCAACATATCCGTCCTGCATAGCATACAAAATCATAAGCAAAGCCCCAAACGGAGGCCAGCCCTGCGGTTGAAGTTCTTTCAGAATTTCCATCACATAATGGCGATAAGCAATAGGCCCCACTCCTGGCACCGAGATGAGATTATGGTCGTGATATCCGGAATCCCCGGGAACATCTTCATCAGTTTTCCATTCCCAGAAGTAATTCTCGTAGGACTGGAAATAGGCCTTTAGCTCCATTCTTTTGATTTTTCTGTAAGACGGAATGAACTTAACGACAGGGGCCGGAAATCATTTTCTTTCAGGGCAAGATAATTCCCGTTTTCATCCCATAATAACCATCCGTCCTCTTCATTATTATATTTCTGCTGCAGAAATGTGCTCAGATTTTTAAATTCAAAATCAAAACCGGCTGGCAACAGATGACCGTTTTTGGTCCAGTATGTTTTTCCCGGAAAACTCAAAAGAGGAATTCCGAGAAAAAGCGCATTGTCATCAATAACCGTCCATTTGATTCTTTCAAGCTTGAATGTGGCTATGGCAGCCATACTTTCTTTAATATTGTCCAGTCTGCTCAGCAGAGCGATGACCGGCTGTTCTTCATTGCTTTCCTTCAGTCTGATCTGTACCTGTTCGCTGATCCCGAAATAATTTTGGTTGGAAGCCGGAAAACTAAGGCGCAAAGCAGTATCGATAGCCCTCCAAAGCAATGCGGTTCTCATTTTTTTTGTCGGAACCAATGCATCTTTTTTAAATAAAAGCTCTTCACGAAGCTCATACATGATAAAATCCGGCAGCTGATGGGTCTCCGGGGATCCGGCCTGCTCTATGGTAAAGCCTTTCAGCCAGATTGTCTCTTCATCTATAGCCAAATGAACATTCTTCCAGTCCCGTATTGAGCCCAGAAAGTCTTCATTGGCCCGCGGAATTTCCGCCCAAAATTCCTTTATATGCTTTGAAGGATCTTCTGCCATAAGCTTTCAATTTCTTGCTGAATATACTGTTTCTGTTCCGGATTTCTGATCCAGTCACAACGGGTCTGAAGATAGCGTAATTTATCTTTAATCACATTCTGCTCTTCAAAGCTCAGCAGACCTCCGTTCCATTTTTCAACCAGGATCATCACGTCCTTCATCACTTCTTCAGGATCAGGCGTTTTATTTTGCATCGCCTGTGGATGGGATTGGGGATGGTCATCTTTTTCTATAGTTCTGTTGACGATCCCTTCCAGAATTTCTATCTGCTCTTCAGTATCCCAGATATGCTTCAGCACCCAAAGATCTGAAAGAACGGCTTCCGTTCGTCCACATATCAGGGCACTTGCCGCAATAAGATTCTGAAGCTTTACTGCTCTGCGGTCTGAAATGGCAATCCCTGTGTTTCTCAGGCTCATAATGGTATTGAGATAGACTTCATAGATCGGTTTAAGATTCACCGTTCTGCAAAGATTCTGAAGCATCCTGATTTCCTCGGCATGAATTTCCGGAATTCCGGTTTCGTCTTCAGTCTCTAGTTTTCTTCCGGCAAGCAATACCTGCTGAAGTAATTCCGGTTGTACGTAATCTACATTGATCCGTACCAGAAAACGGTCAAACAACGCATGCAGCGCCTCATCCTCAGGGAGAACATTACTGGCTCCCACAAACATAAGAGCCGGAAGACGTTTGGTTTCTTTTCCTCTTTTGAATATTTTTTCGTTGAGGGCCGTCAGCAGCGAATTCAGAATGGCAGAATTTGCATTGAAGATCTCATCCAGAAAAACCATAGAAGCTTCCGGCATCATTCCCTCTGTATTGGTAAGAAGCTCACCTTCTTTTAATTTTCTGATATCAAAAGGACCAAAAATTTCATTTGGCTCTGTAAAACGGGTGAGCAGGTATTCAAAATTCTTTCCGTCTTTAACGGTCTTTGACAAAGTCCGTACAATGGCTGACTTTGCAGTACCCGGAGGGCCATATAAAAAGGCATTTTCTCTGGCCAGGAGACATATTCCGAGCAGATCTACCACATCATTTTTGCCTACGAAAGTGTCTTTTACATAGGTGAGAACCGTATTGAGTGTATCGATATTCTGAGTCATGGATTTCTTCGTTATTATTTTAATTCTTTCCAGAATGCATCTTTATGCATCCCGAATTCTGCCTTAAGCAGGCTATTGATCAACGGAATTTCAGCCAGCTTCCCATCTTTCTCCTGTACAATTCTTTCCAGATACAGTTTGCGGTACGTTCGGTCTTTCAGCTCTTCTTCCCAATTCACCCTTTGCAGATCCAGATCATATCCCACTGCTGAATAGTGAAATTCTGTGAGTATATCTTCAAGTATTTTAACCAGAGGGTCGTCCGGATCGGTTGTACTTAACGCAACAAGGACCTGAGGCAGAAACCGTAGTGAAAGATCAGCAGACAGTAATGAGGAAACATTCCGTACTCCTGTAAATGCCGGAATGAGGTTTTTGATCTTCTTTTCGGTATCTGTTCTTATCATATGGAGCTGTGCACTGTGGTACAGAACTTTTGCCGCCCATACTGCTGATGGCCGGTCACAGGGTAGCTGCCCGGATAAAAATTCAAGCCTTTCTTTTTCAAACTCTGCCTCAAAATAATCTGCGGCTTCGGATTCTTCTTCTGGGGAAATTTCCTGTAAGTCTGAAAAAAGGGTGATGCATTCATTTTTCCTGAGCAGAAAAATCGTATCTAAAAATGGTGATCTGATTTCCGTCATCTAACAAAATTAAAACTATTTCATTGACAACAAAACTTTTGAGAAAAGGATTCATGTTAAATCTGGGCTCCTTTGCCAGTATCGATGAAATTTGATCAGTAGATGATAACAGTGACGTGAATTTTGTCTATATCCTTGTTAAGCTTTAAAACTGACATGGGCATAATGGGCTAGGCAACTATTTCAATGATATTATTTTCAGGATCCAGGATAACGCTTTCATAATATCCATCACCGGTTGTACGGGGTTCTCCGGCTATGGTGTATCCGTTTCTTCTTAAAATTTCGGTAAGCTCATCTACTTTTTCTTTGTTTTCCACAGAAAATGCCAGGTGAATAATTCCGTACTGTTGGGATTCATACGAGTTCCTGCTTTCTTTGATATCGGGTCTGGTCATGATTTCAAGCCGGCATCCATTATCAAAGCTTAAGAAATAGGATTGGAAATTTTTACTGGGATTATGGTATTTTTCGTTGGACACCGCTCCAAAGTACCTTTGATAAAATTCTCTCGTTTTTTCAAGGTCTTTTACCCAAATGGCAATGTGTTCGATTTTCATTTTTTATTATTTTAAAAAAAAATTAATTCTGTAAAAATAAGATGCTTAGTATTGGTTTGTCTGCTCCCTGTTATGCTATTCTTGTTCTGTATTTGCAACATTTTGTTTACGGTTTAAAATATCATATCTTCAGGATACCTGGTAAAATAATATATTTAAGCTATTTATTCAGAACATTTTATAAGACAGTCTTTCGTAAAGATGGATTCACCATTTGCCTTTCTGCAATAGCAGCGACAATCTAAAAGTTGTTATCTTTGCCATTCAAAATTACATTATGAGTATTCACATCAGTGCAAAAAAAGGAGAAATTGCTAAAGTAGTATTGCAGCCGGGGGATCCGCTTCGTGCACAGTATATTGCTGAGAATTATTTGGAAAATGCCAGGCTGGTAAGCAAAACCAGAGGTATTTTTTATTACACAGGTCTGTATAAAGGTAAAGAAATTACTGTAGGAGCCAGCGGAATGGGTTTTCCAAGCATAGGAATCTATTCTTTTGAGTTATTTACGGAATATGAAGTAGATACCATCATCAGAATAGGAACTTGTGGTGCCTACAATACGGATCTTAAGCTTTTTGATATTTTAAATATTGAAAAGGCAGCCAGTGAAAGTACATACGCAAAGTATGCATGGGGAATAGAGGATGAAATCCTTTCTCACCAGGGCAATATTTTCAGTACGATCAATGAAACGTCTAAAGAATTATCGTTGGATGCAAAAGCAATCAACATCCACAGCAGTGATATTTTTTACCGGAAAGATCCGAATACCCCTGAGATTGCTACGAAATACAACTGTCCGGCAGTAGAAATGGAAGCTTTTGGATTGTTCGCCAATGCTCAGCACTTAGGTAAAAATGCGGCTACGATTTTAACGGTAACCGATATTATTCCGACTCATGAAAAAATTTCTGCTGATGAAAGAGAAACAGCCTTGAAACCAATGATGGAACTGGCTTTGGAATCAGCAATAAAGAGTTTATAACGAAAGGCAAAGGCACCTTGCCTGTAACCTTTCAGCCCTATAACTAAAAAGAGCTTTACTGGATCAGTAGAGCTCTTTTTTATAGTCTGAAAAACTGCCTTGCCGTGGTGGAGGTTTCCTCTGCAACTTCAGAAATGCTGATCTTCTTCAGATGGGCAATGGTCTGTGCCACATAAGGCAGAAAGGCAGGTTCATTCCGTCTGTGCTTCATTCCCGGCATATTCTTAGGAAGCATATATGGCGCATCAGTTTCTATCATCATTCTGTCCAGCGGAATATACCGGATCACCTCTTCCAGATGTTTGAATCTTTTTCCATCACTGATGGCTCCGGTAAATCCAAGATAAAATCCTTTGTCCAGGTATATTCTGGCTTCATGCAGTGTTCCCGTGAAACAGTGTACTACAGCTTTTGGCAATCTTGGAAGGTAGTCGTCGGTGAGTTCATTGAATCTCGTAAAGGCTGACCTTTCATGAAGGAAAAGGGGTTTATTGACCTCAATTGATAATTCTAGCTGAGCCTTATAACATTTTTCCTGAATCGGTCTTGGCGAAAAATCACGGTCAAAATCCAGTCCGCACTCTCCCACTGAGATGACATGATCCTCTTGCAACAGCATTCTCAGCTGATGAATACTTTCCCCGTTGAATGATTTTGCCTCATGCGGATGAATTCCTGCTGTAGAAAATAATATCTCAGGATATTCTTTTGCAATCTCTGCCGATTCTTGACTTCCGCGAACGCTCGTTCCTGTAAGTATCATACAGTCTACGCCATTGTCCATAGCGCGGTTAATAATTTCTTCGTGTTCATTGTAGAACTGTTTATTGGTCAGATTAATGCCAATATCAATGTATGTATTCATTTCTGTTAGTTTGGTTTGTTATGGTTATATTACATTAATAATTGCAAAATAATACTGTTGCTGCGCAATGTTTCTACGTACCATTACATTATTCATTGATAAATTTTTCAAGGAAACCGATCAGTTGTGTTCCACCGTGGCTCCAGCGGATCCCATGTCCTTCTTTTTCCCTGACTTCAAAAACCAATTCGTGTTTATAGTGAAAGAAAACGTTCCACCAGGTCCTGCGGTCTAGAATATCCGCTATTTTTGCCATGATAATTTCCTGTTTCTGTTGATTGTTTCCTCTGATTTCACCCCAAAAACCATCATCTATTCTTCCGGTATGCTTCTCCCATGCGCGCTGTGCTATGGTTATTTCATGATTAAAAGGTTCACTGCAGGCTTTAAGCAAAATGTTTTTCAACGGTGGAACTGCCTTTTCATCCCGGATGCTCGCAGAGGTAATTCTTTGTCCCAAAATATTCAGCCAGTGTTCGAACGGAATAGCTTCCAGAAGCCGGGCATTGACCTCATCAGAATGGCCGCTTTCAACAATGGTCAAAAATTTTTCAAAGCTTTCCTGCCTGTTGATTTCTATTTCTTCACTGAAGTATGGAAGCGTCCAGTCCAAAGTATTTGCTGTGAATTTGTGGATATTCTGCTCAAGATGTACCAAATGTTCGTCTGCGAGAATTGTATGGTATCGCTCTTTCCAGGAAAGCGAAAGCAGGGGAATATATTTTTTGAACAGGCTCATCGTGATACTATGGTGATCAGGTTAACGGAAAGGCTTTCTTCTTTCATCAGGTAGCCTGCAAGATTAAACCATTCTTTACAGTGATCCAGAATCCAGGCATCTGAAGAAACAACAATTTCTGAGCTTTCTGCCAGAAACTTATCAGGGTTGTATTGCAATTCTGCTTCCCAGTTGAATTGATGTTCTTCTGCAAAATCCATAACAGTCTGTTTGATCCGGCCACTGTTGGAGACCGGCTGATCAAAAATCCAGACCAGCTTATAAAGGTGGCTCTTCTGAAAAAAGGACGCCACAAGGTCTACCGCTTTCGCTGTCTGATTAACTCTTTTGTAACTTCCATGCACTTCTGACAGGTCACGGAAACAGCCATCTACCCCTTCAAAAATATAGGCTCCTGAAAGCATACTTTCGAGAAGGATTACCACGTTAAACCCGTCAAGATACAAGGTCTTGTCCTTTAAATCCGATATTTGAAGTTCTTTTGATTTTCTGTTATCAACCTGTAATCGTGATGCCGAGGCTCCCCGGACAGCATGTAATTGGCGGGTCTTCAGCCGATACCGGTTACCTGCAAGTTCGGATGCTGCTTTTTCCGGATATTCTCTTGTTAGCAGATACTGCATATCCTGAACGGCACGCTTCAGTTTACTGATCTGCTTTTCCGAACCGAAAAGCGTATCATCACCTGTATTTTTTCCGCGGTTTCTGTTATTCATACCCAAAAATAAAATTTTTATGGCGAAAGCTTATCCCTTGCAATGAACATTATTTTTTTTCCTAGAAATGTATGGGCGGAGAACATCTTTTTTTATGCCCGAAAAATAAAAGCCGGCCGCCAGCTCTTATCCAGTGTAAAAAATATATCCTGTTCATAGGAAGGTATCATCTGTTATATTATCTACAACAAAAAAGATATTTCATACAAAATTTTAGCATTTATTAGAAATAAGTTTGCAAAGACTTAAAAACAAACTTTATGAATACACTGAAAACATTATGTTATCTTTCAGCAGCCCTGCTTCTGTCTGCCTCATTCGTGGGATGTTCTGATCATGACGACGAAATTACCATCGGGCAGCAGACTCCCTCACAGGTTTTGTCATCCACTCCATGGGAAACTACCGGGGCAAGGGATAAGAATGGAAATGATGTATCCTTAACCAACGCAAGTGTAGCAGGATATGTAGGCTTCGCCTACTTCCGGGCTGATGGAAATTTTGCCATTTACGGGCTGAATGATATCCTGAGATCAAGAGGAAAATGGTCGGTGGATGCACAGGGAAAAACAAGGACCATTTCAGCTTTGAATCCTGATGGAACCACGATTTTCACCCGTGATGTTGAAATTCTTGTTTTAAATAAAGATGAATTTACTTATAGAATACATCCCAATACAGATGACCCTTCTGTGTACTATGATATCATCCATACCAGAACCTCCCACGCTGAGCCAGCCAACGGACAGATTATCCTGGCCTCCACTCCATGGGAAACTACAGGGGCAAAGGATAAAAACGGAAGTACGGTAGCGCTTGCTGATGCGAGTGTAGCTGGATACGTAGGCTATTCCTACTTCAAAGCCAACGGAACTTTCAGAATTTTTGGGCTGAACGACGTGTTAAGATCTGAGGGAACGTGGTCGATTTCTCCGGATGGTAAGAAAAGAACTCTTGTTACTCCTACCTTCACGCGGGTTGTAGATATCTTGGTGCTTAATGAAACTACATTCACGTACAGAATCACACCTGACAGCTCCAATCCTTCCGAGTTTTATGATATCATCCATACTAAAGCGGCTCACCATGAACCGCAGTAGTACTATTTTATAATAGTTTAAAACCTGCCCGATGGGCAGGTTTTTTATCCACAATCTGAGTACAGATCAATACATCGTTTTCCAACTGTTGATTACATCAGTTCTGTCCACCATTTTTTCCAGGTTACCTGCCCAAGCTGGTTCAGATCTACTTTTTCACCGATCATCGGGAGGGTAACAGCGATATTATTTTCTTCTGCATATTTGGAAGCCAGTTCCAGCGGTTCATACCAGACATGCTGAGCGAGTTTGAATTTCGAATTGTGGACCGGAATAAAATTTTCAGCCCGGAGTTCCGTGATTTCTTCGATAAGCTGTTCCGGAAGGGTATGAATGTACGGCCACTTTGCGTTATACTGCCCGTTTTCCATAACAGCCAGATCAAACGGACCATATTGCTTTCCTATTTCACTGAAATGATTTCCATAGCCGCTGTCGCCGCCCAGAAACAGATTTTTCGTAGGGGTTTTCAGCACAAACGATGTCCAGAGGGAAATATTACGGTTCAGTAATCTGCCGGAAAAATGTCTGGCCGGTGTAAGAGTTATTCTGAATCCTTCTGCGATATCAATACTTTCCCACCAATTTTTTTCTATGATTGTATCAATATCCCATCCCCAGTATTCAAAATGCTGTCCGGTTCCGAGGCCACAGATTACTTTGCCAACTTTGCCTTTTAAAGCCTGTACGGTTTTGTAATCCAGATGGTCCCAGTGGTCGTGGGAAATAAGCAGAAAATCGATATTCGGCATATGTTCCGGTTTGTAATAATCGGCTCCCTGAAAAGCTTTTATAGAGCCGGGCATCGGTGAAGCATTCCCACTGAATACAGGATCAACCAGGAACTTCTTGCCGTCAACCTGTATAAAGTAAGAGCTGTGGCCGAACCATACCAGTACGTTTTCTTCAGGGTCAAGTTTTTTAAGGTCAGTGACCACAAATGGAAGAGCAGCTCCCGGGGAGGTGTTTTCCACCTTGCACAAACTGTGAAGAAGTGCTTTTGTCATGCTTTCGCCTTCCAGTAGTGCCGGCGTGTTTAATATATTCTGAAATCTTCCGTTAAGATAGTTGGGAAGTGTCCCGAAGTATTCCTTTCTTTTTTCATCGGGAAACTGTCCGAGTTGTTTCATTAAATTCATGCCCTTATTTTTTTTACATTCTCAGCCTTTCTTCTTCGAGATCCAGCCTTGTTAAATAATGTCTTATATATTCTTCGTCTATATTCATATTCCGTCTGTTCTCTTCCCGGAGCCATATGCGTTGCTGCTCAAGGGTCTCAAAGTAAATTTCTTTCCCTTCATCAGACATTTTATGGATAGAGTCTTCTTTATCTTCTTTTTCCCAACGGTCGAGCATCTGATTGAAATACAGATTCTCGCTTCTCCTTTCTTTATAATTTTTATTAAGGTAATTTAGGGCTACACGGCGTATTTCTTTAATAATAAAATGTTCCGATTCTTCTTTAGACATATAGCCTCCGCTGTTGGAATCCGATAATCTCAGCTTTTTGATCAAGGCTGGCAATGTCAGTCCCTGAAGGATCAGAGTGACCAGAATGACCACAAAAGTAATGAAGAGAATCAGGTCACGATGCGGAAAGGGCTGTCCGTTCTCCATCACTACCGGAATAGAAAGTGCGGCGGCGAGAGAAACTACCCCGCGCATTCCCGTCCATCCCATCAGAACAGGAACCTTCATTCCCGGGCTGCTGTCGGCTACTTTAATGAAGTTCCGCATGACCAGGGTGGTAAACAGGGCCCCAAAGGAAGCCAGAAAACGAATAGCAATAAGCACTGCCGTAATGATCAGCCCATAGGTGACTGCATCAGACAGGCTTATCCCCTCCTTATCAAGACCCACCATAATCTCCGGAAGGTCCAGTCCGATCAACAGAAAAACAATCCCATTGATCAGGAATACGAAGCTTTCCCAGACGTTGGAGCCTTTCAATCGTGATTCTGAAGTCCTGAAAATTTCATGCCGCCGTACAGAAAGAAACAATCCACCGCTTACAACCGCCAATACTCCGGAAGCATGCACTTCTTCAGCCGCAATATACATGACATAAGGTGCTGCAAGGCTAAGGATCGCATCCATATTGACATCTGTTGGAAATATTTTCTCAATTTTCAGAAAGATAAAAGCCAAAGCAACACCGATTCCCAATCCACCGAAAATCATCCATCCGAAACTGACCACCGCATCCTGCCATATAAACTGTCCTGTAGCTACCGCTACCATCGCAAACCGGAAAATGATCAGCGAGGATGCATCATTAAACAGGCTTTCTCCCTCCAAAAGGGTAGATACATTTCTGGGTACTTTTACAAATTTTAAAATAGCGCCGGCACTCACCGCATCCGGTGGGGAAACAATTCCTCCCAGAACAAAGCCCAAAGCCAATGAAAATCCGGGAATAAACGAATTGGCAACAAACGCTACTGTTATAGCCGTAAGAAATACTACTATAAAGGCAAAACTCGTAATGATGCGCCGAAGCTTCCAAATCTCTTTCCACGAAACGGCAAAAGCTGCTTCATATAAAAGCGGAGGCAGAAAAATAATAAAGATCAACTCGGGATCGATCTTAATGGCCGGCAGGCCGGGAATAAAACTGATCAGAAGTCCTGCAATGACCAGTATAATAGGATATGCCACCTTTAAGCGGTTGGCCAGCATAATAGAAGCGATAATTACCAGGACTAAACCTAAGTAATAAATAAAATTTTCCACCATTTGTTTTTCAATTAATTTCTAAACCAAATTATATAAATTTTGAGAATCAGTCAACATTTTGTATCATTTTTTAGCCTAACTGAAAATAAAAGTAAGTTAAGGTTGGTGAATTTTTGGGTAAAGTTTATACAGCAGGAGAAATCTGGTATTTCGGATAATATCTTAAATAAGAAAAGAAGATAAGTACAGAAAAGAAGCCACAGTACTATACTGCAGCTCCTACCAATTGAAAATAAAATAGATGTTGAAACTATGAGATCGTGTACGTTTTTTCAGTCATTGTAGTATAGGTTTCGGAAGTTATATTGTCTACAAATCTCCATTCTGCCTGAGAGTTTCCGGAAGTAAACTTCACATGCAGATAACCTCTTTTATACAGATTGGCATACTCCAGATCATCGATCAGCATTGAAAATGCATTGGCCAGCTCTATGGCTTTGGCCGGATCGGAGGTAATTCCCAGATAACCTTCCAGTCCCGGAGAAGATACGGAGCTGCATGCCAGCTCAGTTCCTATAAATTTTCCCTGGGCATCATGCAGCTTACCCATCCAGGCATTGTGGGTATCGCCCGCCAGTACCACTACATTTTTCCCGGCTAGAATGGAATACAACTGTTCTCTTTCCATGAAATACCCATCCCACGCATCTAAATTATAGGGTAAGGTGGTTTTAATTCTCGCAATATCCTGTGGGGTAAGGGTCGGATCCTGCTGATTGTATCTTGTCTTAAGGATAATCAGCTGGGTAATGGTATTCTGAAGGGCCATCATGGTAGATGGCTGTGCGCTTCCATGCTGTTTTATTTCGGCCAGAATCTGGTTCAGCAGCATCAGAAGCTCAGCGGGCACCATCATTTTTGTCATCAGAATCTGCTGTCCCAGGACTTTCCATTTTGCAGGATCAGCATTGATCTGAGACCCCAGCCATGACATCTGTTCGTTCCCGATCAGTTTTCTGTTTGTGCTTAAAAAGTCAGTTTTAAATTTTACCTGATCAAAATTTCCGGCAGTATCCAGATAATCAGAATATTCCATTTGCTTGTCTCTGGCAATTACCCGCGTATCCATCATGTAAAGGGACACTATATTTCCGAAGCTGAAACTTCTGTAAATCCTCAGATCTTTCCCCGTTTTCAGGGGAATGTATTCGCTGTACGCCTGGAAAGCCGCCATTTTTCTTGCCTGGAAATCACCTTCATCAGGCTGATGGTTTTCAGCACCCGATGTATAGGCATCATTGGCAAATTCATGATCGTCCCATACACAGATGAACGGTTTTTTCTGATGAAGAAGCTGAAGGTTTTTGTCGCCTCTATACTGCCGGTACCTTTCCCTGTAGTCGTTGAGGCTTACAATTTCCTTAGCTGGCTGATGGGCTCTTCCAAGCTGGTTGGTGTACGGATTGGTTCCATATTGTCCCGGAGCATATTCGTAGATGTAGTCACCAAGGTGTACCACAACATCTGCATCCGACTGTGCAATCGCCCCATAGACATTAAAAAGCCCGGCAGGAAAGTTGGAGCATGACACCACGGCCATTTTCACCTCAGTTACGGCATCCGCCTTTGAAGGCAGTGTAAGCGTCTCCCCGGTTACACTCACTTCTTTGGTTTTGCTGTTATAGAATCGGTAATAGTATTTTGTATTGGAAGAGATATTCTGTATATCCACCGCTATGGTAAAGTCATTGACCATCGTAGCGTTCGCCTGCCCTCTTCTTACCACATCTGAAAAGTTGCTGTTCTTACTGATCTCCCAGGTAATTTCCGCATCTGTCCCTTTAGAATATCTGGTCCAGATAATGATTCCTGTGGCACCCGGATCAAAACTGGCTACTCCGGTTTCAAAACCTCCGTTTTTAAGATCATCGGGAGCATTTCCACTGTCTGTAAAATCATCGCTGCAGCTTTCAATTAAAGGAGCAATGAAAATTCCTCCGGCTGCTAATAGTGCATTTTTTAAAAACCTTCTTCTGTTGAATGGGTTGTTATTTTCCATCATTACTTTTTTACAAAACAACGGTATCTGCAGAGGAAGGCTGTTAACTGAGTTTTAATTATTTTTTATGAATTTTTAAACAGATGTTTAATGTTATGCATAGGAATTAGTGCAGGGATAAATGATCAAAAGAAAAGCAACCCCGTGAGAGGTTGCTTCAGACGATACCATTGTACAATGTTATATACAACAAGTTCTTGTTTCCGGAATACATCCGCCATCAGCTGCACACCAGTAATATCCTTTTGAGCAGACAGATGCCGCCCCCTTAATTGTTTTTAAGGTTTCTTTTGTAAGTTTTTTAAAATTTTTCATATCAAGTCATTTGAAAGTTAGGTACTCAAATATAAAAAAAAATAACATAAAGATTTAAAAAACACAAAACCACCCACATCACTGTAAATAATTGATTTTTAAAATAATGAAGAACACCCATTTTCCTGATTGATTATGATAATCAGGTTCTTTCACGAATTAAAAATGTACAAAAACGATTATTTTCTTAATTTGTTATATGGTTAACATCAAGCTAAGCTATGATTATCTTTCCAAGGAAAATAAATTTGATTTTGCACATTAATTTAATATATGATGAAACACATATTTTTTGTATTACTATTATCTCTTGCTACACTTTCATGTAAAAATGATGATAAGAAGAATCATGAGCGTATTACCAATAGTACAATTACAAAGGTTACTGATACGGCAACAATTAATGGGATTTTATTAGAACTGACGGACCATAATGGCCAGGCAGGATTAAGAATCAATTCAAAAGAGTATAGGGTATCGGGTAGCATTAAAATTTCACCACCCTGTTATTTTTTGAGATGGGAAAAAAATACCATTGAGAATTTCTCTTATCCTGATTACGGAGTAGATCATGCTCTCGCTATTTTAGGAAATACCACAAAACAAAATGATCAAAGAACCTGTGGTACTCATTTACAGGGTATCCTTTTTAAAAAAGAAAATATCATTATTACCAATACAACTTTAACCCAATCTTTTTCATGCACCGATACAGGGGCAGATGAAAAAGTCTTCTGGGGTTTTGCCCATGAATAATTAGAGTTTAAAACACAAAAAAACCGCTTACGTTACGTAAGCGGTTGATTTTTATTGTGGTCCCACCTGGGCTCGAGGTTTATAACATTTCATATTGATATTTAGCATTTTACATATTTTCCTTAATGAATGGATACCTAAATGGATACCTTTTAAGCTTAAACTTTACTACTGCCTGTTATCAGTATACAAATCTTCAACTGTATCACTCTGCCAAAATTCTTTACTAGCAGCATCTAGAATTGTGATCTTTCCTCCAAATCCTGCACCAGTATCTAGATTCCAAATATTACATTTATTCATAGGCTCTGTTTCACCCCAATTAAGTGTTGGGGTATGACCTATAAATATTTCTTTATGAGATTCATATATCCTCATTTCTTTAGAAAGCTCTTTATTTTCATTACTTAGAAGAGCTAGCTCCCATAAGGTTCTATCCCAATAATATGTATTAGGATTGTCATGACCTAGACCACTATGAGATGTGAACCCTGCATGAACACATCCCCTGTTCTTAGTGTCAATATAGAAATCAAACATTTCATTAAAGAAGTCTAAATGTACTTCACTATCCAAATAGCCTGTTCTGATATAAGAATCAATAGTTTCTGTGCCTCCATTCATTAACCATTCCATATTAATTTCTCCTGATTTTAACCATTTCTGGCAGTAATCATCATGGTTGCCTTTAATGAATAAAGGTTTATAAAGACATTCTTCTGAAAGCTCTATGTAGAATTGTACTAATTCAGCACTTTCTGTTCCTCTATCAACTACATCTCCTAAGTTTATTAATAAGTCTTTATTTGGATTGAAATTACATCTTTCCAAAACCTGCTTTACAGCTTTTAAAGCCCCATGGTTGTCAGTTGTTATAAGTATTCTTCCCATATCTATTTCTCAGACTTTCTTTTAATGAACCAGAATATTAAAATGATGAGTCCATTAGGTATTAAACTACCTAAAATATAAGTTCCAGTAACATTAGGAGTTTCTCTTATCTGTGGAAGTCTGATAAATAGAAATTGCAATATACATAGGATTGTTACAATCCAGAATACTGTTTTCCAAGTTGAACTTTTCTTTTTCATAAGTTTGTTTTAAGATTAGTTTGTTTGATATTGTTTTGAATAGTTCTTATTCTAGCATAGTATTGATGTAAGTAAATGAATTGGAAAAGTAAATCAGTCTAATTTCTTTACTAGCAGGAAAATAGATATTCCAATAGTTCACTTTTCTAGTCATAAACTTGTGTATGATACCATCAGTATGAATTTCAAGAGTGAATTCTGAGTCTAAAAACCTCTCTATTATGGCTTTATTAAGCCTATTATAGTAGATTTCTGATTTCTGATCAAAGTCAAGGATTACAACTTCTAGCAAATCCCAATAGAATATAAGTTCTGTTCTGTGAGGTGTGAAGTTTAGAAACTTTTTAACCTCACTTCCCACCCACAAGTAGCTACTGTAAGAATTATCAGAGATACTGTCTACTATACTCATTAGGCTCAGTTCCCAGTTGTCATATTGATAACCTATACGAAATGGTATTTGGGGCTTCATATTAGTTTTGAGATTAAAAAACCACCTACTTTGAGGTGGCTATAACTGTTGTTTATTAATACAAAGTTTATTTCTTAGCACATATAGCTTCATAAATACCTTCCATAACTGAACCTGGAACTACATTTTCAGTTGATGAAGGTATATTGTTTGACCATATTACATCTCCATTTTTATTATACTTAATTGTATTTAGAATTTGATAAGTACTGTATTGACAGGATATATCAAAGAGGGTTAGTACTTTACCACCACCATTGGAAATTAGCTTACCTTTTTTACTTTTGATTTGTTTAGATTCAGCAATGTGCTTTACCCAGACTTTTTGTGAAAGACCATAAAGATTATTTCCTTCTAACTTTAAGTAATAATCAACTCCTTTATTATCTGTAGTAGCATATTGAAATCCATCTTGTTGTGAGTAGAGATATGCTGATAGAATTATAGTAATTAATATTAAGACTTTTCTCATTGCTCTTTATTGTTATTTTAGTTAGCATATTTTACTTTAGGTTGTGGGAACTTTTTTATATATTCCTTTGCTTTTTCTGGCTCAATAATGTCAAATGAAGCCTTTCCTGTTGTTGGACCATAGGCTGGGCTAAGTCTTATATAGTAAGTCTTACCTGCTTTTGCATTTATAGTGAAGAAATCTTTATTCTCAGTCAAGTCTTTTCTAATTCTATTACCTTCAAAAGCTCCTTCTAAATTATATATACCAGCATCTACATCCCAGCACATATAATTCTTATAGTCAAGTCTCCCAATCATGCTTCCATTAGATGATAAGGTGATATAATAATGACTTAATTTTCCTGTTGGTCTAATAACATAGATTCTAGCTTTATTTGGAGATACATCAGACTTTATATCTGGAAATCCTACATATTGAGAAGTCTGAGAGTATAAATAAGTTGAACATACTAAGATGAATAATAGTAAAGTCTTTTTCATTGTTTTAGTTTATTTTTAATTAGCAAATTACTTGTAATTCTGTTCTATACCTTACGGAAACCCATAAGATAACAATATCAACATTGCCATATATGGCATTACAAGCTGTAAATATAATCAACAACTTTGACTTGACAAATATGACAAGTTGGAAAAATCAGAAATATTAAAATTAATTGGTAAAAGGATTAAAGAATTGAGACTGCAAAAAGGTATTTCTCAAGCAGATTTAGTGGGCAGAATGGAAGGTAATATTGATCCTACCAATATATCAAGAATTGAAGCAGGTAGGACTAATCCTACAGTAATTACTTTATACAGAATAGCAGAAGCATTAGATATAAAGCTTATAGAACTATTAAATATTGAATCTTCTGAAAACTAAGATTTGACTACTATGATTTCGAGGCTTTTAGAGCTTTTCTTTTCCCAACCAATCTCCCTTTAATCTAGCACCTCTGAGTATCTATTTCATTCCTTAAGAGCTTTTTTTGTTAATCCATCGTAAACTAGAATATTATAATTTGGCTATATTATATATGTAATAAGATTTAGCCACTAGCATTAATTAAGGTAGCTTAGGATAAGTATTCAGCTCCTATGTGCGAATGTGAATAATATTAAAATAAATTATTAGTCCTAGATTACATATAAAGAGAAATCCATATAACTACAATAATCCCTCATCAGCAAAACTAAAATAGCTTTTCTTTGAGATAATTAAATGGTCTAAAAGGTTTATTCCCATAACATCACAGGCAGACTTTAATTTCTTTGTAATATCTAGATCTGCTTTACTAGGTTTAAGATTTCCTGTAGGATGATTGTGAACTAAGATAATACCTGTTGCTATAGCTTTTAAAGCTACTGACAATATTAATCTAATATCAACTATGCTAGATGATATACCACCTTTAGATAAAGAATAAAAGCCTAGTACCATAAGGGCATCATTGAGAAATATTACTTTTACTTCCTCCTGTATTTGAATAGTATTAAGATTCCATAGATTCATAACAATATCATAACTGTCATCACTGTTGCTGATTTTTTGTTCTGGACTTATATTGTTAGAATAAGAAACAAGTAATTCTGCAACTTTTGTATTTGTTTTCATATAAAGATTAGGGTTGTCAGTGAATGAATAAGTTGAAAAATAGAAATGTCCATTTTGTGTATGAGTATAGTATTACCACACAGAATGGACTTTTTATTATAGAAAAAGAAAAAATACGTCCAAAATTCTTAACCCTTATATTATGGATTCTGGAAAAATGGACGTATTAAGTCTTTATGCTCTAGAATTACTATGCAAAGGCTTCTTCAAGTTGTTTTGCTAGTTTCTCCTCAGAATTTTCTACACCTTCTGGAAGATAGATGTATTTGTGATTGAGAGTAACTTCCTCTCCAGATTCTTTGATAGTGTACTGATAAGGTTCTGTAGTAATCTTTGAAATTTTTCCTGACATCTCAGAACCTATTAAGCCTATACAAGTCTGTTCATCAAATGTAGTTGAAACAGTAGCTCTCTTGGCTGTAGCATAGTATTGACCCGTAATCTTGCTTAATACCATTTCAATACCACCCTGCACCTCTAAAAGATAAAAATTTGTTCCATCCTCTTTTTGTCTTCTTTTGTAGCTGATAATTCTTACCATTATTTTTTGATTTTGAGTTAAAAAATGACCTTTCTGAGAAACAAACTCATCACAAACCAAACTTTATTTTCAACTAAAATTCAATCTGCCTGAAAAATTTGTGTTCTCAGAAAAAGGTACGGGGGAGTTTCCCCATTCCAACATAGGTGGGGGGTGTTCTCTTAGGGGGCATTCACATAAAGATAAGTCCTCTAAAATTTTATTTTATAATTAATTTTTTGAGATAATTAAAATGAAATTAGTTTAACCACTGTTTAAGTGAATATTTGCTGATTTTAAAATAATCTATACTAATGAGTTACATTTATATTTATTAAATTAGCTCTAAACTAATAATCACAGAATGGCAATTAATGGAATTAGAACAATACAAAACGGGAAATATATTATTTTCTTTATTGAAAGTTTTTCTGATGAGCTTCAAGAATTAATTAGGAGTCAATTACAAGGTATCTTTCATGGTTTTTCTGAATATGACTCTTTAGATGAATATTATTCTTATCAAAATACTTTAAAATCTTTTCTTGACAGGTATAATAGCAAGGATAATAAGTCAAAAAAAGGTATAATTGGTGAATTACTTGCCCATATAATTTTAAATCATGAACTAGTTAACTTCAAATCATTATCAATACTAAAAAATAAAGAAGAGAGACAAGTAAAGAAAGGATTTGATATTATTTATTATAATACTGATAATATAAAACTTTGGTATACTGAGGTCAAGTCTGGCAACAAAAGAAGTTCTTCATCAAATTGCTCAGAAGCAAATACAATATTATTAAATAGATCAAAAAAATCAATCTCAGAGATGATTGATGAAAAAAGACAATCATTATGGGATTCAGCTTTAATAGATGTTAGATTAATGATTAAACAAGAAGAAGGTCTTCTAGATATAAGAAAGGTCTTAGCAAATGATTCTCCCAATTTTAAATCTGACCAAAAGAAAAGGGTAATTCTTATTAGTGTTTTATATAGTGAACTTTCTGAATTAATTGAAGAAATAAGTATATCAGATTTTACAGATAAAGCAATTACGGAAGATAATTTTGAAGATATTATTGTTATAAGTATCCAAAAAAGGATGTTTGAAACAATTGCAACTTTTTTAACAACTGAAGTGGCATGAGTGAATTAAAGTTAAAAGATTTTAGAAAAAATTTCCAAAACAGTGATTTTAAGGAACTATATGAAACATTTATTCTTAATAGGGAAATAAAAGAAAGTGATATTCAATATTTATTAAAAAGTGCCATAATTTTTTTGAATTTTGGAGATCAACACCTTCAAAAATTAGGCTATAAAATATTAATTGTGTACTCTAATAGATATGATAATTACAGTGCCTTATATGACTTTACTATAAATAAAGGCTTTATACCAGTATCACAATTTATTGAATCAAAGAGAAATATTGAAAAAGATAGTTTTTTTCAGATGTTTTTTTCAGCATTCCAAGAAAACTTCAGAGAGCAAAACTATTATTTGTCAAATGGTCAAAAAAAACTTACTGAATTTTCTAAAAATTCTGACAAAAATTTAGTAATTATTGCTCCTACTTCTTATGGAAAATCAGAAATAATTATAAAAAAAATTCTTGATAACCTTGATAAGAAAATATGTGTAATAGTTCCTAGTAAAGCACTATTGGCTCAAACCAAAAAGAGGTTGCTTAATCAGACAATTTCAGATTTTCAAATTCAAAGAGTTATTACCCACCCTGAGATGTATAAAGGAAATGAAGTAAATTTTATTTCAGTATTAACACAAGAAAGATTATTAAGATTGCTTCAAAAAAATGAAGACTTAAATTTAGATTTAGTTTTGATAGATGAGGCACATAATATTTTTGGGGACAATAAAGAAGATGAAAGAGCAATTTTACTAACACAAGTAATAATTATATTAAAGAAAAGAAACCCTAATATAGTTTTTAATTTCTATTCACCTTTTATTGCAGACTATAAAAACCTCACAATAAATCAAATTGAACTAGACCTAGAATCAGAAAGCATTAATGAATTTATAAAAAGTGAAAAATATTTTATTTGCGATCTATATGATGGTACTAATCATTTAGAATTGTATAATCAGTTTTCAGATCAATTTATTAATACCAATATTGAATATAATGATATGTTTCATTTATTGTTACAAGAAAAATCAGCTAAAAATATCATTTATCTAAATCGCCCAATGCATATAGAAGAACTTTCTGATGACTTGATGGCAAGAGTAGATGATGACTATGATATTGGAGAAATACAGGAAACAATATCTGATTTCATTCATCCTAATTACAAACTTATAAATTGCATTAGGAAAGGGATAGTATATCATCATGGTGGAATGCCTGAAATAATAAGATTATATGTAGAAGATATT
The DNA here is from genome assembly GCF_003384725.1 of Chryseobacterium pennipullorum. Classification (GTDB taxonomy): domain Bacteria; phylum Bacteroidota; class Bacteroidia; order Flavobacteriales; family Weeksellaceae; genus Chryseobacterium; species Chryseobacterium pennipullorum. The sequence goes on from NZ_QNVV01000004.1 coordinate 119,749, forward strand.
TTCTCTAAACAAAATTATATTAATTTCGTAATAACTAGCTCAACTCTTCTAGAAGGAATAAATATTCCGGCAGAAAAAATATTTTTGTTTTCAACAAAAAAAGGTAAAAATTCAAACTTAACAGTTTCACAATTTAAGAATTTAATTGGTAGAGTTAATAGATTTAGTGAGATTTTTAATAAAGAAAAAGGAGACCTAAGACTTCTTGAACCAAATATTTATGTTGTAAAAAATAAATATTGCAGTAGCAATGCAAATATCAAAAAATTTATTTCAGACAGAGCTAAAGTAGAATCAATAATTAAAGATAATATTAATAATGTTCTACTGAAAAATGAAACTAGTCTTAACATTGAGGAAAAGGAGATTTTAAAAAGTTCACTTGAATCACTTGAAAATATTGAACCTAATACTACCAACCTAGAAGATATCCATTATGTTTCTTCTGAAATTGCAAAGCTTTGTTACAAAAACAACATATATGATTTTAATATAAAAAATAGTGAATACCAACTTAATGAAAATCTTAATTCATATAAAGAACAACTATTTCCTACAATAAAAACAAGTGATGAGCTAATCGAGGCAATTTATTTAATCTTCTTTAAGGAGATTGAAATAGAAAACAGTAATGTAAGTCGTTTACAAAATAACTCTGCCAGAAGGTTTTATTCTATGTTAATAGACTGGAGAAGTAAAAGTGCTTCGTATAAAGAAATGATAGCTAGCTTTTTATACTATTGGAGTAAATTGAGAGGTGAAGATCTAATGATTTATGTTGGGACTAGGTGGGGACAAGTAAAAAGACATTTTGAAGACAGAATTCCTCTTTATATAGATCTAAGAAACAAAAGTAATTCTGATAGGGTAAATATTGCAATATTGAGAATTAAAGAAGAACAAGATTTTATTGAATTTAATATTCTAAAATATATTGAGATTCTTTATGAGCTTCAACTTATTGAACAATCTTTCTTTGACAAGGTAAAATATGGTAGTTCAGACAAAAAAATAATTGTGCTTTTAAAAAATGGATTTTCTATAGAGCTTGCTAAATGTATATCAAGAGAAGAATATTCTCCCTTTATTCAAATTAATATAAATAATGATGAGGTTGTAATTAATGCAAATATAATCAACAGAATGGAAGATAATTTTGAAAATAAAATTTTGATATTTGAAATAAAATATCATATTAATACTCTATAATAATTGTTAGAAAAAGATAATGAATAAGGATTGGTTAGTTCTAGTTCAAAAATTTGATGAGGCAAGTGCTAGGACAAAATTTGAAAATATTTGTGAAGGATTATTTAGAAAACTAAATCCACAACGAACTGTAAGAACTGTAAGAGTGAATCAAGGTGATGGTGGGATAGATGTTTTTATTGGAGAAGTAGGAGAAGAACCTATTGATGTAATTCAATGCAAATTTTTTATTAATGGTGTTGATGATTCTCAAAAAAAACAAATTAGAGAATCATTTAACAAAGTAATTGAATCTAACGAATTTGAAACTAAAAGCTGGACTCTATGCATTATTAATATTTTAGATTTGCAACAAAATAAATGGTGGAGTTCTTGGAAAAAAAAGAATGAAGAAATCTATCAATTACCCAGTAATTTTATTTCTTTAAAAGATGGTAATGAGTTAATTGATTTACTAAAAGAACATAGCTTATACAATACATCTTTTGAATTAGAGGATAGTCTAAAAATTAAAGAAATCCATGATGTTTTAGTTAAAGGTGATTTACAAATTGATATTGAAAGCACTTTAAAAAATACCTCTTATGCATTACTGCAAGTTAAAAATTACATTGAAGATAAAACTAATACCCATATCACCAGAAATGAGGTTATATCAGTATACAATTGGATAATCCAAGATGTACCAATAAATCAGAAAAATGTTCTGGTTTTAAAAGGAGAAAAAGGGTTAGGTAAGTCTGCAATATTAAAAGATGTATATGAAAAACTTTGCTTAGAAAAATATAATGTTTTAGGACTAAAAGCAGATAAATTCTATTGTAAATCAATTATTGAACTTGAGATTAAATTATTTGATAAGTTACTTTCATTTGATAAGTTAATTAAAGAAACTGCAGGAAAAGGAGAAAAACTAATTGTTTTAATTGACCAAATTGATGCTATGTCTCTTACACTTTCCTCAAGTAGAGAGTATATTGAAACTTATAATAAACTTATTTCTAAATTACAAGAGTATCACAATGTTAGAATTGTTATTTCTTCCAGGTCATATGATCTAAAATATGATGCAGAATTAAGTATATACAATTCTGATATTTATAAAAAAATATCAGTTAATCTTTTCTCTGATGAAGAAGTTAAAAGCATTCTTAATGCTTTTAATATTAAATTCCCTCCAGACAAGGTCTTACAATTATTAAAAACTCCGAATCATTTAGATATTTATTGTAGAATATATGACAGAAATTCAAGACATGAAATTGACTTAATCTTCACATTAAAAGATTTATATGACCACTTGTGGAAAAAATATATATCCCCACAGAAAGGACTTAAGCTTAAAGAACTTATATATAAAGTGGTTCAAAGAATGTATAAAGAACAGAGAATTTCTGTAGGAAATATCTATGAGGATGACTATTATTCCGAATTAGGGTATTTAAACTCAAATAATATACTAATTGAATATGATAAAGAAATCCAATTTTTTCACCAAACATTTTATGAATATTCATTCGCGAAAAATTTTGTAGATAATAATGGAAATCTTGAAGCTTACATCATTGATAATGAACAAAGCTTGTATGTCAGATCTACTACTAAAATGATTGTTGAATATTTAAGAGAGTTTGATATTCAAAAATACACGAATACAATCAAAAACATTTTAATATCAGATAAATATAGATTTCATATAAAATCATTAATAATTAGTTTACTAGGTGGAATTAAGAATCCTTGTGAATTAGAAAAAAAACTTGCTCTTGAGATTCTATTTAAAAATGATGATTATGAGAATGTTTTTATAAGCTCAATTCATTCATTTGGATGGGTTCAATTTTTAATTTCTGAAAACATCCCATCAATCTATTTTAACATAACAAAGAGGAATGCTGAGAGAGATGAAGAATATAAATTTAGAAAGAGAAAATACTCAGATTATAATTGGAGCATATTTGTAAATAATATAGATGAAAACCCTATTTCAATTATAAACTACCTAGAGTCATTTAACTTTGAAAATAAAGAGGTTTTTATTGCAAATTTATTGCATTTTGTTAATAATTGGAGAGACCCTAGCCTTATACCTTATTTTGAAAAATACATTCCTTTTCAAAAAGAATCTGAAGGAAAAAGAGACAATCATTATTTTTATGAAGCTCTTAAAAAAATATTCCCACATGATAGAGACTATGCATATAAAATGTTAGAGATTTCCATTATTGATTTTTATGGGAAATTTGAATATAATTACAAATTTGAGCATTCTTTAAATGAAATTGTTAAAGATTTTTGTAGAATTGCTCCATCAGAATCTTTTAAATGTTTGTTTTCTATTTATAAAGAAATAGTTGATGAAACAAAAATACCATATTTTTATTATGGAAAAATTGAATCTCCACTTTATAGAAGTTCAAAAATAAATGATAAAGATATTCATCAAATTTATTCTGGAGAAAATGGATTAGAGGATTATTTGGAAGAATTTATTCTAAATAGTAATACAACCTTTTTCTTAGAATTTTATCAGAGTTATAAAAATTCCGATGATACTCTATTACTAAAAATAGTTATAAAAAAATTAGATTCTAACTATTCCTTTTATAAGAATGAAATTCTTGAATTGATTGAAATACTTACTTATAAAAATATATTTGGAGGCAGTGATGATGATTTGCAACTTCAACTCAGAATTTTAATTAGTAATGTTTATAAATTATTAGAAAAGGAAGAAAGAGAACTCATTGATAATATCTTATTGGATCTTAGAACTACATATGATTATTGGATTTGGAAAGATGAAAATGGAAAAAGAAGAATCAGTTTAAATGAGTTTGGAAAAAAGAAATATCTCTTTATAAAAGCACTTCCTTTTGATGAATTAATTAAAAACAGATTACTCTTCAAAACTTACAAAGAGCTTGATAGAAAATTTGGAGATCTAAATCCTAGAATAGCTGCTGATACTTCTGGAACTATATGGTCTTCAGTAAGTCCCCCTTTATCAGAATCTGCTTGTAGAAAAATGTCTTTGAAACATTGGAAGAAAAGTATGATTAAGTACAATGAAAATTACGAGTCAGATAGATGGACATTTGGTAATATTGAGGAGCATTCTAAAGTGTTTCAAAAAATTGTTAAAGAAAATCCGAGTAAATTTTATGATTTCGTAGAAAGTTTGTTTAATGATAAACAAATTTCTGAAAGATATATTTTAAGAGGGATTGGAGGATTAATTGATGGAAATTACAATCCAAATAAAGTAAAAAAACTTTTCAAGCAATTAATTACTCTTGATATTAATAATAGTTATTATGGAAGTGTTGTAAACCGTTATATTGAATACTTTATTGAAAATAAAAATATTGACAAGGATATTGTACTTTATTTAAGTGATTTAGCTCTTAATTACCCTAATAAAGAGAAAGAGCATAATCCTAATTATCCATTACATGATGCAGTAAACTCAGTTGTAGGCTCTGCTGTAAGTGAATTAATTCATTGTTTTTATAATAAAGAGTTTGAGGAGATAATATTTTCTACAATTGAAAAACTGATTGAAAAACCAACTTGCAATGATTCTGTAAAAATCATGTTATTAAATGATTTGGCACATCTTAACCGTTTAGATGTTAATAGAGCTTTTAGAATTTTTGAGGAGTTAACTAATACTACAGATCATAAAATCTTGAAACATTCCATTAATCCTTCACAGTATTTTAACAATAGATTTCATAATAAAATGGATGGTTATTTTAAAAGAGTATTAGAATGTCCTGAAATTTATAAACAAAATTATGTATTGATTTCTAGTTGGCTGCTGGGTTTAGACAATGAAAAAAAATTATATTACAAATTCATTGAAAAAGGTAAAGATGCAAAATTATGCGCTATAGATGTTGCTGAAGAATTTCTGATAGATGAGGATACAGGATTAATAAATTTAAAAGCACTAGAAATACTTTCAGAGTTTTTATCAGAAACTGATAAAGAATTTGCAGGAGAATATTCTTGTGTGATTTTAAGAAAGTTTAAACCAGAAAATTTTCAACATTTTTTTCCATTCCTTAATGAATACTCAAAAACAGTATTATGTAGAAAAGACCCAAGATACTTTTTACAATACCTTTCAACATGTTCAAAAAATTATCCTGAAAAATGCTTAGAATTACTTCAAAACATAGATTTTAGAGACAAGCCTGATATTCAAGATAGTGGATATTATGACAAAGAACCAATCCAATTAATCCTTGCAATTTATAGTAAATTGGTTTCAGAGATAATTAAAAATAAAACTTTAATTAATCAATCTTTAGATATTTTTGATGGTATGTTGAAACATAGACATCTTAGAAATAATGCTAATCAAGCAATAGAAACATTAAAATAATTAGTTATGAATTACTACAAAGAAGATGAATTAAAAAAAGTTTTGATTCATGAACTTGGTCATTTTGTTGCACACCAAATTTTATTTGAAAATTTTGAATATTCAGAGCCTATTAATATTGGAATTTGTTATGAAAACGAAAAATATTTAGGTCAAGTTAATGCCAGACGTAGAAATAATCACCCAAAAAGAATTGCTTATCCTGGGCAATCAAATATGCAGGAATTTGAAGATGTAGCTAGTACACTATATGGGTGTATATTTCAAAGTATATTTACTCGTATTGATGTTTGTAATTGCTATAATAGTATTGATGGTTCATATGATTTTAGTCAAATAAAATTAGCATTTATAGAATTTGGAGAAGATATAGAACAGTATAAAGACCTTTTCTTTTCTCATTTTCACATTTTAAATCAATCTGAAATACCCGAGATGATTTCTCAAATTAGCTTAAATGACTTTTTTGAACCAAAACCGAATAATCAATATCTAATTTTATCTAGAGATGTATTAAATAATAGTAATATTAAAAAAATTATTAAAATTGTCACTCCTATGTATCTTAACTTTTACAAAAAAATAAAAAAAAGAAACCCCACCGTATAAAGTGGGGTAATAATCAACTCAAAAACCAATGATAATTAGGACTACCATTAAGTGTTTTTTGAATACCTTTTGAAAACTCAAAAGCATTCAAATTTCTATCTAAGAATGTGTCTATATAACTACTCTTATTAGCTTGTGTAAAGAGATTGTAAACATCCCAGAGATTAACTCTACCATCCTCTTGCCTACAGAAATTCTTGTCCTCATAATAATCCTTTGCCATAGTATTGATATGACTGTCATTAAAATTCAGTAAAGGAATATTCTGTTTCTCAGACTTAGGTAAATGCTGATATAATCTACTTCTCCCAATAAGTTGAGCAAACTGATGTTCAGAAAGAAAATCTTGTGTAAACATTTTCATTTCCATAAGATGTATCTCAGCATTATAATTTTGTATTGTTTCTAAAACCTTTGAATACAAATCTTGGGAGCTCCCAACTCTTAAATCTTCAACAAAGCCATCACTACTCACACAAAGATTCATACAAACTTGATTTTGAAAGCCAATGAAAAATTTAAACTTTTCCAAAGATTTCTTATTATAAAGATTTTCCAGATTATATGACCTCACTCCTCCAATAGTAAGAGAAAGTTCATTCCCATTGACAATATCAGTAATGCCTGGAACTTTAACAATAAAAGCCATTCTCTCATAATAAATGGTTTTCTGATGATCCAATAAATCTTTTGCATTCAGATATATGGCATCTGGAGTTCTGCCTTTAATTTGGTGTGAAACTCTGATTTCAGGATTTGTAATACTCTGCGTTGGAAATACTTTACCTATAGCATTAAGCACCACATCAATAAATTCCTGATGAGCTATTGTCTTTTCATTATCCTTGCTGAATACAGGAATAATACAATCTTGTTTCAAATGATGTAATGGTACTTCTATTGTATTAGCCATAATGAAAGGACTAGGCTGATTATCTCCATTTTCAGCTAGTAAAACAGGAGTATTAGATATATTCTGACCTTTAGACATTAAAAAAGCCTGAACTACATTTGAAGTTTCAGGCTTTTTATTTAGAATATCAGCTTGTATAGGGATACTAACATCATTCATCTTGCTTGGATAAAATACTTTTGTTTCTTCAAAGCTCTCATTATCATCTAGGAAAATATCTCTAATTGATTTCTTTTCTACAGAAGTAGTATTGCTTACACTTCTTAGCTGTAGATTAATGGGGGTTTCTTGTGGTCTTAAAATAATGTTGGAGGTTTTACTGAAACTTTGAGTGTCCATTTTTACTAAAGTTATTAGGGTTAATTAAATTGATAAGTAAAGATTTCTTAGCTTCAAAATCAGGTTTTAAGCTTTCCTGATGTTGTGGAAACTGTCTGTATAAAGCTAATAGTTCAGTAACAGACTTGCAGTTCTGAATAGCCTCATATACTTCCTGTTCTATAGCATCCATTAGATTCTGACTAGGAGAACATTCAAAAGCATCCTTTGGGTCTATTTTAGGCATAGAGTTTTTTCCTGTAGAACTAGGAACAAAACTTTCAAGAGAATTAGTTTTTGAGCCTGAATTACACCACTCTAAAATCTGTTTTCCTGTAGCTTCAGAGATTTTGAACTCAGCCTTTCCCATAAAGATTTCAGTTCTATCCTTACTTGACACAGCAAAGTGTTTTATATCTATGTCAAACACTAGAGTAAACTCATAGTCCAGTCCATCTCTCTGAACAGCTTTTAAGCCTACTTTTTCAGGAATGAACTTACCATCTTTCTGATTCAGCACATAGTCCTGTTTAGTCCTCATAGTAGCTATTACATGAGCATTACAGTGTAATATCTTATCCACAAAGAGCTTCTCTAAAGGCTTTATCTTAGCCCAGTTTGTAAAGCTGTTTCCTGCTAGTGAACTGTGATAATCTAGGAGATAATCCCAACAATGACTGATGCTATCCAGAATAATAACATTCATTCCAGACTTCTCACAGAGATCAATAGCATCAACATATTGCTGTGGTGTAAATGGAGGTTTCAATGATACTACATTGTAGTTACCTAAATGTGCATACAGGTCAGCACTCCCATTTTCTGTGTCTATAATGGCTACTTTAGATAAATCTCCATTAGTTAAACCTTGTGCCAACAAAAGAGCAGAGAATGTTTTCCCTGCTCCTGCACTCCCTTGTAAAGCCATTTTAATCTTGGCTTGTTTTCTTTCTGATTGTCTTAATTGCATAGTTTTGAAATTTAAAAATGAAATTATTTTATGAGTGGATTACAATTTGGCTATTAGCTTCAAATGTGCATGGGTAGGACTAAAACTATTGATATTGTCCTGAAAAAATTGTAATTTTGTATACCAAAAGTTTTGGAACAAAACTACAACAGAGTTGTCCTCCTCTGAATTCGTGCGTTGTTAAATCATAGATTTTTAAGGTTGGGGAGATTTAGAAAGAACCCCTTGTGTCATTTGCTGAAACTAACCATGTTAAGGCTAGAGCAGATGGAGTATAATTATTTTCATTGTTTAACTAGAAATAATAAATCCCTGTGCTTCTAGAGTACAGGGATTATGTTTTTAGAAAAGTGCATGTTTTGGTTTGTTATATATATAATCTTTCAAAGACTTGCACTTTTTTTACTCAGAGTCATTTAGCAATTCAAGAATCATATTATTATATGCCTCATAACTACCATACTCTTTTTCTATCATTTCTCTAAAATCACTAGGAATTTCAATCATATCATGCTTAGGTTCTTCTACTAAATTAATAATTTCACCTAAGCTTGGAAGTGGGACCTTTTCAATATTAGGGTATACTGAAATCTTTTCTGTACCAATTTTTAATCTAGGATTCTGTTTTCTTATTTCAAATTTAAAAAAGTCTTCAATGAGAATGGCATAGAATGAAGCTTTATTTTTTTCAAAGCTATCATTAACTCTTTTTTTAAAATTATATACTTCATTAGAAATATAGTTGTCCACTTTACTAAAGTATTCAATAGTTTCATGGAATTTTGAAATATCTTCTATTGATATGAATTCTGAAAAAGGATTTACTGGAAGATAATCATACCTTTCATTTCTTTTATTATAAGAAGTTATATTATTTATCATTTTCTCTCTGAAATAGTTAAGATTTAGAAATGCCTGTACTTTATTCATATATTCATTAGAATAATTACCTTCTTCTAGATTAACATGAAGAGCAGAAGCAATTCCATCTATGAAATATTGACTTCTAGTATATCCACTATCTCTAGATTTACAGGCATAATCAGCATGATAGAAGTATGATCTGCCATAATATTTAAAAGCCACAAATCTTAATAGTTCTTGTTCAAATATTGAGTTTTTGTATTCTTGGATATTGCTCCATACAGGTTCTTCTTTAGCATCTTCAGTTTTAATCTTTTTGAATTTAAGTTCAAACTCATTAAAAAGTTTATTTCTGAAATCTTTATAACTTTTATGAAAATTTGAGAGTTCAAAAACTCTTTCAATATAAGCTTCTCCAAAATATTCACTAAAATACTTATTGAGCTGTTTTTGTATATTCTCTTCTGTAAACCAAAGAATTTCCTTATACTCAAATCCTTTTAAATAACAATTTACAAATTGATTAGTAAAGGCACAATAGGTTATATATGCTGATAAATCTCCTCCAAAGAACCCAAAACTTGATGCTAAATAATTCTCACTTTCGTTGAGCTTAAAATTCTTGTAAGGAAGAAAGTCTAATCTGGCTAACTGTTTCCTATTTTTTTCTAATACTGCATTTATTCCAGATTGAACATTAGCTTTTAAATTATTTTTATAAAAACTGTGAATTAGCTTGTCTTGCAGAACTAAAGGAATATAGCAGATCTTCTCCTGTTGATCTAGAGACTTACAATGTTTTACTAGATCATAGTTTCTAGCAAAAATATCTATCTGCTCTTCTGTCATAAATGGTTTAAGAGAATCATATTCAAACTCATTTGGTCTAGATAGAATAATATGGATTTCTCCTTTTGTTCTTTGTCTTGCAACAGCTTGAATAACTGAGGTAATACCACTTGAAAATATACCATAATAGTTTTTAAATTTACTCTGAGAACCCAAAGGAGGAAGGATAATTACAAAAGCATGATTTTCTTTTTCTATACTGACTCCTGACTTAAAATTGGTTCCTACATTACATAAGGTATTATCAAATCTATTTTGTGTAGCTTCATTCTCAGATCTTTGATTATCTATATTTTCAGAGGTACAGTCATTTATCTTGCCAAACTTTGTTTTAGCTTTTTTCCAATGTTTTTATCTGATATTATAGATTTAGCTAGAGATCTGGAGTAACAAAGAACATCTATGTTTTTATTTCTCTTTAACAAGTCTTCAATTACATTAACAATTTCAGGAGTTGTGTTTTTAAACTTGTATGAGGAACTGTAGTAAAGGAATAAATCACTCTGATTTTCTTTATTTCTGATTCTGGGAAACTCAATAATATCAATTTTTTTATCTGTAAGTTCTGCTAGATACTCAATAACTACAAATGAAGCTTCAGTAAAAGTAGCACTAATGATAAAATTCTTATGAATTACATTTTTCCACTTCCAAAGATTAAACAAAAATTCTTCCTTAAAGTTAGGAATAGTGTCATGTACTTCATCATATATAAAGACTACTTTTTTGTTGTTCTTTTCACAGTCTTCAATGAGTTCATTTAAGTATTTTCTTTTTTTATCAGAGTTTTTATAACTATCTTCACCAGGGTTCCCTAAAAGGGTATTTGCTGTAACAACCTGGACTTTCTTTCCAATATATGGCTTATCAGTTCTGCCAATATTATTATAATTGTAGATTTGATCTACAGGGACTCCTCCTTTAGTATGAATTTCATTTACATATTGTTCAACCAAACTCACAAATGGGGTAGCAACAATAATAAGATAATCCTGATCTTTTGAATCATAGAATCTTCTTATGGTTTGAATAATGGCATAAGATTTTCCATTTCCAACAGGAGCATTTATTACAATAGTATTCTTTTCTTCTAGAATGATTGTTGGTTGAAGATCTTCATTAATATACCTATTAGAAGGTTCTTTAATTTGTTTAGCTACTGTAAATCCATTAGGATTAGATATTCCCTCATTAATTCTACTTACACTTGTTTTCTTGACTTTCTTAAATTCAATAGGAAAATCCTTAAAATGGTTATTAGGTAAATTCATGCTTAATAAAAAATTAACTGCCTTGTAAAAATACCACAAAGCAGTTAATCCATTATTATTTTAGTTTAGAATTTAACCTATTCATCTGCTCACCAACCTTACTCTTAACAACTTTTGCATAGTGCTCTTGAGTAATAGTGATTTTAGAATGCCCCAAAAGCTCACTTACAACTTCCATAGGCACATCATTGTACAATAATATAGTTGTTGCAAAGGTTCTCCTAGCTAAATGATGAGTAAGTCTTTTATCTAATCCAACTATATCAGCTATTTCTTTTAAATAAGCATTAAACTTTTGATTACTAAACTTAGGTAAAACTCTCTTTTCATCAACATAATCATATTTTTCAATTATCTTCTTAGCCTTAGCAAGGAGTGGTATTGATAATAAATGCTGAGTTTTTCCTCTAATCATATTAATCCATTCATTACCATCAAAGCCAATTATAATATGAGATTTCTCAAGGTTTACCATTTCATTATATGCTAAACCTGTATAACAGCAGAAAACAAACATATCTGCTACTATTTGTAATCTCTCTGCTTTAAATTGATACTCTTCTATTTTAGCTAGCTCTTCCCTAGTCAAATAAGTAATTTCTTTTTTGATATGCTTTACTTTGTAGCTTGTAAATGGTTCTTTTTGTATAATATCTTGGGATATAGCAAGCTTAACTATCTTCCTGAACCTTTGTATCATCTTATTAGTAGTTGCAAGGGCTAAGGATTTCTCTGCCTTCAGGAAGAATTCATAATCTTGAATAAACTTTAAGTCCAAATCTTTGAAATGATAATCTCCCTTATTAAAAGAATACTTAATAAAGTCCTTTAATAGTTCTTTTGCCTGTTTAAACTTCCATAAAGTTGCTATAGAATACTCCTTATCTATCAGCTTTTCAATTCTATCATTATGTTCTTGAAAAAGCTGTAATATAGTTTTGTTCTTTTTAGGAGGATTTCCTTTATACTGCAAGAAAATATCTTCCACATCAAACTCTTCTTCGTTTACCTGTAAAAACAAAAAAGCCTGATTAATTTTATTCTTAATCAGGCTCAATTGGGTATTGATAGTTTCATTCTCAGAATTTGGTGGTTTAGCTTTCTGTTGTTTATTATCCCACCTTTGAGGATTAATAAATATCCCTGTAGCAAAAGGTTTTCTTTCTCCCATGTAAGTAATCCTACACTTTAAGGGAGCTAGACCTTTACTATTAGATTTTGATTTATCTAATACAAATAATATTTTAATTGTCATTTTCTAGTATTAATGAGGGTTATAATGGGGTTCCAATTTCTCAGAATGGGGTTCCTTTTGGGGATCTTTTTTAGTGTAGATCTAAAAGATAATGAGAGTGTTCTAGAAAAAAGAAGAATATAAAACCTTGATTTTAAGGCATAAAAAAAGCCCAACAAACTTGACGTTTTGTTTGGGCTCTTAATTAGTGGTCCCACCTGGGCTCGAACCAGGGACCACCTGATTATGAGTCAGGTGCTCTAACCAACTGAGCTATAGGACCTCAAAACTTGGTTAAATTTTGTGTTTGCAAAAATAGTAAAATTTCTTTCACTACAAAATTTTTTATGGCTTTTCTTGGCAAAGTTCTACCAGCACGCCGTTGGTGGATTTCGGATGAAGGAATACAACTAATTTGTTATCAGCACCTTCTTTGGGTTCTTCGGAGATAAATTGAAACCCTTCTTTTTTTAATCTTTTTACCTCTTCAAGGATATTTTCAACGCCAAATGCCAGGTGATGGATGCCTTCTCCCTTTTTATCGATAAATTTTGAGATAGGACTTTCTTGGTTACTGGCTTCCAGCAGCTCAATTTTACTTTCACCTGTTTCATAGAAAGAAGTGACGACTCCTTCCCTTTCCACAGTTTCCTGTTTGTAGGATTCTTTTCCTAATAATTTTGCAAAAAGCTCATCAGAGACTCCCAAAGACTTTACGGCAATACCGATATGTTCTAATTTCATAGATACGAATACTATAATTAAATCTTAAATTTGATACTGCAGCTTATTTTCAAAGTATCAATTCAAACAAAAGTAGTAAATTTGCAGAAATTATGGAAAGTAACAGACAAAGAAAAGTAGCACAGATCATTCAGGAAGACTTCGCAGAACTTTTCCGCAAACAAGCTGCAGAGAGCAAACAGAGCATATTGGTATCCGTTTCGGATGTAAAGGTAACGGCAGACTTAGGAATTGCTAAAATTTATTTAAGTATTTTTCCTCAGGAATTCCGTTCCGCAGTGATGAAGGAGATTGAAGAAAACAAAACTCAGTACAGAAACTTCATCGGTCAGAAAATGGCAAAACAGGTACGAATCATTCCACAGCTCAACTTTTATCTGGATACAGCTCTTGATGATGTTGAAAGACTGGAAAGAGAATTAAGAGGCGAAGGCGACAATCCTGTTTTATAGATCTTGAAGAATATTGCATTTTACATAGCATCCAGATACCTTTTGGCTAAGAAAGGCAGTACTGCCGTTACGTTTATTACGTGGCTGGCTGTAGGAGCCATGACGGTTGCTGTGGCTGCAATGTTCGTTATTATATCTGTTTTTTCAGGACTTGAAGATCTGAATAAGGATCTTATCTCCAACCTTCATGCTGATCTTACCATCAAAAGCACTTCCGGAAAAACCATTAAAAATCTGGGCAATGTCAACAAAATTTTGGCAGCCAACAAAGAAGTTTCCAGCTTTTCCCGCATGATTGAGGAAAAAGTATACATCAGTTTCAACGGAAAAGGTGATATTGCCTATTTAAGGGGTGTAGATTCCGCTTATACCAAGGTAAACCCGATCAATAAAGATGTATTCTACGGAACCTATCCAAGTTTCAGATATTCCAATGAAGTACTGATGGAAAACAGTCTGGATAACAGGCTTTCCATTCCTGTGGATTCCTCCAATCATTATGCAACGATCTTTATGCCTAAGCCGGGTACGGGAATCATCAATAAAGAAGAAGACATCTACAACAAACGGGATATCCTGGTGACAGGAGTATTCCCGGGGAAAGACCAGCTCGACAGTTATATCATCTCTCCTATTGAGCTTACCGAAGAACTGCTGAGTCTGCCGAAAAAGTCAGCTTATCAGATCGTTATAAAACTTAAAAATCCGGAAAATGCAGATGCTGTCAAGCAAAACCTGCTATCTTCTATCGGAAAAAATATTGAGATCAAAACCAAGGAAGAGGAAAATGCCGCTTTCTGGAAAATGATCAATACAGAAAAACTTTTTATCTACCTTATTTTTGCCCTGGTTATCTTTATTACCACATTTAATCTTGCGGGAGCGATTATCATCCTGCAGCTTGACAAAAAAGAACAGGCAAAATCCCTTATTTCATTAGGCTTTCCGCTAAGCCACCTTAGACGCACGTATTTCTATACGGGAATGCTTATTGTCATTTCGGGAGTCATCACAGGACTGATCTTTGGAACAGCGCTCTGCTATTTCCAGCTCTATACAGAATTTTTCAGAGCCAACGAAGTGCTTCCTTTCCCGGTAAAGATCGTGGGTAAAAACTACCTGATCGTTGCCCTTACCGCGTCCGTGTTCGGAATCACCATATCCTGGTTTTTCTCAAAAATCAGTAAGGAATACCTTACAAAAAACTAAGCTTTTGAGGGAGCATGTTATATTAAATTAATATAGCCCGTTTTCATTTTTTTGTACCTTTACGCCCCAATTTTAAAGAAATGAAACGAACTCTATCCTTTTTTTTATTCACCTTTGCCTTCCTCAGTGCATGGGCACAAATTCCGGCTGGATATTATAATGCCGCAACGGGTCTGAACGGAGCCCCGCTTAAAACCGCTCTTAAAGATATTATTACCACTGGTCATGCGACCAACATTACTTATAGTGACCTGTGGACAGCTTACCAAACCACCGACCGTGATTATGATTACGATAACGATGGTACCATTCTGGATATTTATTCTGAAACCCCTGTAGGGCCAGATTTCTATAATTTCACGTACGGATCGGCACAATGCACAGGGACCAATGGTCCGGAGGGCTATTGCTACAACAGAGAACATATTGTACCTCAAAGCTTATTCAGTCAGGGACTTCCAATGAGATCAGATGCTCATTTTGTAAGGGCAACTGATGCAAAAGTAAATGGGGAAAGAGGCGATCTGCCTTTTGGTGAAGTCGACATCCCGAACTTTACCTCTCAAAACGGATCCAAACGAGGGATTTCCGCATCTCCTGGATTTTCCGGGACTGTATTTGAACCTATTGACGAGTTCAAAGGAGATGTAGCCAGAATGATTTTTTATTTTGTCACAAGATATGAAAGTCAGCTTCCGGGATTCTCCACCGGTAATATGATTGCAAAAAACACGTATCCGGGTCTGCAGGACTGGGAGTTGAACCAGCTTCTGCTTTGGCATACGCAAGACCCTGTATCAGCAGCGGAAATCAGAAGAAATAATGCAACCTATGCATTTCAGGGAAACAGAAATCCATACATCGACCATCCGGAATATGTAAATCAGGTATGGACGGCACAGACTCCGGATACGGAAGTCCCTACAATGCCTACCAACCTGATAGCCAACAACCCTACCTCTAATTCAATTGCAGTAAGCTGGACCGCATCAACAGATAACATTGGGGTAACCTCTTATCAGATCTACGCTAACAATACATTAAAAGCTACAGTAAGCGGAACCACCACTTCTACTGTGGTAACGGGACTATCGCCTCTTACAGCATACACTTTCTATGTTGTAGCCAAAGATGCGGCAGGAAACTCTTCTCCACAAAGCAGCACCGCAAGCGAAACTACCCTTGACGGGCCAGTGGGAGGAAGCTGTGGAACTGAAAACTTCGAACTGATCTCCGGACCAGTCAATACCTATCTTACTGCTGAATGGACCAATAACTCCATCACATGGACTGCCACAGATTCGAGAGTAGACCAGACTATTAATAATAAGGCGATTACCATCAAAAATGGAACTCTAACCAGTTCAACCATTTCAGGAGGAATTCAGAACCTGACATTAACCACTCAGTTGAAGTTCAGTGGCAGTAATGGCAGCTTCAATGTACTGATCAATAATGTGAATGTTGGAACCATCCCATACAGCTCAACAGCACAGACAACAACCATCAGTAACATTAATGTAAGTGGAAATATTGTCATTAAACTTACCAATTCATCAACGACCAACAGAGTTGCACTGGATGATCTTAGCTGGACTTGTTATGACGGCACACTGGGAACTGTTGACACCGCAAAAGAACAGTCTGGTTTCACCATCTACCCTAACCCGGTGAGAAACAATGAACTTTTCGTAAAAGGAGAAAATCTTGGCAAAATCTCAAAAGCTGAGATCTATGACCTTTCAGGAAAACTGATTGAAAGTATTGTTCAACCTTTCAGACATTCTAACAGGATCAGCCTTAAAGGGTTGACAAAAGGAACGTACCTGCTTAAAACAGAACATTTCTCTACAAAATTTATCATAGAATAATTATTAAAAAATAATTCAAATCAAAGGCCGGATTTTTCCGGTCTTTTTTTTACTTTTGATCATATGGATTCCAACAAAAAATTAGGACTGATAGGAAGGAATATTTCCTATTCTTTTTCTAAAAAATTCTTCGAAAATAAGTTTCAAAAGCTTATGCTTCAGAACTTTTCCTATGAAATTTTTGATCTGAATGAAATCAATGAAGTGGAAAACCTTTTTTCTTCTCCGGAACTTTTAGGCTTCAATGTTACGATCCCTTACAAGGAAAGAATCATGGAGTATCTTGATGAATTGAGCGATGAAGCTGAAAAAATAGGTGCCGTCAACTGTGTACTGATTAAAAACGGGAAAAAAACCGGATACAATACGGATGCATTCGGATTTGAAAAAACCCTTCTTCTCCACCGGAAGCCGATGCAGGATAAAGCGCTGATTCTGGGAAATGGAGGGGCAGCAAAAGCGGTTAAATATGTATTGGACAAACACAATATCCCCTCGAAAACGATTTCAAGAAGTACCGAAATCAATTTTGAGAACCTGGATAAGGAAACCGTTCAGGATCATAAAATCATCATTCAGTGTACCCCGGTAGGAACGTTCCCGAATGTTAAAGATTGTCTGGAATTCCCATTTGAGGGACTTTCTTCAGAACATTTGGTCATAGACCTTATCTACAATCCAAATTACACCCAGTTTATCATCAATGCCTCTGAAAAAGGAGCAAAAACAGTGAACGGCTATTATATGCTTGAACAGCAAGCAGAAAAAGCATGGGAAATTTGGAATTTTCAAAAAAAATAACATAAATTAGTGCTTTAATTGGCCTTACAGCTATATTTAAAAGGATATTAACGCCACTCACATAAAAGATTTGCTATGACTACAGAAAACAATCTTTCTGAAAACGAAGAAAAGAATCCTAACGAAGTATCTCAGGAGACCTCAGAAAATCCCACTTCCCCTGATATGACTCAGCATGAAGAGGAAGCTGACCATGTGGAAGAACATGATGAAGTCGAAATTTCCCTTGCGGATGCCCTGAAAGAAATGGAAAAAATCATCAACACTCCCAATGCCGGCGAGAATTTTAAAAAGTTCAGCCAACTGAAAGATAAAGCAAGTCATTACATTCATGATGAAGTGGAAGATAAGAAGCATGAATACACTGATGCAGGAAATGCTCCTGAAACATTCAGTTACGAGCATCCTTCCCAGGCCAGATTTTCTGCCTTAGTGAATATTTTCAGAGAAAAGCACGATGATTTTCAAAAAGGACAGGAAGAAGAGCAAAAGAAAAATCTTGATCACCGTCAAAGCATCATCGAGAGACTTAAAAACCTATACACGAGTTCCGAGCCGGGAATCAATCTTTTCAAATCCATCCGTGAGATCAAAGAAGACTGGTCAAAAGCAGGACAGGTTGCCAAATCGGAATTTAAAATTCTTAACAACAATTATTTTCATCACCTGAATCAGTTTTATCAGATGCTGGATCTGAATAAGGAATTTCTGGAGCAGGAATACAGCCATAATCTCGAAAAAAGAGAACATATTATCGCTCGTGCCAAAGAACTTGAAAATGAGCCGGTGATTCAGAAAGCCTTAAACGAGCTGCAGTATCTTCATAAGCTTTGGAAGGAGGAAGCTGAACCGGTAGCTGAAGAGTTCCGTGAAAAAACATGGGAAGAGTTTAAAGAGATTTCCAATAAAATTCACGAGAGAAAATCTGAACTTTCAGCATCTATTGAGAAAGAGCAGAATGTGAATTTTGAGAAGAAAAATCAGATTATTGCTGACATCAAAAAACTTTCCGAACCTTCTGAAACGCCGAATCATACCTATTGGCAAAATGCCATCCGAAAGGTAGAAGATCTTCGTACCGAGTTTCTAAAGACTGGAAGTGTTCCGAGAAAACTATCCAACCAAAACTGGAATGATTTCAAAACCACCCTCAGAGGTTTCAACACGACCAAGAATAATTATTATAAATCGTTAAAAGGTTCCCAACAGACTAACCTGGAAGAAAAGCTAAAGCTGATCGAGACGGCAAAGGACAATATGAACAATGAAGAATGGGATATCGCTGTTCCGCTATTCAAAAAACTGCAGGAAGACTGGAAGAAAATAGGACATGTTCCCAAAAGCATGACCAATAAAATCTGGGACGAGTTCCGCGACGCCTGTAACGCTTTCTTCAACAATTACAGAGAAAAAAGCAATACGTCTACCGATAACTGGAAAGAGAACTACAAGAACAAAAAAATACTTCTTGATGAGCTTAAAACAGTGACCGATGAAGAAGGCAGCATTGAAAAAATAGAGCAGATTAAAACCTCATGGAACAATATCGGAAAAGTTCCGAGAGACAAGATTTCAATCAATTCTGAATTCAACAAGACTTTAAGAGAGAAATTGAAAATCAACAAGATCAATGAGCTTGAACTGAAAGAAGAAGGCTTGTCTGAAAACCAGCTTACTGACAAAGCAAGAAAGATTAAAAATCAAATTTCTGACCTTGAAGCTGAAATTGTAAAATTGGAAAACAACCTGTCTTTCTTCAACAAACCATCACGGGAGAATCCTCTGTTAAAGGATACCTATAATACCATTGATGAAAAGAAAGCTCATCTGGAAACATTAAAGCAGAATCTCCACAATATCATCACCGGAGATTAAATGATAACAAAATAAATAAAGGCGGAGCAAAGCAATTTGTCTTCGCTTTTTCTTTTTTTAGACAATGAATAACGACGAATTCTATATAAAAAGATGTATCGAACTGGCTCAGAAAGCACTCGGTAGAACCTACCCCAATCCCATGGTTGGAAGTGTGATCGTTCACAACGGGAAAATTATTGGTGAAGGATACCACCATAAGGCAGGAGAAAGTCATGCAGAGATCAATGCCATAAATTCCGTTGAGAATAAAAAACTTATACCGGAATCTACGATCTATGTTTCCCTGGAGCCCTGTGCTCACTATGGGAAAACCCCTCCATGTGCTTTAAAAATTAAAGAACTGGGCTTTAAAAAGGTAGTTATCGGGGCGATGGATTCTCATGACAAGGTAAACGGAAAAGGAAAAAAAATAATTCAGGATGCAGGAATTGAAGTCGTTTCAGGGGTTCTTGAAACAGAATGTATTGAACTGAATAAAAGATTCTTCACCTACCATGAAAAGAAAAGACCTTATATTATCTTAAAATGGGCCGAATCCGGTGACGGTTTCCTGGATAAGGATTTTAAACCTACAGCTGTTTCAAATGCACTGGTCAATCAGTTTGTACATCACTTGAGGGCGGAGGAGCATGCCATTCTAGTCGGAACGCAAACAGCGCTGAATGACAACCCCAGTCTGACCGTAAGAAATGTAGACGGTGTAAATCCCGTGAGGATCTTAATTGATTTCGATTTAAAAGTTCCTGAAAACTTTAGAATTTATGACCATGAAGCCAGAACAGTAGTTTTTAATTCTGTTAAAGACGAAACACACGAACATATTCAGTTCATCAAAATAGAAAAAGAGAATTTTCTTTCAGATTTAATGAGTGTATTGTATAAAGAACAGATACAATCGGTCATTATTGAGGGGGGACGTTTTACGCTACAGCAGTTCATCGATGCCGGCCTTTGGGATGAGGCCATCGTCATTAAGAACGAAGGGCTACATCTGGAAGCAGGCACAAAAGCCCCGGAATTTGACCATATGGCTTATGAAACCAAAATCTACAGGGATAATACCATTTCCTTTTTTAAGTTAAAATAAAACACTGTTTATCTCCTTCAAATGAAATAATATTTTATATATTAGTCAAACAAAAAAAATATTACCATGAAAAATTTGAAAAAAGTATCCAGAATCGGTATGAAAGCAATCCAGGGAGGAGCTTTCGTAGACTGTACACTTCCCAACGGACAGCCTACACGCTGCAGAAATGCATGCCCTGTAGATTTCTGCGGACCAACCAGTTATATGTGTCTTCTTCCGCTTGATTTTTGTGAATAAGACTGATCAACAATGAAATAAGCTTGCGAAGCTTTTGTGAAATAAAAAGAATAAGCCGTCAGAATTTGACGGCTTATTTTATGAAAATGGTGCATATTAATATAGCATTTGATATTTTTGCAGTGACAAAGCCGGAAACAGATGACGTTTGAATACAAAACCATAGAAAAACCCATAGAAAATACCTTATTGAAAGAAAAAGGAAGCAAATTTATAGGATTTGCCTATCCTGTCACCAATGAAAGGGAGCTGAAAAATGCGCTGGAAAAAGTCCGGGAAGAACATCCCAAAGCGACGCACCACTGTTATGCTTTCAGAATGGGTCTGAACGGTGAAAACTACAGGGCCAATGACGATGGCGAACCCTCCGGAAGTGCAGGATTACCCATCTACAATCAGCTATTAGCCCATGAGATCACCAACGTTCTGGTGATTTCAGTACGATATTACGGCGGAACAAAGCTTGGCGTATCCGGTCTGGTAAAAGCATACAAAGAATCTGCAAAACTGACATTAGAAGAAGCTAATATCATAACAAGAGAATTGGAAACAGAAATTGAAATCCGCTTCAATTTCAATCAACAGAATACGATCTTCACACTGCTTTCAAGATTTGATGCGAAGGTTCAGAATTTTGATGCCAATGAAAACTGCATTCTTACCGCATCCCTCAAACTGGCACAAAAAGAAAACATCTCAGAAAAATTATCTGAGATGCAATATGTTTCATTTGAATTTAATGATTAATCCCTTCTTCCACCGAGAAGCAAAGATCCCCAGTAAAGAAGCTGTGCTAATGAGCCTAACGCTGCTACTACATACGTTCTTGCTGCCCACTTCAGACTGTCCTGTACGCCTACAAACTCTTCGGCCGTTACCGTCCCCGTATCTTTAAGCCATTTCATCGCTCTGTTACTTGCATCATATTCCACTGGAAGTGTTACAAAAGCAAAGAGAGTGGTGACCGCGAATAATGCTACTCCAATTGCCAGAACCGTTGTATTTCCGTTAGGATTCTCAATCGTTCTTGATGCTGCCATGATTGCAATACCTGCAATAAGCACAAATTGCATCAGGGTGGAACTTATATTAACGATAGGAACCAGTTTTGAACGTAAATTCAACATTGAATATCCTACGGCATGCTGTACAGCGTGTCCGCATTCGTGTGCTGCGACCGCTGCTGCGGCTGCATTTCTCTGCATATATACTCCTTCTGAAAGGTTTACTGTTTTATCTGCCGGATTATAGTGGTCCGTCAACTGTCCGGGAACTGATATTACCTGAACATCATTGATCCCATTATCTCTCAACATTTTTTCTGCTACCTCTTTCCCCGAAAGTCCGTTCCGGAGATGTACATTGGAATAATATTCAAATTTCGATTTCAATCTGGATGATACCCACCAGCTCACCAGCATAGAAATACCAATAATGATATAATAACCCGTCATTTTATATAGATTTTGTGTTTAATTTTTACCCATAATCATATAAAAACTGTGCCAAAGTATAAGATTTTATTATTTATATTTGTCATCAAATTACGCCTCAAAAACATGTCTACAGTTTCAATTATTGAAGTAAAAACAGCGGATCAGCTCAAGCAATTCGTAAGATTTCCTATGGATTTATACAAAAATAATCCATACTATGTTCCATCCTTTATTAAAGATGAAATGAAAATCTGGGATGCAAAAGAAAATCCGGCCTTAGATTATTCGGAATCCAAACAATTTCTGGCCCTGCGAGATCAAAAGGTAATTGGAAGAATAGCAGTTATTATCAACCATAAGGAAGAGAAAGAATTAGGTATAAAAAAGGTACGTTTTGGGTGGATAGATTTTATCGACGACACTGAAGTGTCTAAAGCTTTGCTTCAAACTGCCATTGATTATGCCAGAGAACATAAAATCAACAAGATTGAAGGTCCAATGGGATTTACCAATCTTGACAAAGCAGGTATGCTGACCATGGGATTTGACAAACTGGCAACGATGATCGGAATTTACAATCATGCCTACTATCCAAAACATCTTGAAAATCTGGGACTGGTAAAAGAAAAAGAGTGGGTAGAATATGAAATGAATTTCCCAAAAGTACTTCCTGAAAAAGTAGAAAAATTCAGTGGATTAATTGCACAGAAGTATAAACTCAGTATTCTTAAATTCAAATCCAAAGAGGAGATTTTACCGTATGTAGAACCGATGTTCAAGCTGCTGGATGAAACCTATAAACACCTTTCCACCTATACTCCGATTTCAGAGGAACAGATCAAAACCTATAAAGAAAAATACTTTCCTCTGATCGATAAAAATTATGTAATCTGCGTAGTAGATGAAAATAAACAATTGGTTTCTTTTGCCATCACGATGCCTTCTTATTCAAAAGCCCTGCAGAAGTCAGGGGGAAAATTATTTCCTTTCGGATGGTGGCATTTTTTACAGGCCAGCAAGAAGAATGACCGCGCTAATTTTTACCTGATCGGAATTCACCCGGAATATCAGAGACGTGGTGTCACAGCCATTATCTTCAAAGAAATTTTTGTACGGTTTACAAGTATGGGAATTAATTTTGCAGAAACCAATCCTGAACTGGAAGAGAATAAAAGCGTGCAACTTCTTTGGCAAGATTACAATCCTGTTAACCACAAAAGAAGAAAAACGTTCTCATTGACGCTCAACGATGTACAATAAACCGGAACGGGGTGGGTAATGGCTTGTGTCCATTTCTCACCACCCGTTATCATTACCGCCTTAAATTCTCTATATTTGCGCTATGAAACCACAACTTATTATTTTTGCTATTTTAATCGCTGGGTTTATCATTTATAATTTCTTTTTTCAGGTCGCTGATGACAAAACCAATACGGTAATTAATATCACTTTTGCCAGTGTTCTTTTTGGCTATATCTCCTTCATGGCATACTCTCTGCTCAAAAAAATGAAGAAATAACTGTTATTTTTATTGATTCTAAATTATCAGTTTTCCCTATTTTGATCCTACTTTTAAGCTGATAAATTTCATGCTTTCTTGTTTATTCGCTAAATTTGCAAATTGAGATAATAATGCAAAAATGAATTTACCTGAAAGTTATATTCCAATCCTTATCCAGGCAGGTGTGGCAGTGGCGTTTGTGGCTGTTTCTTTGCTTGGCGCACATTTCTTAGGGCCAAAACAGAAAAAAGGAAATTCTGTTAAAAACCAAAGCTGGGAATGTGGAGTTCCTAGTGAAGGAAACGCGAGAACGCCGTTTTCCATCAAGTACTTCCTGACTGCGGTATTGTTTGTACTATTCGATATTGAAATCGTATTCTTTTATCCTTATGCAGTAAACTTCAGAGAATTCGGAATGGAAGGATTCCTGGCAGTGCTTACGTTTGTAGCGATTTTCTTCATGGCATTTTTCTATGTATGGAAACGTGGCGCGTTGGATTGGGATAAATAGAGAGAATTATAAATTTTAAATTAAAAATTTTAGATGGTGATTTTGAATTAAATCCGGAGGAATTAATTTAGAATCTAAAATTTAAAATCTAAAATCATCTACAAGATGTCAGATAAAAAACCAGTAATAAGAACAGATGCACCTGCTCCCGAAGGCTATGAAGGAGAAGGGTTTTTCGCAACAAAACTGAGCAGTGTAATCGGTATGGCCAGAAAGTTTTCACTTTGGCCGCTGCCTTTTGCTACCTCTTGTTGCGGTATCGAGTTTATGGCTACCCTGAACCCAACCTATGATGCTTCAAGATTTGGTATGGAAAGAAACTCTTTCTCTCCAAGACAGGCAGATATGCTGATGGTTTGCGGAACTATATCAAAGAAATTAGGACCTGTCCTAAAAGAAGTGTACACTCAGATGGCTGAGCCGAAATGGGTGGTGGCAGTTGGAGCTTGTGCTTCCAGCGGTGGTATTTTTGATACGTATTCTGTGCTTCAGGGAATTGATAAAATTATTCCGGTAGACGTTTACGTTCCTGGATGCCCTCCAAGACCAGAACAGATCATTGAAGGGGTGATGCAGGTACAGGCTCTGGCTGAAAGCGAAAGCATAAGAAGAAGAGACATGCCTGAATATCAGAAATTATTAGATTCTTACAACATAAGCAACTAACAACGGAAATGACAAACGAATTTGTATTAGAAGCAATCACGAGAGAATTTCCGGAATCCGTTATTTCAAGTTCGGAGCCTTATGGGATGCTGACCATTGAAGTAAAGAAAGAGGATATCAAAAAGATCGTCCACTATCTTAAAGACTCATCACTGGAAATCAAATTCCTAACTGATATCTGTGGAATTCATTATCCTGAATTTCCGGACAAAGAAATAGGCGTGGTGTATCACCTGCAAAATATGATGACCAATTTCAGATTGCGTCTGAAAATTTTCATGTCCAGAGAAAACATTGAAGTAGATTCCCTAACCGATCTTTATGCCGGTGCCAACTGGATGGAAAGGGAAACGTATGATTTCTACGGAATCAAATTTAAAGGACATCCTGATCTCCGCCCTATCCTGAATATGGAAGATCTGGGATATCACCCAATGTTGAAAGAATATCGCCTTGAAGATGGTACCAGAACCGATAAGGACGATAATATGTTCGGAAGATAAAAATAATGCAATAAGCAGTAAGCAGCAAGCAATAAGCTTAAAGCCTAGAGCCTATAGCCTAAAGCATTTAAATTATGAAAGATAACTCATTATCTAATATATTAAACCAGTACGAAAGTAAGGAGCAGATTGACGGACAATTGTATACCCTCAATTTGGGACCTACCCACCCTGCTACTCACGGGATCTTCCAGAATATCTTAACGATGGACGGAGAAAGAATCCTTCACGCAGAGCAAACGGTAGGCTATATCCACAGGGCATTTGAAAAAATTTCTGAAAGAAGAAACTATTCTCAGATCACTACCCTTACTGACCGTATGAATTACTGTTCTGCACCCATCAACAACTTAGGTTGGCACATGACAGTAGAAAAACTGATTGGTGTAAAAGTTCCAAAGCGTGTAGACTATATGCGTGTGATTCTTATGGAACTTGCCAGAATTGGTGACCACCTGATCTGTAACGGGGTAACGGGAATGGACTCGGGAGCGATCACGGGTCTTACATATATGTTCATCGAGAGAGAACGTATTTATGATATGTACGAGCAGATTTGTGGAGCAAGGATGACCACCAACATGGGAAGAATCGGAGGATTCGAAAGAGATTTCACTCCTAAGTTCCATGAGTTATTACAAGACTTCTTAAAAACGTTCCCACCAAGATTCAAAGAATTCTGTACGCTGTTAGAAAGAAACAGAATTTTCATGGACAGAACCATCGGTACAGGAGCCATTTCTGCCGAAAGAGCATTGAGCTACGGTTTCACAGGTCCAAACTTACGTGCAGCAGGTGTAGATTACGATGTAAGGGTTGCACAGCCTTATTCTTCCTACGAAGATTTCGATTTCATTATTCCGGTAGGAACATCAGGAGATACTTACGACCGTTTCATGGTTCGTCAACAGGAAATCTGGGAATCTATAAAAATTATCAAACAAGCATACGAAAATCTTCCGGAAGGACCGTTCCATGCGGATGTTCCTGATTTCTATCTTCCCGAAAAGGCAGATGTATATCAGAAAATGGAAGCATTGATCTACCATTTCAAAATTGTAATGGGAGAAACCGATGTGCCGAAAGGAGAAGTATACCATGCAGTAGAAGGTGGAAATGGGGAATTAGGTTTCTATCTTGTGAGTGATGGGGGAAGAAGCCCTTACAGGCTTCACTTCAGAAGACCATGTTTCATCTACTATCAGGCATATCCTGAAATGATTACAGGTTCTGTAATTTCAGATGCTATTGTCACGATGTGTAGTATGAATATTATTGCGGGAGAATTAGACGCATAATATAACAGACAAAAAGATAAAAGAAGAAAGAATAAAGACTTTCTTCAAATTAAATACAATTGAATTTAGATCACGAATCAAAAAGTCCTTTCTCTAGGTTCTTTGTTCTTTAATCTATATAAAAAAATGAGCGAAACAATAGCTTTTAAACCGGAAAGTTTAGCACAGGTACATAAAATTATCGCAAGATATCCTGAAGGAAGACAGAAATCTGCTCTTCTTCCTGTACTTCACCTGGCACAGAAAGAATTCGGAGGATGGTTAGATGTTCCGGTGATGGATTATGTTGCCGGACTATTAAGTATCCAACCCATTGAAGTATATGAAGTGGCTACTTTTTATACCATGTTCAATATGAAACCGGTGGGTAAATATGTTTTGGAAGTTTGCAGAACCGGGCCTTGCATGGTTTGCGGAAGTGAAAAGATCCTTAACCATATCAGAACCAAGCTGAACATTAAAGATGGGGAAACTACTGAAGACGGGATGTTTACCCTGAAGCCGGCTGAATGTCTTGGAGCGTGCGGATATGCACCGATGATGCAGCTTGGAAAGTTTTTTCACGAAAATTTAACGATAGAAAAAGTAGATGAAATCCTTGATCTTTGCAGACAGGGACAAGTTGCTTTAGACTAATAGAAATTTTAAATTCTACAGGGTAGATTTTAAATTATTCACTTAACGTTTAATCATAATGAATGCAAGAAGCCAAAAGCCAATTGCAATAAGCAAATAACAATGAGTAAAAAACTTTTACTTAAAGACGCACATATAGAAGGTATCCGCTACTTTGAAACCTACCGTAAGCAGGGAGGTTACACCGCAGCAGAGAAAGCCTTGAAGATGACTCCTGACGAAATTCTTGAAGAAGTAAAAGTTTCAGGACTAAGAGGACGTGGTGGAGCTGGATTCCCTACAGGAATGAAATGGAGCTTTCTGGCAAAACCTGAAGGTGTTCCAAGACACCTGGTGGTTAATGCGGATGAATCTGAGCCTGGAACATTTAAAGACAGGTATTTGATGGAATTCCTTCCTCACCTGTTGATCGAAGGGATGTTGATTTCATCGTACTGTTTAGGTTCCAATGTTTCGTATATCTACATCCGTGGAGAGTATTCATGGATCCCTGATATTTTAGAAGAAGCTATTGAAGAAGCTAAAGCAGCAGGATTTTTAGGTAAAAATATTTTAGGAACAGGTTTCGATTGTGAAATTTATGTTCAAAGAGGAGGTGGAGCATACATCTGTGGTGAAGAAACGGCATTGCTTGAATCTCTTGAAGGAAAAAGAGGTAACCCAAGGCTAAAACCACCATTCCCGGCTGTAAAAGGACTTTGGGAAAGACCAACGGTAGTAAACAACGTGGAGTCTATTGCAGCCATTGTTCCTATTATTGATATTACTGGCGCTGAGTATGCCAAAATTGGAGTTGGAAGATCCACAGGAACGAAATTGATTTCTGCTTGTGGAAACATCAACAAACCGGGGGTATACGAAATCGACATGACCATCACGGTAGAAGAATTCATCTATTCTGATGAATATTGCGGGGGTATTAAAGACGGAAAAAGACTAAAGGCTTGTATTCCGGGAGGAAGCTCTGTTCCGATTGTTCCGGCTAACTTATTGCTGAGAACCGTGAACGGGGAGCCAAGATATATGAACTACGAATCATTGGCAGACGGTGGTTTTGCTACCGGAACCATGATGGGATCCGGAGGTTTCATCGTTTTGGATGAAGACCAGTGTATCGTAGATCACACCATGACTTTAGCTAGATTCTACAATCACGAAAGTTGTGGACAATGTACACCATGCCGTGAAGGTACAGGATGGATGTATAAGATTTTAAAGAAAATTGAGAAAGGAGAAGGAAAAATGGAAGATATCGATCTTCTTTGGGACATCCAGAGAAAAATTGAAGGAAACACCATTTGCCCATTGGGAGATGCCGCAGCATGGCCGGTTGCAGCAGCTATCCGTCACTTCAGAGACGAATTTGAGTGGCATGTGAAAAACCCTGAGTTGTCTCAGACACAAAATTATGGATTGGCACATTATGCGGATCCTATTCCGGCTGTAGAAAAGAATGCGTAGGTGAAATGAAAAGATTATTGGTTGTCGGCTTAATGATGTCGAATTTTGTGTTTGCCCAAAAGGCTAAAGATACATTAGTAGTAAAAGATTTTGATGGTTCTACCGCTCCTGTTCGAAAGCAGAAGCCTGCACCATTAAGCAAAAAGGGTCAGATCTTCGTATTTTACGGTTGGAACAGAGCTGCTTACAGTAATTCTGACATCCATTTCAGTGGAGACGGTTATAATTTTCAGCTGAATAATGTATCAGCACAGGACAGGCCTACAAAATTTGGAATTGTATATTTTGATCCAAGCTGGTTTACGGTAACGCAATATAACTTCAGACTGGGTTATTTTATTAAGGATAATTTAGCGCTGGTACTCGGGATAGACCATATGAAATATGTGATGGATCAGAACCAGACTGTTAATTTTAAAGGTCATATTTCAGACCCTCAGTTTGCGAACAGAGTAGAAAACGGACAGGTGAATCTGGCAGATGAGCAATTCCTTACTTTCGAGCATACAGATGGTTTAAATTATGAGAATTTAGGTCTTGAGAAATATAAAAACCTGATTCACAAGAAAAATATAGATCTGGTATGGTCTTATGGAGCCGGAATCGGGTTTATGTTCCCAAAAAGTAATGTAAAGCTTTTTGGAAATGAAAGAAGTGACCGTTTTCATGTTGCAGGAATGGGAACCGATGTAAGATCCAGCCTGAACCTCGTTTTCTGGAAAAACTGGATGCTGAGAGTGGAAGGAAAAGCCGGTTATATCAATATGTGGGATATTAAAACCACATTAAATAACAAACCTGATAAAGCAAGCCAGGACTTTGTTTTTGGACAAGTATTAGCAGGAATTGGATATACATTCAATACAAAAAAGTATAATTAAAATATCGCTTACAGCATAAGCGAAAAAGCATAGAATATGAGCGAAGAGGTTAAAAAATTCAAAATAACTATAGACGGACAGACGACTGAAGTTCTGCCTGGTACTTCTATTTTGGAAGCAGCCAGACAAATCGGTGGAAAATCTGTACCTCCTGCAATGTGCTACTACAGCAAATTGGAAACCAGTGGAGGAAGATGCAGAACTTGCCTTGTGGAAGTTTCTAAAGGATCAGAAGCAGATCCACGCCCTATGCCTAAATTGGTAGCAAGCTGCAGAACCAATGTAATGGACGGTATGGAAGTGAAAAACCTTACGTCTGAGAAAGCTCAGGAAGGAAGAAAAGCGGTAACCGAGTTCTTATTGGTCAACCACCCGCTGGACTGCCCTATCTGTGACCAGGCAGGAGAATGCCACCTTCAGGATCTTGGTTACGAACATGGAGTTGAAAGTACAAGAACAGAATTCGAGAGAAATACCTACGAAGCTGATGATCTTGGACCGAACATCAAACTGAATATGAACCGTTGTATTCTTTGTGCAAGATGTGTACTGACAGCCAACCAGCTTACCGACACCAGAGAACATGGTATTCTTTTCAGAGGTGATCATGCAGAAATTTCAACCTACCTGAATAAAGCCCTGGATAACGACTTCATCGGAAACGTAATCGACGTTTGTCCTGTAGGAGCATTAACGGACAGAACAGCCCGTTTTGCCAGCAGAGTATGGTTCACGAAACCAATGAATGCTTCTTGTAAGTGTGATAAGTGCTCTGGAAAAGCAGTCGTTTGGATGAAAGGTGATGAAATCGTAAGAGTAACGGCAAGAAAAGACCAATGGGGTGAAGTTGAAGAATTTATCTGCGATACCTGTCGTTTTGAAAGAAAAGCACTGACAGACTGGAATATCGAAGGCCCTAGACATATCGACAGACATTCTGTAATTTCACTTAATCATTACCAGAAGCCACAAGACGAATTGATCATGATTGATAATCCTGGTGCTAAGGAAATCAGTGAAAAAGACGAAAAATAAAATTTGAAAATTTGATAATGAGTTAATTTGAAAATGAGAGACTTTGGTGATGTGACTATTATAACTTCCATCTTCCATCTTCCAGCTTCCATCTTCATAACTTCTAACATCTATAACAATAAAATGGATTTACTTACATTTAAACTTATACTTGTACTAGCGCTTTTCCTGC
The DNA here is from genome assembly GCF_003384725.1 of Chryseobacterium pennipullorum. Classification (GTDB taxonomy): domain Bacteria; phylum Bacteroidota; class Bacteroidia; order Flavobacteriales; family Weeksellaceae; genus Chryseobacterium; species Chryseobacterium pennipullorum. The sequence continues at coordinate 150,761 of NZ_QNVV01000004.1, forward strand.
TGTCGCTGACGATTGCAGCCTACTCTACCTGGGCAGAAAGAAAAGTAGCCTCTATCATGCAGGATAGAATTGGTCCCAACAGAGCTGGACCTTTCGGATTGCTGCAGCCTCTGGCTGACGGTGGTAAATTCTTCTTCAAGGAAGACTTTACGCCTGCCAATGCTGAAAAATTCCTTTTCGTATTGGGACCGGCCTTAGTAATGTTTATATCATTGATCACCGGGGCAGTTATTCCTTGGGGTAAAAGTTTGAATATTGCAGGTATTTCTTATGACCTTCAGGTAGCTAACATTGATGTTGGAGTACTTTTCATTATCGGAATGGCTTCTATCGGAGTGTACGGAATTATGATCGGTGGTTGGGCTTCCAACAACAAATATTCATTATTAGGAGCAATCCGCGCATCTTCGCAGATGATTTCTTATGAATTGGCAATGGGATTAGCTTTGCTTTCTATCATTATGATGGCAGGAAGTTTAGATTTAAAGGAAATTACAGAAAGCCAGACTCACGGTAAACTTTGGGGAATTATTCCTTGGGTTTCAGGGATGAACTGGAATATTTTTTATCAACCGATCGCCTTCCTGGTATTTTTTGTAGCAGCCTTAGCAGAAACCAACAGACACCCGTTTGATTTACCTGAATGTGAATCAGAATTGGTGACAGGATATTCTACAGAATACTCTTCTATGAAGTTAGGTTTATATATGTTCGGGGAATACGTGAACATGTTTATCTCTAATGCTTTCATGGTGGTTCTATTCTTCGGAGGGTATAACTATCCCGGTATTGAATGGGTTACTCAGAACTGGGGTGAAAATACAGCAGGAATCCTGAGTATTGTAGCATTCCTGGCAAAAACAGTCATCGGAATTCTGATCTTCATGTGGATCAGATGGACGCTTCCGAGATTCAGATATGATCAGCTGATGCACTTAGGATGGAAAACTTTAATCCCCATGGCATTGGTCAACCTATTGATTACAGGAGCTGTAATTTTAGCGTTTGGAAACTAAGAAATTTGAAAATGAGCTGATTTGAAAATTTGATAATGAAATCAAAGCTTTATCTTTAGCGTGTCATATTCAATCATCAATATTAAATAATTAAGATAACAGACAGGATTAGTCTAAAATCTAGTGTCTAACATCTAATATCTATAATTAAATGAAACTTACAAACAGATCAAAAGTTGTTTCCAATAAAGAAATGACCCTTGCTGAAAAAATCTACCTTCCTGCTATTTTTACAGGGATGGGGATTACATTTAAGCATGCTGTAAGAACCGTGATAAAAGGTGCTCCCGCAGTATATTCATATCCGGAAGTACAGAAACCAAGAACGACTATCTGGAGAGGTCAGCACGTTTTGAAAAGAGACGAGGAAGGCAGAGAAAGATGTACAGCTTGTGGACTTTGTGCGGTAGCTTGTCCGGCAGAAGCCATTACCATGACGGCTGCGGAAAGAACCAAAGAGGAAAGAGGTCTTTACCGCGAGGAAAAGTATGCTTCAGTCTATGAAATCAATATGCTGAGATGTATTTTCTGTGGAATGTGTGAAGAAGCCTGTCCTAAATCTGCCATCTATCTTACCGACAGATTGGTGGATGTAGAAACCAACAGAGGTTCTTTTATTTACGGAAAAGATAAATTGGTTGAAAAAATAAATGAAAGGATTGATATCACAACAAGACAATCCGAGAAACAAAAAAATGCGGTAAAATAATGGATCAGTTTTTATTTTTCTTGGTGGCTTTTTTAGCGGTGGCAAGTGCTGTTTACTTTGTATTTGCGAGAAATCCTTTATATGCTATTTTGTCATTAATCGTTACGATGTTTTCAATTGCCGGGATGTACATTCTTCTGAATGCGCAGTTCCTCGCCATTATCCAGATTATCGTTTACGCCGGTGCCATTATGGTACTCTTCCTTTACATCCTGATGATGCTTAACCTTAATAAAGGAGACGAAAGTAAAAAGAACAATACTTTAAAGTTTGTTGGAGTTTTTACGGCAGGTCTTCTCCTGGTAGGAATACTGGGAGTATTCAGAGGGGTAAGAGACAACCACATTGTTGTTGAGAATGTAGACCGCGGAGTAGGTCTTACCAAAAATCTTGGTAGACTTTTGTTTAATGAATATGTTTTACCGTTTGAGCTTGCTTCTATCCTGATTTTAGCAGGTATTGTAGGCGCGGTATTAATCGGTAAAAAAGATTTATAAAATTATGGGAGAAGTAAATACATTTATACAAAGCATCCCTTTGGACTACTTCATCATCCTTTGTTCAGTATTATTCTGCCTGGGAGTGATGGGCGTATTGCTTAGAAAAAATGCTATTGTGATTCTTGGCTGTGTAGAGCTTATGCTTAATTCTGTAAACCTTTTATTGGCTGCTTTTTCAGCATACAAAGGCAACGGAGACGGACAGCTTTTAGTGTTCTTCATTATGGTGGTGGCTGCTGCTGAAGTAGCAGTAGGTCTGGCAATTATTGCGATGCTGTATAGAAATACCCGTTCTGTAGATGTGAGTATATTTAATAAATTAAGAGGATAAGAATGGAGAATTTAGTATATGCAATAGTACTTTTACCACTTTTAGGGTTTCTTATAAACGGTTTGTTCGGAAAAAATCTTCCAAAAATAGTGGTGGGTTCTTTAGCTACGGCAATGGTTTTCGGATCCTTCTGTATCGCTGTAAGTCTTTTCATGAATTTCAATTCTGAGAGCCAGCCTGTCATCGTAAAAGCTTTTGAATGGTTTAGAGTCAATGGGATTCAGATCAATTTTGGATTTCAGATTGATCAGCTGTCTTTAATGATGGTGATGATCATCACAGGTATCGGTTCACTGATCCACTTATATTCTATAGGATATATGAGTCATGATAAAGGATTCTATAAGTTTTTTACTTACCTGAATCTTTTCATCTTCTCCATGTTACTTTTGGTGATGGGAAGCAACTACCTAATCTTATTCATCGGATGGGAAGGGGTAGGTCTTTGTTCTTACCTGCTGATCGGATTCTGGTACACCAACGAAGAATACGGTAAAGCGGCAAGAAAAGCTTTTATTATGAACAGAATTGGTGACCTTGCGTTATTGATCGGCATCTTCATGATCGCTTCTCAGACCAATGCTGTAGATTATCTTTCAGTAGCAGAAAACGCTTCAAAATTTGAATTGGACGGAACAGTGATTATCTTTATCACAGCGAGTTTATTCATCGGTGCTACCGGTAAATCGGCTCAGGTTCCACTATATACATGGTTACCGGATGCGATGGCCGGACCGACTCCTGTATCAGCATTGATCCACGCAGCGACAATGGTAACGGCAGGGATCTATTTGGTAGTAAGATCAAACTTCTTATTTACTTTAGCCCCTACGGTGCAGGGAGGAATATTATTCATCGGATTCTTAACGGCTGCTTTAGCTGGATTCTATGCACTCCGTCAGAACGACATCAAAAAAGTATTGGCCTACTCTACCGTTTCCCAGCTTGGATTTATGTTCATCGCTTTGGGTCTTGGAGCCTATACTACAGCGATGTTCCACGTAATGACGCACGCTTTCTTCAAAGCTTTATTATTCCTGGGAGCAGGTTCTGTAATCCACGCGATGAGCAACGAGCAGGATATGCGCTTCATGGGAGGTCTTAAAAAATATATTCCTCTTACCCACGCTACATTCTTGATCGGTACATTAGCCATCTCAGGTTTCCCTTTATTATCGGGGATGATCTCCAAAGACGAAATTTTAGTAGCAGCTTTCGCTAAAAATCCAATGTATTGGGTAATCTTATTTGTTTTAGCGGCAATGACTGCAACCTATATGTTCAGACTGTACTACCTGACATTCCACGGAGAGTTCAGAGGTACAGAAGAGCAAAAACACCACTTACATGAAAGCCCGTCTAATATGACATTACCATTGATTGTATTGGCTGTACTTTCTGTAATCGGAGGTTTTATCAACCTGCCACACTTCATTGGTCATGGCCACTATGCCAAACTGATGGAATGGTTAAAGCCTGTTCTTACAGAACAAAGCTACAACCAGATGGAAGCTACTCTTTCAGGAGTACCTTTCAATACTGAAATGATCTTACTGGCAGCTACAGTAATAATGTTCTTCTCTGTATGGTTCATCGTTAGAAATACATATGTAACCAAGAAGAAGATGGCTGTTGCAGAAGAAAACTATACCGGATGGGAAAAGCTTTCTGCCAAGAAATTATATGTTGACGAACTTTACAACGCATTGATTGTAAAAACTGTTGAAGGATTAGGACGCGGAGGAAAGATGTTTGATAAGGGTATCTTAGACCGTTTTGTGAACTTTGTAGGTGATGGTGCTGAAGACAGCGGTAAAGCTATGAAGCGTGTTCAAAACGGAAATGTAGAGACGTATATTCTTATCATGTCTTTAGCAGTGGGAATTATATTAATTGTTAACTTTTTATTACAATAATAATGTCTTGTTTATTATTAACATTATTACTTTTACCTCTAGTAGGTTCGGGATTAGTTTTTGCCTGGAAAAATAGTTCCAGCAAATATTTGGCACTGGGAATCGCATTGGTTCAGCTGCTTCTTACATTCTATATACTTTCGGATTTCGATTTTAATCCGACGGTGGATAGTGTATTGCAGCACGAGATCAATTATCCGTGGTCACAGTTTATGAAGAGCTCCCTTCACTTCGGAATCGATGGGATGAGTATGCTTCTTTTATTGCTGACCAATATCCTGGCGCCGATCATCATTTTATCTTCATTTAATGAAAATGTAAATTACAGAAATACATTCTACGGTTTGATTCTGTTGATGCAATTCGGTCTTGTGGGAGTATTTACTTCTTTAGACGGATTATTATTCTACATTTTCTGGGAAGTAACTTTGATTCCAATTTGGTTTATCGCCGGACTTTGGGGGCAGGAAAATAAAAGGTTTGAATTTACTACGAAATTCTTCGTATATACATTCGTAGGATCTTTATTTATGTTAGCCGGATTGATCTATGTGTACAACCACTCCGCGTCATTCGCTTTAACGGATCTTTACAATGCACAACTGAACGAAACGCAGCAGACTGTGGTATTCTGGTTTATCTTCTTTGCTTTTGCAGTGAAATTACCGGTATTCCCCTTCCATACCTGGCAGCCTGATACCTATACCTACTCTCCTACTCAGGGATCGATGTTGTTATCCGGGATCATGCTTAAGATGGCAGTATACGGTGTAATGCGTTATTTACTTCCAATCACTCCGCTTCCGATTGCCGGAATTTCCGGACAGATTGTAATCATCCTTGCAATCGTAGGAATTGTCCACGGTGCACTGATCGCGATTATCCAGACGGATATGAAGAGAATTATTGCCTATTCATCTTTCTCTCACGTAGGATTGATGGTAGCAGGTATCTTCGCTTCTGCAGTGGTTACATTAAGAGGAACTTTCAATGTGGAAGGTGCTGAAGGAGCTTTGGTACAGACTTTCGCTCACGGTATCAATGTAGTAGGACTATTCTACTGTTGCGATATTTTATACAAGAGATTTAAATCAAGAGACATCAGACAAATGGGTGGTTTAGCTAAAGTAGCTCCTAAATTTGCGGTGTTGTTCCTGATCATTATATTAGGCTCAATGGGAGTTCCGTTAACCAATGGTTTCATCGGAGAATTTATCCTGTTGAAGTCTGTATACGATTTTAATGGTACGGCAGCAGTTATTGCAGGTCTTACGATAATTCTGGCAGCTGTATACTTGTTGAGATTTTACGGAAAAGCAATGTTTGGAGAAGGAGATGCAGCAGTTTTGAGTACAGCAAAAGATTTATCAGGGGTAGAATTCTCTGTATTGGCAAGCTTAGCGGTTTTTGTTATTTTACTTGGGGTTTTCCCACAACCGGTAATCGATATGGTAAGCAGCTCGGTGAAGTTTATCTACACAGCGATGGCTAATTAAAAATTAAAAGATTTAAAAATTAAAAAAATAAGAGATTAAAAGAGCCAAAGAATAAAGAGAAAAGAACAAAGACTTTAAGAACCGGTTTTCGGAAATTATTCAAACTTTCAATTTTCAACTTTATACTTTCAATTAAAATCTCACATCTCAAATCTATATTATGAGTGTTTTAATTATTGTTTTCCTAACGGCAGTTGTTGCGTTATTTTCAGGAGTTTTTGAACAAGGAAAATTCGCAAGATACATTGGGATTTTAGGGTTAATCATTGCATTGTACGTAAGTTTCATGCCGGAATGTTCGTTCTTCGATCACTACAAGCATATGTATGAATACAGTGCCAATACTGCATTATTCACTAAGATATCTATTGTAACAACCCTATTGTTATTCTTCCTGGGAGGTTTTGCTTTCAGCAACCACAGAAGCCACCAGTCGGAATTATATGCATTGATGCTGTTTGCATTGGTGGGTGGAATTGTTCTTTTCGGATACCAGAACTTAGTAACCATGTTCTTAGGTGTTGAAATTCTTTCTATTCCGTTATATGTAATGGCCGGTGCCAATAAAACTGATTTAAGATCAAACGAAGCTTCTATCAAATATTTCTTAATGGGTGCATTCGCAACAGGTTTCCTACTGTTTGGGATTGCTTTCATCTACGGAAGTGCAGGGAGTTTTGATCTCTATAAAATTCATGACTTTGGAGTAGCAAACGCTGGGAATGTAATGTTCATCTTAGGGGTATTACTGATCCTTTGCGCGTTAGCGTTTAAAGTAGCTTTAGCTCCCTTCCATATGTGGAGTCCGGATGTATATGCCGGTTCCCCGTCACTGATCACGGCTTTTATGGCGAGTGTAGTAAAGATCTCCGGATTCTTTGCTCTGTTCAGACTGATGACGATCGGATTCGCTGGTGTTACTCACGAATGGATCAATGTTTTAGGAGTATTCTTAATCATCACTTTACTATTGGCAAATGTTATGGGTCTTGCTCAGACGAATGCTAAAAGAATGCTAGCATACTCTTCAGTTTCTCATGCCGGATATATCGGATTGGTATTCTTCGGAATGACCAGCCTTTCAACTTATAACCTGGCATTTTATTTATTTGCTTATGCATTATCTACAGTGGGGGTTTTCATGTGCCTGATCTGGGTAGAAAAATTAAAGAGGGAAACTTCTTTCGGAGCTTTCAAAGGATTGGCAAAGACTGAGCCTTTACTGGCCACAGCAGCAGCCATCTCCATGCTTTCCATGGCAGGGGTTCCACTAACTGCAGGATTTATGGGGAAATTTGCCTTATTCTCCCAGGCTATGAACGGTGCAGCATTCTTAGTTCTTGTAGCGGTATTAGGTTCTGCCCTGTCTATCGCTTACTATTTAAGATTGATCATCGCCATGTTCTTTTTTAAAGAATCAACCTTCAAATCATCAGAAAAAGTAACACTTACCTATAATCTTATTGCCGTAGTGGTAATTGCAGCGATTATCATCCTGGGAATCTTCCCGGATCTGTTTGCAAGAATATTCGGATTATAAACGTAAAGTAAACTCAATATAACAAAGCCTTTCAGCAATCCTGAAAGGCTTTTTTCTGCTTTATAGTCTATTGATCTTTTTTGTCACTTGTCGTAGAATTACTACAAGTTTTTTAAGAGTTTTTGTTTAGCTTTACCATAAACACTCATCACATGATTACCTACATGACACTTCCGGGCGATACTTTGGAAAAAATTGCTTCAGATCTGAAAGTAGAAAACCCTGTTTATATTAAAGAATTCCACAATAAGCATTGTGCTGTTTATGACCGTCTTACAGAACCGGTAAAATTGAGAACCGGAAGTGTACTTTTTATTCCATTTGGAGATGAAATCGGTATACTAAACAGGGCGATCAATGAAAAAGATGACAGCTTATACTACCATCCGCCACATGGGAAGATCAATTGCAAAACACCTTTGTTTAGTGGAACATATGCCATAAAGCACAGAAAATATCAGGATAGTCAATTACAGTCCAGCTACAGTTATAAGACCGAACTTAAATATCTGAGGGCTGAACAGGATGATCATTTTTTCTCATTTAAGATATTCGGCTCCGCTAAAGACGGAATGGAATCCGATACTAAAGCAGCCAACCTCGCTAAGGCCTGCGCAGCCATCCTGTTTCCTGTAGAAATAAAAATAGATAAAACAGGAAAATTGACGGATGCCTCATTGTATCATTCGGAAACTTTTATCCAAAACCAGTTGGATTCTTTAAAAAAGTATTTCACAGATCCGCTATCGTCATCCTATATTGACCAGCTTAAAAAAAATACAGAAGATGAAAATCATGTATTGAAAAGTCTACGACGTACATTACCGGTACATTTTCTTTTCGGCTCCTTTTACAGGGCAAAGTATAAAGAATGGACTGACTCTGAAGTTTACCACGAATCTATTCCGTGGCTGTCCAATGCCTCACCAATCCGCTTCGAACTTTATAACCGGATCTTACCGAAGGAACAGGCTTTTGATGAAGCTCTGAAAATTGTACAAAGTGGCAATAGCTGTGATAACCGTAACCTTAATCAGATTTATAATAAAGAGTATGAATATCAGGAAACAACTCCTACCAGCACTCATTCACTTAGGTGCAGCCATGAAGCACAATATATTTTTGACCGGGCGGATATGATGATTCAAAAGATCACCGGAAACTTTGAATTACAGATAGGAGACACAAGAGAAAAGGACATCTTTATGATGGAAAAACAATGAATTAAAACAGTATATTTAAAGTAACACCAACAAAAACGCAAAATATGTCCGGATCCGAATCAGCACACGACGGAAAACATCTCGTCATACAGAAAGGAAAGGCTCAATGTAATCAGGGAGACCTGTTTCCGCAATTTAAAGTAAGTTCCCACGAAAAACATTATTGGAATAATAAAGAGGGACAGCCTGATTTTCTGGCTGTCACTGAAACAGATCTGCAATTTAATCCCCAAGGTCCAAGCTTCGGAAAATGTAAGCTAAAACCAACCCCGGGCGGATATCTTCCCTGCGCCTATGCACCTGCAGGCAAATGGCAGAAAACCTACGATAAGATAAAAGTAATGGGCAATAGCTGTGTTACAGAAATTTCAGAGCTCATGTGTACTAGCGGCGGAAAAATCACCATTATGGAACACGGGCAGTCTGCAGCAATGAGCAAACAGAATGTAAAGAATGCCGATCCCCAGGAGCAGCATCATATCAATCCTTTTGTAGATTTTAAAGCATTCCAGAAGGAAGCTGAAGACGATGAAGCGGACGCCTACTAACCATAAACTTTTCTACCATGTCAAAACAAGGAATTTATAAAATATCGGGAAATACAAAGCCCAAGGTTGGTGAACTGGTTACTTACAGAATTGATGAATGGTATCCTTCTACTCCATTGGAAAAAAGAAATCCGGCACTCGTTACCTGGCACTTGTTTAAAAAGATAAACGGGAAATTTGTCCCTACCAATATCAAGAAATTGGGAGTAAGCAGCTTTACTTTTAATACAAATGCTTACAAAGATGCGTTTAGAATTGAAGCGTATCTTCATAATCCTGAAGGAAAAGCTCCCATGGCTTTGGAAATACAGCCCCAGCCCAGTGATATTCCAAGAATCAATAAAGTTGAATTAAAATATATAGACGATACTCCGGGAACAGTGTTCAGTTTTATGGAAAAACTTGTTGCAGAAGCAAAATGTACAAATTTGGAAGCCCAATATCTGCAGTTCAGTCTTTGGGAAGATGACGCCAGCAATTCAGGTCATAGCAATAATAACCTGCTCATAGAAAGCAAAAAAGAAAAGGTAAAAAACGGAATTGCGAGAGCAGAATTCATGCTGACAAAAGCTTTGATGAGGAAAGCAATGCAAGGTGAAACCAATCCTCAGCAACTGGAGTTTTATGTAACTGTGGAATATTATTCTCATAAAAAGCATGCTACCAATAATATAAATGTCAATACCCCTGACGAATTGCGCACACCATCAGGACAACCGCAACCTCAACAACCAACACCACAGCAACCTCAACCTGCTCTACCTCCAGCACAACCTGAACCGGATCCACAATCAGCTCATGGGAGTGCTCATAATACGCAGCCTCCAACCCCCGCAGCCCCTGGAGGAGCCTCTCCTACAACGGTTAATCCAACAAATATTGAAGATCTTCTGGATGCCTATTTTGCAAAAAAGGAATATACGAAACAGACCGGCGAGGAAGATGGTACACATACCTATACTTTCGGAGGAACTAAAAATGGTAATAAAACGGGTACAGCTGAAGAGAAAAATAAGGTGGCACAGACCATTCTTGGTAAAATTAAAGACAGCCTGAAATCTCAGAAAAAATATACTACTCTTGAAGTGATCGCCGCATCATTAACGGCTCAGGCTTATGGAAAAGATACTACCAATGAAAAGACTGTTACCTTCAAGACGTTCAAGCTAGGTGCAGACTTTAAGAAAATAGACAGTGCTCCGCTGGATGATAAGCTGTACCTGGTAGCCCGTACTATGCTTCTGGACGGAAAACAGGTCACTATATCCATTAAAGAAAAAGACGGCCTGATCAAAGGATCAGCAGACGCCCTACTTTCTGTACTTGAAATAACCGAAGAACAGATGGAGCAGAAACCTCCTACCGAAGGAGAAGTTCCAGGAACTGAAAAAACAGTTTTCACTGGAACCGTTAAAGATAATATAGTCAAAATTCCTATCCATCTTCGGCCAAAATCTGAAGAAGACCTTAAACAATGGAAGGACAAGATCAGTAAAGGAAAAGAGGACGGAACCTATACCTACAAATTCGGAGGTCCTACAAGTATAAAAAATGATGCTGATAAAAAATCGATTGCCGGAACCATCCTAAAAAATGCGCGAGAAGGAAAACGTGGAAATCTAAAAATAGAAGATGGCAAAACTACCAGTGTTGAAGAAATAGAAAAAGTATTGGAAATCAAAGATTACAGTGAAGGGAATACCATTACTTTCAAGCTGTTGAAAAAAGTACCCGAATTTTTGTATCTTCATGCAAAAGCGCAGGGAGAAAAACAGCATGATAAGGAATTCTTGAAAAAAGAAGGGGCATATTTCCAGATTGGGAATAAGTGCCCGAGATGTAGTGTTTTAACACGTGAAGAAATTAAAGGAGTTTTTCCAAGTTTATCAGATGATAATATTATAGAAGAAATGATAAATTCATTTAATAAATATTGTGAAGCCTTTAAAGTTAATACATGTACATTAAAAGCACATTTTTTTGCACAAGCTAAACAAGAAAGTGGAGATAACTTAACTCCTGCATTTAGAGGAGAAACAATGAATTATACAGTTGCTGGTCTTAAAAACACAGGATTTATGAATGTTTCTTCTAGACATCTTTTTGGAAGAAAGACAGGAGTACAAATGGCAGAAGAATTAGGAAGACCTACATCTAATTCTCCAGCTTTAACTTTAGAACAACAAATAAAGGTTGCTAATTTTGTATATGGTCTAGATCCCAAAGCAGCGACTTTAGGAAATAAAGCCCCAGCTAATAATCAAAGCTTAAGTGAAAATGATAACGAAGGATGGCGATATAGAGGAAGAGGGATGTTACAAATAACAGGCAAGGATAATTATACGAAAATTGAAAAACACGTAAATGAAGTTTTAAAAAGTAATGTACTCAATATAAAAGATGGTCGCAGAGGCTCTGAAGTTTTTACATTAACAGAAGCCTTGTTAACGGGATTAGGAGATTGGCATATGCATAAGATGTATGTACCAGCTGAAGCAGGAGCTACTAAAGAAGCTTGTCTAGGAGTTATTAAAATCATCAATAGTGCAACAAAATCAAAAACTAAAAGAATAGCTCATCTTATTGGAGGAACTTGGTATGAAAATGATGATGAAACAAAAAGATCATATAATATTGATTTTAAAGATTCTATGGCATCAATTTTTAGAGTAAGCGAATGTGAATTACACAATAAGACATCACAAGAAAATACTTCACAATGGCACGATCCCGTTGACAATCCCAGAAGAACAAAATATAATTCGGCTGGAAATATTAAACCTGTTAACGGTGCATATGGAGATGTAAGAGATAGTTATACAAAATATCATTCTGGCTTGGACTTATTTGCATTACCATATATAAAAGATGAATTTGAAGGAACTCCTGTATATGCTTGTTTAGATGGTGAGGTTGTTGAATCAACTCCAGGAAATAATGCTGGACAAACAATAAGAATAAAAATTGATAATGTTAAAGATTTATTAGAGCAAGAAAAAATAGTTAATTATAAACTAGAATTTTCACGTGGAGAAGAAATGGGAATAAATATTAAAGAAACTGATGAAGTATATTTCATATATATGCACCTTAGTAAACGTCTTGTTCATAGTGGAAAAGTAACTGCTGGTACATTAATAGGATATTCTGGTGTTTCTGGTAGTATTGCTAGTAATATACCAAGTCCACATTTACACCTAGAAATCGCAACAGTGATGAATGCATATGGAACAGGTAAGACGAAAAGAACAAACCCCGCTAGATTTATTAAATTGAATTCATATGACACTTCAGATCAAGATGATGCAGCAAACTATAAATATAAACAAGATGGAACAAAAACAAGATGGAATCCACCCAAACAAGATCAAAGAAATCTATAAATTCCTAGGAACATATATATTAGTTTTTCTTTTCTTGTTTAATTGTAGGGGACAGGAACATCATATTATTGGTGAAAAATTTAGAATTGAAGACTATGGCAAGGTTACATATAATAATGGAACTAAAATTCTTGATTCAGAAATTCTTAAAAAACTATTCAATGAAAAAAACCATTTCTTTATAGAAAAAGGGTGGCAAAATATTGAAGACAATACATCAATAATTGAATTTTCTCCAATTGATAAAAGCAAAAATGCCTTTGTAGAATATGATAATAAATATCTTTTCATTATAAAAGATAGTATACTGAGAGATACCTTAAAAATTAAAAAAGATTATTACTATTCAATTTGTCAACTAGACAAGCAAAACCATAAACATGGTATTGCCATTGGAAAATATATAATAAATAACAATGATGAATTTTTTGAAATACATCAGGTATATTCTGTTGATAATGGAAAATTAAAAAAAGAAAATTTAGATATAAAAATATATGATTGTCCTGCTCCAACAAATTACATAAGAAATGAGGAGCCAAATTCTTATAAATTTGGAGTGTTGAATGGGAAAAAATTAGAAAGATTTTGGTATCAAAGTATTTCTGAAAAGAAATTCAATGACAAATTCAATAACACTTTACAAGATTGGGAAGGTGTATATCTTAATTCAGATGATAAGAATTTAAAAACTTATCAGTCAATAATCAATAAAGTAGGTTGGTTTAAGCTAAAAATCACAACCCATGAAATACTATTTTCAGCAGATACAAGAATGAGGGATGATTATCCCCAATCTGACCCAGGGGGAGTATATATAAAAAAAAAGTGTGATTACTATATATTACCGAATGAGAATACAATAGAAATTTATAGTAAAAAATATGATGATCCAAATAGTGGTCCTGTTAGTATAAGGGGTAACAAAAAAGACTTATTGATTACATTATATAAAAAAGATAAAGTATTTCATGGAACATCTAATGTTATAGAAGACTCCGAACAATATGATAATTCTGCAAGAATAAAAAGTAATTCTCCTTATCAATTTTATAAATTCTCTCTAGAAGAAGATAAAGATTGAAACTCAATAATTATTCTTCATTAAAAAAAAGAAGAGGAAACTTACCTATACATTCGGTAATCCTACAAGCATAAAAATGGCGCTGAGAAAAAATCGATTGCCGGAAAACTAACCGTTTTCAGTGAGTCTGAAGAAAAATTAATACTGAAAGATACGGCTAATGGCAAATTTCTTGCTGTGACAAAAAGATCTGATACAATCATCATGGAAGGAGACCTAATGGAATCTATAGTCGGGATCAGGGAAAAATATGAAATTGAAAAAACTGTCAGGTAGAATACTGATCATTATCGGAATGTCATTATTCGTGTCATGTACAAAGAAAGCAAACGACACCTTATTAACCCAGGCCGTTTCTGAAACGGAAACACAACAAAAATCTCAAAAACAGCCAGAAAGAAAGTACATCTCATGCGGAGAGCTTATTACAGATCTGGTAAAGTCCAGTAATGCCTCAGCTGTTAAAAAATTTAAAGATCTTCAGATAAGGATTCACCATACAGAAGCAGGTAAACTAACTATTGAGATGTACGTATCCAATGATATTTCCAGTGATGCATCTGTACGGAAGATCACCGACCGTACCGTGGGCTGGTTAGAGTTTTTTCCCGCTGAAAAGAAACTTCAGGATATTACCAATGATCCTGAACATCCCAAACTGGTCCGATATGACGTATCACTGCTGAAGCAAAAAAATTTCCATACATTATGCGGATTTGTTCAAAATCCGAATACGGAAAAGGACAGTGCAGACACTGAATTCTAAGAGAACAAGAGGATCTTCCATCATAAAAATAAATTCTGGCATCTTGAATTTACTGATGATTTTCTGATTCTAAAAAAAATTGGAAAACCGGATATTATCCTCTATCAAAACTGAAATTTTATTCACATAAATTAAATAGAAATCCCGGTCTCTGCTGATTTCTTATTATGAAGAGGGCCATTGAAACTAGTGTTTTTTTCATAACTTTACTCTAAATTTCAGCTTTTGGCCAATCTTTATAAAAAAGACTCACCCTTTCAGGTTTATATATCATTCAAAAAATATTTGGATGTGCTGGAGCATATTCGGTATAACGACCGGCTGGAGTATAGGGTTAACTATGCGCAATCACTGATTGAGAGCACCCGAAACTTCAAAGAAATACGGGAAGGGTTTCAGGATATCGCACTGCTGGAAAAATATGAAGACCTCATCCGAATGCTTCTCGCAGATCTTTTCCCCACTGGTCTTACCCACAATGAGATAAAAGCAGCGAGTATTCCTCTTTCCAACATTACCTTCAATTATACCGAAAGATTTAAAAATATTCTAAAGGATGCTGGAAAAGACTTTGAAATTGAGCTCAGAAATATTACAGATAACGAATTCTACGTATTCTGCTGCTGTCTGATCCTTCAGAGCTACTTCAAAAAAGATATTAAAAGTACCATCCCTTTCTATTATGACATTCCCAATAAACAGGGAATCATGAAACACTACAAGATTACGGTCAACTCGGATTTTACGGAAATTTCCCCTACAGAAAACGCTAAAATTCCACCTGATGATATTCTAGATATGCTTTTGGAAAATCTGGATGACTTTGACCTTTGGAAAAAATATTTCCCTTCACAGTCGTGGATATTGAAAGGTTTTACCATCATTTCGCTTGTAGACTGCACATCTGAGGTAGCCTTATCTGATCTGAAATCAAGCATGATCGAAATTGATCCTGAAAATCTTAACCCGAATGAAAACCTGACCGAAATTTTCAAATCATATTTTGATGTCCCGGAACTCAGTTTCGGGCTGATGACTTTTAACAAAAAAGAGCAGAAACTGGATAAGCTCCCGATCTATGAAAGCCTTCTGACCAACCACATCCTGGATTTCTGGATCAATACTTTTGATGAACAGACCCGCAAAAATACTTTTGACAATTTAAATCACAATTCAAAACCTATTGTGATTTCCAATGTGGATCATCTGGATGAAAATGTAAGACAGCTTCCATCGTTCAGTATTTTAAAGGATAACAATATCAACAGTTTCATGGTGATTCCCATCATGAAAGACAACGAGCTCCTTGCCATCATGGAGTTTACCTCTCCCATAGCGGGCAGCTTCAATGGGTTAAAGCTCAAAAAGCTGGAGTTTTTCACTGATATGATTCTTTTCTCGCTGAGCAGATTTTATTTCGAGAAAAACTATCAGATAGAAGCTATTATTCAGCGTGAATATACCACCATTCACGATAGTGTCGTCTGGAAATTCAGAAATGAAGCAGAAAAATATTTTACAGCATCACTGGGAAAGAAAATATATACCTTAAAGCAGATTTCCTTTAAAACCCTTACTCCCCTCTTTGGAGTCTCCGATATCCGCGCTTCTTCGGAAAAACGCTTTAACCTGATGCTCCAGGACCTCAACCTGCAGATTGAATCACTGGTTGAAATTTTTACACTTACCAATTCAGATTCGGAAAAATTCCTGCTGGCCTTGGATGTTTTCGAAAACGAATTGAATAATGAGATCAAAGCTGATACGGAACAACGTTTTCAAAGACTTTTGAGAGAGGAAATACATCCCTATTTACAGGGAAAACTCGAGGTGAAAACATCAAGGGAAGTAAAGACAAAAATCAAAGATTACTTTTCCCACGTCCTCGCCCAAACCGACCTGTTTTATAGCCACAGAAGAAACCTGGACGATTCTATCACCCTGGTCAACAGAAAACTGGCCGATATGCTAGATGAAAGCCAAACCAAAGCGCAGGAAATATTTCCACATTATTATGAACGCTTTAAATCCGACGGTGTAGAACATAATCTGTATATCGGACATTCTATTGCACCGGATTTGCACTATACTTTCAAGGTAGTTCACAAGCTGAGGTACTGGCAGCTGAAGACCATCTGCAAAATGGAGATTGAATTCCAGTCTTTCAAGAAAAACCTTCCAGTGCAGATGGATATTGCGTCACTGATCTTCGTGTACAATGAAAAAATAGACATCCGGTTCAGAATGGATGAAAAGCGCTTTGATGTAGATGGTGCTTACAACTCTTATTACGAGATCATCAAAAAGCGTCTTGATAAAGCCCATATCAAGGATTCAGCGGAAAGAATAACTGCACCCGGGAAAATTACCATCGTCTATTTTGGAATGGAAAATCAGAAAGAATACCTGGAGTATATCTCTAAGCTGCAGAAAAAAGGAATTCTTCAGCATGATGTGGAGTTTCTGAAAGTTGAAGACCTTCAAGGCATTACAGGATTGCTGGCGCTCAGGGTATCAATCAGCCAGAATGTAATCGTATCATCATAACGAAAAGATGATTCTTCATTATTCTATCTGCCTTCAGCCAGCCGGCTATCTCACTACAGACTGAGGAAAGCAACTCCAAAAGAAAGCACAGAAATAATAATTCCTGCCATAAATATTTTATAGGTAATTGATAAAAGCTTGTATTTTCTGTCCAGAACTTTGCCAAGATAATATAAATCCTTTACCATCGAATCGTAAATATAATCTCTGTCTTTGATCAGATCTTTCATGGCATGTTGATAATCATCAAATAACATCTGGTGAAAGTTTCCGAAAAACAGGAGGTTTACTTTTCTGTTGACAATATCCTGTGCGGTGAATGTTGTTTTGGTCACGTTAGGTTTTGTAGAAAGAATAGCAAATATAATCGTCAGCACACTTGAAAGCAGCAATATAAAACTTGGCAGGATCAGGTGGGAATTTTTAGGTGCATCCAACTTGGGTACCAGTACGGAAAGACAGACTGAAATAATAATCGCATTGACAGAAAGCAGAATATTGGCTTTGCTGTCCGCGATATCACTAAGCCTGGTGTGGTTGTTGAGCGTTACCCTGAACAGAGTATCTACGCTCCTATCCGATTTTTCCTTTTCTTTTTTCCCTTCAGCGGACTCTTTTTTCTCTTCTTCCTTATTCAGCTTTTTTTCAATTTTTTTGATATTTTTCTTCTTTAAAGGCTCCCAGTTCTCCCTTGCATACTCCGTATAATAGGAATGCTTATTTTTTAGCATGTCCAGGTTTACCGTGTTCCATTCGTCATTGGAAAAACATCTTACATTCGTCAGTTCCCATTCTTTTCGAAGAGCCTCTGAAATATCATTATAATCATGTCCGGCAAAATGACTGAAATCTGCATCTTTCACAATTTTCTCCAGCATATTCTGTGGCTCATGGTTAATTTTTGTTGCCAGAATAAGTTGAGCAATATCTGCAATATAGCTTTCAGGATAGTTTTCCTGATGCAAAAAGCCTTTCATGATTTCCACACTGCTTTCCTCATGAGTCTTGGCACATTCTATATATCCTGTATCATGAAACCATAACGCCATCAGCACTTTTTCCTGGTCTTCTTCAGAAACAGGGGTATTGCTCATGATTTCCTCCGCCTTATTCACGGTATAGGCAGTATGGATAAAATTATGGTAAAAATATACCGAAGATAACTTATCTTTGAATAAGATTTCAACATAATTTTTAGCTTTGTCTAGAATGCTCATTCCTGAATTTTTGTTATTGTAAATTTATGAATTTATCCTTTAAAACTCATCTAAAAAATACTTCTATTGTTCTTCGAACCGTAATGTCGGCGGGAGTGCTTTATTCCTGTGCAACATATAACGTACAAAAGGGCAAAAACTTATTTGAAGTAAAAGATTCCGAGATAAAATCTGAAAATGATTTTAAACTCTTTCTGATTGGAGATGCGGGAAATGCAGATGAACCTCAGGCGCAAAAGACACTACATTTACTTAAAAACAAACTGGATTCTGCAGACAGCAATGCGATGCTGATTTTTTTGGGCGATAACATCTATCCGAAAGGAATACCTGAAGAAACGGATAAAGACTACGCTTCCGCAAAGCAGAAACTGGAAAACCAGCTTGCCATTACCAAAAACTTTAAGGGAAAAACAGTAGTGATCCCGGGAAATCATGATTGGTATAGCGGACTGGAAGGATTAAATACACAGGAAGGGCTGGTAAAGCAATATTTTAATGATAAAAAAGCTTTTCTTCCCAAAAACGGATGCCCTATTGATGACATCAATATATCCAAAGACATTAAACTCATTGCTATTGATTCGGAATGGGTGATCACAAACTGGGACAACCATCCGGGAATTAATAAAAACTGCAACATCAAAACCCGCGAAGACTTCTTCACAGAATTTAAAGACCTTATTATTAAAAACCAGGACAAAAGAATTATTGTGGCTTTGCACCATCCTGTTATCAGCAGCGGAACCCATGCAGGCTTCAACTCGGCAAAATCTCATCTTTTCCCTTTCAACAGCAAAGTTCCTGTCCCGGTTATTGCAAGTATTGCCAATATCTTAAGAAGCTCTTCAGGGATAAGCCCTGCAGATCTCAACAATCAGCATTATGCAGATCTGGCTAACAGGCTGAAAAGTATCGTTCAGGATAAGGAAAATATTATTTTTGTTTCCGGGCATGATCATAATCTGCAATATCATGAAGACGGAAATCTGAGACAGATCATCAGTGGAGCTGGTTCCAAGGCAGATCCTTCGACCATTATAGAGAAAACAGACTTTTCCTACGGGAGCAGCGGGTTTGCCATTTTGAATATCCGAAAAGACCAGAGTACAGATGTAGAGTATTTTTCAACAAAAAATGGGGCACTCCAAAAACTGACTCAAATCTCTGTGATATCTAAACCTGACGTATTTGTGAATAACTTTCCCAATAGTTTTCCCCAAACCTTCTCCTCTACCATCTATCCGGTAGCTCTTACCCAAAAAAGGAAGTTTTACCGCTGGCTCTGGGGCGACCATTACAGAAAATATTACGGAATCTCCATTGAGGCTCCTACAGCCAATCTTTCCGAACTGAACGGCGGTTATATCCCTTTCAGGGAAGGTGGAGGAAATCAATCCAACAGCTTACGACTCAAGGCTACAGATGGCCAGGAATTTGTAATGCGTGGCGTGAAAAAAAGCGCTGTACGGTTCCTTAACAATATGGCTTTTACAAAAAGTACACTGGGAGAAGAGCTTACGGATACCTTTCCGGAAAAATTTTTATTAGACTTCTATACTACCAACCACCCTTTCACTCCCTTCACCATTGGAAATATGGCGGATAAGCTGAATATTTTTCACAGTAATCCGAAACTCTACTTTATTCCTAAGCAGTATGCTCTGGGAAGGTATAATGAAGAGTATGGGGATGAAATGTACATGATAGAAGAACGTTTTTCGTCTGACCCGAAAACGCTTGCCAGCCTCAATAATGCCAAAGATATTGTATCTACGGATGATGTTTTGAAAAATCTTTCCAAAAGCAACACCTATTCTGTAGATAGAGAATCATACATCAGGGCAAGAATTTTTGACATGCTGATTGGTGACTGGGACAGACATTCTGACCAATGGAAATGGGCTGTATATGCAGAAGGAGACCATGTGATCTATAAACCGATCCCAAAAGACCGAGATCAGGCATTCAGCAAATATGATGGGGCTGCATTCAGGCTCATTATGAATGTTCCGGCAATCCGCCATATGAAAACCTTTAAAGAAGAAATAAGCAGTGTAAAATGGGTAAATATGGAACCTTATCCGATGGACCTGGTCTTTTTAAAAGGAGCCACTCAGGAAGAATGGATAACACAGGCACAGTACATCCAGGAGCATCTGACAGATGCAGATATTGATAATGCATTCTATAATCTTCCGAAAGAAGTAAAGGACGAAACGATAACTGAGATCCAGAGAAATCTCAAATTGAGAAAGACCAGACTTCAGGATTATGCTTCCCAATACTATGATGTGTTACAGAAAAAAGTTCCCCTGGCCGGAACGGTACATCCTGATAAATTTATCATTACAAAAAACGGACATTCTGTACAGGTACAGCAATATAAGCTAGGCAAAAATAAAGACCAGAACGAACTGGTGTTTGATAAAACCTACCATGACTCCAAAACAAAGGAGCTCTGGATCTATGGGCTGGAAGATGATGACATTTATGAAGTGACCGGAAGTGGAAGACCGAAAATGAATATCAGGTTGATTGGTGGATATAACCATGATGTCTACAATATTGCAGATGGAAGAAAAGTAAAAATTTACGATTTTAAATCACAAAAAAACACTTATAACACCCGAAATACCACCCGGAATATTACCAATGATTATGATATTAACAGCTATAATTATAAGCATCCGAAATACAACTTTTTCGCAGGGTATCCTAATCTGGATTATAACCCGGATGACGGTGTGATCTTAGGAGTTCTTGCAAATTATACCGTGAATAATTTTATTCGTGATCCTTTCACTCAAAAACACAGTTTGAAAGCCAATTTTTATACCGCCACAGGTGGCTTCAGCCTTACCTATAAAGGGATTTTCAAAAAGGCAATTTACGGTTGGGATTTTAATTTGGATGCCTCGTATACAACACCCCGGTTTTCCCAAAACTTCTTCGGACTATCAAACGAAAGCGAGTATGATAAAAAAAATACGGAACGGGAATATAACAGGGCAAGAATTTCCAAATTCAATTTTGCTCCTTCCCTTTCCACGAAAAGCTGGATGAATTTCAGCCATCAGATGCAGCTTACTTTTGAAGATAACAAAGTGCAACGGAAAGAAGGACGTTTCATCAATCAGTCTCCGGACGTTAGACCAGAGGTATTTGACAGCAAGCAGTATGTTGGAGCCAATTATACATTTGGTTATAAAAATGCCGATAATACAGCTTTTCCAACCCTTGGGATGGAACTGATGCTGAATGCAGACTGGAAGGCAACACTTTCGGATGTTAACAACAATTTCCTGACTCTTAGGGGAAGGCTGGCAATTGATCACAGAATCGATAAAAAAGGGATTTTTGTATTTGCCAACTCCAGCAATGTAATGTGGATCAACAACAACCATTTTGAATTCTTCCAGGCAGCAGCTATCGGTGGCAACAACGGAATGAGAGCCTTCAGAAATGAACGTTTCTCAGGAAGATCCTACTTCACCAACAATTCTGAGGTGCGATGGGATTTTGGAAGATTAAGAAACAATATTGTTCCTGCCAATTTGGGAATTCTGGTTGGATATGATATCGGACGGGTATGGAATGATAATGAAAATTCCAGAAAATGGCACCAATCAGTGGGCGCAGGAGTTTGGTTGAGCATCGTAGAGATGATGTCTGCAAGGCTTAACTATTTCTATGGTTCAGACGGTGGAAGAATCTCTGCCGGTATCGGAATGAAATTTTAAAAACCATTTCTTTTAAATACAAAATAACTCTACTATTTCAACAAAGTATTTTGCAACCCAAATACACATGTAAATAACTGATTATAAAGAAATTAAATTGATTAAAAAACGAATTTATTAAAAAAATATAAATTAAATTAATTTTAATAATTCTAATTTTCAGCACGTATTTTTCATCAATAAAATAAATATGGCTTTCATATAACGGCCATATTTTCAGCTACATAAGTTAAGCGCACCAAATATACTATATGATTGTCAATTCCTTAAAAAAACAACATTAAAAAAACATTTTATATTTGTTTCGCTAAACAAAACAACAAGTGATGAAAAAAAAGCTATTATACATGGCGTTATTTTTCGTATCCGTAAGCATTAGTGCACAAATAGGGATACAAACTCCTACTCCTCAAAACACCCTTCATGTCAACGGCTCTCTTCAGGTAGTGAAGGATATTAATGTAGGGGGTGATGCCGGTACCAAAGGAAATTCCGGAAATAGAGGAGAATTTTTAATGTCAAATGGAACCGGAAATACACCGGTATGGAAAAGTATTGAATCTGAAAACTTTTTAAAAGTAGTATATGTTGGGAACAAAACAAACATCAATCCTTCAAGTGGAAGCTTTACAGGGACCCACAACACACCGGTCAGTACTCATGAAAGTTACTCACAGACCTATATTTTTAACGTGAACAATAAAATTGATACTGCTTATTTAACGTACAATTCAGGGACCGGGCTTTTCACTGTAGTTAAACCCGGATTTTACAATATTGTTCCGTATGTGACTTACGATCTCAATTTAAATCCGTCAGGGAAAACAGCAGGAACAGCCAATTCCTATATTCAGAAGGTTTCGCCGGCATTAACTACCCTTGCGGGCATATCCACAGGCCACGGAGAGCGCACCACAGGACTGAATCATAATTTGTCATCCATTAATTTTTTTAATACGGGAGAAACTTTCAGGATACGCTGCCGCTATACTCAGAATTTCAGGCTTTCAGGCGGTAACATTCATATTTCCTATCTTACCCCTTAAAAATCTACTTTAATAATAACTACTATTTTTTTATTCATCGAGAGGAGGCTGTTTCAAGTGGGACAGCCTCCTGCTTGTTGAGATAAAGGAAGCAGGAGCATTCCATGGAATTTATAATGATAAGTCAAACTTATACACATTACCCCCTTCTGCTTTACCCTTCTCATCAGCAATTACTACGGTTTTATCATCAAAAAAGACAATAGCTTCTTTCTGGGAATTATGGTTCAAAGGAACCTTTTGTATCTTAGCCGCACTGAAATCATCAGCCGTGAAACCGGACAGCACATGAATATTTTTATGCGTCAGCAGGACAATCTTATCTTTTGTACTGTTGATGGTTGCAGAGGTAATGGCTGCATCATTATAGCCGCCGTCAAGCTTCAGCATTCCAATTAATTTTGCCTCAAAATCACCTTGCTTATTAGGAACCTGAAACACGAGGAAAGTCCCATCGAACCCCTTGCTTCTGTTTTTTGTGAACAGATAAAAATTACCATCCATTTCTATGAAACCTTCGCAGTCATAAAGCAGATTTGATTTTTTAGGCGGAAATTCTGTCTGTCCCTGGTAATGAAACGTCGTAGTTTGAGTAATTTTAGTGGTGGTCTGAGTAATATCTTTGAGATCTATTTTTAAAATTGCAAGATCTCTTCTGTCATTATCGTTGTTTCCAAAATCACCAATATAGATATTTCCCTGGGCATCAGATATAATATCTTCCCAATCTGTATTTTCAGCATTTTCAACCGGGATACGGGCAAGCATCTGTCCCTGGTCATTAATCCCGTAGACTGAATTTTTATTTCCCTTATCTTCTATAACCCAAAAAATCTTCTTATCCTTAGAAATCGTTAAGCCGGAAACTTCTTTAAGCTTTTTCGGCAAAGAAAATTCTAATTTTAGTTCTTCTTTGTTATTTGGCGAATTCTGAGCTTTCGGGTTACAGCTCAATAAAAAGAGAGCAGGTAAAATAAGAATGCGTAACATATTGATCGATTTATTTTTTAATACTGTATGAGAATACTGATTATTCAAACTTTGATGAGGAAAGCTGCTTTGCCTTCTCCCAAAGGACATCCATCTCTTCCAGAGACATATCCGCAAGTTTTGAACCTTGTTCATCCGCAAGACCTTCCATTCTTTGGAACCTGGAGATAAACTTCAGATTTGTTCGTTCTAAAGCAGAATCAGGATTAATTCCGGATATCCTCGCATAATTGATGAGAGAGAAAAACACATCGCCCAGCTCCTGTTCTTTCTTACGAAGATCAGTTTCTGCATGGAACTCCTGAATTTCTTCATCCACTTTTTTCCAGGCATCTTCAGCATCATGAAATTCGAATCCAATGCCTTTCACCTTATCCTGAATCCGGTATGCCTTCACCAGACTGGGCAGACTTTTCGGCACCCCGCCCAAAATGGACTTATTCCCTTCTTTTAATTTCAATTTTTCCCAGTTCTGCTTTACTTCTTCCTCATCCTTCACTTCTGTGTCTCCATAAATATGGGGATGGCGGAAGATCAGCTTTTCATTAAGCGAATTGATTACATCTGCGATATCGAAACTTTCTTTTTCAGAACCTATTTTAGCATAAAAAACCAGATGAAGCAATACATCACCCAGTTCTTTTTTTATTTCCTGCAAATCATTCTGTAAGATAGCATCGGAGAGCTCGTAGGTTTCTTCAAGGGTAAGATGGCGCAGCGATTCTAAAGTTTGTTTCTGATCCCACGGGCATTTTTCACGAAGATCATCCATAATGTCCAGTAATCTGCCAAAAGCTTCCAGTTTCTCCTGTTTTGTATTCATAATTTGAGAATTCAAGTCTTACAAATTTAAGGATTGTTTCTGTCATTCTGATTACAGCAATGCGAAATGAAGATCTATTTTACAGAATGCTTTCAGATTCAAAAAAAACCTCGCCATTTGACGAGGTTTATATTTTTAATTCAAATTGAATGAATTATCCTTGTTTTCTGTGTGTACTTTTAGGAGCAGATTTTGCTGCTGAAGTAGCTTTTACTTTTGGAGCAGCAGGCTTTTCCGCTTTAGGAGCTGCTTTTTTAGCATCTTTATCGATGCTGATTTCTTCTGCAGGCTCTCCATCTAATGTTTCAGGCTCTGCTTTTACAAAGCTTTCAGGAGTAATATATCCTGCCTTTTGAAGAATGTTGTACCATTGAGCCAATTTCTTGATGTCAGAAGCATATACTCTTTCCGTATCATAATTAGGAAGTGATGCCAGCATAAATTCTTTCAGCTCCGCATCAGAAGATTTGTGAGAAATGGTTTCTTTGTAATCGTTGTTTTTAGCAATATTTTCAAAAACTTCGAACAAAGGAACTTCTTTTTCAAATGTAAACATCGCAATATTGTCTAGTAAACTTACCTGGCTTGAGTTTCCAATGCTTACCTTTTTTTTGTTGGTAACTTCTTCAATGATGAACCCGTTTCTTAATTGAGAAACTAATTTGTAAAGTCCTGGTTTTCCAGAAATTGAAATTATTTTTTCTAACAGCATAATTTTATTTTTTGTAAATTTTGCAACCAGCTTTCAGCTCTTTGCCTCTTATTATTTTCTTTTTTTATCCTTGTCTCACTTATTTTGGAAATCTCATTTTGTAACCGATGCTTACGTCACCCTGGGAGATTTTAGTCAGTTTTCCTTTTACCAGTTTTTTCTTTAACGCACTCAGATGGTCGGTAAATAATACCCCTTCGATGTGGTCATATTCATGCTGAATTACGCGGGCTCTAATATCGGAAAAAGTTTCTGTATGTTTTACAAAATTTTCGTCATAATATTCAATCACGATGGTGCCCTTTCTTTTCACATCTTCTCTTACATCCGGAATCGAAAGACAGCCTTCGTTGAACTTCCATTCTTCGCCTGATTCTTCAAGAATCTGAGCGTTGATGAATACTTTTCTGAACTCAGCCAGCTCATCCTTGATGTCTTCATAATCCTCGTCTTCTGCAAGAGGTGTTACATCTATTACAAACAGACGGATATCCAAACCGATCTGAGGCGCAGCAAGGCCTATACCATTGGCGCTGTACATCGTTTCAAACATATTATCTATCAGTTCCTGTAATCCGGGATAATCTTTGTCTATATCTTTTCCCACTTTTCTCAAAACAGGATCCCCAAAAGCTCTTATCGGTAAAATCATCTTAATTTTTGTTCTAAAAAATTCTGCAATATGATCGTTGCACTTACTTTATCTATTAGTCCTTTCTCCTGCCTCTTTTTCTTATTCTTTCCACTTTGGGAAATAAAAAACGAGGCCATTTTGGAAGTGAACCGCTCATCCAACCGGTGAACTGCAATATCTGAAAATTCTTTTTGAAATTCTTCAATGAACTTTAAAATATCCGTCTCCACTTCTGAAACATTTCCTTTCAAATCTATGGGAAGTCCAATTACTACTTCATCTACTTTGTTTTGGCTGAAATATTTTTTCAAAAAATCCATTAAAGAACGGTTCTCTACAGTCTCCAGCCCACTGGCGATGATCTGCATATCATCCGTTGCAGCAATGCCACAACGAGCTTTTCCGTAGTCTATTGCAAGGATTTGTCCCATAAGTCTGCAAATTTAGTAAAATTTACTGATTTTATTCATAACGCAGTTTTTTTATATAAATCATGTTTTATTCCATTATTTTTTTTATAATTTTAATCTTCCAAAAAACAAATATATGAAGAGACTCATCCTCGTAAGACATGCGAAGAGCGACTGGCCGGAAGAAACGGAGGACTTTGACAGACCTTTAGCAGATAAAGGTTTGCAGGATGCTATGAACATGTCCCGATTCATGAAAAGCAATAACATCAGCATCGATCACTTTGTATCCAGCCCGGCAGTCCGTGCTCTGAATACCTGTAAAATTTTTAATCAGACCTATCAGTTGCATTGTTCTACGGATGAAAAGCTGTATAACCCTTCAGAAAGAAGTTTTGAATCTGTCATCTACGACCTGGATGACAACCTGAGTTCGGTAGCTTTTTTCTCTCACAACAATGGAATTTCCAATTTCGCCAATTCCATTTCTGAAGATATTTTTCATTTTCCTACCTGTGGAGTGGCCGGTTTCGAAGTAGACTGCGAATCATGGTCCGAGTTTGACGGTGCCAGAAAGAAACTTCTTTTCTTTTATGAGCCAGGAAAAATATAACTTCTCTTCCTTACTTTTTTTTAGTACGCTATTTATCCTTCTTTTTTCATGCCAGAAACAGAAGAAAAATTATTACGAATCTGTTGCGTCAAATGATATTAAGCTTTCTTCTCCTCAACCCGGTAGCTGGCGTTATCGTCATGACGAACATTTCCAGACCTATGCAGATTTTCAGAAGTTAAAAAAAATTAAACCTGAGCCTGGCAAAAATACCATCTATCTGCAGCCGATCGGAAAGTTTGATGAACTGCAGAAAAAAGAAATAGCACTCACCAAAGAGTATTTAAAAATATACTTCCAACTGGAAACAAAAATACTTCCCGTTTTACCCAATACTATTTTTCCGGGTAAAGTCAAAAGAAATTCAAAGGAAGGACATCAGCAAATTCTTGCAGGCTATGTGCTGGACAGTATTCTGATCAAAAGAAAACCCAAAGATGCTGTCGCATTAATGGGAATTACTGAAAAAGATCTATTCCCCAAACCGGAATGGAACTATGTTTTTGGAATGGCATCATACGAAGACGGTGTGGGAGTGACTTCGATATACAGATTTTCAAATGGCTCTTTAACAGATTCCAATTTCAACCAGAGTCTCCTCAGATTAATAAAGATCAGTTCCCACGAGATCGGGCATATGTTCGGGATCAGCCATTGCCTGAATGCAGATTGTGTCATGAATGGCACCATTTCGCTTCCGGAAACGGATGCTCATCCTGCAAGAGCATGTTCATTATGCCAAAGAAAACTGAATTCTAGTATACCTTATGACCCTAAGAAAAGACTTCTTGAATTAAAAGGCTTCTTTGAAAAACAGTATTTGAATACAGAACTTTCTTTAACAGAGCAAGACCTAAATCGGTTACAATAACCAATATTCCTTTTACAGGGTGTATATTCCTATCCTCCGCAGGGTTAACAAAAAATATTTTTTTTGATGAAGTCGTTAACTTCTGCTAAAGCCATTACTGTTGTAAAAATGAAAAACGGGCCAAAGCCCGTTCCTATTGAATATTTTTCCGGTTTTCCTTTTAATCTTTTCGTCTTTTATTTCCTCTTCAGATCCAGATCATCAAAATCAAAACTGAAATCGGTGACATCGGAAATTGCTTTTAGCTTTGCAGATTGAGCTTTTCCGTTCTCGTCATAATTGAAAATAAGATAAGCATCGGCATCATAGCTTCTGTCATCCCATTTGATAATAAAAGAATTGTTAGAGTAAGGAAGCAGTTCTCCTTTTAATCTTGGAGAGTTTTTACAAGAAATCCTGTAAGTATTTCCCTGCTGTGTAATGTCCACATCACCAAACCAGACATCATTATACGTTCCTGTAAACTGTTCTGCTTTAGGATGAAGAGATTTTTCTTTTTTAAATGCTTCAGACTTTGTAAAAGCATCTTTCTTTTGCTTATTATAATCGGTTTCTATTTTAGACATTCTGTCGCCATATGTTTTCAGCCAGTTTCTGTCTGCTACGCCCAGGTAAGAATCTTTCACCGTATTGGTAATCGTATTGAAAGCAGCACCCGACTGTTGGTTTGTTAATACCACAATTCCCAGTTTCATATCAGGAATCAAAGTAAACTGAGTGACGGTACCAATTAATCCACCGGTATGCTGTACCTGCTTGTGGCCTTTCACATCACTTAAGAACCAACCCAGGCCATATCCGTAAAAGCTGGTATCATATGGATTTTTTGCAGCTACGCGGTCCGGTATCTGAAGGCTCCAGAGCTGTTGAGCATTTTTATCTGAAACCAGTTTCTTACCATCTTTCGTCGTGAAATTATTTAAAAGGCATTCTGCCCATGTTGTCATATCTTTAATGTTACTCATGATACCACCTGCCGCATTCGCGGTTTCGTTCCAGTCATGAGGAACGGCAATTGCTTTTCCATTTACAGGAGCATGAGCATCAATTTTGTTGGCTGTAGCCTTTGCCCTGCTGTAGCTTCCAAAGCTTGATGACATTCCTACCGGCTTCATAATTCTCTGTTCAATAAATTCTGCCCAGCTCAATCCCGAAACCCTGTGAATGACTTCACCGGCAACGATGAACATGATGTTATTATAATCAAGGGTTGTTCTGAAAGGATTTTCAGGTTTCAGGAATCTTACATTGTGAACAATATCGTTAACCGTCAGATTTCCTCCTTCCGGAAAAAACATCAGATCTCCCTGTCCCAATCCTAATCCCGCCCTGTGGGTGATAAGATCTTTTACCGTTACATTTTGGGAAACATATGGATCGTACATCTGAAACTCAGGAATATATTTCGAAACTTTATCATCCCATCCCAGTTTTCCTTCATCTGCCAAAATTGCTAATGCCACGCAGGTAAATCCTTTAGAGTTGGAAGCAATTCCCACCAGCGTATTTTCATCCATAGGCTGCCCGGTAGTAAGAGAGCGCACTCCAAAGCCTTTGGAATACGTTACCTTACCGTCTTTTACGATTCCCACAGACATGCCGGGAACATCAAAGGTTTTCAAAGTATTCCGGATCAGGTCATCCAGTTTTTTCTCCTCAACCTGTGCGTTGGCCAATCCTACGGTCAAAAGGAAAATAAAAAAAGAAAGTTTCTGTTTCATTATTTTTTAATTTTTCCAAATTTAATAAATATTCGATGATGTTAATTTTGTCAACGATAAAACTTTACTTACATTGACCTCCAAACCGGTTTTATACTCATGAAAAAGCTTACCTGCGCCATTATCTTGTCATTTTGCACCTTCAGTTTTGTGAAAAGTCAGGATAAAGCCTCTCATCTTCTGCTTCTACAGACATGGAAGCTCACAAAGTTCGACACCTATATTTACACTTACGTAAAGCAGGATGTTTTTGATCCCAAGAGCCTGGGCCTGCGTTTTAAAAAGAACGGGAAGATTTTGGGAAATTTAAACCGGCCGGGAAACGGAAACGGTATCTTGGAAGACTTCAATAACAGAAGTTTACAATTCGAAAGGTATATCGGGGATTGGAAAAAAACTTCCGACAGTACGGTTACCATCATATTTTCTTCCAATCCCAGTATGAATGGCAACTTTATCATTTCAAGACTTACGGAGAGTGAATTAAAATTAAAAAGGCTTTTTGATGCTGCCACTGAAAAGAAATTCGATTCTATACGCAGATCAAAAGATATTTCCTACTGATATTCGGAGGCTAAACGAATTGCCTGGTTCAACACCATAATTAGGTTAGCTTCTTTATCTTTGTATTCTAAAAGGAATGAAAATGGCAATGAACAAATTATCAACATTATTTCTCCTGATCATAGGCTGTAATTTATATTTTTCCCAGGAAGTTACAATCAAAGATGATAAAGTACTTCTTGACGGAAAGCAAATTTTAAAAGCAGAAAAGATCAACGCTGCACAATACTCTTTTTTCTCTATGAAAGATGATGAAGAAATTTTACTGTACAGATATATGGATAATGAGACACCAAGATATGTAAATGATGATTATTTTATCCTGAATTTTCTGACGGAAAAAATTAAAATAGAATCGACAGACCTAGCAAAAATTGCCAATTTCATGAATTCCAGAAAGGGAATGGAAAAACTGGTAAGATGGCTTTTAAAAGAAAGGGTCATCAACCATGACGGTGAACTTAATGCTGACCGTATTGTGGTATTCAAAGAAAAATACGACGAAAATATTACCGATAGAACGCTTAGATAATGACAAATATTCTTCTCCTTTCCGACTCCCACTCTTATATTGATGACCTGATCCTGGAATATGCCTCCAAGGCTGATGAAGTATGGCACTGTGGAGATTTCGGAAGTATGGACGTTATTGAGCAGCTTGAAAAAGTAAAACCTTTAAAAGGCGTTTATGGGAATATTGATAATGCTACGATTCAGGCGGAATTTCCAGAAGTCAACCGCTTCATCTGTGAAAAGCTGGAAGTTTTGATGATCCATATAGGCGGATATCCAGGAAAATATACCCCACTTACCAGAAAGGAAATTGCTGAAAAAGCTCCGAAACTATTTATTTCAGGACATTCCCATATTTTAAAAGCGATGTACGATGAAAAAAACAGCCTTTTGCATCTTAATCCTGGTGCCTGTGGGAAACAAGGCTGGCACAAAGTAAGGACAATGATGCGTTTTGTGGTGGATGGTGAAGAAATCAAAGACCTGGAAATTATAGAACTTGGACCTAGAGTTTGATGAAGAGAAGACCTGGATATATAGATCTGGATTTCTTATCCTCCTTTTTACTTTTTACCTTTGCACAAATAATTGGTTCAGATAAGAATTATGAAGATTGGCGATAAAGTTTCGGTAGTAGATGAAGATTTAGGCGGAATGGTAACATCCGTGAAAGGAAACATTGTGGTTTTCAAGGATGATTATGGCTTTACACACCAATACCCAAAGGAAAAACTTGTCCCAAAAAATGCTGATCTTTACGAGAATATAAAAGTCATAAAGAAGCCGGAGCCCCAAAAAAACATTTCTAAAAAACATCAGAAAAGTCATTTGGTTGTAGACCTGCATTTTCATAACTTGGTAAAAAATCCCAGTGATTATGATAGTTTTGAAAGATTGTTTATTCAAAAGGAAAAACTGATTGAAGTATTGGAGTTCTGCAGGAAAAACAATCTAAAAAGACTGGAGATTGTTCATGGTATTGGTGACGGCACTCTTCAGAGAATGGTCCGGGATGTGTTGGAGAGTCAGGTCAATATAGATTTTTATAATAAGGAAATACTTCACCATCAATCGGGTGCGGTAATGGTAGAATTTCACTAAATTTGCAGGAATTGAAATATGAACGTACTTAATTTACTTTTTACCAAAGACGGACTCATCTATCAGATTGTTAAAAATAGAAACATTCTGGAAGAAAAGTCCTACTTCGTCACTGAGGAAACACCAGCCAATCTTATTGAGGAAAAACTGGACGAAGTTCTCCTGAAACAACGCTTCGATGAAATCCAGGTAGTTTCTGCATGGAATCATTTTACACTGATGCCTGAAGGTTTTTCAGAGCACGAAGCCGGATTTGATCTTATTGCCTTCAATGCTCCTGCTGATAAGGAAAAGGAAGAACTGATGCTTTCCATCAATAAAAAGTTTAATGTTCAGTTCTATTACACTTTCCCGAAAAATTATTACAAAAAAATAAAAGAGCTGGCAGTTCCGGTACATTTTAATTTCTCAGGGGAAAAGTTTCTGAATTCCATTAACAATAAAAACAGTAAGGAAATTCATATTAATCTTTACCATAACCAATGCGAATTTTTCGCCATCGACAACAAAAAAATAATCCTTTATAACAATCTGGACGTAAATTCAGAAGTAGATTTTCTTTACTTCATTATGTTTACTCTGAGCAAGATAGGCTTCGGAATCAATGAGACCAGCTTTTTTGCTTATGGAGAAACTACTGAAAATGAAACATTCATTTCTGAACTCCAGAAATTTGTCAGAAACCTGAAAATTATTTTTGACAATATTCCCAACAAGAATTTTATACTTAATTAAGGTTCGAGAGCTTAGGAAGGGCTTAGCCTCTATAGAAAGTAATAATGTATTATCTACTCCCTAGCCTCCGAAACCTATCATCTAAACCCTAACAATACTATGTTCAGAATAATATCAGGCAAATGGAAAGCCAAGAAGATTGCCGCTCCTAAAAACTTTGATGTAAGGCCAACCACTGATTTTGCCAAAGAGGCTTTATTCAGTATTCTGGAGAACACTTATGATATGCAATCTATTTCTGTACTGGATCTTTTTGCAGGAATCGGTTCGATATCCCTGGAACTTGCTTCCCGGGGATGTCAGGATGTGACGTCTGTAGAGATGAACCCGAAGCATACTGGATTTATCAATACCACTGCAGCAGAGCTGGATATGGCAATTCAAATCAACGTGCAGCGAGGTGATGTATTTGACTGGCTTAAAAAATTCAGAAATAAAAAATCTTTTGAAATTGTTTTTTCTGATGCTCCTTTTGAGATGGAAGAAAAGAAATACTATGAGCTGATCTCTTTGGTTTTAAACAATAAATATGTAAAAGAGAACGGCGTTCTTATCGTAGAACACCAGAGCCGGATGAAACTGGAACACCCCAATTTAAAAGATACCCGAAAATACGGAAACGTGAGTTTCAGTTTTTTTGCCCCGAATACAGAAAATAATCAGGAAATTTAATTCCTGATTATTTTTTTTGAAATAGCGGGAGATTCCTGGCCCCACTTTGTGATTGCCTCCAGTACGGGAAGCAGTGTTTTTCCAAAATCCGTCAGCTGATATTCAACCACCAGGGGTGGTTTATCTGTAAAAACGGTTCTGTTTACAATTCCATCCTCTTCCAGCTGTTTGAGCTGCAGGCTCAACGTTCTTTCGGTAATGGTTGGGATCGATTTCCTTAATTCGCTATATCTTTGTGCACCACCAATTAAGTGATGCAAAATAACCGCTTTCCATTTTCCGCCTATAAACCTCATCGTCACGCTGGTACAACAGGGATAGGATTTATTATCTACTGTATACATCTATACTATCATTTTTAACCGTTATTGCAAAGTTAGTAAACTTAAATTACTTTTGTAACTATAAAAATGATAGTATAAAATTATGAACTTTTTAGACAAAATGAAAACACGGTATACTGTGAAAAAGTATAACCCACAGGGAAAAATCAGTGATGATCAAATTGCAGCTCTTAAAGAGATTATACAGCTCAGCCCTTCGTCCATCAACAGCCAGCCATGGAATTTTATCTTTGTAAACGATCCGGAGCTGAAAAAGCAATTGGGTGATAAGTCTTATTTTAATAAAGAAAAAGTATTGGACAGTAGCCACGTTATTGTTTTTCAGGTGATCAAAAGCATAGAAAATTTTGAAAAGCAAATCGAAGCAAATCTTCCGGAAGGATCTGTTAACTATTACCGGACCATGGTAAAACCTAAGGGAGAAGATGCTATAAAATCATGGCTCGGACACCAGGTTTATTTGTCATTAGGAGTGCTCTTGTCTGCGTGTGCAGCCATGGGAATAGATTCCACTCCCATGGAGGGAATTGAACCCGAAGGATATGATGCTATTCTTAAAAATGAAAGGTATGAGACGTTATTTGCCGTAGCAATCGGGGAAAGAGATGATGCAGATGCCAATCAGCCTAAGTTCAATGCAAAGACAAGGCTGAAAGCTGAAAAGGTGATTGTGGAAGCCTAATTATTAATCTCACGCAAATTGATCTTCCTATAGAAATTTGCTCAATAAGTAAAATCTTCAGGAAACTATATTTATGATATAAGAAAAGCTGTTTCGTCTGAAACAGCTTCTTGTTTATAATACTTTTAATTCTAAATCGATGGTCTTTCCGAAGAACTTTTTGGAGATCTTTTCAAAATTCTTGGTAAGATCGGAAAGATAGAAATGGTAATTCGGTTTTGGATTATGCTCATTGAGGAGGTTATACTTATCCAGAATAATCTTCAGATGATTGGCTACTATATTTGGAGAATCAATCACCCGCACCCTGTTTCCATAATATTGCTTGATCTCATCTATTAATAGCGGATAGTGGGTACATCCAAGGATCAGGGTTTCAATATTTTTTAATTTACTATTGCTTAGATAATTATAAATAATAGCATGCGTGATCGGATGATTTTTAAACCCCTCTTCAATGGCAGGAACCAGCAATGGAGTCGCCAGCTCATCCACTTTGATCCATTTATTATGCTTTCTGATGCTCTTTTTATACAGTCCTGAATTCACAGTTGCCTTAGTGGCAATTACGCCTACGTTGTTATGAATTTCGTAGGAAACTTTTTCAGCGACCGGATTAATAACGTCGATAACCGGAACCCTGCCTGCCACAGACTGCATCACCTCATTCAATGCATTAGCGGTAGCGGTATTGCAAGCAATCACAATCGCCTTACAGTTCTGCTCGAGCAGAAAGTTGGTGATCTTTGTAGAATACTCAATAATAGCATCCCTGGATTTTTCTCCATAAGGAAGGTGCTTTGTATCTCCAAAGTAGATCAGGTCTTCATTAGGCAAAAGTCTTTTAATTTCTTTGGCCACCGTAAGACCGCCTACTCCACTGTCGAAAATACCAATAGGCTGGTTTGGTGAAAGATGTGAATAATCTTGTTTTTTAGTTTTCAAATGAGCTGAAATTTTATACAAAAATAATGAATAATCCGATATTTTAATGAAGATGCCGATTGAAAATATTCTGGATATCTTACTTTAATTTATTTTTCAGATCAAAATGTTTTTTTCTATTCTGTCATTTGTCTATTAAGCAAATTTCAACGAAAAATGAGGCTGTCCAAATTGTTTTGGACAGCCTCTAATTTTGCTAATTTTATCAATATTTCCACCAACGCAAATAAAGAAATAATTCTAAAACTGCTACGGGAAAATGCTCGTACCAGTGTCACAAATTTTATTTACTTTTTGTTAAAAATTATTAGTTTTTCTTTATTCAGTTTCGTTGATTTTTATATTGCTTGTATCAGATTTATATCCGTTATTAATAGTTTATTTTGCTACATCCTTTTTGCCAAGCGTAATATTCAAAAAGTTTATTTTCTTATCACCTAAATTAAAATAATAAATATTGTTCGTATTATCATTTTGTTGATAAAAAATTAAATCTTTCACATTTCTTATAATATTATAGTGATATCCTGTTGATGGTAAAACAGGATGCTCTTTTTTAGCCTTTAAGTCCAATCTAACCATTTGGTATGATGATGCACATAAAATATTATTATTAGACAATATTACAGGATTACTATATAAAGTAGAATTACGCAAAGTATCATTTTCGATCTTAATTTTATTAAGTACATTCTGGTCTTTATTGTCCAATTTAATATTAAATAAAAACAGTCCACTTTCATTTGGCTCGCCTTGTCTAGAAATTAATAAGCTATCTTTTCCCACATTTAAAATTTCTCGCATAGAATATGAGTTCAGATTTGAAATTCTCTTTGATTTTAGAGTATTCAAATCTAGTTCATAGATATCAAAATCATGATAAGCTTTTGGAGCAATTTTAGAATATGATTGAAACGTTCTTGCTTGTAGGTAAAATATTTTGTTAGATGGTAAAAATATATAATCAGAAATAAATCCATGATCAACTTTAACCCTTTTATTTATTTTATGACTTGCTGTATCATAAAAATGAAATTCAGGAACTAAATCATTGTGCGGATAATATAAAGCAACTATAGTTTTCCCATTATTAATATATTTCGGATTGACATAATTTCCTGAGCTTTTAAAAATAATTGATGGCCTTCCATTATTTATAGGTTGAGTACATACGAGATATAATGAATCTACTTTATAGGAAAAAACTATATTCTTAGTATCAGGTGAAACATCAAACCCATTCAAATTGGACTTCTTTTTACTTTGGTTACAGGAGTATAAAAGAATTAATAAAAACATATAAATTACCTTACTCATCTTATACTTCGTGGTATTTGATTAATAACAGTATTATAGAAATGGTTGACCTTACTATTAACATTTATTCTAAAAGATTTTTGATAGTCAATACTTTTAAAGGCTGCGTAAACTAATCTTGCCATGTTATAGGTTCGTTGTGATATTTTTTGCCCAGTTATAGTATCAATTTGTCCTTTTTTATAACCATTAATAACTTTCATAGCATTCTTTGCTAAAGCCATATCTGCATACGCGATTGATTTCTCAAATAAAGCTCCTTTTACGCCTCCCGTATTTGCTTCATAATACGCTCTGTCATGTTCAAAAGCTGCTTGATCAACCATATCCAATGGTTTTAATCCTGCTCTAAGCAATTCGTTAGGATCTACATCAGGACCTGGACCAATATAGTTTGATCCAAAATAACCTTCTCCATCATAAACAACATCTTTCCCATCTCCCAACCAATCTCGAGTCCCTTTACCCGGCTTTCCTGGTCCATCCACCTTATGCACCACGTGATTTAATCCTGCAACTGTGCCTCCAATGACAGCGCCTTGCCAGAAATTTCCTCCTGTAAGCTCTGCTCCTACACCTCCTAAGACCATTCCCGACAATACAGTACCTGCTGCACTATTGGCAAAACTGCCGGCTATTGCCCCGAATAGAGAGGCTCCCCAGCTCCCTGAAGCACCACCTGCAAATCCGTGAGCAAAATTAGCGCCCTGCATTAAAGATAAAGTCCCCTGTGCAAAACCATGTACCAAGCCTTGTGCCATGGCGCTTGCCACTTTATCTGTCACAGTAAGTATTGTTCCTGCTGCCGGAGTAAACACACTTCCTATTCCAAAGGTGACTGCTCCGCTTACCCCTCCCCATAACATAGATTTGAGAGCTCCTCCCAATTGCCATTTTCCTCCACTTATAGCAACTCCTAAAGAGTAGGCTGCCAAACCGACTGCTACACCAATAACTGCTGCTGTAATAACTCCTGCTAAAAACAAATGAGACGCTGCCCATGCTGCTCCTAAGAACCAAATAAACTCACCGCTTGGGTCATTAAACATAAGTGGGTTATTCAGCACATACCCATATTTATTGTAATTCTGGGTATTGTAAGGATCCTGTATGTTTTCGTCTGCATTTAAGAATCTTCTCAATAGTGGATCATACAACCTGCCATTCATATGGATGATGCCTATTTCTGCAAAATGTTCATGACTGGTGTAGCCTCTGTCTACCAATAACGAAGTATTATCAATTATATTTTTATCTGTAATAATGGCTCCGTTTCCAATCTGCAAATGAGTAAAATTACCCCACGCATCGAAATGTCTTTGCTCTACTTTGTTTCCCGCTTCATCACTGATGGCTAAGATACTTCCAATGTAGTCCTTATGTAAAAATCTGTAAGAACCGTTGTTTTCTGTAAAGTTCTTTAGATATACGATGTTTGATTCATATGGTGTTCCTCCAATGTAAATGACATGCTTTTCCTTGCCAGTGATATTGTCTTTTATCACTTCATAGCTTCCATCTCCACTATAATACTTGGTGAATTTACCATCGCCGTCAGCATTGAAATTACCCCCATAGGTAACTCTTTGTCTCATGGCAGTCAATCCATATTGGAAAGCTACATCTCCTTTTTCACCATCGATGAATACAGGATCATTGTTTTCGTTATACGTAATAGTCTGAATCAGGTCATTGTTATAATTCTGGGTTCCCGCTGCATTCAGTGTCATACCGGTTGGTTGGTAGATTTTTGCAGAATTTTCAAACTTAATCGTTCCGACCTGGTCGTTTTGAGTGATTCTTCCTTTGACGTCATAAACATTTCTGTTGGTTGTTGGCTTTATTCCTGTTACAGGATTCGTCCAGTTTACCAAACGGTTGTTATCATCATAATCAAAAGATTCTACAATATTAAAATCACCTCCAGTAGTCCTGCTTTTAAGTTCGTTTTTAATGGCATCAAAAGCATAAGAGATCTGGAGAATACCCGGCTTTACTGCGGATGAATGGTTGATCTTCGTTAAGAAACCAACAAAATCATAAGAATTATTGATTTCTACGGCCCCCAGTTTAGCTTTTACCACCATACCTTTGGAATTGGTCTCTTTTAGCTCCCAAAGAATCCTGCCTGAGGTTTTGTCTTTCACCTGATAGAGCTCACCACTCCAGGCACTGTACACATTTTCTATTTGTACTTTAGTTAAAGTACCGGAAGAATACAACTGCTTTTCGTAGGATATAATCCTTGCTTTATCATCGTAGGTAATTCCCTTCTGAATAAAATATTTACCATTGCTGCTTTCGGATGAAGACAGCAGTCTCCCTTGTGGATCATAGGAAACATTATTACTATAGGGCTGCCCTTTGGAAGTTCCTGACTTGGCAATGACCCTTCCTTTATTATCATACGTAAAAGAAATTATTTTATTAGTTGCCTGCCCACCATCATGAGTAGAGAGTTCTTTTTGGGAGATCAGCTGTCCCAGTGTATTATACGTATACTCTTTCGTTCCCTTGGGGCTGATCGTTTTTTTAATCTGCCCGGAACCGGTGTATTCATATTTATAAATCCCATTGGAAGGGTCATTAAACTCTGATTTTCTTCCCCATGGATCGTATTCGGTCGTAACGATATTTTCGGCATACTTTGCCCGGATTTGTTCTCCGGCAGCATTATAAGAGAATTGAATTGTTCCTCCCTTATCAGTACTTGAAATCACATTTCCTAACGCATCTGCCGTTTTAGAAGTTGTCCTTTGATAGCCGTTAAGTTCTTTTATGGTTGTGGTTAAGCCTGAAACCGAAGTTTCAAGCTTCAGATCTTTATATGAGGTGGCTGTTACCTTTGTAGGAAATACAGTATCATCATAAGCAATGAGATTCCATGGACCGCCTAAACCATCTGGGCTTAAGGTAAGTTCGGATTCAGAAACCTTTCTTCCTACTGCGTCATATAAAATAACTTTAGTGAGATACTGTCCTTGCCCGAAAGCTTTGATAGAAGATTTATATTCCTGTCCTAGCTTATTGGTGAACTTTTTAGAAATATTACCATCCGGATCATTCTGTGAAACAATGATATTCGAGTCATTATCTCTTTCATACTGATACGTAGTGGTTCCTTCTATATTAGACTTTGAAGTTAAAATTTTCC
Organism: Chryseobacterium pennipullorum; assembly: GCF_003384725.1. Classification (GTDB taxonomy): domain Bacteria; phylum Bacteroidota; class Bacteroidia; order Flavobacteriales; family Weeksellaceae; genus Chryseobacterium; species Chryseobacterium pennipullorum. The sequence continues at coordinate 190,627 of NZ_QNVV01000004.1, forward strand.
CCCAGCTATCATACGTATTGGTAAGAACATTTCCTAATGGATCGGTTTGAGTTAAAACCTGTCCCCAATTGTTATACGTGATTGAGGTTTCTAATCCCAGATTATCCGTTTTCTTTACAACAAACCTTCCTTTCGGATCATATTCGTTTGTAGTCGTCTGAGTTTGTGGATCAACACTATTGCTGATTACTTTTCCGGTGATATTTCCAAAGCCATCATAATTGTAGGTTTCAAGAAGATATCCGGTATTATCACGATTCCAGGTCTTCAGAGTTTTTACAAGGTTATTTTCGTACGTAAATTCTTCTTTGGTAGATTTTATATCACCGTATGCCTGTACTGCATCAGTCTTTGATTTTGGACGCCCTATATAATAGTCTGAGCCAATTCCTGAAGGGTTATGATTATATTCAAATGTTGATGTTGTGATCCCATAGCCGGCATTAACGTTCGATACACTCTGTGCCGCAAGATAATAATTCCCATACGTTATGGTACTTTCAGTAAGGGTACCCGTCAAAAAATCTTTGGTTTTATTGGTTTTAGGACCAACAGCGGTTACCACTTTAGGCTTGTCTGCATCAGCAACACTGCTCACCACCTGGCCATTCACCAACTTATCTATTTGGTATGTAGTAGATTTAAAGCTTAATAACTGGGTATTATTCTCAGAAATATTTGTTGGGAATATCTGATTTTCATTATTGGTTCTGATCGACCACTCCTTTACCGGAACTCCCTCCTGTAGAGGATCCATTTCAGTCCCCGCCCATATTTTGGTATTCTCAAAACCATCAGCATACCAGGAAGAACGGGCAGACTGACGGAAACCCATGACGCCTTTTCCGTGTAAATTAGCAATATAACCCCGGTATCTGAAATCCTGTTTCCGAACAACCTGACCATCGGTTTGGCGAATTTGAGAAACTCCAAAAGTCTGAGACAGCCTGTCCATTTCCACAAATGGATATTGTTCCTTTTTTACAGGAGCATAAATATTGGAATTAACTGCAGGATCAAGTTCTTTATAATCGATATGATAATTTTGGGATCCTTGTGATATTAATGAGATATTTTTATCCGGGGTGAGGCTATAATGTTTATAGCTTATTATTTTTCTTTCATTATTACCGCTTATCCCTTTGACCAGGAATAATATTTTTGAAGAAGCATTATTGCTTCTGAAGTCCCCAAATACAGGACTAATTATGGCTTTATTTCTCGTAGAGTTATACAGTGTTCTATTGGTAAACGACCATTTGAATTGTGTATTGGAAGGATCATATTTGGCTTCATTATAACTCTGAACATACCAGTTTGTATAAGGTTGATTGTTTGGATAGAACGTTACAACAGAATTAACAATCTCACTTTTCCCATCATTGTCTAAATCAAGTAATTTGGGATTAGAGAAGGAATTCGCTCCAACAGCTGTGACATCAAACGGTCGGTAAAACATTAGTCCTTGAACGCTTTCCTCTAATCCATTTCCTGTATTCAGGTAAATTGACCATCCTCCAAGAACAGTAACATCAGTGAAATTATGTACCGGCAATAATACTTCAATATTCTTATCTCCGTTCAAGTCACCGAATTGAATTCCATCAATAATTCCTTTTATAGAAAAAGTTTTCTTTAGATCTAAAGTATAGGTATTATTTGCTTTCTTTAATTCATACTGATTTAAGTTATTCAATGGAGTATCAATAGTCTTGATAACGGGAGATGGCTGGGTATAGTCTGTAGTATAATAGCTGACACTCACATTGGAGTTAGCTGGGTCAACAAACATAATATCCTGTTTTCCATCATTATCAAAATCCACAATTCCTCCTTTACTTAAGATATTTTTAGGAGTAGTTCCGGGAATAATGCTGATCGTATTATTTTGTATATTATCATTATCTACAACCACATACCTGTATCCCAACGTCTTACATTGCCACCTTCCTTTAGGAGGATCAGGTACAATGACCACATATTTACATTTTTTATCCTGTATTGGCAAAACCAGTTCAGACATTCCATCCGAATCAATATCTACTTCTTTTAATACGGCCATCCCCGATTGATTAAGACCTCCCATATACTCGGGATCGGTCTCAGGCGGATATATAGAGCTATTAAACAGGTAGGTATTACTTTGAATTGTTTTTGCGTATTCCAGTACCAAAGGATTGTTGTAGGTATTAAGAACCGAAGCATCACTTTTTATTGAGTAATATTTTAGTTCTATGTCCCCTGTAGAAGGGGGATTAGATCCTACATTGGCCTTTGTAATGACTAATCCCTGCCTAGGTTTAATAAAATTATCAGCAGGTTTTATATTGACGGTAGTTAAGCCACTGCTTGGCCAGAAGGTACTGGTGGCTCCTAAATAAACAAATGAAGGGCTACTATTGTTTACAGCATCAAAATATAGATAGTATCCTTCAGGCCTGCCGTTTTGTGCAGGCTGTCTAACAATGAAATCAACCAGCCCATCACCATTGTAATCTCCGGTAGTAATAACACTGTCATACTCAGCAAAATCAAATTCATTTGAACCTGTAACTAAAGGGTTTGTTGAGAGGACTATAGGATTGGCTTCTTTACCCTCCGAATTGAGTTCAATAATCTTTTCTACAAAATCATAATTAACTTTATTATTAGAATCATTATTAACAAGATTTTGTGTCGTCGTATATTTTACCGAATAACTCTTAAAAGGAGATCCGTTAGCTTTAACGCTTATTAAGTCGAGGATCTTATCCTGTTTAAATAAAATTCCCTTTACGTAAGATACTTCATTAAGTTTTCTAGGCAAATAAGCAAATTCAATAGAATTAAAATGGCTTTTACCTGCGATTTCATTCCCTCCCCAGTTGATAGCTGAAATGAGAGCTACATTACTGGCGGGAGCTTGCGTATAATTATAGGTAATATAATTTCCCTGGGCATCTTTCCATTTTACAATATTATATTCCAAGGGGGTTCTGGCTGTGCTGTTCCCTGTACCGATACCTCCATACCATGACTGAGAACCGTCTTCAAAAGTTACTTCCCAATATTCTGGGCCCTGCCATGTCTGACCTGCCGTAGAACCAAAAGATTTTATTCTAATATTGGAGTATTTTTCTGTAACGTATTCTGCTCCATCCTTTCCATATTCTCCGGACTTTAAGACCAATCGCTGGCCATTAAAAGCATAATAATCTGAGTAATCCAGCTGAACGCCTTTTACTTCACCATCTTTTTCAATAGTTTTTCCGGTCCTTGAAATAGAGGTAGTTCCTGAAATATTCCATCCGTAGCCTGCAATTCCGTTGCCGCCACCACTGGTATAAACAAGATTGACCTGCGGTGCCACGCTTTTTACCCCAGGAGGCAGAGCAATGGGTAAGGTAAACTGTAGCTGCCCTGCCCCGTTAACCTCAATATTTCCTTTGGTGTCGTGGAAGCTTTTACCCTGTGGTGCTGTTGTTCCGGAAGGATTGCCTGCGCCTGCTCCTGAATCCACGGGCCCTCCACCCGGATTGTCTGTAGCGGGACCTATTTTGGCAACAAATGGATTAGAAACATCCGATCTGGCAAGGAATCCCTGTGCCAGAACCACCGCCTGCGGATCCTGAACCGTCCGCGAGGTCGATTCTGCCTGGTAGAGTATGGTCTGCGAAAAACACCATACTGAACATAAGGACAGAATCAATGTTGAAAATGATTTCATATATTATTAGTTATTTTATTAATGATAATTGATGTGTAAAGATGAGCTGGCAAATACCCGTGAGAGCATTTGAAAAATAGTATCATTTCAATACTATTACGCTTACAATTAAGTCCCTGGCATTATCTTTTGGTCACGTTTCTGCTGAAGACTCTTCCGTCTTTTAGCGTAAATCGAAGAATGTAAACACCCCAGTCATATCCGGTCATGTTGATTTTCACCTGACGGTTTAACCCTGGTGCATTCTGTTGCTGGAATTTCCAGTGAACCGTACTGTGCTGGTAGAGCGAAACCGATTCGATCAGCCCGTCTACTTCTTCTGTCCAGTCGATTGTCAGATAATCGTTGACCGGAACAGGATAAAGGCGGATCTGTTTCCAGAAGGCTTTTTCATCAATGGCTGTTTCCTGTTTGGTAACAGCAGCTGTTTTCACAGCTTCTTCTGCTTTAGCTTCTTTTTTTACAATTTCTTCAGGTGCTTTTTTGCCTGCGTTGTTGGTTCCCCTGTAGCGTTGGTTTCCGGCTTCATCATATTTGAAGTATACTTCAGTTTGTGAATAACCTAAAAAACCGATCAGCAGAGAAAATACGGAAAGTAGTTTTCTTTTCATGGCTGATTATTTTTTTGTGGAAAGCAGCTGCTGTACCTGTGCTTTCAGTTCTTTGATCTCTTCAGACTGAGATTTTAACTGCTTATTCTGCTCAATAGAATACAGGGTAAGCTCTTCAATTTTCTCTAAAAGCTTTGCATCCATCTCCCCTAAATTGATTCCCTCTTTCTCCACTTCCTGTGCAGATGGGATATTAGGAAGATGTCCTTTTTCTGAAATGTGTTTTTCTACCTCTTCCAAAGAACGAAGCTTATAGTCCTTCTTGAAAACATAGTCGGCCCATCCGTTGGCTGCAGGACTTTCTACTTTTACCTGTTCTGCTTTTATTCCTTTCCCCACATAAAAAATAAAGTTAGGATCATTGTCATACATTTCTGTCCCCATGGTTACTTTTCCTGTATTGAAAAGGACTAATAAATTTTTATGAACCCCATCAGAAAAACGGACTCTCGAAATTCCCGGTGAGTTCGGTGTACTGGTATCCGAATTGGGATCAATAGCATTGTTGTTATCCATATGGATGTTCAGATTCTGCCCGCTTAAGAGTCTCATCACCGCATCATTCGGCTGAGCCCACTGAGAATAACAGCGGCTGCAAGGCGAAAGCGCCAACTGCAGGTTTCCGGTTCCCGGAGCTCCGCTTCCAATGTTGATACTCTGGCCGTCTAGCTTGAAAGTCTGCTTGTTGTTTTGTCTGAAGACAATCGGCTTGTCATCTGTTGAACCCAGAAAATGGGTTGAAGGGTTGGTTCCGGCGTTTCCGGTAACATTCCAGCTTTGTGCGAAAACACTGGAGGCAGCCATCATAAAGGCAAATATTAAAGTACGTCTCATATTTATATAATTAAGTAGTTTTCGGATAGGTTATTACATTTGCATTAGTTTTGTATCTATAAGTCAAATGTATGTGATTAAAACACCTCATCGGCGTTGTCGTTTCAATCACCATGTCAAATGTCGTGATACACTGCGACAAAACCTGTCGCATTAAAAAAAATAAAAATTTAATTGTCTGTAAGAATTGGATAGTCTTGCAATACCGGCGAATACGAAATATTTCTTCGAGATAAAGTATATTTTACTTCATATCCAGCAATCGAAAAGGATATGATACTGAGATATCCATTAATCATTAAAATTCAATAAGTTAGTAAAACATAAAGAGATTCGTGACCGAAGAAATGAGGCGGCCAAAAATCGGGTCGAGATAATTTTTGTTTCATGATGTTTTGTTTTTTGTAAAAATATCATTTTACTTTCACATCAGAAAGATTTATTTTATAAAATTAAAATCAACCCTCAACAGTTTTTGAAATAGCAAAATATTGAAAAAATTTCCGGGGTCTTATTTGATAATTCTGTTTTTTTCCTCAGATGAAAAACCTAAGCTTTCCGCAGCAAAGCTTTTCACCTATACACCGATATTATACCAGAAACAGATCCGAAGCAATTCCATCGGCCATAAACCAATGCTTTTCAGGAATTTTTAAATGGTCATTTTCAATAATCAATACGCCCTCTTCTATTTTCGGTTTTATTTCAGTCCGGAAATGCTCCTGAACCTGATCTGAAAATTTATTTTTCAGATGGCTAAGATCAACTCCCCAAATGGTCCGTAAACCTATCATAATCATTTCGTTAAACTGATCCTGTTGAGAAAGTATTTCTTCTTCTTTGGCCAGAGTTTTATCTGAAAGTTTTTTGATGTACTGCTGATTGTTGGCAATATTCCAGCTTCTGGTATCAAATCCGTTATAGGAATGGGCAGAAGGGCCGATTCCCAAATACTCCTGATACTTCCAATAGGCAGAATTATGTCTGGAGTAGAATCCGGGTTTTGCAAAATTAGAAACTTCATAATGTTCAAATCCATGATCTTTGAGGAAATCTGACAGATAATAAAACTCCCTGTTCTGTTCCTCCTCTTTCGGGCTTAGAACTTTTCCTTTTGATATCCAGTTTTCCAGAGCTGTTTTAGGTTCCACCGTCAGAGCATAAGATGAAATATGAGGAATTTCCAGCTCAATCGTTTTATAGAGGTTTTGCTTCCAGATTTCAAGATTAGATGTTGGCGACCCATAAATGAGATCAATACTTAAGTTTTCGAAACCAAAATCCTGCGCACGTTTGATAGAGCTTTCAGCTTCAGACGCATTGTGGGCCCGGTTCATCAGTTTAAGGTCCTCTTCAAAAAAGCTTTGCGTCCCGATAGAAAGCCTGTTCACAGGAGTTGCGGCTAGTTGCTTCAAAAAACTCTGATCCAGATCATCCGGGTTGGCCTCAAGAGTGATTTCAATATCTTTTTCAAAGCTGAAATACCGTAAAACCTCATCAATTAAGGAATTGATCTCATCCACGGAAAGAATGGAAGGAGTTCCCCCTCCAAAATACAGGGATTTCAGGGTTCTGTTCTGCAGTTCATTATTTCTAAGCATGATTTCGGCCTTCATGGCACGAATCATTTCATCCTTAAAATTCAGGGATGTGGAAAAATGAAAGTTACAATAGCTGCATTTTTGCTTACAGAACGGAATGTGAATATATATCATAAAAAAAGCTCTGAAAAATTCAGAGCTCAAATTTATTTAAATTAAATTGATTAATATCTATATCCTCTGACATTAATGAAGTTGTCAAAGTTATAACCAAGACCAATCATGAAACTGTTTCCTCCTTCTTTCTGGATATCAGACAGTCCAAGATTATACGTAGCTCCAATCATAAACTTGTTGAATCTCACTTTAACAATGGGAGCGATTTCAAGCTGCTGGCTGTCGAATCTGTTTTGTGCGGCTCTGTAGCTTACCCCAAAAGAGAAGGCATTGATGTCATTATTAAATGTAGCCATCAGGTTATAATCCATAACTCTGGTTGAGTTTGTATTCAGGTTGATCATTGCAGCAGGCGTTAGCATGATGTTATCTGCAATATGCCAGTTGTACCCAAGGTTCAGGAAAAATTTAATAGGAGAAGGTTCGTATCCGTTAACGATTGGTTTATCGTTACCTAACGCGATATCATTGACGGAAACACCTCCAAAAAGGTTTTTATAAGTAGCTGCCAAACCGAAATTAGCATAAGCCATGAAAATATTACTTTCATCACCTCTTAATAACGGGTCACCCTGCTCGTCCGTGTTAATTTTTGAATAGTCAAAATTTCTATTATACAAACTGATACTTGTACCGAATGAGAACTGGTCTCTTCTTTCACCTTCACTACTTAGAGGAATAAAATATGAAGCACCCGCTGTAACACCACCGGAGGATTCTGCTCCGTTACTGTCTCTGAATACTGTAAGGCCGGCACCTACTCTATCGAATATGTTTGCATTGATTCCCACTGATTGTACGTTTGGGGATTCGCTGAATTTTGAAAATTGCTTTTGGTAAATGGCATTGAGCTGTACGTAGTCTGTTTTTCCGTATTGAGCTGGGTTGAACAGGAAGTCACCATCCAAGAGATACTGTTGATAATATGGTAGTGATTCTTGTGCTTTGTATGCATTTGACAAAAGAGCTAAACATACGATAGCATATAGTTTTCTCATAACAAATCTTGATTTCAATTCAACAAATATAAAAAAATTCTCAATATATTTTTAGTTTTCTAAATAAATTCTCCATTTTTTTACGGCATCCGTCATATCTTGAGGCATTGGGCTTTCAAAATATAATTCTTTTTTTGTAGTAGGATGAATAAAGCCCAGGGTATGGGCATGAAGAGCATGTCTTGGAAGAATTTCGAATACGTTTTTAATGAACTGTTTATATTTGGGAAGATTTATTCCTCTCAGAGGAGTATGGCCTTCATATCTTTCATCATTGAACAGGGTATGACCGATATGCCTGAAATGAGCTCTGATTTGGTGTGTTCTTCCTGTTTCTAGTTTACATTCTACCCAGGTCATATATTTGAACCTTTCCAGAACTTTGTAATGGGTAACTGCATGTTTTCCCTGGCTCCCATCCTCATAAACGGACATCTGCATTCTATTTTTAGGGTGTCTTCCGATATGTCCTTTAATGGTACCTTCATCTTCCTGAAGGTTCCCCCATACAAAGGCCCAGTACAACCTTTTGGTAGTCCTGTTAAAAAACTGCTTGGCTAGGAAACTTAAGGCATATTCATTTTTTGCGATCACCAGCAATCCTGAGGTATCTTTGTCAATTCTGTGCACAAGCCCTACCCTGTCAAGATCAGACTTTTGTCCGTTCTTCTCGAAATGGAAGGCTAAGGCGTTTACCAACGTTCCATCCCAGTTTCCGAATCCCGGATGCACTACCATCCCCGCTTCCTTATCCACCACTACCAGATCATCATCTTCATAGATAATATTAACAGGAATATCCTGTGGAATAATCACATTTTCCCTTGGCGGATGGGTAAGCAGCACAGAGATCTGATCACCTGGCTTTACGCGGTAATTTTGCTTTACCGGATTTCCGTTTACTATAACATTTCCTGCTCTGCAGGTCTGTGAAATTTTATTTCTTGAAGAATTTTGTCTGTATATCAGCAAAAATTTATCAATTCTCAGTGGCTCTTGTTTGGCATCAACAGTGATATTAAGATGCTCATACAATCCTTTATTTTCCTCATCAATATCGATGTTTTCTATACTGTTGGAGTCTAATAATTCTTCATCCAAAAAATCTTCGTTATCTTCTGACATTATTTTCCTGTTTTTTTACACAAAAGGCCTCAACATTTGCAGTTGAAGCCTGTATTTTTTATATTAATCTGATCTTATTCTACGACTACTTTTTTAGCCTTTGGCTTTTGCACAGGCTGTTGTGTGGTCGTTGCAGACGCGGCCGGCTTAGAAACATTTCCTGCTGGCTGATGATTATTGCCTGCTGCAGCCTTTGGTTTTTCAGCACCTGAAGAGGCTGGCTTGGAAGTGGTTGTCTGGGTTTTAGGCACCTCAGTTTTTACAGCCTCCGTTTTAGGCGTTTCCTTCCTTGGTACCGGAGCTGGAATCACTGGAGGTTCGTAAGTCGGCTCAGAACGTACTTCTTCATAACGTACCGGTGGCAGAGAAGTGTCTACTTTCATACGGTATATAGAATTAAGCTGTTCCACTTTAGCTCTAAGCTCTGCAAGAGTTCTCTTACTGGCCCAAAGGTCGATCTGCATCCCCTGATCACGTACATCTCCCGCTGCAGGATCCTGATAGTAAATGATATCGGACTCATCCTTTCCGCCGTCTTCATGTTCTACCAATCCTACCTCAAACATATTTTTGGCAATAACGGCTCTGGCTTCTTTTACAGAAAGACCCACCACGTTAGGAATTGAGATATTTCTCATAGGACCTGATCCTACTACAACATCAATAACGGAGAATCTAGGTAAACGGGCTCCTGGATTTACAGCATTTCCTTTATACAATATCCTTAAAAGGGCATCTTTCTGAATACTTGGTTCATAAATGGTATCTCCGATTTTAAGACCTACCTGATCCAGCCTCTGGAATGCCAATCCTGAATATTTATTGATCACATCAGGAACCGCAATCTGCGCCCATGTGCGTGGATTTACTTTAAGACGTACCGTTCTTCCATCCTTTACACGCGAGCCCGGTGAAGGATAAATCTGCAGTACCTGGAATGGTCTGTATTTCGGATCATAATTCGTGCTGTCTACCTCATACTCAAGTCCTGTATCATCTAATATTTTAACAGCATCATGTACAGATTTATTGATAACATTGGGAACAGGTATTTCCTGTCCGTGATTGGTATGGTATTCCAACCAGCGAAACGTGAGCCATACCAACCCTACGAAAACACCGATGGCCACTACTAAATTCACTAAAACTTTCCAATTGAAAAGTGATTTAAGCATACTTAAAATTACTTTAATTATAACGGCAAATATAGCTAATAATTTTAGAATGCGCTTTTTATTTAACACAATTCATTTTTGCTTCTAAAATTTCCGGATTTCCCATATTGCATTACATAAAATGATTAAATTTGCCCTAATTGATACTATATGGTTATGAACAAAAAAAGTGTTGCCGTAGTAATGGGAGGCTATTCTGACGAATATAAAGTTTCTTTAAAAAGCGGGCAGTTGATTTATGATTCCTTAGACAGAAATCTCTATGACGTATATAAAGTAGTCATCCTTCAAAATGAATGGTATTTTTTAGGCGAAAACGATAAGAAATATGAGATCAACAGAGGAGATTTTTCTGTCACCCTGAACAATGGAGAAACATTAACATTTGATGTATGCTTTAATATCATCCACGGAACACCCGGCGAAAATGGTATTTTGCAGGCCTATTGGGATGCCATAGGACAATTGTATACCGGTTGCGATTTTTACCAAAGCGCCCTTACCTTTAATAAAAAAGACACCCTTGCTGTCTTATCAAAATATGGAATTCCTTCTGCAAAAAGTGTGTATCTGAGAAAAGGAGAAAGCATTGATATAGATAAAATAGTTGAAGAACTAAAGCTTCCGCTTTTTGTAAAACCCAATCAATCCGGATCCTCACTGGGAATTTCCAAAGTAAAAGAAAAATCTGAACTGATTGCCGCTACAGAAATAGCTTTTAAAGAAGATGACGAAATCCTGATCGAAAGTTTCTTAAATGGAATGGAAGTTTCAGTAGGCGTTATCGACTTCAAAGGAGAGACCATTGTTCTGGGAATTACTGAAATCGTACCGCAAAATGAGTTTTTCGATTATGAAGCCAAATATGAGGGGGCTTCAGAGGAAATCACTCCGGCAAGAATCGATGACGAAACCACAAAAAGAGTGGAAGAAATCGCTAAAAGAGCCTACAACTCCCTTGGGATGAGTGGGTTTTCACGCAGCGAATATATCTTAATGGACGGCATTCCTTATATGCTTGAAATGAATACCAATCCGGGATTCTCTCCTGCCAGCATTCTTCCCCAGCAGGCAAAACATTACGGTATTTCCATTATGGATCTTTGTGGAAATGAAGTTGAAAAAGCTTTAAATAAAAGAAAATAGAAGTTAAAAAATTAGAGACTGTTCGTTTTGAGAATGATAACAAAAGTCTCTTATTGATTATTCAAAACTCATAATGCATACAACATGAAAATTGCTGTTTTCCCGGGATCTTTTGATCCCATTACACTAGGACATTACGATATTATAGAAAGAGCGGCACCGCTATTTGATAAACTAATTATTGCTATCGGTCAAAATTCTCAAAAAAAATATATGTTTCCTCTCGAAAAGAGAATGGAATTTATCCAGAACTCAGTTGCAGAATTCCCCAATGTAGAAGTAGACTACTTTGAAGGACTTACTGTGGACTACTGTTTTGAAAAAAATGCTCAATACATCATCAGAGGATTGAGAAATCCTGCTGATTTTGAATTTGAAAAGGCCATCGCCCACACCAATAGAACCCTGGCGCATAAAAAATTAGAAACAGTATTTTTACTCACCTCATCCGGAAAATCTTTCATCAGCAGCAGTATTGTAAGAGAGATTATTAACCACGGCGGCGAGTACGAGCTCCTGGTACCGGATTCCGTGAGGGTTGAAAGATAATATCATGAATAATAAGTACTGCGCAATGAATATTTTTGATGGCAGAGATTTTATAAAACTTCCGTGAAAGGACTTAGAAATTTTCAATGCCCATCATAAGACAAGATCTGAAAAAGAAAAATTTGCAAAACCTGTATCGCAGTTGATGAAATTGATGAAATACCACTTTAGTTGGAAATTAATGAACAACTTAAATACATAAGTCCGGAAAAAACTTTACATTTAAAATCAGAATGTGAAGGGCTTGTAAAGGTTATGTCCAAATACCAGTTTAAATTTTATCTCATATGTAAGTGGCATAATTTTTATTATTCATTGCTCATTATTCATTACTCATCATCTATTATATGCACGAACAGTTCAATTTTGCCATAGAAGTCCTTGGAACCATTGCATTCTCCATGTCCGGCAGTTTTGCTGCAATGCAAAAGCGCCTGGATCCGTTTGGGGTACTCATTATTGCCTTTGTCACCTCTGTGGGGGGAGGAACTGTTAGGGATCTCCTGCTGGATATTCCTGTATTCTGGATGCATGATCTTCTGATGTGTGTCCTCATTCTGATGACCAGCATTTTCTCAATGATATTCAAATCGCTTGAAAAGAATTTCAAAGTGACCCTGTTTATTTTTGATAGTTTCGGATTGGGACTGTTTACCATTATCGGAATCCAGAAGGGTTTAAATGTAGGCATTCACCCGTTGATCTGTATTGGGCTGGGAACCATTACCGGTTGTTTTGGAGGTATTATCCGGGATATATTGTTGAATAGAATTCCCCTGATTTTCAGGAAAGAGATCTATGCTACAGCCTGTATTGTCGGAGGTTCCGCCTATTTACTGATGACCAGGTACGCCCCGCTGTCTTATACCTTTATACAGATTTTCACGATTCTGTTAATTGTGGCCATCCGTACTTTAGCAGTCAAATACCATTGGCAGATGCCTAAGTTTTATGGATACGATCAAACTTCAGAAATGTAGGTATTCTTCAGAAATAACATGTTACATATGTTTTTGAACCGTTCTCACTTATAAAAACAAAAAAAGTCCTGAAAAATCAGGACTTTTATAGTATATTTTCATTGATTAGAAGAACTTTCCTCTATTTCTCATATTAGGATTATGCATATGCTTTTGCATGGTCGGCATTTTCAGCTGGTCTTTCATCATTTTGATCTGATCGGTCATCATTCCTGCGCTGTCCAGCCTTTTGGCTTCCTCGAGTAATTTTTGTCCTTCCTGTTTTCTTCCTTTAGAGATTGCTGAGGCTGCAAGATTTAAAGTAGCCATCGCCCGGTCGTGCTTCATATTCAATCCGTACTCCAGCGCTTTTTTCATCAAAGGCTCTACTTTTGTCGGATGGTCCTGAGCTTGCGTAAGACCCAGCAGGTAATGGAAATATCCATACTGTGACTGATGAAGCTGGCCCTTATAATCTTTTATCTTTGTCAACCATTCTGCGGCTTTTTCCATGTTCTGTTTTCTCAGTTGCCAGAAAGCAAGGAGAATATATTCATTTTTAAAGAAAAGCACAATCGGGAATGCAGCCAAAAGAAAAACAACAATTCCCCAACCCAGATTTCTTGTGAAAATCATCATGTAAAGTCCTGCCAGGATTAGAATCGCTGCTACTGCAATTTTTATATATTTATTCATTATTAAATTTTAGAAGTGCAAAGATAAAAAATTTAGCGTTTAGAAGCTACAAGTTAGATCTTAGAATTCCTTATGAATCACTCTTTATTTTTTCAAACGTCTGAAAGCAGAAATCATAACCGTTTTTTTCGTCTTTTTCGTGGCAGATTTCATTGGTCTTTTTCCATATTTTCCCATCTATTTTCGGGAAGAAGGTGTCTGCTTCGAGGTCCGCTTTCACCAGAGTTACTTCAAGTCGGTCTACAATATCCATTGTCTGTTCATAAATATTTCCGCCACCAATAATAAAGACCTCTTCATCAATCTTTCTGGCAAATTTCACGGCCTCTTTGATACTTCCTACAATAAGAATACCTTCTTCAAACCAGTCTTTTTTTCTTGAAACAACAATATTTGTACGGTTAGGAAGCGGTTTCCCGATACTTTCATACGTCTTTCGTCCCATAATGATAGGATGTCCTGACGTAAGATCCTTAAAATGTTTCAAATCCTTCGGAAGATGCCAAAGCAACTGGTTTTCAAAACCAATTTCATTTTTCTCTCCCATTGCCACTACTATTGTTGTCATTCAATTATAATTTTTTACAAAATTAGCACATAATTTGTATATTTGATTAGCACAAAAAATTAAAAAAAATAAACTATGAAAAATAAAGGATGTCTGGGCGCAGGAACCATCGGTATAGCCCTCCTTATTATCGTTGTTGTTCTATTCTTCTGGGGAAAAAGCGGCTACAATAACTTTGTAACCAAAGAACAGACCGTTAACACAAAATGGTCGAATATTGAAACTGTATATCAGAAAAGGGCCAACCTTATTCCTAACCTGGAAAGAACGGTAAAATCTTATTCAAAATTTGAGCAGGAAACACTAACACAAGTGGTTGAAGCGCGTTCCAAAGCTACTTCTATCAACATCGACCCAACCAACATGACAGATGCTGATATCGCTAAATTTCAGGCTGCACAGGGAGAATTATCCGGAGCATTAAGCCGTTTGATGGCCGTAGTGGAATCTTACCCGAACTTAAAAGCAGACCAGCAGTACATCAATTTTCAACGTGAATATACCGCTATTGAAAACAGCATCAGAACTGAAACGGTATACTACAACGAGGCTGCCCAGGATTACAACACTTCTATCAAGACATTCCCAAACAATATTTTGGCGAATTTCACTAATTTTAAAGAAAAACCATATTTCAAAGCTGAAGCAGGTGCCAATAAAGCCCCTGAAGTATTCAAATAATGGGTAATTACCTTACAAATAAGCAGATCACTTCCCTTGTGGAAGCGATTCAGTCGGCAGAAGACCATTCTACAGGTGAGATCAGAGTCCATATCGACTCTACGACGGAAGACCATAATGCAAAAACAGCATTTGAAGTGTTCAAAGAACTCTGTATGGATAAAACAACCGATAGGAACGCTGTGCTTTTTCATATCAATTTTGAACAAAAATACCTGACCATCATTGGAGATGTCGGAATTCATGAAAAAGTACACCAATCCTTTTGGGATCATCTGCATGACTATGTCACTGCTGAATTTGCCAAAGGAAACTACTACGCTGCTCTGAAAAGCGCCGTCCTTGAAACAGGCCTTGAACTAAAAAAATATTTTCCTGTAGAAGGAGAAAACCCAAACCAGCTTCCGAATGAAATTACATTCTCTTAAAATAGTATTTTCATTTTTACTCATTTGCTTTTACACCTTCGTATCGGCACAATATACTGTTCCCGAAAAACCAGCAATTCTTTATCCTGTATACGACGAAGCCGGCCTTCTTTCGCAGCAGGAAAAAGATGAACTTAACAATAAACTGATTAAGTTTGCAGACTCTACCTCAACGGAAATCGAAGTGGTTATCATCCGTTCTACCAAGGGCGAAGATGTTAACTTCCTTGCGACCATGTTTGGCCAGAAATGGAAAATCGGGAAAAAGGGAGTAGACAATGGGGTGGTCTTTCTCGTGGCAACAGAAGACCGGACTATGTCTATCCAGCAGGGCAGGGCGGTGGAACAGTATCTTACCGCATCTGTAGCCGGACAGATTTTAGATTATATTGTAACGCCTAATTTCAGGAAGGGACTTTGGTACGAGGGGATTAACCGCGGTACCTCAGCTATTATGGAAGCTGTGCAGGGGAAATTCAAACCTGTAGCTACGACAACGCCTTCCGGTAATGGCAGTGCCTTTAAGGTTCTGATTATTGCCTTTGTGATTTTCATTATTATTGCTATTCTCTTCGGTAACAGAGGAGGTGGCCGGGGCGGCGGAAATTATGATGACGATGATGATGTGATCATCAGCAGAAGAGGACGCAGAAACTACCCCGGAGGATTCTTCCCCTTCCCGGGAGGCTTTGGAGGCGGAGGCTTTGGTGGCGGAAGTTCAGGAGGTGGAGGTTTCGGAGGCTTCGGCGGAGGCGGAAGTTTCGGAGGCGGTGGAGCTTCCGGAGGATGGTAATATCACAAACAAGACTACAATACATAAACAAATCAGGCTCAATGGGCCTGATTTTTTATTTAAAAACGTAAAATACATATGTTTCTTTGATTTATTTTAGCATTAAATGGATTTATACATATTAAAAAAATAATAAATCAGCACAAAAGCCACCTTTTAATCAATATTTTTTCACTATATTTACTGAAAACAGGATTATGAAGAAGACGCTGGTAGTATTTGCCCACCCCTATCTGGAGCACTCCAATTCAAATGTAGAACTCATTAATTTCTACGTTCGCCACCAGCATTATACTTTGAGAGATCTTTACGAAGAGTATCCTGATTTTCATATTGCAGCTTTCAGAGAAAGAAAACGGCTGGCCAACTACGACCGGTTTGTCTTTCAGTTTCCGCTGATCTGGTTTGGAATGCCTCCATTGCTACGATTATGGATTGATGAAGTTTTCGACAGAGACTGGCTGCAGCCCAATCAACATAATCCCCTGGAAAACAAAGAAGTTTACATTCTGGTAACCACAGGCGGCAAAGAAAGCTCGTTCACCAAAGAAGGAACTTACCAATACACCGTTGATGAACTGATCAGCGGGTTGATTGTCTCTCTAAAGGTTTTCAAAGCTGATATCAGACATATTAAAATTGTATATCAGGCCAATAAGCTGTCTAAAAAAGAAATTATCCTACATAAAAAAGAGTTTACAGAACTACTGAATCAATAAATCGCATATGGAATCCAGTTTAGCAATGAGTACATTAATTTTTCTGGGGGTAGCCATTATTATGGTTCCATTGGCCCGGAAATTCGGATTGAGTTCTGTGATCGGTTATATTTTAGGGGGAATTATTATTGGTCCGTATGTTCTACGGCTTACAGGTAACAATGTGAATGACATTATGCACGCCAGTGAATTCGGGGTCATTATGCTGTTGTTTATCGTAGGCCTGGAGCTGGAACCCCGGAAATTCTGGGAAATGCGTAAAAAAATAATCGGTTTGGGGCTTACCCAGATGTTGCTTACCATCTCATTACTCTTTTTGGTTTTCATCAGCGTAGGATGGAGAATTGATAAAGCTGTTGCGGTTGCCATGTGTTTTGCTTTATCTTCTACGGCTATTGTACTGCAGACCTTGCAGGAAAAGAATAATTTTAATACAACGGCTGGAGAAGCTTCTTTTTCTACTTTACTGTTTCAGGATATTTCCGTAATCCCTATTCTGGCAATACTTCCTATTGTCGCCAATTATAAGGCGAAGCACCACGATAATGAAATTCAGATCCTGATCCAGAAGCTGCCGGAGTGGCTTCAGGCAGGAACGGTAATTCTCGGGGTTGCCCTGTTAATATTACTGGGCAGATATGTCTTCGTTCCTTTTTTACGATATGTTTCAAAATCAGGTATGACAGAACTGCTGACAGCCTCTTCCCTGTTTCTTGTGATTGGCGTTTCCGAACTGATGATTGTAATCGGACTTTCCCCTGCATTGGGAGCATTTCTTGCAGGAGTGATGCTCGCCAACAGTGAATTCAGGCATGAACTTGAAGCACAGATCAACCCTTTTAAAGGACTGTTGCTGGCGGTTTTTTTTGTCAGTGTAGGATCAACCATCAATTTTAATATCATTCAAAAAGATCCATTATTTATATTCAGTACGGTCTTTGCGGTACTGGCTGTTAAATTTGCTGTGCTGTATGCGATTGGCAGGTTTTTCAGGGTAGACACCTCGCAGAGCCTTTTTTATGCATTTGCCCTTTCCCAGGTAGGAGAATTTGCATTTGTACTGATTAATTACGCATCGGATCTTTATCTTTTAGGCCCTGAAATGAATGCACAGATGATGGCTGTTACAGCAATTACCATGTGTATTACCCCCATTCTTTTGATCGTTAATGACAAGTTTATCACTCCTAAATTCATAAAGGAAATTCCTGAGGAGGAAAATGATTTTAATATTCTCGACAATACTGTTACCCAAAAGAAAATTATCATTGTAGGGTTTGGACATTTTGGAAGTACGGTAGGGCGGCTTTTAAAAGCGAATAAAATATCAGCCACGGTTTTAGACAGAGACTCGGATCGGGTGAAGCTGTTACGAAGCTATGGTTTTAAAGTATATTATGGCGATGCAACAAGAATTCCCATTTTACGGGCAGCAGGAATTGAAGAGGCTGAGATTTTGGTCTTATGTCTTGATGATCCTGATGATAATAAGTTTGTAGCAGATCTTGTTCGTGAGCATTACCCTAAAGTGAAAATCTTTGTGAGGGCAAAAAACAGAATTGATGCTTATGACTACCTGAATAACGGGATCAATAATATCTACCGTGAAACATTAGGAACGGCAGTGGACATGGCTGTCGATGTCCTGCATGAAACAGGAATGAGAAAGTATGCAGCGAGACGTCTTGGACAAAGATTCATGGCTATTGATAAAGCCTCAATCCGTAAACTGGCCAAAATGGACGATGACGATGATATTGCTTTATTTACCACAAAAGAAATCCTCCAGCGTGAGGAGGAATTATTAGCATACGATAATCTTAATTTTGATAATAAAAACTGGGAAGGATCCCCATCTGCAGATGAAGAAGATGAGGATGATTCCCAAAATTGATTTATTGAATCACTGCTCAGAATAATTTTCTGATCTAACCATTTTGAAGTGATGGGATGGAAGAGGAAATGTATGAAAATTATCAATGAGATCTTTCTCTAAGATCATCCAAACCTCTATCTTCCATTTTCCAGTCGCTGCTGTTATTGAATGTTCACACTTCCACCGCTGCTTTCTTCTTTTGTAACGTTTTTAAGCTCACCTTTTCTCACGATGTCTACACTACCCCCGGAAGAAGCTCCCGCTTTAACAGAGGAAACGGCACCGATGTTGATACTCGCCCCGCTGGATGCATCAGCTTCTACATGATCTGCAATAACAGCACCAGCTGAGATACTGCTTCCGGAAGAGGAGGTAATATCAGCATTTTTTGCTTTTCCGGAAATATCTATACTTGATCCTGAAGAAGATTCAATATCCAGATTCACCGCCCATATTTTTCCACTGAAATTACTGCTGCTGCCCGCATTGATTTCAAAATCATTCGCTTCAAGATCTCCTGAAACGCTGCCTGCACTTGATATTTCTACAGTTGTTTTCTCTTGGGTAAATTTATCTTTTACCATAATACTTGCTGCAGAACCTGCGGTAAGCTTGGAAAAGTCTTTTGCATAAATTTTTGCTTTTACCTTATTGCTGTTCATCACCCTGATACCTGGCTTATAATGAATATGCAGCTTCCCGCCGTCATTGTCTACTAGAATTTCATTGATAATACTCTGAGGAGCAGAAATCTCCACTCGTTCTGTCTCTGACTTTATGACTTCTGCTTCTATCGCCTGAGAAACCTCAATTTCATCGAAATCCCCATTAAATTCTTTATGCTGTAGCGGCCCACTGTCATTCGTGACAACTTTTTCTACCCAGTTGCTTTTCTCTCTGTTTCTTTTCTCATGTTTTTCGTTGCATGAGGCTAACACCACTAAGGCCGAAAAAATAAAAAGGCTCTTTGTTTTCATATATATTGTTTTATCGATTATTCTTCTGATTCTTTCTTTAATTGACAACTAATTTATAAAAAATATTACATTACATTTAAAAATACTGTAAATGGCTGTAAATGGATCTATGATTCAGAACATTTCAAGGTCCTCAAAAACAGCATTTGAAAAATACATACAGCCCAAAAAGCTTTATGAAGTAAGTTTTTAATATCTTTATACTTTAATAACAACTATTTTATGAAGAATATTTCATCGGTATTATTAATTTCTGCCTTGGCGTTCAACCAATCTTGTACTACAATGAAACAGACCGATACTCAACAGGAACTTCCTGCCCCGGATCCCTCTTTAGCTTCAAATCCTTTTATGAAGAAAAGCAAGCTTCAATACGAAGCTCCGGAATTCGACAAAATTAAAAATGAGCATTTCAAACCGGCTTTTGATTATGGCTTGAAGCAGCATGAGGCTGAAATCATAAAAATTGCTAACAATCCTGATGCGGCTACTTTCGAAAATACAATTGTGGCGTTGGAAAAAAGCGGTGAAGTGTTGAGAAGGACTCAGATTGTTTTCTCCAATCTTACCAGTGCTAATACCAATCCTACCCTACAGGCTTTGGATGAGGAATATGCACCCGTTTTTGCAGCCCATTCTGATAAAATGTACCTGAATGAGAATCTTTATAAAAGAATAAAATCCATAAAAGAAGACGGTCTTGATTCTGAAAGTAAGAGACTGGTACAATATTACAAGCAAAACTTTGAAATTGCAGGAGCTAATCTTTCTGCAGCTGATAAAGAAAAGCTGAAGCAGATCAACCAGGAAATGGCCTCATTATCCACTCAGTATTCCAATAAATTGCTGGAAGCAAGAAAACAGGGAGGTGTATTCTTTTCTGATGCCAAAGAACTGGATGGGCTTTCAGCGGATGAAATTGCAGCGGCGGCGGCAGATGCTAAAACTGCCGGACAGCCAGGAAAATATCTTCTGGCTTTACAGAATACAACCCAGCAACCACTTTTACAGAATCTAAAAAACAGGGGTACCAGAGAAAAACTATTCAAAGCATCTTGGCTAAGAGCTGAAAAAGGAGATGCCAACGATACCCGTGAAACTATTGAAAAACTGGCTAAGCTGAGACTGAAAAAAGCTCAGATCCTGGGCAAGAAAAACTTTGCGGAATGGAAACTTCAGGATCAGATGGCCAAAACTCCGGAAGCCGCTACCAAGCTGATGAATCAGATTGCGACCCCGGCAGTGGAAACAGCAAGACGTGAGGCCAAAGATATTCAGGATCTTATCGATCAGCAGAAAGGAGGTTTCAAAGTGGAGCCATGGGATTGGACATTCTATGCCGAGCAGGTAAGAAAAGCAAAATATGATCTTGACGAAAATCAGATCAAACCTTATTTTGAAATCACAACGGTTCTGGAAAAAGGCGTTTTCTTTGCTGCTGAAAAATTCTACGGACTGACATTCAAAAAAAGAACAGATCTTCCTGTGTATCATCCTGATGTAGTAACTTATGAAGTCTTCGATCATGACGGAAAATCCATTGCCATTTATTATCTGGATTTCTATACAAGAGATTCTAAAAACGGAGGTGCATGGATGAGTAATTTTGTTGAACAGTCTTATTTAATGGGAACTAAACCTGTGATTGTCAACTGTTATAATTATCAGAAACCTGCTCCGGGAAAACCTTCATTGATCAGTTATGATGATGTTTCTACCATTTTCCATGAATTCGGGCACTCTATTCATGGCATGTTCGCAAGTCAGAAATACCCGTCACTTTCGGGGACCAATGTTCCGAGAGATTTCGTAGAATTCCCTTCACAGATCAATGAACACTGGGCTCTAGACCCTGTCGTACTGAAAAACTATGCAGTTCATTATGAAACAAAACAGCCGATTCCACAGGCATTAGTGGAAAAAATTAAAAAGGCAGCGACATTCAATCAGGGGTATATGACCACCGAATTGGTTTCTGCTGCTGCATTGGACATGGATTGGCATACAGTAACTAATGAAAGCCAGCTGATTCCGGTTCTGGATTTTGAAAAACAATCCTTAGCCAGCCATGGATTCAATTTGGCAACGGTTCCGCCAAGATATCACACGCCTTACTTTGCCCATATCTGGGGTGGCGGATATTCTGCAGGATACTATGCCTATTTATGGTCTGAAACCCTGGACAATGATGCGTGGGAGTGGATCAGTAAGAATGGCGGGCTAACCAGAGAAAATGGCGACCGTTTCAGAAAGTATATTCTTTCGGTAGGAAACTCGGTAGACCTGAATCAGGCATTCAGAGATTTCACGGGACATGATCCGGATATCAAACCTTTATTAAGAAACAGAGGGTTTATAAAATAAATCAGTGAGAAGCATTCTTTTAAGAGTGCTTCTTTTTTATTCCAAAATATTAATTTCAATTACGGTAATAAGTTTCGGCTAAAGCCATTGGATTTTTGTTCTATTATTTTAAATGGGCTAAAGCCCATTTCTATTGATATTTCTTATTTTTGTGGCTCGAAATTAAAATACAATATGAATTGTCCCTGCTGCTCAGGAAAAAGTTATGAAGAATGCTGCAAGCCTTATCATACCGGAGAAAAGCATGCTCCTACTGCAGAAGCCCTGATGCGTTCGCGTTTTTCTGCTTTTGCAATTCCCAATGGAAACTACTTAATGGAAACGACACTTCCGGGAAAAAGAAAGTATCACCGTAAGGAAGATCTTCAGGAATGGGGAGAAATCAACGAATGGACAAAACTGGAAATCATTCAGACCCCGGCTTTGAATCAGGTGGAATTTAAAGCTTATTATACTGATCAGGACGGCCATCCGCAAATCCATCACGAATTTTCATTTTTTCAGAAAATGCATGACCGTTGGTATTATGTGTCAGGAGAATTTTTAGATTAATACCTCTGAAGAAGCGCGATATCTGCGCTTTACTTCACTTAGAAGGCTCAGATCAGCGATAGGCAGCCCGTCCGGCAAAATTAGAATACCGGATGCTTGATAATTAATATACGGTATAAAAAAATGTCCGAAAAAATCGGACATTTTTATTTTTAGTGAGCATCAGTTCCGTCAATTCCATGAGCATGGCCATGTGCCAATTCTTCTTCTGTCGCCGGACGGGTGTTCAGGATTTCTACCTGGAAATCTAAAACTTTCCCTGCCATTGGGTGGTTAAGGTCTGCTACTACAGCATCCGGTGTGATTTCTACCACAAATGCCTGAAAATTATTCCCCTGATTATCCGTTAAAGGTAAGATCGCTCCCACGGGAGGCGTTCCTGATTCCTTAAACATTTCAAGCGGTAATTGTGCGATAGCATCCGGTTGTTTTTCACCATAAGCTTCTTCAGGCTGGATTACAAAAGCAGCTTTATCTCCCGCCTTCAACCCAAGAATATTTTGTTCAAACTTTGGGATCATCATTCCTACACCGTATAAAAATGTAAGTGGATTTTCTGCGGTTGTTTCTTCTACAAGAATCTTACTTCCGTCCTCTTCAATAGTGTGAAGTATGTAACTTACAGCTACAACATGATTGTTTTCAATTGTCATATTTTTCTTTTTTTCGTGAGCACCTTCACGATTAATGATACAAATATACTGTTTTGAAATGAAATGAGTTTGGAAGCTGGGTATGGAAGAAGGAAGTGATGAATGTCCTAAAGAACTGATTCTTGTTCCTTTTACCTTTATCGGTTTCATAAAACTTATCAGTAATCTCATGAGCTGCCGGCAACTTCCACCCCCTATACTTCAAGCTTCAGTTTATTTTTTATTCCTGCCTTCGTCTCTTTTCTTCTGTCTCAATACAAACAGATACAAGCTCTCTACTTTTGTTCTTGCCCACGGTGTTTTTCTTAAAAACTTCAGGGAAGAGCTTATACTTGGGTTATCTGTAAAACATTTTATATTGATCTGTTCGCCAAGCCTTTCAAAACCTTCATAGTATTCTACGAGTTCCTCAAGGATAGCATCAAGTCTTTTTCCGTGTAAAGGATCTTTGGACTGCTGTTCCATTATTAATCTTTATTTATTGAATCTTGAGTATTCTTATTTTCTGATTTTTTATTTTTCTCCAATTGATAATTTGCTATTTTTTTGAAGTTTTCAGTTTTCATTATAAATGCTCTATCGGATTTACTATTCCATATACTCGCATATTTTTTAGAAATCGTGGTATATGTTTCCCATCCGGTAAGTTTTTGATACAGCATAAGTGTACAAATATCAGTTGGCGTAATTTGCTGCCAGTTATCCAAAACATGTGAATGCACACCACCTGCATTTGCATCTTTACTACTATTATCGATATTGTGTACAATTATTCCTTTATGCAATTTTTCAACATTTTTTATCTCATTTTTATTATTAAAAGTCAATAGATAGTCATTCCCAAAAATTACTATATTATTTACAGAAGCTCCAGTTAAAACGTACACCTTTTTAGAGTTCTTTTTAATGATAGGCACCAAATTAAAATTTGTATTATTATGCCGCTTAAAAATGGTATCATTGTTTATTCTGGTAAGAGCACTTTGTCTGATTGTAAAATAATCCATCTCTGCAGGAGTGAAATCTCTTTCTGACAAATCTACTTTTGCGTTAGTAGGATTATAATTGGTAGGAAAAGAAATAGTAGCAATCACTTTATTCTGTTTAGAGAAGAAAATACTCTTAGGAACATCATCTATATACGAGAAGTATCCTCCAATATTTTCCATATTTTTATAGTTTTCCTTTAATACATCTGTGCCGTACCAGCTTGCCATTTCACTACGATATAAAGTAATACCTTCTTGTGTTACTTCCTCGGATAACTTTTCAAGATTTTGGGCATTGATGCATATACTTAACAAAGCAAATAAAAATGTTAGAAAAAACTTCATGAATATTAATTTTCATCAAAAATACTAATAAAATAAGTCTGCCTGAAAAAGATTTATTCTGGTCATAGACTGAATAATCAATATATATTTCAACCTTCCCTTTTTGTTTCTTATTTTTGAAGAAGTTATTCTCACTTATAAAAATTATTCGTCAAAAAAAATATGAGTAAAAACAACGAAGAGAACAGAAGAAAAAATAAAAAGAAAATTGATCAGAAAAAACGCAAAATGCAAAATGCTGAAACAGAAAGAAAAGCCAAGTTAAAGAAAATCCGGGAAGATTTCAAAGCAAGAGAGGATGATCATAAACCGTAACATCATTCTTTGCTAAACCCTACTCATTTTTTGAAACAGCTGGATTTAAAGTACTACAATTACAGCTGGCAACAGGTAAAATTGTCTAAACTATTTATCTGAATTAAGGTAAACCTTATTTTTTAAAATTAAGTATTTTCTATATTTACATTTTAATATTTGCAAAATAATTCTCTGCATATACTCTTTATTAATTCTCAAACTTAAATTATGAAAATCCTCCACACTGCCGACTGGCATTTGGGTAAACGCCTGGACCGTTTTTCAAGACTGGAAGAACAGGTTTTGGTTATGAATGAAATTGTCCAGATTGCCGACGAGCAAAACGTTGATTTAGTTTTAATTGCCGGAGATCTTTTTGATAATTTCAACCCCGGGGTGGAAGCCGTTGAGCTTTTCTATAAAACACTGAAACGGCTGTCTCTTAACGGGAAGCGTCCTGTAATTGCTATTTCAGGGAATCATGATTCACCCAGCTTAATCAATGCTCCTGACCCTCTGGCAAGGGAATGCGGAATTATTTTAATAGGTCATCCAAAGGCGGAGATTACTCCTTTCGGTACCGAACATTTTAAGATTCTGAATTCAGAAGCAGGTTTTATAGAATTACAGATCAACAACACCGACTTCCCAATCAGGATCCTGCATACTCCCTTTGCCAATGAGATCCGTCTAAAAGAATATTTCGGGGAAAACAAAGAAGAGGAAATCAATAAAGTGCTTGCTCATACTTGGAAAGAGCTTGCAGATAAATTTTGTAATGATTCAGGGCTCAATCTTCTGACGGCCCATCTGTATATGAATAAAAGAGGGACGGAGATCCTCGAGGAACCGGAAGGTGAAAAACCAATCAGGATCGGAAATGCTGATCTTATTTACTCGGATATTATTCCTGAGCAGATCCAATACACTGCTTTAGGTCATCTCCACGCTTTTCAGAATATCGGTACGAAAGAAAAGCCTGTGATTTACTCTTCTTCACCATTATGTTACAGTTTCAGTGAAGCAGGCCAAACCAAATACGTTTCCCTTATTGATGCAGAACCCGGAACACCGGTCTCCTACAAAAAGATAACTTTAGAAAGCGGAAGAGTTTTAGCAAGAAAAGCATTTACATCGGTAGAAGACGCCGTTCAATGGTTAAAAGAAAACCCCAATACATTTATTGAACTGACATTGGAAAGTGAAACTTTTCTGACGGCTGATGAGAGGAGGCTCATTCACCAGGCTCACAACGGAATTGTTCATCTCATCCCAAAGGTCAGAAGTAAGGAGCTTACCGAACATCAGGACCAGGATATCAATCTGAGCCAGGATATCGAAGTATTGTTTAAGGATTATTTTAAATCCAAAAACGGAGGTCAGGAAGCGAACGAAGAACTGATGAATTTGTTTAATGAAATTTTAAATGCCTAAACTATGATCCCTGTACAATTGACCATCGAGGGGCTGTACTCTTACCAGGAACGTCAGACTATACATTTCAAAAACCTTACTGATGCCGGATTATTCGGTATTTTCGGGGCTGTGGGCTCCGGAAAATCATCGGTTCTGGAAGCGATCTCATTTGCGCTGTATGGAGAAACTGAGCGTCTGAATATGCGTGATAAAAGGGCATACAACATGATGAATTTAAAGTCAAACACCTCTTATATCGAGTTTGATTTTATCAATTTTGAAAATAAACTGTTTCGTGCCACGAGAGATTTCAGGAGAAACTTAAAAAAATTCGAAGAGGTAAAGCCCAGCACGGTTACTTTTTATCAGAGGATTAATGATCAGTGGGTTCCTTTGGATCATTCCAATGCAGAGTCGATTATCGGGTTAAGTTATTCCAACTTCAAGCGGACCATTATCATTCCTCAGGGGCAGTTTAAAGAGTTCCTGGAACTGGGTGCTGCAGAAAGGACAAATATGATGAAGGAAATCTTCAACCTCCAGCGTTATGATCTTCAGAATAATGTTTCTGTTCTGAATGCTAAAAACAGATCAGAACTGGATCAGCTTGAAGGCCAGCTTAAAGGATTTGAGGAAATCAATGAAGAAAAGATACATTTTCAGAAGGAACTGCTAAAAGAAGAACAAAAAAAGCTCGTCGAGTCTAACGGGAAACTTGAAAAAATATTCAATAGCTATCAGCAGCTTAAAAATGTTAAAGCCGATTTTGAAAGCTTAAAACAAAATAAGGAGCATTTTGCACAGCTTTCTCTGCAGAAGCCGGAAATAGACACCCTCGAAACCAAAGCCGAAACATATGACAGGGTTTTCAGAACCTTTAATCCTTTAATGGCTGAAAAAAATAAGCTTTCCAGGGAAATTTCAGTTAAAAAAGAAGAAAAGAAGCTTCATGTTCAAGCGCTGGAGACCACTGAAAAACATTTCCAGACGGTAACAGAGAAGCTCAGTATTCTGGGGCCGCAATTCAAAGCGCTGGAACAGTCAAAGATCCAGGAAAATGATCTGAAGCTTATCAGTCAGATCCTTACTTTTTCAGAAGAAATCAAAATACTTAATGACAGAACTCAGAAAGGTTCCCAGAAAGTACAGGAGGTAGAAGCCCGTAAAGAAGCTATTGAGAAAAAAATCCGCGGAATTTCTGAAAGCATGGAAGCACTAAAGGGACAGAAACTGGATACCGGATTACTTTCCCATGTCGGAAACTGGTTTATTCAACAAAAGAATTTCAGAAAAAGGCAGATTGAACAGAGGGAGAAAATTGAGAAACAAAAAAGACAGATTGAAATCATCTCTGCCGATCTAAAACCTTTAGAGTATCAGGAAAATTTCAGAGAGGCATTTAAAATGAAGAAGGAAGCTCTGGAAATTTTAAAAAAAGAGCTCTCCCAGAAACTTGATCAGTTAAAAATACAAAAGGAACTCTCACGTTTTGCCAGTGAACTGCACACCGGTGAAGCCTGCCCGCTTTGCGGCTCAAAGGAACACCCTGATATTGTAGAGTTTCATAGTGTAGACACTGAGCTTCCTAACGTCCAGAAAAAGATTTTAGCTGCTGATCAGGAAATTGAAAAGATTGAAAAACAGGAAACTGATATCGAAAAAATTCTGGAGCGGAAGAACTTTTTTGAAGAACAGATGATGACGGAACAAAAAGCATTGCTTGAGATTGAAAAGGATATTGCAGCTCACCTTGCTGCCTTTACCTGGAATCAGTTTTCTCCGGATCAGGAAGAGGATTTTGAGAAAAAACGTTCTGATTCTTTTGCTTTGGAAAAAAAGATTGAGGAAACCGACAGGAATATTAAGGCAGAACGTGAATTACTGGAAAAGGAGCATTCTTTATCTGAAAAATACAAAGCTGCACTGGAAGGATTCAGGCTGGAGGAAGTAAGCAAACAGGAACAGATCAACATCAGCCGTTCTCATCTTAAGGTTATGGAATGGGAGCATTATACCGATAAAACTGCAGGAGAAATTGATGAAGCTTATCAAAAATTACGGAATTCCAATGCTGAGATAGAGCACAATTACCAGAGCATATCTCTGGAGGAGAAAAAACTGGCTCCGAAATTAGCAGAGCAAAAAGTCCTCGTCAGCCAGTATGAAAAGCAAATTTCAGAGCTTGTGGCAGAGATTTCGACCAATACGGAGGCAATTACAAATGCTTTAGCCCTACATCAATTCACTGACAGCAAAGAAGTTGAACGTATTTTATCCACAGAAATCAATATTCAGGAGGCAAGAGCAAAAATTCAGGCGTTCAGGGTTAATTTTGAAACCTTAAAAAAAATCATTGAAGGACTTGAAGTAAAGCTCAGGGATCTCTCGTTTGATGATAAGCAGTTTGCTCTGGCCGAACAACAATATAATGACGTCAAAAGTGAAGTCCAGCAGATCAATGATTCTGTTGTAAAGATAAGTGCTGAAACAGAACGTCTGGAAAAAGAATACCGTAAAAAAGGAGATTTACTGCAACATCTTGATAAGCTTCAGAAGCGTTCCGACAACCTGAAGCTCATGACCAATCTCTTTAAAGGGGCAGGTTTCGTACAGTACGTCTCCTCTATTTATTTAAGGCAGCTTTGTGACCATGCCAATATACGTTTTCACAGAATGACCAGAAACCAGCTGAGCCTTCAGCTGAATGAAAATAATGATTTTGAAATTATAGATTACCTCAACGAAGGGAGAAGCAGAAGTGTGAAAACGCTGTCCGGAGGTCAGGCATTCCAGGTCTCCTTAAGTCTTGCACTGGCATTGGCCGAAAGTGTTCAGGCAAATGCACAGGCTGATAAAAATTTCTTTTTTATTGATGAAGGTTTCGGAACCCAGGATACGGAATCGGTCAATATTGTGTTTGAAACCTTGACGAGCCTGATGAGAGAAAACAGGATTGTGGGAATTATCTCGCATGTGGAAGAACTGAAAGAAAAGATTCCTACAGCACTCAACATTATTAAAGATGAAGAAAGAGGCAGCTTGATTGAGATTATCTAAACGCTAACGATTAAATGACAAAAGTCACAAAGGTTGATTCAAAAACACATTATTTTTCTTAAAATAACTTAAGTGTTTAAAGACCTTTTGTGACTTTTGTATTTAAAAAAGCACCTCTATTTTACAGGTTTTGTACCAATGGTTTCACTTCTTTTCCAAAGAGTTCAATGGATTTCATCATCACGTCATGTGCAGGATCTCCCACATCCATATGTCCTATAAATCTTGTGATTCCGAAGAGCTCTTTCATATAAGCGATTTTGTCTGCAACTTCTGCAGGACTGCCGATGAATAAAGCTCCGTCTTTACTTCTACCCCCATCATACTGTATTTTTGTATAAGGGGCCCATCCCCTGGAAGCTCCTATCCTATCCATCTGGGATTTGTAATTATGAAAATATCCATCCACGGCTTTTGGATCATCGCTCACAAAGGTATGCGAGTGAATAGCGATCTGCATATCTGCCACAGGGTGGCCCGCTTTCTGGTACTCCTGTTTGTAAAATTCTATCAGATTCTTAAACTGCACTGGCATTCCGCCAATAATAGCGACAACGAGAGGCATTCCCAACTGAGCTGCACTCAGCACAGATTGCGGGGTTCCGCCTACAGCTCGCCAGATAGAAAGTTTGCCGTCATTTTTTGCCCGTGGATAAACAGTCTGATTCTGCATGGGAGCACGAAGCTTTCCCGACCAGGTTACATTTTCCTCAGTATTTATTTTCAACAGAAGTTCCAGCTTCTCATCAAAAAGCTCTTCGTAATCATTCAGAGAATAACCATATAACGGAAATGATTCTATGAAGCTACCGCGGCCCACGAATATTTCTGCTCTTCCATTTGAAATAAGATCCAGCGTTGCAAAATCTTCATATACTTTTACAGGCTCCGAGGAACTTAATACCGTCACTCCACTTGCCAGCTTTATATTTTTTGTGATACTCGCGGCTGCCGCCAATACCATTTCAGGAGAGGAAACAGCATAATCCGGACGGTGGTGTTCTCCCATGGCAAAAACATCAATTCCCACCTCATCCATCAGTTTTACCTGATCCAGTATTTCGTGGATCTTAATTCCTGCATCTCTGTATTTTCCGGTAGCCTGGTCCATTGCCAGATCTCCGAACATTCCTATTCCTAATTCCATATTGTTGATTTTAGTACTACAAAATTACAGCTCTGAAATGTCTTATGCATTGATGTTTGATAAGATCGGAATCTTGTAGAAGTGCTCAGTTCTTATGACGAACTTCTTATGTAAGAAGGCTGAAGCTGAAAGAGGGAATTTCTTACAGTACAAAGAAAGAATCATTGCCCATTATTTTTTTTTCAGATTACTTGATTACATTTTCAGGCTACTGTTAAAATAAATATTTATAGCTTCAAGCTTCCCGCCTTAATACTTTTCAATTTTCTTCCTCCGAAATCAAGTTAATTGTACAAACTTATTATATTTGGGAACAATAACTTTATGAAAATGAGATACACTATAGCAATTTTTCTTTTGATGCTTACCCATTTATGCTTTTCACAAAACAAAACAGAGATCTATGTGATAGGAAATATACACGACAGTGTACCGAATTATCATCCAAAAATACTGTTTGACATTCTGGATAGAATAAAGCCCGACATTATTCTCCACGAAGTGGATGCTAATGGAATGAAAGAATATGAAAGCGGTGTTGGAATTACAGGAAATGAGATTAAGGCAAGCAATACATATCTGAAAAATCACCCGAAAACATTAAGGTTCCCTTTTGACTTTGAAGGTCGAAACCAATACAGGAAAGATAAAGGAATGGTTCCGACGGATAATTTATCCGTAAAGTTAATCGACAGTCTGTATAAAGTAAAGCAGCTCACGGCTTCCGAAATGAAGCTGTACGAAAACTTTACAAACGCCACCAAAGAGCTCATGAAAATTGCTGAACTATCTCCTGAGAATTTCAATAGTGCCGCAACCGATAAAATTGGTGAAAGAAGACAGAACGCACAGTATTCCGATCTGCTTACGATTATAAAGGAAAGGCCTGAATTTGCCAATCGGTTTGTAGTGAAACCCAATGGAGAAAAGATAAGTTACAGAGACGGATTTAAGCTCATGTCCGGATTTTGGGATCTCAGAAATCAAACCATGGCTAAAAATATTTACAAGATTGCAGAGACCTATCCGGGCAAAAAGATTGTTGTTCTGACAGGTTTTCTACATAGGTATTATATTTTAAGGGAGCTCAGAAGAATCAATACCAATCAATATATGGTCAAAGAATTTTATGATTAAAGACCTATTATAGATTGACCTTATCTCTGAATATGCTGTGCAATTTTCAGCAATAAAACGGTCTGCATTAAAATAGAAATCCAGCCCTGGGGCTGGATTTCACTGTTATTTCTTCAGATACTGATCAAAATAATCTGTTATTTTCTGCATCAGGTGAACCCTGTCTTTCCCGATTACATTGTGCGGATGCCCCGGATAGGTAAAGTAATCCAACTGGACACCGTTATCTACTGCTGATTTGACGAACTTTATAGAGTGTTGCCACACCACTACATCATCCTGTGCTCCGTGAATCATTAGCAGCTTCCCTTTCAGATTCTGTACTTTATCCAAAAGATTAGCTGTTGCATATCCCTGAGGGTTTTCCTGTGGAGTATCCATATATCTCTCACCATACATAATCTCGTACATACTCCAGTCGATTACCGGACCGCCGGCAACACCTACTTTGAATACGTCCGGCTTACGAAGCATGAAGCTGGTGGTCATGAATCCTCCGAAGCTCCATCCATGGATTCCCATCTTTTCTGCATCTACGTACGGAAGAGATTTCAGGTAATCTACCCCTTTCATCTGATCATTCATTTCTGTCGTTCCCAGATTTCTGAAAACGGCCTGCTCAAATTTCATTCCACGATTGGAAGAACCTCTTCCGTCCATGGTAAAAATAATATATCCGTTTTGCGCCATGTATTCGTACCAAAGGTTTCCGGAAGCCGGGAAACTGTTGGTTACCAGCTGAAGGTGTGGTCCGTTGTACAGATACACAATGGTAGGATATTTTTTGTTAGGGTCAAAATTCGTAGGAAGAATAATTTTCCCATATAAAGGAGTACCATCATCAGCTTTCAGCTCTACGTTTTTGATTTCCGGTCGCTGGTAATTCTTTAAGGGATTGTCTGAAGTGAGAATATTGGTAGATTTCAGATTTCCTGTATTGATGATGTTGGCAACTCTTGGTGAATTCGCGTTGCTGTAGATATCGTATAAATAATTTCCGTCACTGCTGAGTACTCCGCTGTGCATTCCCCCCTCTTTGTCCAGGCGCTCCATTTTAAAGTTTGCCCAGTTGATCTTATAAAGATGTCTTTCTAAAGGCGTCTCTTTAGTTGACGTAAAGTAAATTTCCTTTTTCTTTTCATTGAATCCCAGGATATCGGTCACCAGCCAGTTTCCTTTTGTGATCTGAGCGACAAGCCCTTTCTCCAGGCTATAATGGAACAGGTGGTTATACGCTGTTCTCTGGCTCTGCCAGATAAAATCTGTATTGGAATTCGGGAAGAACGTAAGAGGATGCTGCGGCTCCACATATTTGCTGTCTGTTTCTTCAAATAAGGTTTTCACCAGTTCTCCGGTAGCAGCATCATACTGATTCATCTTCATGTGATTCTGTCCTCTGTTGAGAACTGCCACAAAAATATATTTTGAATCAGGGCTCCAAGTAACGGCTGTCAGGTACTGATCTTTTTCACCTTCTATTTTCAGGAAAGTCGTTGATTGGTTTTTGATATTGAAAACCCCCAGAGTCACTTCGTGGGAGGTTTTTCCGGCCATTGGATATTTGATGTTATGGTTAACAGCTGGCGTTACAGACCAGTCGATGATCGGATAATCCGCCACCATGCTTTGATCCATTCTGTAGAAAGCGATACTCTCAGAGTTTGGAGCCGGGAATATTCCGGTGTCGATTCCGAATTCATTCCTGTGAACGGCCTGTCCGCTGATGATATTTTCATTGGATTCGTTGGTAACTGCAATAGTTTTTCCGTTTTTGTTGACAAACAGGTTGTTTTTTGCAGTAAAAGCAAAGGTTTGTCCATCCCCAAACATTTTAACGTTAGCAGCGTCCTGATCTATCGTTACGGAATTCTTTACTTTCCACTCAACTCCGGATTTTTCAATCCAGGACATTTTATCCCCTGCATTGAAATACCCGTGGGAAGTACCGGTGAATTTAATTGGTGGAACAGTTTTCAACTTGTCATTTGAAAAATTCCTGTTCAGCGTAGTCAAAGAAACCAGGGTATCCTGTTTATTGGTTTTGATATCTGTGATCAGATACCCGCCTTTTACCGCCTGGATATACGATTTGCCATCTGCAGCCCACGAAAACTGAGAGATATTTTTTACGGCAAGATTGGTTCTCATCCCATTTACAGCCTCCGCCATCGTAAACTTCTGGGTCTGCGCAAGTGCTGAACCACCCACAACCAGCATCAATAAAGAAAGTTTATGTAATTTCATTGTATAAAATTGAATCCACCAAAAATAAGAAATAAAAATCATCCGTTAATAAGTGTTAAAATAAAAGATTCATAAAATAGAATTCATGCATGAAAAGAAATTATTTCCTAACTTAAGGTAGAATTTGATAACTACCGAAAACGGTGGTTCGTTCATGTCAGATAGAATTGAATAGCCTGTTGATTTGGACCGTTTCTAAGGTGTTGGTGAACAGCCCTTGAAATGAAAAATGTAAAGTGCAAAAAGAAAATTTGGTAAATAGATATATAGTTGCTTCAAAGACCTTTTGTTTTTAAAAGACATAATAATTGCATTTCTTATCCTATATCAATGATCTGTATATGTTCTCTGTACTACATTTGCATTATAAATCATAACAAAAAATACAAAATACAATGGCAACAAAATGGAACCTAGACCCAACGCATAGTGAAATTACTTTCAAAGTAAAACACATGATGATCTCTAATGTAAAAGGAAACTTCAGAACCTTCACTGCTGAAATTGAAGCGGAAGATGATACTTTTGCCAATGCAAAAACGACTGCTACGATCCAGACGGATTCTGTATTCACTAATAATACAGACAGAGACAACCACTTGAAATCTGCTGAATTCTTCAACGCAGAGGTAAACCCAACCATTACTTTTGAATCTCAGGCCCTGAATAACCAGATCAGCGGAAACCTTACGATCAACGGAATTACCAAGCCTGTGAATCTGGACGTAGAATTCGGAGGAATCAATGTAGATCCGTGGGGAAATACAAAAGCAGGATTTTCTTTTGAAGGAAAAATCAACAGAAAAGATTTCGGACTGAACTGGAATGCAGCGCTTGAAGCCGGCGGTGTAATGGTAAGCGACGATGTAAAAGTAGCTGGTGAATTACAGTTTGTAAAGCAAGCATAATTTTTAACCCCAAATAACAGGAGGTTCAGGGATTTTTATAAAAGCCTTGAACCTTTTATTGTATTAGCCCTTATTAGTAATGAACCTTAACGATCTTCAAAGCATAAGTGACGGATTTGCGAATACGCAAAGAATGCCTGTTCTATTCCTGGGACATGGTTCTCCAATGAACGCCATTGAAGAAAACCAGTTTGTACAGGGATTCCGTAATGCAGCCACTGAAATTCCCAGACCAAATGCTATTTTATGTATTTCCGCCCATTGGTATACAGAGGGAACGTATGTAACGGCTATGGATGTTCCCAAAACAATCCATGATTTCTACGGTTTCCCCAAACCTCTATTCGACGTACAATACCCTGCTCCGGGAAGCCCGGAACTGGCTAAAGAAACCACGGAGCTTCTTCTGCCTTCGTTTGTGGAAGAGGACCACAGCTGGGGACTGGATCATGGGGCATGGTCGGTCATTAAACATATGTATCCGCAAGCCGATATTCCCGTGATACAATTGAGTATAGATTATACAAAACCGGCCCAGTATCATTATGATCTGGCTAAAAAACTGAATAAACTGCGCGAAAAAGGCATTCTCATCATCGGAAGCGGAAATATTGTTCACAACCTCCGCCTAATCGACTGGACGAATATCAATACGGTGGGAGCCGGCTGGGATTGGGCCATAGAAGCTCGCGAGAAAATCAACAACTGGCTTCTGGATGGTCATTTTCAGAATATTATCGACTATCAGAAACAGGGAACTTTCCTGCAATATGCAGTTCCCACTCCTGATCATTATCTGCCATTGCTCTACACCTTAGGTTTGAAAGACCGGTCTGAAGGTCTTACTTTGTTTAATGATGAATTGATCGGTGGCTCACTGAGCATGACCAGCGTAAGAATAGGGTAATTTTTTTATCACTAAAAATTTAGTAATATTGTTGACCATGAAAACGATAGTATTATTTTTTTTATTTCTGTCTGTCTTTTCACATGCCCAGCAGATCAAAGGAACTGTCGTGGATGAAACCGGTCATACAATGGCTGATGTCAGCATTTATCTGGATGGTACTACAACAGGAACTGTTTCTGAAGCGAACGGAAGTTTTACCCTTACATTATCCACATCATCTCACGGGAATCTTGTTTTCCGGAAGGAGGGTTATGAAACTTTTGCTACCAGTCTGCAGGATATTCTTCATAAAAGCTTAAAAGTAGTAATGACCCGCACCCATTCGATTGAGGAAATCAGGTTAGTGCCCTACACTTCCGAGGCCTACCAGAATCATATTCATTATTTTCTGGATACCTCTATTGGCTATGACCGTGAAAATGTAAGAATCAGAAATCAAAGATCCCTGAAGTTTTCGTACGACAAGAAAAGCAAGCTCCTAAAAGTAAAAGCACCGGAGACTTTAATCATCGATAATAAGAACCTTGGTTATGAAATTCACTACAACCTAATCAGCTATACTTCAGATTTTAACTCTAAAATGGTTAACTATACAGGAACCAGCTTCTTTAAAGAAACCAAAAAAACACCCAGGGTCAGGGTGAATAGAATGAATGCCTACAACGGCAGCCTGCTTCATTTTTTCAGAAGTATTTTCAACAATATGGTATCCGCGGATGGATTTATTGTCAATCAGGCCAAAGAAATCTCCAACCCTAAATACCCGACTGAAGAAGAGCTGAACATGCTAAACGATTATGTACAGATGATGCTGAGCTCGAAAATCGTAAAAATTCCGGAACACATCAGTGATATTTCCCATCGTAAAAACAGTCAGACCCCTTATCTGATGGCCATTACAAAAACCCTGATTCCGGACACGGACTACATCCAAAGAACAAACGGTAAAGTATTTCTTGATTTTAAAGATATCCTCCAGGTCAATTATCCCAAATACCTTTATGAAATGAAAGGAAAAGAGATCATCAGAGGTACCGGAAAAATAGTATTATCATCTCTCCTACATACGGAAGCAGACCGGTTTGAAGTTTCAGACGATGGTAATATTTCTACTCCCGATCAGCTGATTACTGAGGGAGATTTTTCAAAAAATAAAATTGAAAACATGCTTCCATTAGACTATCAGTCCGGCGACTGAATGTTGGAGCAGCATGAAAAGAAGAAAGCCGGAAGCTCTCGTAAAGGATTCTATATCCGGTTATTTGGAATATTATGTTCCTCAGTTGTCCTTCTTCCGGCTTTCTTTTATGAAGTTATTTTGTTATTGTACTGCTTTCAGAACGTTAATGTTTCCGTAGCCATAGCTGGAATTAACATTCGGGTAATAGGTAGCAGACTGTCTCATCTTATTGAGCACCTGATCTCTAGACCATGATGGATTTTTCGCCCAAACCAAAGCAGCTATTCCGGCTGTAGCTGCGGTAGCCACTGAGGAACCTCCCACATAATCAGCCTGCCCGTTGTAATAGCTGAGTACGGGAACTGTATTTCCCGAAGCTCTTTCCATCTGAAAAGTAAAATCAATCTGGCTTCCGGAATGACATACATCACATTTCTGGTTGGAAGTACCTTCCTTCACCCCTGTTACAGCCTGTGTTTCCGACATTGATGCCGGGAAAATCACGCCTACAAATGTGGTAAAACTGGTAGATGTACCCCCGGCACAGAAAATAAGTTTACCCCTGGCATAGGCATACTTTACCCCATCTTCAATTTTTCCTACGGAAAAGATATGCCCCATAGACATTGAAATGATTTTTACATTTGTATTGTTTCCAAGTTCCGTAAATGCAGTTTTCACCCCGTTTTGCTCGCTAGATGTCTCCAAAACAACATTTGCTGCTGCGCGGTAGGCAACCAGGTTGGCGTTATATGCTACCCCCACCGGCAGCCCTGAATTGTTTCGCGGCGCAGCCATTACAGAGGCCATTTTTGTTCCGTGTCCACACTGATCCCCTGAACCATCAGAATTGTATACTCCGTATTTACTGATCGATCTTCCTGATGATGCGCCGGTATTAAAGTTGTTTCCCAGTAAGGTCTGTTCAGGAGATACACCTGTGTCAATGAGCCCTATGGTTACTCCTGCACCCGTACTGTAGCTCCAAGCATCAGGGATATTATGCTTTGCAAATGCCCAGGGAACCCGTGCACCGGGTGTTGTGGAAGTATAATCCGAAGCACTTAATATTGCCGAAGAAAAGCCACATCCGGAAGAACTGCTGCCTGAGGACTTTGCTGTGGCATTATAACGGGCTTCAATTTCAAAATAATGGTAATCTGCCGGTTCCAGGTAACGGATGGTTTTCATCTGACGAATGGCAGTAACCGTTTCTTCTTTTTCGATGACAACATCCATCTGGTTGAGATACTGATCTTTCACGAGAACAAATTCTCTTTCATCTTTTCCTTCATATTTTTTAATAATGGCGAGGATTTCTTTTTCCATGTCATTATGATTCGGAGATTTACTTCTGTCAAAGTCATCTTTGGAAGATCCGAAACCGATGGAGGCCATTCTGTTGCCACGGAAAATAGAACTCCACAAAAAATGATCTGATTCTTTACTCCACTTGAAAGAACCTTCTGTCTTGATGGACTGATTGATCCTTTCATTGATCTGTTTTTCCGTCAGCGGATCTTTCTGACTCATTTCAGTTTTTGGATTTTCAACTGGAAGTTCATCCCTTGAACACGATTGTAAAGCAAAAAATATTGCTAAGAGGAATACAGTTTTTTTCATATGTTATGATTTTGGTTGGAACCACAATATAACACTTTGCCGGGAATTACAATCTTTTGAAAAGTGAATTTAGCATTACATGAATATGAACAATTTCCCAGGGTGTACTGAAACGGAAATTCTATTTTTCCCCATCCCGTTATGAACGCAAGATTTTTTGGTAACACACGCTGGTTTCAATTCCGGTATACTGTCCATAGTTGGGAATTTTGCGAAATCCATTTTTCTCATAGACCGATATCGCATTGTGCAACGCTATGGAAGTTTCCAGCACAGCTATTTCAAAACCTGATTCCTTCGCCCATTTTTCGAGTTCTTTAACAATCGCTGAAGCGAGCCCGTTTCTCCTGAATTCCGCATCAGTATACATTCTTTTGATCTCTACGGTATTTTCTGAAAAAGGTTTAAAGGCGCCGCAGGCTGCAGGAATATGATCTATATAGGCCACCACACAATGTTGAAGGGTATCAATTTTGTTAAACTGTTCAAAAAAAGTATTGTCCTCACCATTATGCTCTGCGAGGGTGATGTCCAGATGCTGTACTAAATGGTGAAAGTCCCTATCTGTGGAATCTGTTCTTTTGATAATCATGGGTATATTTACTTTAGAGGATCATAATTCTTATCTGCAAAAACTTCCTGAGGAGATACAGATCTGTTGTTGTATATACTATAAAAAGCTTCCTTCCGGAAGCTTTCTGTTATTTTTTTTATATTAATTGACTACAAATTTTCTTTCGTTAATCAATTCTGCAATAGCCAGCATATCTTTACCAATGAGCCTGTCATCTTCCAGTTTGGAAACTCTTGAACGAAGAATTGCAAAATTTTCTTCAATCACTTTCGAGCATTTCGAAGGTCTTCTGAACTCCAGTCCCTGCGCAGCAAACATCAGTTCAACTGAGAGGATATTCACCAGATTTCCAAGAACCTGATTGAATTTTCTCCCTGAGATGCTTCCCATGGAAACATGGTCTTCCTGCCCTAAACTCGTGGGAATAGAGTCTGCAGAGGCCGGAAAACATAATGTTTTATTTTCGGTAACCAAAGCTGCTGAAGTATATTGCGGGATCATAAATCCAGAGTTCAGTCCTGAGCTTTCTGTAAGCAGTCTCGGAAGCCCATACTTTCCTTCCAGCAGCAAGTAGCTTCTTCTGTCAGAAATATTTCCCAATTCTGCTGCGGCCAATGTTGCATAGTCTAAAGGCAGTGCCATCAGCTGTCCATGAAAATTACCTCCTGAAATAGATTCTTCTGCGCTCAGTACGATTGGGTTATCCGTTACTGAATTAAGCTCTGTTTCAGCCATGGCTCTAAGATGCTCAAAAGAATTTCTGCTCGCTCCGTGGACCTGCGGCACACATCTCATAGAATAAGGATCCTGAACTCTTTCGCAGTCTTCGTGAGCTTTCAGGTTTTCTGAGCCTTTTAAGAATTTAAGCATTCTTGCCGCCACTTTTTTACTTCCCTCAAAAGGTCTGATCTCATGAAGTTCTTTTTTGAAAGGGCTTGCAGAACCTCTGTAAGCTTCAATGCTCATCGCGGCAGTCATGTCTGCAAGATCCAGCAGATATTCGAATTTTTCCAATCCTTTGATGGCATGAGCAAGAATAAACTGAGTTCCGTTGATCAATCCCAACCCTTCTTTCGGACCTAAAGCCAGCGGATCCAGGTTATGTTTTTCCAGAACTTCCATGGTTTCAGAAACTGTATCTCCATCCCATACCTGTCCCAGTCCCAGTAATGGCAATACCAGATGCGCCAGTGGAGCAAGATCTCCTGAAGCCCCTACCGAACCCTGTTCCGGCACTACGGGAATAATACCTTTTTCAAGCATCAGGATCATTCTTTCAATAACTTCCAGCGAAACTCCAGAAAATCCTTTGGATAATGCATGCACTTTAGCGATCATCATGATCTTGGAAAGCTCTTTATCTATAGGCTTTCCTACTCCTACTGCATGAGAAATAATCAGGTTATACTGTAACTGAGCTGTTTCGTCAGCCGATATTTTAGTATCGCACAGGGGTCCAAATCCGGTATTGATCCCATATACACATCTGTCGGACTCTACTATTTGCTGTACGTTTTTCTGAGATTTTAAAATTTGTTCTTTTGCCGCTTTATTCAGCTTGGCTTTATTTGGCTTTTTACATATTTCCAGAACATCATGGAAAGTAAAAACATCTACTCCGTATATCATTTCTAAAAAATTTTCTTAAAATTACGCATTTAGCAATAATTGGAAAAGCTAAATTTCAACCTTCTATCTTTTTATACAACTGGTGAAATAATTTCCTGTTTTTCGCCCTAAAACAATAGGTCTCTATTTTCTTCAAAAATAGTTATCAATAGCCGCTGGATGGATGAAAACATTCACAGGACACTGACATAAGGAAGCTCAGAATTAATTTTCGAAAAGTAAAAGGCATCAAAATCCTGTATGTTGAGATGTCTTTCAGGAATCGTTAAAAGTTTACAGACGATATTTAAATCTTTAAAAATTTCCTTCCCACGGAAATACAGGCAAAAATTCCGTAATTTTGTTATATGAATCCTTCTTTAGAATTACAGCTCAAAACTTTACCATCCGAACCCGGCGTTTATCGTTACTATGATAAAAACGACCAGCTACTGTATGTGGGCAAGGCTAAAAATTTAAAAAAGAGGGTTCTCTCCTACTTCAATAAAAACTTGTCCGGGTACAGGATCAAGATTATGGTTGGTAAAATCCAGCGTCTGGAAACCACCATTGTGAACAGTGAGTACGATGCACTTTTGCTGGAAAACAATCTGATTAAAGAACATAAACCGTTTTACAATGTCATGTTGAAAGATGACAAAACGTATCCATGGATCTGTATCAAAAATGAAGATTTTCCCAGGATTTTTCTGACCAGAAACGTTATTAAGGATGGATCAGAATACTTCGGTCCGTATGCAAAAGTACGTCCTGCCAAAATTTTGCTGGATACCATCAAGCATATTTATAAGCTCAGAACCTGTAATCTTAATCTGGCACCCAGTAAAATTGCAGAGGGAAAATACAAGGTTTGCCTTGAATACCACATCAAAAACTGCGAAGGCCCTTGTGAAGATCTTGAAAGCAAAGAGGACTACGACGAAAAAATAGATGCGATCCGCGGAATTATCAAAGGTGATTTCCGGAAGGCTAAAGAATACCTTGTGAATCAGATGATGAAGCTGGCTTCCAGCCTTCAGTTTGAAGAAGCGCAGATCATTAAGGAAAGATTAGATATCCTGGAAGATTACCAAGCTAAAAACACCGTTGTGAATGCTAATATTGATGATGTTGATGTCTTTGGAATGACCAGTGATGAAACGGCAGCTTACGTTAATTTCTTTAAAATCAGAAACGGAAATATCATCCAGAGTTTCACCACAGAAATTAAAAAGATCCTTGAAGAAACAGATGAAGATATTATGGAGGAAGCCATGATTGAGATCCGTCAGAAATTCGGATCCGATTCTAAAGAAGTATTGCTTCCTTTCCATCTGTCTGTAGAAATCCCGAACGTAAAGCTGATTGTTCCTAAAGTTGGAGATAAAAAAAGAATTGTAGAGCTTTCAGAAAAAAATGCGAAAGAATATCGTCTGGAAAAGCTAAAACAGGTACAAATCATAGATCCTGAGCGGCATACCACCAGAATTATGGCAGAAATGCAGAAACTTCTGAGAATGCCTGTAGAACCGAGGCATATTGAGGGATTTGATAATTCCAATATTCAGGGGACCAATCCGGTTTCTGCGTGCGTTGTTTTTAGAGACGGTAAACCCAGCAAGTCCGATTACAGGATCTTTCATCCTAAAACAGTGGAAGGCCCCAACGATTTCGCCACGATGGAGGAAGTGATCTACCGCCGGTACAAAAGAATGCTGGATGAGGGAGAACAGCTTCCACAACTTATTCTGATTGATGGTGGAAAAGGACAGCTGTCTTCTGCAGTAAAGAGTTTGCGTTTACTGGGATTGTATGGGAAAATTACAATTATTGGGATTGCTAAAAGGCTCGAGGAAATTTTCTTTCCGGAAGATCCTATTCCTTTGTACCTTGATAAAAAATCCGAGACCTTAAAAATTCTTCAGAGGGTTCGAGACGAAGCTCACCGTTTTGGCGTAAAGCATCACCGAACCAGAAGAAAAAATTCTACGATAAAGTCTGAACTGGAAGAGATTCCGGGGGTAGGTGAAAAGACCATCGAGCTCCTGCTATCCAGACTGAAGTCTGTAAAACGAATCAAAGAGTCTAATCTGGAAACCCTGGAAGAGATTTTAGGAAAGAGTAAAGCAAAGGTTATCTGGGAATTTTTCAATGCCAATTAGAAATCCAACATATTGTCTCAAAAAAAGACAAAACACTCAAAATCGCCCTAACACAATATAAACAATAATAATAAGTGTTAAAAAAATAAAATATTCATTACAAAATGATATTATTCATATTTTTTTCATAAATTAGTATTGTAATTAAGCACACAATAGAATTCAATTATTCATCAGGTTGCAGGGTACTGTAATGAACAGCACGAAAATTATGGAGATGAAGGGTAATGAATCCAATATTCAGATTCCTGAAAAAACACATCAACATATATAAAAACGAATAAGCTCTTGTTTAAGAGCTTATTTTTATGATAGGGAAACGTTGGTATTATTTTCCGTTAAAAACTTCTTTGGTATATCTTCCGTCAGCCTGAGGCCTATCGATCACTATATTTCCATTTTCGTAGTATCCGATCGTTGTATTACCATCTGCCAGTTTTACAAGGAACACTTCTTTTTTTGAGGTCGATTTAAAAATGGCAAAGGGAACAGAGCTTCCGGATTTTGCCAGAATAAACTGGTTGGAATCAATCTGTATTTTCTGCAGGTCTGTTTTCCCATCTGAGTAATTTGCTGATGTAGAAACAGGCGTTGCAGTGGAAACCGCTGAATGGGTACTTTGAGCTGTATTTGTTGCTGCTGTTGTTGGTGCTGTTGTTGGTGCTGTTGTAGTTGTGGTTGATGCCGGTAAAATATTAACCGGGTTGGAAGGAGCTACCTTTAACAAAGCCTGCTTGAGTGCATTCCCAAGTCCTTCCTCGAAATCTTTAATATCCGAACGACCTTTGGATTCCAGAATTACTTTTTTATGACAGTCTTTAAACTGCAGGATCACTTTGTTGGTAAAAAGACTCTTGTCATTAAGAACTTCTGCATTTACAATATTACAGGA
The DNA here is from genome assembly GCF_003384725.1 of Chryseobacterium pennipullorum. Taxonomy (GTDB): domain Bacteria; phylum Bacteroidota; class Bacteroidia; order Flavobacteriales; family Weeksellaceae; genus Chryseobacterium; species Chryseobacterium pennipullorum. Next base: position 234,244 of record NZ_QNVV01000004.1, read on the forward strand.
ATTATCCCTGGCCTCAGAAGGCCATTGATCTATACCCGATGGCAGAACAACATAGTTTTTCGCTTTTAAGGCGTTCGTCAAATGGGCCTCAAGGCCGTAGCTGTTACTTTTAAATGTTTCAAATTTTTCCGGAATCAACACATATTTATAGTCTGAAACCTTTTGTCCAAAAATCAATGATGAACCCATCATCAGCATCAATACCGAAATCTTTTTCATATTCATTTTATTTTTTAATCATTTCTAAATGCTCCCATATCCAGCTTCAGAGAAAAGAAGTTGGAAAAGAAATTGGAACCACCTATTCCGGAGTTGGTGATGGCATAATCCAGAGTTAGTCCACGGTATCTTATCCCAATCCCTGCACTAGGCTGGAAAGATACTTTTCTTTTAAGATCCTCAATATCTGTAATTGACTGAAATCTATTGATTCCCAATCTCACAAAAATCATTTTCTGGTAACCCAACTCAGCACCTGCATACGGGCTGATACTTGCAAAATCTGTAGAAACAAGGGATGCTGTTTTGGCAAAATCTACGTTCAGACCTGCTTCAGGCAATACATACAGGCTGCTGTTGATCTCAAACAATTTACTGGCTCCTACATTAAGCTTAGGCATCGTAAGTTCCATTTTATCCTTGGGTGCAGGGTTGAATTCTTCACCGTTAACTACTGTGGATAATTCTTTCTGATTAATACTCCAGAAGTTAACAGTAGTTGTAATATCTCTTACCATACCCCCGAACTTCCAGCCATTATCGGCTCTATAGGTAGCTCCCACGTCAAACCCGAATCCGTATCCGTTGGCAAATTTACCCACATTTCTATAGACTACTTTTGCATTTACCCCCACATCCAGTTTAGGATTCCCTCCGGGCCTGAAGGCATAGGAAAGTATTGCTGCATAATCCGATTGGGAGAATTTGGTGATTTTATCATAATCAATATTCCCTTCAGAATCAATCATCTGAGTGGTATTTAAAATATTATCTACCCCTAGTCTCACCACAGAAACTCCGAAAACACCTTCCTCCAATACTTTTGCATACGCCAGATAGTCATATTTTGCAATGGATTCAAAGTATTCAGCATGCATCGCTGCTCCCTGCCAGTCTCTTTCTATAGACATCAAACCTGCAGGGTTCCACATCGGAGAATATACATCATCCTGATTGGTGATTACAGCTCCACCCATGGCCAGCCCTCGGGCTCCGGCGCCGATATTCAGGAATTCGTTGGAATATTTTCTGATAATCTGAGATTCAGACAGCCCAAATAGTAGTGAAAATGCAAGTAAAAAATATTTTTTCATCATATAAATTTGATGGTAGTTAAAGTTTTTTTGTTTTCCTGGCTTTCATTAATCCATTGGCAATGATTGCCAGTATCATAACTGCAGAAGCAATATAAAAAATAGGGCTCATATGTTCTGATTCCCCAAAGATAAAAAAAGCTAGTATAATTCCGTAAACCGGTTCTAAATTAACTGTTAAAATTAGTGTAAAAGGGGATATATACTTCATTAAATTCACTGATTCCAGCATTGGAAAAGCAGTGAAAACACTAGCCAACAACCCTATTAACGCCAGATCCCGATAGTTTATTTCACTCATTTCAAAAATTTGCCCAGAAAACAGATAAAATAGCATTAAAATAAACCATCCACAGAATATTTCATAAAAAATAATGTTTCCGGAGCTGGTCTTACCAAACATTTTTCCGTTAAAAACTGAGAAAATAGTCCCAAAAACTGCACACAGCACCCCATAAATTATTCCCTCTTTGTAATGGAATTCTGTTTTAAAAATCAGGAGAATACAGGCCACGATCACTGTTCCCATCACCACCTCTGTCATATCTATCTTTCGTTTAAAAATGACAGGTTCCAGAATTGATGCGAATAATGTAGACAGGGAGAGGCAGCTTAAAGCGATGGACACATTAGACACCTTAATGGAGTAAAAGAAACAGTACCAATGTAAAGCCATTGCCACTCCAATAGCAGCTAACTGGAAAAAGATTTTTTTTGAAACCTTTATACTTTCTTTCTTAAAAAATCTAATGAAGACATATAGAAAGATCGCTGCAAATAACATTCTGTAAAATACAAGGACCTGGGCATTCGCATGAATCAGTTTTCCTAAAATTGCAGTGAACCCCCATAAAAATACAATCAGATGCAACCTGAAAAGCGCTAATTTATGCATAACCTACCTCTTTGAAAATTTTAACATGCAAATTTACAAATAGGCTTTTATAAATGTCACATAAAATATAAATTTACTGTAATAAATAAAGTTTTTTTTTGATTTTTTGGTGAATGAATGATATACCTTTATTATTTTTAGAAAGTAAAGCCAAAAACGATAAAGATAATTGATTGACATATGATACTAAAGCCAGATATTAGAATCAAAACAGAACGTATGATCTTAAAACCGGTGGAAGATTTATACATCGATGATATTCTTGAACATTTTACCACCGAAGTTACCAGATATATGCCGTTTAGCCCGCAAGGTAATAGGATGGATATTGTAAGTTTTGTCAATGAGTCAAAAAGAACATTATCCGAAAACACGGATCTGGTTCTGGCTGCTTTAGATTCAAACGGAGATTTCATCGGATGTTGTGGTATTCATCATATAAGTGAAGAATCAGTTGAACTTGGACTCTGGTTAAAAAAGAGTTCTCAGGGTAAGGGATTTGGAACTGAAATTATAAGGAATCTTGTTGAGTTTTTAGAAGATAACTTTATTTTTAAGTACATCGTATACCCTGTGGACGAGCAAAATATAGCTAGCAGAAAAATTCCGGAAAAATTGGGTTTCATTCCCTTCAAAAGCTATAAAAAGAAGAAAGATTCTACGACTGATCTTACTATTGTAGAATATAGAAAATATTATCCATGATTTCAGGTGTGGGTCATCACCAAAAAACCCTGAAAATTTGTTAAACTTTCAGGGCCTTCAAATAATAAACTATTAAAAAAATAAACTAGGAACTGAGTATTTAGCAGAGAATATCACCTCTGTTACTCAAGTGTAAAGTTAGAAAAAATATAAATTATTTAAAAATATATTTTAGTTAAAAATTTCACAATTTCCTAGAAACCAAAGTATTAAACATCTGTTTTAGTTCTCACTCGTATTCCTCATAAAAATAGTATCTTTAAGCGTAAAAAATTGAGAATTCTATGGACATCGAATTTAACAAACGAGAAGATCAAAACAGATTAAAACTATCAGAAATCAATCGCTTGCTTGCCGAAATTAAAAAGGGCGGTGGAGAAAAGAGACTTCAGAAGCTTCGGGACGAGGGAAAAATGACCGCAAGAGAAAGAATAGAGTATCTTCTCGACAAAGATTCAGATTCCATAGAGGTAGGTGCTTTTGCCGGATATGAGATGTATAAAGAGCACGGTGGCTGCCCTAGCGGCGGGGTGGTTGTAGTGATTGGATATGTGTCCGGAAGACAATGTATTGTAGTTGCTAACGATGCCTCTGTAAAGGCTGGAGCCTGGTTTCCGATCACCGGAAAGAAAAACCTGAGAGCACAGGAAATTGCGATGGAAAATAAACTACCGATCATCTACCTTGTAGATTCTGCCGGCGTATATCTTCCTATGCAGGATGAGATATTTCCGGATAAAGAGCATTTCGGGCGTATATTCAGAAACAATGCTAAAATGAGCTCTATGGGGATCATTCAGATTTCTGCTGTTATGGGAAGCTGTGTAGCCGGAGGGGCTTATCTGCCTATCATGAGTGATGAAGCAATGATTGTGGATAAAACAGGTTCTATTTTCCTTGCAGGTAGCTATTTGGTGAAAGCAGCGATTGGAGAAAGTATAGATAACGAAACTCTTGGCGGAGCTACTACGCACTGTTCCATTTCAGGAGTTACGGATTATAAAGCTAAAGATGATAAGGATGCTTTAAACAGGATCAAAAACATTATGAAGTCGATCGGCAGTACCGAAAAAGCAGGATTCGACAGAATAGAAAGTTTTCCTCCGAAAGAAAATCCTGAAAATATTTTTGGAATCATGCCGGTTTCGAGAGCCGAACAATATGACACTTATGAGATCATCAAATGTATTGTGGATAACTCAGAATATGAAGAGTATAAACCCGACTACGGCAAGAGCATCATCTGTGCTACAGCAAGAGTGGATGGCTGGTCTGTTGGGATCGTAGCCAACCAGAGGAAGCTGGTAAAAAGCGGTAAGGGAGAAATGCAGTTTGGAGGTGTTATTTATTCAGATTCTGCGGATAAAGCAACGCGTTTCATTGCCAACTGCAATCAGAGAAAGATTCCATTAATCTTCCTGCAGGACGTTACAGGATTCATGGTAGGGTCCAAGTCTGAGCACGGTGGAATTATCAAAGACGGGGCGAAGATGGTAAATGCAGTTTCCAACTCTGTGGTACCTAAATTCACGATCATTACAGGAAACTCATACGGAGCAGGAAATTATGCAATGTGTGGAAAAGCTTATGATCCGAGACTTATCGTTGCATGGCCATGGGCTGATCTTGCAGTAATGGGAGGAGCACAGGCCGCAAAAGTATTAGCCCAGATCCAGGAATCCACTTTAAAGAAACAAGGAAAAGAAATCACTGAAGAAGAGCACAACGAAATATTAGATACGATTTCAAAAAAATACCAGAAGCAAACTGAATCTACCTATGCAGCAGCACGATTATGGACTGATGCCATTATCAATCCTGCAGATACCAGAAAATGGATTTCTATGGGGATTGAGGCGGCTAATCATGCTCCTATTACTGAAAAGTTTAATTTAGGAGTAATACAGGTATAACAAAAAATTATTATTGTAGGAATACAAAAAGGTTGGCCTTTCGGCCAACCTTTTTTAATATAAATGAATTTTACTTTATATTGTTAGAAAGCGCTATCACATTTATTTCTTTTCTATAGTTTGATGTTTGACTCTAATCCACAGTTTAGCTTATTTAATGCTGGCTGCAACTGCACGGATTAATGCAATTTTTCTACCGTCAGCAATATCTATATCGTCCGCATACCTTTTATCGGCGCCGTTCGATATAATAATAATATTTTCTTTAGGATTTACATAGGCAAACTGACCATATACTCCAATCGCAGTAAATTCATTATCTATTCTATTTTCCGGAATCCACCACTGGTTTTTATAGCCCATATTTGTATCTGAGTTTTTCCTGATTCCCGGTAACAGATGCGTGTCTTTTGGACTTATTGTTATGGACTGTTTTATCCATTCCTCAGATAGAATCTGCTGATTTTTGCTGTTTTTTCCTTTATTTATCATCAGTAAAACTGCTTTAGCATAATCCCTTGGAGTCGTCATTAAACCTCCGTAAGCCATTGCTACACCGTCTCCATTGGTTGAAAGATAAGCAGTAGATTCAGGAAAAATCCTATTCCAAAGATTTTCCTTAAAAAAGTCAATATATGGTTTCTTAGTTGCACCCTCTATAACCATTCCAAGAATCTGAGTTTCCACACTGGCATATTTATTAAAAGTGCCTGATGGATGAGCTCTTTTCAGACTTAATATAAATTTAATCAGATCCGCTTTACCCTTTCCATATGAATCGGAAAGCTTTGCCACTCCCGAATTAAAGTCTGCCATATCTTCTGACCACTCAATTCCTGATGACATATTAAGAACATCCTGAATAGGAACTTCACTATATACACTTCCTTTCAATTCGGGTACATATTTCGAAATTGGATCATTTAAATCTTTTATATACCCTTTATCAAGGGATATCCCAATGAGTAAACTTGTGATAGATTTGGTACAAGAGAAAAAAATCACGGGCACATTTTTCTTATTGCCTTTATAGTATTCTTCAAAAACTATTTTGCCGTCTTTTATAACAAGCAGAGAGGTATAATCTCTATCTTTTATTTCTTCTGAAATGTCATAGTTCTTGCCTTTATAATTAAAAGTTTTGGGAAGATTAATATTTTGGCCTGTAGGCAGAATAAAAGGTGAATCTGATTGACTTATTCTTACCCCTTTAAAAACTTCAGGATTTCTAAAATTTTCCGTTAATTTTTCGCTGTCTGCAAGTACACTTTTAAATGTAAGCTTTTCGTTTTTTTTTCCTGGGAATGACTCTCAATCGCAATAGATACGAAAGAGATGAGTAAGGCTGTATTTAATATTTTTTTCATCATTTTATTTCTTATATTATTTTAAACACCTATTATCAAATATACATATTCTCCACATTCACAGCAACATCCAGCTCCAGATTAGGTAAGTTGTACAGCAATTGCAAATAAATAGGAAAAATTTTACACTATATAAAAATTATAGGCTAAGAACGTTCGGTTTTTACGATGGAAAATACGGTTAAGAGTAGTATTACACTATAAGGGTAGCAATGAAAAGGCGGTAAATATGTTTGTTGCTGGTTGTTTCGTTGCTGGTTGAGTAGTTGGTGGATTGGTAGTTGCCTTAAGTATAAAGCAAAAAAAAAAATCCTTTATCTTGACGATAAAGGATTTTTAAAAATAAAATAAAAACTGGCGGCGGCCTACTCTCCCGCGTTAGCAGTACCATCGGCGCTGGTGGGCTTAACTTCTGTGTTCGGAATGGGAACAGGTGAGCCCCACCGCTAAAACCACCCTAAAGAAGGTATATAGCTTTAAGCATCAGGCTTCACGCCTTAAGCTTATTGCGTTTTAATCGATAAAAACTTTCACAAAGAGCTAACCTTGCTGCACTTTCGTGCGCCATATCAGGCTATAAATCTACGGGTAATTAGTACTACTCGGCTATGACAT
>NZ_QNVV01000005.1 GCF_003384725.1 Chryseobacterium pennipullorum
TTTTTGGCTCCTCCTGCTGGGCTCGAACCAGCGACCCTCTGATTAACAGTCAGATGCTCTAACCAACTGAGCTAAGGAGGAATGTCCTTTGTTTTAAGTGGTGCAAATATAAAAGTAATATTAATATCAGTCAAGTTTTATCGCCTCTTCTCAATCATTTTAAACTAAATGTATTGAAATTCAATAAGAAATATTTTCAATATTTTTTTTGATAAATGAGAATTGCTCCCCAAAATATCAGCAAAGGGGTACTTAGAAAAGCCGAAAGCCTTTCCTTACCATATATAAATGCATCCTTCCAGTAACCGAACTGATGAATCTTTTGAGGCTGCCTCTTACTGTGCATCTAATAGTTTGTAATGTAATACCCTATAAGGAGTGTTGCTGTTATCGTCAAAAAAATTTTCTTTGTATGGGATCTTTAGATGATCTAATAACCGTAACATATTAAAACCTGTTGAGTAAAAATAACGGACAGAACTGCTTTGATACATCCATGGCTTATCTTCCAGCTTAAACGCTTTTAATAGGGATGGATCATAATAGCGGTCGGTTTCAGCAAGTTCTTTGTCGACTGGGATATTTTTGAATGCAAGATAAAGCTGGTACTCTATATATCTCGCGCTGCCTTCCATTTTTTCCATAAATTCTTCCTGGTGGGTAAGGTCAAATTTTTCCTCCTGACTAAATCTTAACAGGCGTTGACTTCGCTTTAACGCATATTGAGCAAAAAGAGCCTTGATTTGGGGCAGTCTATTCTTGCTCAGACATTCCAATAAGAGCTGATTTTCTTGCTCAATACTTTCCCTGAACCAGGGATAGCGCTCATAATAGGATTGCAGTTTGGTGATGCTAAGCGTTATCGAATCGTTGGCGAATCGGATAAATTCCGGATGCCTGAACTGAAAGCCGTGAAAATATTCGTGAAGAATAACAGTTGCCCAGGTCTGGGTATCAGAGACCTCTTCAATATGTTGACGGGTGGACTCAAAATCACTGCAAAGTACAACGGGATACTGGTACCATAGCTTACTGCTGTCCGTGCTTTCGTAAGCGGTGGCCATATGAAATTCATCAGTATCCAGGCGTTGTGTTTCTTCAATGAGCAAACTTCCTTTTTTGTAAGTTTGCTTAGGTGACTTTTTTAAGGTTTTGGAAATAGGACGTCCTGTAATGAATGTGCTTGTAGGAGTGAAAAGGGCAATATCAGCAGCATACTTTTGTGAACTGAATTCCGGCCATGCCTTGTCAACATGCTTTTTAAGACTGTGAAGATATTCGATGCGCCGAACCTCAAGATTGTTGTTTTGGGCATGAAAATATGATGTAAATGTGAATAGAGTGCTAAAGAGCAGTATCCTGAATAATGGTATCTCCATGCCTTTTTTTGCTAATATAATAAAGATATAGTGAATCAAGTGCAAAAGTTGTGGATTAAGGATTCAATTATGGAGGAACAGGTAGGAAAACTAGTAGTGCATATCTTTTTAGCGTCTGGTCCTTTACAATTTTGTCTAATTGCAGTACTGCTAAATAACAGAAATAAAAAAAGACCTACATTTCTGTAAGTCTTTTTTGGCTCCTCCTGCTGGGCTCGAACCAGCGACCCTCTGATTAACAGTCAGATGCTCTAACCAACTGAGCTAAGGAGGAATGTCCTTTGTTTTAAGTGGTGCAAATATAGGACGAATATTTATACCCTACAAATATTTTTTAGAAAATTATCGAAAAAATTATAATTTCCCTGCAAAGATCTTGAAAATATCACTTCCGAAAATCAGTAACATCAAACCTAACAGGAAGATAACTCCAATCATCTGTGCGTTTTCCAGCACCTTTTGCGGCACCGGTTTTCCTACAATTATTTCATATAATGTAAACAATACGTGTCCACCATCAAGTCCCGGGATTGGTATAAGGTTAAGGAAAGCCAACCATACCGAGAACATTGCTGTAAAGCTCCAGAAAGCTGTCCAGTCAATAGAAACATTACCTTTTGCGTCTTTACTCACGGGCATGTTTTTAACAATGGCGATAGGTCCCCCCACATTTTTATATCCCTGGATTTTGGAGTTAAACATGATCTTGAACTGTTTTACCTGTGTAGTCAGTGCATCGATAGATCTTGTAAACCCTCTTGGAATAGCCTCTCCGAACGAATATTTCTTAGTCGTTACAATAGATTTCGCGATACCCTTAGCATCAATAGCTACACCTAGTTTTCCGTTTTTATCTACTGAAACTGAAGGTAAAGTCTGTACAGTGCCATTTCTCTCGACATCTACAGTAATTGTTTTTCCTTTATTTTCACCTAAAAGTGTACTTACCTCATCAAAGAATGCTGCTTTTTTTCCATTGATTCCAATAATTTTATCTCCTTTAGCCAATCCTGAAGACTGGGAAGCCGGAGTGGCTAGCGAGTCAATCACCATTGGAACTCTCGGAGTAATATATAGTCTGGCTTCCTTCTGCTTAAGAACATCTGCAACACCGTCTGCATTTACCGGGAATGTTACTTCCTGACCATTTCTCATTACAGTAACGTTATCGCCCAAAAGGATGTTGATGGATGTGCTTTCTAACCGTTCTGCCGGTTTTCCGTCGACACTGATGACTTTGTCTCCATTCTGAAAGCCCATTTTCTTTCCTGCATCTGTCGCTTCAATTCCATTGTTGAATTTGGTGATGTCGGTATAGGTCTCCCCATTGAAGAATGACAAGCCACTATAGATTAACCATGCCAGAAAAAAGTTCACAGTAACACCTCCCAGCATAATAATCAATCTTTGCCATGCCGGTTTTGATCTGAATTCCCATGGTTCTGCCGGTTTTTTCATTTGAGCAGTGTCCATGCTTTCATCTACCATTCCTGCAATTTTTACATAGCCTCCAAAAGGAAGCCATCCGATGCCGTATTTGGTTTGTTCTGGATGTTTTCTCCAATCACTGTCCGGAAGTTTAGATATATCGATAGGCACTTCTTCTTTCTTTCCATTGACCTCTATCACTTTAGAATCCGGCAGATTTGGGGAGAAAAACTTATATTCCCATTTTCCATTGATTTTTTTCATTGAAAAAATGGAAAACCATGGATCAAAAAACAGGAAAAATTTCTCTGCTCTGGTCTTAAACCATTTTGCCGGTAAAAAGTGCCCTAGCTCATGAAGAAGCACAAGTATAGAGATGCTCAGAATGAACTGAAAGAGTTTGATTGCTATTTCCATTAATAAATTTTAGATTTTAATTTGCAAAGGTAACAATTATCAAAACTATGCCAAACAAAAAAGCCTCCCGATACGAGAAGCTTTGTCATATTTAAAGACGATTTGATCATAAATTGAAAGAAACTCCAAGGCTTCCGTTATTCCCTACCTCAGCAAATACTCCAATTTTTTCAGTGAAAAAGTATCTTGCACCGATATGGGCTCCAATCCCGAAATCTTTTCCCAGAACACCCAGATCGACTCCTGGATAAATATCCCATTTTGCCGGTAGATTCAGAGCTTCCTGTAAATGGAAATTCAGCCTTCCAAAAATGAAAACACGATTATCCTTATCGTTGTCTTTATAATTGCTGAAATAGGCATTCAGACCGGCACCTACCGATATAAGCTTGTTAAGGCCATAATCATAAGTTCCCGTAACTCCTGTTCCGTATCCCCATGCACTCAGACCAAGCTGCACTTTCTGATCTCCCTTTCCTGTCCATGCCTGCGCATTGGCCATGCTTCCGAAAAAGAATATCATCACCATAAAAACCAGTTTCTTCATAAATTTTTTAAATTTTTAGTGATCGTAATAAAAAGTATCTGTATCAAAAATGAAACCGAAAGATATTCATTTCTACAAAAATAAAATACTTTAGTAAAACATTATGAAAATAAGTCGTCAGAGAAAACCTGTTCAGCTGCCGGGTTTTCTTTTTTGCAGATAAAGGTGTATTTTTATATGATAATTTTAAAAAAAGAGAAGATGAAAGTTGTAGGACTTAATTTGGATATCATCTGGAAAAATAAGACTGAGAATTTTAAAATAATTGAGCATGAGCTCCGGGATGTGGAAGCAGATCTGATTGTACTGCCTGAAATGTTTTCCACAGGCTTCTGTATGGATGCTTCTGAAGTCTCTGACCGCCATGATGAATCGCTGGATTTTTTAAAAAAGATCGCTAAAGAAAAAAATGCAGCTCTCTGTGGAAGTGCTCCGGTAGAGCAGAATGAACACTTTTATAACAGGATGTATTTCGTGCAACCGGATGGTGAAACATTATTCTATGACAAAAGGCATTTGTTCTCTTTTTCAGGAGAAGATAAGGTATATACGCCGGGTAAAGACCGGGTGATTGTGGAATACAAAGGGCTGCGATTTCTGCTTCAGGTTTGCTATGATCTACGCTTTCCGGTCTTTGCAAGAAATAATAATGATTATGATGCCGTTTTGTATGTTGCCAACTGGCCTGAGAAGAGGGTGGGTGCCTGGGAGCATCTTCTAAAAGCAAGAGCGATTGAAAATCTGGCTTATGTTTTTGGCTTAAACAGAATAGGGACCGACGGAAATAATCTGTTGTATCAGGAAAGCTCTCACTGCTTCTTTGCGGACGGAACAGAAATCTCTCAAAAACAAGGAAACCTTGTATCTGCAGAATTGAATAGAGATGAATTGAAAGATTTCAGAACCCATTTTCAGTTTTTGAATGACAGAGATTCTTTTTCAATTGAATTTTAGGTTTTTCCCACAGATTTCGCAGATTTTCACAGATGTTTAATTTTTATACAAAAAAATAGGTGCAGTTATCTGTGGAAATTCGTGTGATCTGTGGGGATGTAAAAACAAAAAAAACTGTGAAAAATCACAGTTTTAAGCATATTCTTGTAAAAGTTGTGTGAGGGTATTCACATCATGCACACCACTTTCTTTCCATAACAGTTCTCCTTTTTTGAAAACCGCCAGTGTAGGGACTCCGCGCACTCCATATTGAGCGGCCAGTGCAGGATATTGATCTACATCTACCTTAATGATTCTGGCTCCCTCACCAATATTTTCTTTTACAGTATTTAAAACCGAAGACTGTACTTTACATGGTTGGCACCATGTGGCAAAAAAGTCAATAAGTACCGGTCTGTCAGAATCAATGATTTCCTGAAATTTTTGTGACATAATTGTGGTTTTACAGTTTATTTTTTATCCGTTTCTTCCTGAATGGCTTTTACATTTTTCCAGCTGGTCCCATCGTAAGCCTCCACTCCGTTTTTCTTTAAGATTTCCATTGCCTGGTCTGCCTGTACGCCTTTATTGCAGAAAACAACCACTTTCTTTCCTTTTAGGGATTCCATATTGCTTTTAAGCTCTGCCAAAGGAATATTGACAGCATTCCTTGCAGAACCTGCTGCATATTGTTCGGGGATTCTTACATCTACAAGCATTGTTTCGCTATTGTTGACGGTCTCTCTGATAGAATGTGCAGGAATATCTGCAGTATGCGCCGTTTTACAGGCGTTGATGATCAGCATTGAAGCTAAGAGGCCACCTAAAAGTTTAACTTTCATGGTTTTAAGAAGTTTTAGATTGGCATACAAAATCCGTTGTTGGAAGTTTTTCTGTCTTTTTTATTCCGTTGAAACCGCCTTCTATTTCGGTGAAATTTCTGATACCGTGTGAGTTAAGGATACTTGCGGCAATCATGCTTCTGTATCCTCCTGCACAGTGAAGGAAAAAGTGTTCGGAGTTATCAATTGTACGGGCCCAGTCACTGATAGCATCCAACGGCTTGTTGTAGGCATTATCAATATGTTCTGCTGAATATTCGGTCAGTTTCCTTACATCAATTACTTTAGCCTCTTTTGTAAATTGCTCTGCAAATTCAGCAGGAGAAATTCTTTTGATTTCGTCTGTTTCTTTACCAGCGTTTTTCCATGCGGCGAAACTTCCTTTAAGATAGCCAACCACATGATCAAAACCTACGCGGCTTAATCGGGTAATCACTTCTTCTTCTGTCCCTTCGTCTGCTATCAGTAATAAAGGATGCTTTACATCTACAATAAGAGTTCCTACCCAAGGGGCGAAATCTCCTTTCAGTCCTATATTGATCGAATTTGGAACAAAACCTTTGTGAAAGTCGGCAGCCCCACGGGTATCTAAGATCAATGCGCCGGTTTCTTCTGCCAGAGCTTCAAAATCTTCTGGAGCAACTGGGTGTAACCCTTTATCCATCACAACATCAAGGCTTTCATAGCCTCCTTTGTTCAGGGCTACATTCATTCCGAAATATTTCGGTGGTGCCGTAAGCCCGTCAAGAACTTCTCTGATGAAAGATTCTTTGTCAGGTTGGTTCAATGCATAATTTGTTCTTTTCTGATTTCCTAAAATATCCACGGTCTCTTTCTGCATATTTTTTCCGCATGCCGAACCGGCACCGTGAGCCGGATAAACGGTAAGACTGTCATCTAAAGGCATTATTTTATTCTGAAGACTGTCGTACAGGATGCCGGCAAGATCTTCCTGCGTAAGATCGGTGGCTTTTTGTGCCAGATCCGGTCTCCCAACATCTCCAAGAAATAAAGTGTCTCCTGTGAAAATTGCAGTTTCAGTGCCGTTTTCATCAATCAGAAGGTAAGTGCTGCTTTCCATGGTATGTCCCGGAGTGTGCAGTACTTTTATCTTTACTTTTCCAATGTCAAAGATTTGATGGTCTTCCGCAATGATTGTTTCAAATTCGGGAGCAGCGGTGGGTCCGTAAACAATCGGAGCACCGGTTTTCTTGCTAAGGTCCAGATGTCCTGAAACGAAATCAGCATGGAAATGGGTTTCAAAAATATATTTTAAAGTGACATTGTCTTTCTCCAGACGATCCAGGTAAGGTTTTACCTCTCTCAAAGGATCAATAATAGCCGCTTCATTTTCTGATACAATATAATAGGCTCCCTGAGCCAGACAGCCCGTATATATTTGTTCAATTTTCATTGGGTCTTTTTTTAATGAGTTAAAGATACAAAGTATTAGATGAAATCTAAATGAAATGTTAAATCCCATTGATAGTTTCTTTCAATACTTTGCTAAACGATTGTTTAGTGTTTTTTACTTTGAGCAAAAAGAATGCCTTGCCAAAAATGAATTTGCAATTGCTGTTTTTTATCATGTTTGGTAGCGTGAATAGAGGTTACAGGCGTCATATATAATATCGGATAAGTGGTTTGAAATTTGCAGGTGCTGTTCCAGAGTCCTTTCACAGGATAATGTAAGAAGTTCTGTGGGATATCATTAAATATTTTATAAAAACCTTTATATTTATCAGGTAAAAATCAATCAGATGGCAGATAAAACACAATTTATTGAAGAACTAAATGCAAGATACACTCCTAAGGGAGATCATATTATATTAGGAAAGGGAATGCTGGATGGGGAGGTAGTTCCGGAAGTTAATGTAACCATTCCTCTAAAAACAATCAACCGCCACGGCCTTATTGCCGGTGCCACCGGAACCGGAAAGACCAAAACATTACAGGTCTTTGCAGAGCAGCTTTCACACGCCGGAATTCCCTCTCTTGTGCTGGATATCAAGGGAGACTTCTCCGGAATTGCAGAGGCAGGACAGATGAATGCCATTATTGAAGAGCGGTATGCAAAAACACAGCTTCCTTACAATCCACAAGGATTTCCGGTAGAGCTGATGAGCATTTCCGGAGGAAAAGGGGTAAAGCTAAGAGCAACAGTTACAGAATTCGGACCTGTTTTATTAAGTAAAATTCTTGGGCTTAATGATACCCAGCAAAGCATCATGTCCATTGTTTTCAAATATTGTGATGATAAAGGCTTACCACTGATTGATCTGAACGATTTGAAAAAAGTCCTGCAATATGTAACAGATAACGCTCAGGGAAAAGCAGAACTTGCAGCCAATTACGGATCTATAGCCCCGGCTTCTTTGGGAGCTATCTTAAGATCTATTGTGGCTTTGGAACAGCAGGGAGCGGCCGATTTTTTCGGAGAACTGAGCTTTGACGTTCAGGACCTTCTGGAAACCAGGGACGGAAAAGGAGTGGTCAATATATTAAGAGTATCGGATATTCAGAATAAGCCACAGCTGTTCTCCACATTTATGCTTTCACTTTTTGCTGAAATTTATATGACGTTTCCGGAAGAAGGAGACAGTGGAAAACCGAAAATGGTCCTGTTCATTGATGAGGCTCACCTGATTTTTGATGAAGCTTCGAAGGCACTGCTCTCCCAGATCGAAACCATGGTAAAGCTGATTCGTTCTAAAGGAGTGGGGATCTATTTCATCACACAGATTCCCGGGGATGTCCCTGAAAATGTACTTTCCCAGCTAGGACTGAAAATTCAGCATGCCCTTAGAGGTTTTACAGCAAAAGATAAAAAGGAAATTTCCAAAGCCGTGGAAAACTATCCGACTACGGAATATTATAATGCTTCCAGCCTTATTCAGAATCTGGGAATCGGAGAGGCTTTTGTAACGGCGCTGGACGAAAAAGGAATTCCAACACCGTTGGTACATACCTATCTGATCTCTCCCGAATCGAGAATGGATGTTTTGAATGAAACGGAGATTTCAGAACTAACCGGTAAATCTGCTTTAGTAGCAAAATATGAAAATGCTGTGGATAAAGAATCTGCGTATGAAATTCTGACCAGCAGAATGGAACAGGCGGCACAAAACCCGACAGCTGCTCAAAAGACAAGACCGGTAAAGCAAGAACCTGGAATGTTTGAGCAGGTTTTGCAGAGCAAAGCAGGTCGAACTTTTACGTCTACATTAATGAGAGAAGGAGCGAAAGCAATTCTCGGAATGTTCGGACTGGGAGGAAGAAGAAGATAACTCTGAAGGTAAACTAAAGGAATCTGCTATGCTTTTTTTATTTTTTTTATTATTTTAGCAGGTTATCTTTACCGGCAGAGGAAAATAGGGTTAGATTTTTCGAGCGAAAGTTTCGGGAAAGAAAAAACAAATACAATTAAAAAAACAGCAGTTAACGGGAAATCAATGTATTCAATTATAGATATAGAAAGTAATGGTGCAGGTTATAGACATGAATGCATTATCGATATTGCCATCTACAGGTATGATGGTCAGAAAATTACTGACCAGTTTATATCTCTTGTCAACCCAGAGGGTGATATTACCCCTTTTGTACAAAAACTGACCAGTATCACCCCGAAAATGGTTAAAACGGCTCCTAAATTTCATGAAATAGCCAAGAGGGTCATCGAAATCACACAAAATACAACTCTTGTGGGGCATAATATTGATTTTGATTACAGAATGCTCCGCCAGTCCTTTAAAAGGCTTGGCTATGATTTCAAGATCAATACTTTAGATACAATTCCGTTAGCGAAAAAGCTGATCCCTGATGAGGTTAGCTATTCATTGGGTAAGCTGGTGAAATCACTGGGGATCCCGCTTACCAATCATCACAGGGCTGATGGTGATGCAAGGGCGACACTGGAGCTGTTCAAACTATTGGTGATCAAGGATACTGAAAATGAAATTATTCAGAAACAACATGATGAATCTAATGCGAAAACCTATATCAATAAAATAAAGGAACTCACGCAGGATCTTCCGAATGACAAAGGATTTGTCTATTTTCAGGACGAAGCAGGACGTATTCTTTTCTCCGATTATGTACAGGATATCAATAAATTTTCGAAAAAAGTATTCAATTCAAAATCCCAGAAATGGGAAAGCGTTCAGAAAGGTGTGACGCAGATTAATTTCGAGCTTACAGGTACGGATACCATTGCCAAACTGATTCTTAACTCGAAAAATATTAAAAAGAAAGAGGTTCTGCCTTTCGGGCTTTATTTCAGAAACGGCAAATATATTGTTGAAAAGAATAATCTCAACAAGACGGAAAAACCTGCTTTGAAATTCAGATCTTTTACCCAGGGTACAAAAGCGGTGCAATTTATCAGTGCATTGGAGGAGTTTAAAGATTTTACAGTCCTGAAACAGAAAATAGACTTCAAAAAGAGAAATGAGCTCTGGCTGGGAACAGGAAGGAAATTAGGAGAAAAACTGTTCTTAATTATTGATAATGGAAAGGTGGTTTCGTTTGGTTTTTATGAATTGTTTACGCAGATTCAGACTATGAGCAAGCTGGCAAAACTTAAAATTGATCTACCTATGTCCTCAACTGATTTGAATAACGAATTGCAGCTGGCCCTGCTTCGCGGTGATTTTGAGACTTTACCCTTACCAAAATAAAGGAAAAATATAGAGATTGGGTTGTGATACGCAGGAAGGTGCGTTTCAAATCAATTTTTCTGGAATAAAAAATAAATAGTACTTTTGCAAAAAATAAATAGAAGCAATGCAAAATTTTAAACAAATTAAAACTGGTAAAAAGGGAGCTGTAAAGTTCTCTAAGGTTTGGAATATTTAAAAGACTTGTCTTGCATAAAAAATAATTAATGTGGCAGGCTCTTTTTCGAAGAATCTGCCTTTTTTTATGTTAAAATGAAATTATGAATTCAAAAGAATTATTAAAGATTGCCCAAGAGTTTGGCACACCGGTGTACGTTTATGATGCTGAATCCATCAAAGTTCAATACGAAAAACTTACATCCTCTTTTTTAAAACACACAAAGTTTTTCTATGCGGCAAAGGCGTTGACGAACATCAATATCCTTAAATATGTAAAGAACTTGGGTGCCTCTTTGGATTGTGTATCTATTAATGAAGTTAAACTTGGATTAAAGGCAGGATTTCCGAAGGAAAAGATTTTGTTTACTCCCAATTGTGTTGACTTGGCAGAAATAGAGGAAGCAATGACTTTTGGAGTTCATATAAACATTGATAACATTTCTATTCTTGAGCAATTCGGGAACAAATACGGAAATTCGTACCCGATTTTTGTAAGAATCAATCCACATATTTTTGCCGGAGGAAACTATAAGATTTCAACGGGGCATATCGACAGCAAGTTTGGGATTTCTATCCACCAGCTTCGTCACATTGAAAGAGTGATGAAAAGTACAAACGTTAATGTTGAAGGACTTCACATGCATACCGGAAGTGAAATCAAAGATCCTGAGGTATTCCTTCAGGCTTTGGATATCATGCTGGAGCTTTCAGAGCATTTCCCGAATCTGAAATATCTGGATATGGGAAGCGGCTTCAAAATCCCTTATCAGGATAATGAAGAGGAAACAGACGTGAAAACTCTGGGAAAAAAAGTAGAAAGAGTCTTGGGAGAATTCTCAAAATCGACAGGAAGAAAATTTGAACTATGGTTCGAACCTGGAAAATTCCTCGTAGGGAAAAGCGGCTATTTGTTGGTGAAAGCCAATGTGATTAAGCAGACAACCGCAACAGTTTTTGTAGGGGTAAACTCTGGTTTCAACCATCTGATCCGTCCGATGTTCTACGATTCTTATCACATGATTGAAAACTTGTCCAATCCGAAAGGAGCGGAGAGAATTTATACTGTAGTGGGGAATATATGTGAAACGGATACGTTTGCATGGGACAGAAAGCTGAATGAAGTAAGAGAGGGTGATATCCTGGCCTTCCATAATGCAGGAGCTTATGGTTTTGAAATGAGTTCAAACTTCAACTCCAGATTAAAACCTGCAGAAGTTTTATTCCTGGATGGAAAAGCTCACCTGATCCGTAAGAGAGACGAATTTGAAGATCTTCTGCGAAATCAGATCGAAGTCATCAACTAATCAGAGATAAAGTATCAATAAGCAGCCGCCTTTTGGGTGGCTGTTTTGTTTCAGTGATGAAGATACTGCAGATTCAGAATTAAAATAAAGGAGAATTTTGTTGCTAAACCAAACAGGTTTTCAAAACCTTTTAGGTTTAATCATTATAAAATAACAGATTTTTAACATTGAAATCCTAGGAAGGGTTCAGTTTAATTAGTTAATTTTGATAGAAAGACAGCTTTTGAACACTGTTGTCTGATCCTAAATAAATATCAAATCAATTAATTATGGCCCAAAATATAGCAGAGCAGATTGTTGAGATGCTCGAAAATGCCGATGTGAAAAGAATTTATGCAGTAACAGGAGATAGTCTTAATCATCTTAATATTGCAGTTAAAAAGAGCAGTATAGAATGGATTCATGTGCGACACGAGGAGGTGGGAGCTTATGCCGCTGCAGCGGAAGCCGAACTGGATGGTCTTGCAGTATGTGCAGGTAGTTGTGGTCCTGGTCACGTTCATCTTATCAATGGAGTGTATGAAGCACACCGGTCACACGTACCCATGCTGGTTATTGCTTCTACCATCCCTAGTGATGAAATGGGTATGGATTACTTTCAGGAAACAAATACGATAAAGCTGTTTGATGACTGCAGCTATTACAATCAAATGATTACACGTCCTGAACAGGTACAGCGAACGGTACAGACTGCTATTCAGCATGCGATTTCTAAAAAAGGAGTTGCGGTCATCGGGCTGCCGGGAGATGTTTCTGAGTTGGATGCTGAAGAAACAACCACATCCACTCAGATCTTTAAAACGAATCCAGTTATCCGGCCTTCGGATGATGAGCTCGAAAAACTGGCGACGCTGATTAACGACAGTAAGAAGGTAACCCTGTATTGCGGAATCGGAGCAGCAGCAGCCAGTGCGGAAATTATAGAGCTCTCCAGACATCTTAAAGCACCTGTAGGATATTCTTTCCGTGGGAAAATGGCTATTCAGCCCAACAACCCTAATGAAGTGGGCCTTACAGGCTTACTGGGTCTTCCGTCGGCATACCATGCAATGCACGAGGCTGATCTGGTTATCCTTCTGGGAACAGATTTTCCGTATCAGAAATTCATGCCTGTAAAAAATAAAATCGTACAGATTGATGAAGGTCCGGAACGGCTTGGAAGAAGAGCCCGGCTGGAACTGGGGCTGGCAGGAGATGTCAGGGAGACCGTGAAGGCAGTATTACCTCTGCTCAGGGAAAAAACGGATATACACTTTCTGAATGAACAACTGGAATTTTATGGAAAGGTGAAGGAAAATCAACTCGAATATGTAAAAGATTTTGGTAAGGAAAATGCAATTCAGCCCGAATATGTAGCCCATACCTTAGACCGGCTAGCTAAAAAAGATGCGATCTTCACTGTGGATACGGGAATGTGTTGCGTATGGGGAGCCAGGTTTATTACCGGAACCGGAGAAAGGAAAATGTTGGGTTCATTTAATCACGGTTCAATGGCTAATGCGATGCCAATGGCTATAGGAGCTTCTCTTGCACACCCCGAAAAGCAGGTTATTGCGATGTGTGGTGACGGTGGGTTGTCTATGCTTTTGGGTGATATGGCTACAATCTTTCAGTATAAGCTTCCTGTAAAGCTGATCGTGTTCAACAACAGAACGCTGGGAATGGTGAAGCTGGAAATGGAAGTGGGAGGAATGCCGGATAATGAGACTGATCTTATCAATCCGGATTTTGCAATGGTTGCCCAGGCCATGGGGTATCCTGGGAAAAATGTGCACCGGCCTGAAGAAGTGGAAAGCGCTATAAGAGAATGTCTGGATTATAACGGACCTTATCTTCTGAATATATTTACGAATCCAAACGCACTGGCTCTTCCTCCGAAAATCGAATTTGATCAGGTATTGGGAATGACTAAATCTATGGCTCAGCTGATGCTTGGCGGAAAAATGGATGAGGTTCTTGATACAGTAAAAACCAATTATAAACATATCAAAGGACTGCTGTGATCACAGAATAGAATGTACTATAATACAGGCAAAACTTCACAATACGTGAAGTTTTTCTGTTTGAAAAGCCTGGTAAATATTTACCTTTGCTTATTCAATACGATCAAATTATGAAAACTGTACTTTTGCTTTTGGCTTTTTTTGCTGCTCATTTTTCATTGGCACAAGACCTTGAAGACAGGGATGATTCATTTTTAGCAGAAAATAATAAAAACCTTTTTAAAATAGATATTAAAGAGCCTTTTATGCAGGTGGCGGTAAAATGCGATGACTTCAAACCTGCCGCTTTTGAAGGTGGAGCTGCGGCATACAGAGAGCTGTTGGGTAAATTTATGTACACCTACCTGAATGCTGATTTTTATACTTTGAGTGGAGACTTTACCTTCACCCTGACCATCGATGCAACAGGAAAAATAATCAATATTGTAGGTATTCCAAAAGTGTTGAACAGTGAAGTTTTTTTTGATGATATGAAATATGTAGTGAGGAGAATCAAGAAAGACTGGACCCCGGCGACATGTAACGGACAACCGGTGAAATCGGAAATGAGACTCAGAATGAATTTCTCTTCCTTATCCGTAGATATGTAATGTGGACCGTGTATTAATTATTAAAGAAGATATCGTAGCAGAACTTTCTGCAGTAAAGGGAGGTTGGTTTCCTTCTACTTTCAACGGAATCCCTACAATCATGAAGGTACGTGTCCCATTGACCGTGGACTCTGATTAATCTCACGAAGCAAATATGATATTATACTTTTTTTAAACAGGTTTCAGAGATCCGGGCAATAGTCCTGCCATTCTGTCACAATATTTTGTATCTTTGCAGACTTATCTGTTCGTAATTTATATTCAGAAATTAAACCTGAAATGTAGGCTGCGGACCTTAAATTGACTATTGTGCAGGAAAAATATATAGACGAAACAAAACAGGGAGAAGCTTTTGCTATTGCTGAAAGGCCTGAGAATTCTAAAAAACTTTTTTTAGAAAGCTATGGCTGTCAGATGAATTTCTCTGATTCTGAAATTGTTGCATCCATTCTTAACGAACAAGGGTATAATACAACAATGAAGGTGGAAGAAGCAGACCTGATCCTGTTAAATACCTGTTCCATCCGGGAAAAAGCTGAGCAAACTGTTAGAATGCGGCTTTCTCAGTTTAAAAATCTTAAGAAGGAAAAGCCGAACATGACGGTAGGAGTTCTGGGTTGCATGGCGGAAAGACTGAAAACTAAATTTCTGGAAGAAGAACAGCTTGTTGATCTTGTGGTGGGACCGGATGCTTACAGAGATTTACCCAACCTTCTGAAGGAGACGGATGATGGTAGGGATGCCATTAATGTTATTCTTTCTAAAGAAGAAACCTATGCTGATATTAATCCTGTACGTTTGGGTGGAAACGGCGTTACTGCTTTTGTTACCATTACAAGAGGCTGTGATAATATGTGTACTTTCTGCGTCGTTCCATTCACCAGAGGAAGAGAAAGAAGCCGCGATCCGCACTCTATTATAGAAGAATGTAAAGACCTTGCCAAGAATGGTTATAAAGAAATTACCCTTTTAGGGCAAAACGTTGACTCTTACCTTTGGTATGGAGGAGGCCCTAAAAAAGACTTTGCCAAGGCTTCTGAAATGCAAAAAGCTACGGCAGTTAATTTTGCACAACTGCTGGATGTAGTCGCTAAGGCAGTTCCTGAACTGAGAATAAGGTTTTCTACTTCAAATCCTCAGGATATGAGCCTGGATGTATTCAGAATGATGGCCAAACATGACAACATCTGTAAATATGTACATCTTCCTGTACAAAGCGGAAGCAACAATATGCTGGAAGCGATGAACAGGCAACATACTCGTGAAGAATATCTTGAGCTGATCAAAAAAGCTAAGGAAATCGTTCCTGAAGTAGCTTTCTCCCAGGACATGATTGTCGGTTTCTGCAATGAATCAGAAGAAGACCACCAGGATACATTAAGTCTGATGAGAGAAGTAGAGTATGATTACGGATATATGTTTGCTTATTCTGAAAGACCCGGTACACCAGCTCATAAAAAAATGCAAGATAATATTCCTGCCGATGTGAAGCAGAGACGTCTCGCAGAAGTAATTGCGCTGCAGGGTGAACTGTCCAGAAAAAGAATGAAATCGTATGTGGGAAGAATACACCGCATTTTAATTGAAGGAACTTCCAGAAAGAACGAAAACCAATGGAAGGGGAGAAATTCTCAGAATGCAGTATGTGTCTTTGATAAACTTGAAGGACAGAAAATAGGTGACATTGTGAGCGTTTTTGTTGATGACAATACCCAAGGCACACTTTTAGGGAGAACAGCTGAATTAAATTAAGCTGGGTGAAAACGTTTTATCTTTTTTTCCTGTTTACCTGCGTTTTGATGTCATGCCAGACAGAAAAAAGGCTAAGCAGATATTCTGATACCGTAGGAGATATTCAGTTTGATGAAAAACTGGATGACCCTGATTTCCAAAAATGTGGAGCTGCTAAGGATACTCCTTTTAGTTTTCAGTATTACCAGGGCGTCCGGGGATTTAATTACAAAGGAGAAAAGATTGAAATTGTTGAAAAGCTTGGAAAAGAAAATATATATTCTGAAAAGAATGTAAACGGCTATATTACCGTCAGATTTTTAGTAAATTGTGAAGGGAAAACAGGCTTGTTCAGGCTGCAACCTATGAGCCCGGATCTGAAAGATACGGTTTTGGATGTGGAGTTGGAAGATAAACTCCTGAAGTTCACAAAATCACTGAATGGCTGGATGCCGAATGAAATAAAAGGTTTTAAAGTAGATTATTATCAGTATTTAACCTATAAAATTGAAAATGGAAAAGTTTCAGAGGTATTACCTTAGCTTTTTGTTACTTATCGTTTATACCAATACTATTGCACAGGTCAACTGTAATGCAGTAGAGGGAGAGGATTGCAAAAAAGCTTGTGAGTTGTACAACTGGGCTTCGGACCTGCAGGGCTCCAGAGAGTCTCAGGAAGGGTTTGATAAAGCTATTGAGCTCTGTCCGGGTTTCTCCAATGCTTATATGGAGAAAGCGGTTCCTTATCTCAAAAACGGAGATTTTGTAACCTGGAAAACTTTAATTGATAAGGCTGTTGCTGCAGATCCCAGAATGCATCTCGGATATAGAGGATGGTGCAAATTCGAGTTTTTGAGGGACTATAAAGGATCCATCCTGGATCTGGAGGAATTAAGAAAATATTATCCTGAAGATTTAGGAAGATCCTTAAACGGAGATTATCACCTGGATGTTGTAAGAGCTATGTCTTACAGCGCATTGGGACAGAAAGAAAAGGCTACGAAAATTATTGAAACCCTTCTGGTAACCAGAGGATATGTAAAAGGACTTTACGATCATTATCAGCTGGGAGTTACCTATTTTGAGCTGGGCAAATATGATAAAGCCCTTGAAAATTTTGAAAAACAAAGCAAAGAATACGACTTTGCCGACAATATATACTTTAAAAGTAAAGTTTCTAAGATCAGAAACAAAGATTATTTGGATTTAAAAATGTTAGCATTGAAAACCTACGATGAAGGCAAACACATGAAGGATGTTTACACTCATCATTTTAATAAGGTTTACAGAAAGCAAATGGAAAAGCTGTAGACCATTAACATTAGATCAATAATCAAAAATTTACTTATGAGCAACGAGTTACAAAACATAAAAAATCGCTTTGGAATTATCGGAAACTTTCCGGCCCTCAACAGGGCATTGGAAAAATCAATCCAGGTAGCCCCTACCGATATTTCTGTACTGGTGATTGGAGAAAGTGGGGTGGGAAAAGAATTTATCCCGAAAATCATCCATTCGGAATCCCGAAGAAAACATCAGCCCTATATTGTCGTCAACTGTGGAGCTATTCCCGAAGGAACGATAGACTCCGAACTGTTCGGGCACGAAAAAGGAGCCTTTACAGGAGCCACAGCAACCCGAAAAGGGTATTTTGAAGTGGCAGACGGTGGAACTATTTTTCTGGATGAGGTGGGAGAGCTTCCGTTACAGACACAGGTACGTCTTTTAAGAGTGCTGGAAAGTGGCGAATTTATGAAGGTAGGTTCTTCACAGGTCCAGAAAACCAATGTGAGAATTGTGGCGGCAACCAATGTCAATATGATGAAAGCTATTCATGACGGAAGATTCAGGGAAGACTTATATTACCGTTTGAATACCGTTCAGATTGATATGCCTCCTTTGAGAGAAAGAAAGGGCGATATCCACTTGCTGTTTAGAAAATTCGCGATAGACTTTGCCGAAAAATATAGAATGCCTGAGCTTGAACTTGAGTCAAGTGCCGTGCATTATATTGAAAACTATTCTTTCCCCGGGAATGTCCGCCAGCTGAGAAACCTGGTTGAGCAAATGACCGTTGTGGAAAGAAACAGAAACGTTACCGCAGAAAAGCTTGCAGAATATATTCCTATGGAAACCCACCTTCCTATGGTGGTCAATACCCAGAATACACCCAAGCAGAGTGATTTTGGAAGCGAAAGAGAAATTATGTACAAAATTCTCTTTGATATGAGGAATGATATTAATGATTTAAAATCCTTAACTTCGGAACTGATCAAGAACAGAGGTGCCGGTGATCTCAGCAGTCATGAAAAAAATCTGATCAACAGAATTTACACTCCTGAAAGCCAGCCGCAGGTAAACTCAGGTTCCCTGCTGTATTTTGAAAATAATAATGAAGTGCCTGCCGTTCAGACTCCAACGATTATTTCTAATTCTGATGACCGTTATGAAGATTTTGAAGACATTGAGGTAGAAGAAAACAGACCGGAATCTCTTTCTCTTCAGAATAATGAAAAAGATTTGATTATCAAAGCTTTGGAAAAGCATAAAGGCCGCAGAAACAGAGCAGCGGATGAGCTGGGAATATCACAGCGAACTTTGTACAGAAAAATAAAACAATATAATCTGGAAGATTAGAATCCGGATCTTCCACAGAAGATGTGGGGATGTAATCCTATGAAATACATAAAAAATGAATTGTAAGATCAAAAATATTAGTCTGAAACAGCCATTATGGGTAGGAGTGCTTTTTATCCTGCTGGGAGTATTACACTCGTGCTACAGCTTTACCGGATCATCACTTACCGATGAAAAAACGGTTCAGATTAATGAGTTCCCAAACAATGCTGCTCTGGTAAACCCTGCCCTGTCGCAGCAGTTTTCAACAGACATACAGAACAGATTTCTACAAAGAACTACACTGAAGGGAACTAAAGAAAATCCTGATATTCTGATAGAAGGAGAAATCACAGATTACAGCATTACTCCTACTACAATCAGCTCCAATACACAGACTAACCCATCAGGAGGTGTGATACAGCAGGCCCAGAACAAACTTACCATTACTGTGAAGGTACATTATGAAAATAAGATACATCCGGATTCAAGTTTTGACAGGACCTATAGTGACGAAGCTGCTTTTAACAGCAACCTATCACAAAGTGACATCGAAAGCTCACAAGTGAAAATTGTAACCGAGAGAATTATTAATAAGATATTTAACGATATTGTAGCGAATTGGTAAGATGAATCCAAGAGTTTTAGAATTAATAAAAGATCCGAAGAATATTAAGGTAGAAGACCTCAGTCTTTTACAGGAAGAGATTCAGACTTTTCCTTATATCCAGAATATAAGGGCACTTCATCTGTATGGGGTACACCTGTATCAGAAAGAGAATTATCAGAAAGAGCTTTCTACGACTGCAGCTTATACTACTGATAAAAAGATTCTTTACCAGCTGATTAACGGAAAGATCAGACAGGAAACAAAGCCTGTGATTGCTGAGAATAAAGAAACGCCGGCAAAAGCTGCGGAAAAAACAATTCTCCATCCATATAAAGGAAAAGGGTTCCCAATCAGAAGAGAGGAAGGACAACTATCTCCTTCTGAAAAAACTAACGAAGACATGCCGGAAAGCTGTTCTTTGCTCCCATCTCAGGATAGTACTCCTATTTACGTGAATGGCGAAAGGAACAGAATCCTCTTTGAAGGGGAAGAAAATTTCCTTGAAGAACACAATGCTGAAACCATCGACCTGGAATCTACAATGGAGTCAGGGACCCTGGTTGTCCAAAAGTCTGAACCTGCAATACAACCTGCTCAGGAAGATACAGAACCGGTATATTCTGAAGAAAATGAAAATACAGGAGAGAATTTTACTCCTGAAACTGTTATTGATGAAGAGCAAATCTCTTCAGAAGAACAAGAGGAAAAAATTACTGACGAAGAAAATATAAGTTTCCAGGAAACAGAACCTTTCCTGCCGGAAGTTAATATAGAAGTAGAAGAGAACGTAGGTGAAACGCCGGATGATCCTGCAAAATCTGTTGAAAATCAAGTTTCTGAGTCTGCTGAAGAACATGCCGCTGAACATTCCGATGCAGAAGTAAGTTTCCATGGAATGGAAGCGTTTTTACCGGAAATAAAGATTCAGGCGAATAGTGAAGACCTTACCCAGGAAGCAGAAATTTCCCAACCTCATGTAAATAAGCATGAAGAAGAAATGAGACGTCTTATTGAGGAGGTTGAGAAAAAAATGAAGGCTAAAGGGGCTCCGCAAGAAGAAAAAGAAGAACCGGAGGTCATTGATGATCATAAAATTAGTTTTGCAGAGACCCAAAACTTCCATTTCTGGTCTACCGGTCAGGAATCTGAGCCCGGAAATGTAAAAGAAGAAGCAATACAGGAAAAGGAAATACAGATAGATGATCCTGTAAATGAAGAAGCAACAAAAGAAGAGATCAGCGAAGAGGTAGTGGAAGAAAAAGCTCCTGAAGAACAGGGAGCCTGGAAGCCCATGAGTGTTGAATCTCATAAACCGGATTCTCTCATCAGCAAATCATCTCAAACTCCTGTATCTGAAACGAAGGTTCCCGTACAGAAGGAAAGCCTTGTGGCTCCGGAAAAAAAGGACTCCGAAATGAATAATTCAGAACCTGCTGACGGACCTGAAAATGCTCATGTAGAAGAATCTCCAAACAATATTGCAGTTGCTGAAGTTGAACATAATGAAATGGAAGAAGACCAACCGGAGCAAAATCCAGATGAGCATACATCCGCCTCTGAGCCTGCAACAACAAAAGACGAAGAAGTTCCGGTAATGAATGTTTCATTCTTTGGTTCAGATATTTCAACCCTGAAGGTTGAAGAAAAGCAGAAAGAGAGTAAAGAAGAACCTGTAGATATAGAAACAGTACAGGAGGTCACCATGAAGAATACGCAATCCCCGGCGGACAGTAACGTCCCAGGCTTTATCAATACCTGGCAAAGCTGGCTTAAAATCGACAGGACAGAAGAAGTTGAAAAGGAAAAATCCGAAATTAAAGAAAAGGCAATTGAAACCTTTATCGAAAAAAATCCAAGAATCAGTCAACTGAAGGAAGAAAGTTCCTATGTCGTGAAAGAAAAGAATGACGACATTTCACACCTGATGACCGAGACGCTGGCCAATCTTTATTTCGAACAGAAACTCTATACTAAAGCCATTAAGGCATTTGAAATACTGAGTAGGAAAAATCCTGAAAAGAAAGAATACTTTGAATCCAGAATTCAGGAAATAAAAGATTTCAGAAGTAAAAACTAAAAAAAGGTACAGCTTTATGACGCTGTACCTTTTTTTATCAATTTTAGGGGACATTTTTGCTGCCCCGCAATTTTTTCCAGGCTTTCCGTCCGTAGATAACCACTACAAATACTAAGATAATTGCCAGAATAGCGGCAATGATCGGTGCTGCCATCGCCAGAACAGACATAATGCCTGCACCAGCTGTTTCGGTAGAGCCTACCACAGAATTTCCCAACCCACCGGTTGTTGCTGTAGACGCAGCCCGTATTCCGGCGAATCCGGAACTTATTGTTGCTGCAGTACCTCCACCTGCAACCAGAGCCAATGCCCACTGCGGGAAAGTACCCAGATCTGCAAACTGGCTGGCAAATAATATAGAACCTGCTACCGTTGCCATAGGAATGGATAATGTATCCAGCAGATGATCTATAAAAGGGATATAATAGGCCAGGATTTCAGCTATGGTAGCAATTCCTGTAGTAATAAGCGTGGGCATGCCCGCCAGCCATTCAAACTGCTCATTCATTGGGATCCAGTGAAAATATGACGCCAGGCTTACCATAAACATCGGAAGAAATACTCTGAAACCGGTAGCCGCGGCCAAACCGATACCAATGAATGCGCTTAGGACGTAGGAAAGGTAGGGAACATGATCTAACATATTAATTTTCAGATTTTTTGTTTTTCCTAAAATTACAAAAACTATCTGAAATGAAAAGTATGGTTGATTTTTGAACCTCTGGATACGAGTTTCTAACTGTAGAAAAAAAATGCCTACGTAATAATCAGCATAAATTTGTATGATTCGTGGGAAAATAAAAAATCTGCATGGTTAGCATAATCCGTGAGATAAAATACATCACAGATCTCCTATTCTAACGAGAAATTATTTTTTCTGTGCTTCACAAAGCTTTATAAACTGAGCCTCCACATCCTGAAACTTTGGTGGCATTTCAGAAGAAACCCAAAATAACATAGCCATTGTTTTTTCTCCGAAAGCCTGCTGAAATAATTCCTTATTCAGACGGTAACATTCTCTCAGCAGTCTTTTGATACGATTTCTGTGGACCGCTTTTTTAAAATATCTCTTAGAAACAGAAACTCCAAATCTCGCAGATTCTATAGAAAGGGAGGGCTTATCTTTCAAAATGATGATTCTCAGATTGCCATTGGATCTCCATTTGCCTTTGTCAAAAAGCAAACTGATTTCCGCGTTTTTTTTGAGCTTTTCCGCCCGGGGATATTGAGAATTTGTCATTTACGAAGTATACATATGGGGTTTTTATTTTTTTTCGCAGTTCAGAAACTCCTAAAGTAATACATGAATTGTTTTGTAAATCTGCGAAATGGGGTAAGTATATTTTAGTCCTGATCTAATAAATGGTTAATCACTTCTGAAGCGGTGTACAAACCAAAAATGGCTGGCATATAGCTTATTGTTCCATAAAAAGATCTTTTATAATTGGTGCCGTCAGTCATTTTCAAGCTTTCTTCATCCTGGATGTCATTGGCAAAAACACAACGCACTCCTTTGTCAATTTTTACTTTTTTGAGTCTTTTTCTTACCTGTCTTGCGAGGTGGCAATGTTCGGTTTTGCTGATATCTCTAACCAATACTTTGCTTGGATCGGTTTTTCCGCCGGCTCCCATTGAGCTTACAATTTTTATTCTTCTTCTTTTGGCAGCAATAATCAAACAAAGTTTTGGAGTAACACTGTCAATACAGTCCAAAACATAATCAAATTTGGCAGAATCTAAAACCTCCTCCATTCTTTCAGGGTTTAGAAACTCATTGATTTTGCTTAAATTAAGCGCTGGATTAATATCAAGAAGCCTTTCTGCAACAACTTCTACTTTGTGTTTTCCAATGGTGGAATGTAAAGCAGGAAGCTGTCTGTTGATATTTGTAATATCTACGGTATCACCATCCACAATGGTCATGTTTCCTATTCCTGCTCTCGCAAGGAACTCAGCGGCAAAAGAACCTACTCCGCCCAGGCCTACAACAAGCACATTCGCTTGGTTCAGCTTTTCCAATCCATCTTCCTTTATCAAAAGTTCAGTTCTTTCCAGCCAGTGTTTATCCATTTTTTATTGTATATAAATTTTCTAAAATTTGTTCATTGAGTTGTTCCAGAGAAATTCCTTTTAATTCTGAAACTTTCAGATAGAGTTCTTCAATCTTAAAATCCTCATTGTCCGTTTCTAAAAAGATTTTGCCTATTGGGGTCGTTTTCACAATATCCTGCAAAGATAAATTATACAAAACAGCTTTTCCAAAACTCAGATAAAAATTATGGGTAAGAAGATCTTCTGCAACCTGTCTTTTTTTATTGAAACCATGGATCACCATGGCCTGTTCAGCCTTCTTTTTAAAAGAGATAACCTCATAAAACTTTCGTACACAATGCACGATAATAGGTTTTTTTACCTCGTTGGCGATTATGATCTGCCGTAAAAATACTTCTTCCTGAATTTTATGATCAGCGGCCACCAAAGAATCCAGGCCACATTCACCAATGGCAAAACAGTTTTGAAATATCATCTGTTCCATCCAGTTAAATTGCTCTTCTATATTTTTAGGATCAATATCTTGAGGATGGATGCCGATGGAATACGGGAAATCCGGTGGAATACGTTCAATATCCAAATTGTAAATTCCGTTCGGGACCGATTTTTTATGATGGTGAAAATCAAAAAATTCCATTTTCAAAAATACGATTATTTGGAATTAACGTAAAATTATTAAACAAACGTTTATAAATGTGTTAAAAATTTCTTAACTTTACTCAAAGTACACTTCATGAAAAAAAAATTTACCGAAAAACAGATTCATATCCTGGATATTGCGGAAGAGCTGATCGCGAAAAAAGGCTATGAGGGAACTTCTGTAAGAGATATTTGCTCCAAAGCCAATATCAACGTCGCCATGATTTCCTATTATTTTGGTTCCAAAGAAAAAATGATGTCTTATCTGTATCAGTACCGGGTATTGAAGACCAGGGAGAATTTTTCAGAATTTGCAGATACCATTAAAGAAGGGAAACCTGAAATGCAGATGCGCGAAATGATTAAATATATTGTTTCACAGCTGTTCAAATACAACTATTTTCATGGCTTTGTCACTCAGGAATTACGCCATACGGAAAACCTGAAAGATGAGTTGCTGGATTTTTACCAGCTGTTTGTAAAAAAACTGGATGAAGTCATTAAAAAGGGTGTGGCATCTGGCGTTTTTACCTTTACTCCGAAACCTGAAGATATCCTTACCATGATTATCGGGTCTACTTTATTTGTGATCAGGAATAAGAATTTCTATGAGCTGTATGTTCCGAGCAAAAACGAAGAAGCGTATAGCAAAGAAGCCGAAAAAAAAGTAAGAATGAATCTTTTACTAAGTGTTTTTGCTATTTTGGGATACGCTGCAGACTAAAATTACGTTAAATATTCATAAAAAAAAATCTATTGACAAAAAAGTTATATTTTTGCAAATTAGTAAATCGGCTGTGTAATCCGAAAACTGTTGAATTTTTTATATGAAAAAATATATTTTAGGTCTTTTTGCTGTAGTGGTGGTTGCCTCTTGTGTCAGCCAGCAGGAAAGAGCAATGAAGAGTGCTGATAAAGAGTTTATCCTGAAGGCAGCTAATGAAAACTTCGCGAAGAAAAAGTGGAAAAATGCATTAGCTCTTTATGACAGACTTGCCAATCTTGTGGCAGGGACAGATGATTTTCCTAATGTAGGCTTCAATACTGCGTATGCCAATTATTACGATAAGAGTTATAAGCTGGCAGGTCATCAGTTTAAAAATTTCGCAGTTAACTTTCCAAAAGATCCTAGAGCAGAAGAGGCCGCGTATATGTCTGCCCTGTGTTACTATGAAGGATCTATGGATTATAACCTCGATCAGTCTAGTACAGAATTGGCGATCAACGAACTTCAGGACTTCCTGAACAACTATCCGAATTCTGAAAGATCAAAAAATATCAGTCAGCTGATTGACGAATTGTCTTATAAGCTTGAATTCAAAGCCTATGAAAATGGGAGACAGTATTTCAAAATAGGAGAATACAAAGCAGCCAACATAGCGTTGGAAAATGTACTGGAAGATTTTCCAAGTACAAAACTTCGTCCGAAAATTTATGACTATATCATGAAGTCACGCTACGAACTGGCTACAAAATCAATTTATGAATTGAAAGCAGAGCGTATAGAAAGTGCCATCACCTATACAAAACTGGTAGAAAAAGAACTTCCGAATACAGAATATTCCAAAACGGCAGTAGATCTTCGTGCAAAACTGGACAAAGAAAAGCAGAACTTTGCGGTCGTTAAAAAACAAACAGAAGCCAGAATTGCAGCTTTAAATGCAAGACAGAAAAAAGAGATCGAAAAGCTTGCTGAAAGGAGTAAAACAGAACAGCAAATAAAAGATCAGATCAGCAATGAAAAGAAAGCAATGCAGATACAGAGGGACAGTGCAGCACTTAAGACCCCTCCTCCGGCAGCGACTTTCAAAATTCAAAGATAATTCGTAAATTTGCCATCTTAAAATAAAAATAATTTTCTCAAAATGAGTGTAAAAGATACAAAAGCAGAAGTAAATACGATTACTTACGATAAAGATAAGATTGAAGATAAAGTAGGTTCAATCTATGAAGCTATTGTTATCATGGGAAAGAGAGCAGAGCAAATCAATGCGGAGATCCGTACAGAACTTCACAACAAATTGGATGAGTTTGCCGTTCACAATTCTACATTAGAAGAGGTTTTCGAAAACAGAGAACAGATTGAGATCTCTAAACATTACGAAAAGCTTCCAAAGCCTACATCAATCGCTATTGAAGAGTGGTTGAACGAGGATATCTATTTCAGAAAAACAGAAGACAGAAAGTAATTATCTGTGCTTTTTATACTATAAGGTCATAAAAGAATTCGGTTCTTTTATGACCTTTGTTGTTTTAAACCCTGATTGTGTGGGAAAAAATAAGTATTTTAGTATTTCAAAAATTTAAACTAAATGAGTGTTTCCGGTAAAAAGATCCTGATCGCCGTTTCTGGAGGAATTGCAGCCTATAAAATTCATTTTCTCATAAGGGATTTTGTAAAAAATGGTGCTGAAGTACAGGTAATCATGACGCCTGATGCTGAACATTTTGTGACTAAACTCAGCATATCCACCTTATCTAGAAAGCCTGTGTATTCAGATTTTTATGGCGACAACGGAACCTGGAACAGCCATGTAGAGATGGCATTATGGGCAGATGTGATGCTTATTGCTCCCTGTACCGCCAATACCCTGTCTAAAATGGTTCATGGGATGTGTGATAACCTGGTCATTGCGACTTATATGTCGGCAAAATGCCCGGTTTTTATTGCGCCTGCAATGGATTTGGACATGTATGCACACCCATCCACCAAGAAAAACCTGGAGCGAGCAGAAAGCTTTGGACATACGGTTATTCCGGCGGAAAGCGGCGAACTGGCGAGCGGACTCATCGGGCAGGGAAGAATGGCAGAGCCGGGAACTGTTTTTGAAGTCATTAACAACTATTTTGAAGGAGAGGGCATTCCAAAAAGTCTTGAAGGGAAAACCGTTTTAATTACGGCAGGGCCCACGTATGAAGCCATAGATCCCGTTAGGTTCATCGGAAATCATTCCTCGGGGAAAATGGGATTTTCTTTAGCTGAAGAAGCTTCAAAAAGAGGAGCAAAAGTGATTCTTATCTCAGGACCCAGCTCACAAACCATTCATGATAAAAATGTGGAACTCCATAAAGTTACTTCGGCCAGGGAGATGCTGGCAAAAGTTTTTGAATTTTATGAGAAAATTGACATCGGTATTGCCAGTGCTGCGGTAGCAGATTATGCACCCAAAGAGGTCGCTGCAGAGAAGATCAAGAAGAACGATGAAAATCTGACGATTGAACTTGTTAAAAATCCTGATATCCTGAAAACAATGGGCGAAAAGAAAACGCACCAGTTTCTGGTTGGTTTTGCGCTGGAAACCCAAAATGAAGAGGAAAATGCAAAAGGGAAGCTGGAAAAGAAAAACCTGGATATGATTGTCCTGAATTCATTGCGGGATGAGGGGGCAGGTTTTAAAAATGATACCAATAAAATAAAAATATTTACCAAAACGGAAAAGAAAGAATTTGATCTCAAATCAAAGGACGAGGTAGCCGTTGACATTCTCAACTTTGTGGAGTCTCAGCTTTTAAAATAATTTTAATAAATTTCCGTTCTCAATTATTAATAAGACAATGAAAAAAATTATAAGTTTATTTTTTCTGTTTTTCATATATACCTTTAGCTTTTCCCAGGAACTTCTGGCTACGGTTCAGGTCAATTCCCAGCAGCTTGGCGGAAGTAACCAGCAGGCGTATAAAGCACTGGAGAAAAGCCTCAGAGACTTTATCAATAATACAAGCTGGACGGGTAAAAAGCTTCAGAATTTTGAAAAGATCAAATGTGGATTCTCTGTTGTCGTTGCTGAAAGGGACGGAAACAGATTCAAAGGGTCCATTGTAGTGCAGGCCGTCCGTCCTGTATATAATACGCTCTATGAGTCTCCGCTGATCAATCTTCAGGATCAGAGGTTTAGTTTTGAATATATTGAAAATGAAAATCTTATTTTTAATGAGAGACAGTTTTCAGGCAAAAACCTTACTGATGTCATCAGCTTTTACATCTATCTCATTCTGGGTTACGATGCAGACAGTTTCCAGTCTATGGGAGGATCTCAATGGTTTGCCAAAGCACAACAGATTGCACAGAATTCTCAAAACAGAAACTATGACGGCTGGAATACCATCAATGAACCGAGAAGCCGCACCATATTGATTAATGAAATTCTTAATCCCAACTGGACCCAGTTGCGTTCCTCCATGTACACCTATTACCGGTCAGGATTGGATAATCTTTTTAATCAGGATCAGACCGCAGCAAAAAAAGTGATCTTTGACGCCCTTATGCAGTTGAAGATGTACGAAAACTCTTTTCAGCAAGGATTTTTCTTCAACCTTTTTATGGATAATAAAAGCGATGAGATTTTCAATATTTTCAATTCCGGGAATAATGGTGGGATTGTTCTTAATGATCTGAAACAGACGATGATCATTTTATCTCCGAAATATATTGATGGTAAATGGAATAAATGGAAATCATAGGCCTTTTTTTTCCAGGTCTTGAATCCTGAATTCTAAAATTTTATATTTGCACTACTTAAAGTAACCCGTGATCCATGCTTTCGAGAATTTACATTAAAAACTTTGCCCTGATTGATACCCTGGATGTATCGTTGAAAAACGGTTTACAGGTCATCACAGGTGAAACCGGAGCTGGAAAGTCTATTATTTTGGGAGCGCTCAGACTTATTCTGGGCGAAAGGGCAGATGTAAAATCCATTTCAAAAACCGAGGAAAAAAGTGTTGTTGAAACAGAATTTTCATTGAATAATCAGTTTAAGAAGTTCTTTATTGAAAATGATCTGGATTACGAACTTCAGACCATTATCAGAAGAGAAATTCTTCCCTCCGGAAAATCAAGAGCATTCATCAATGATGTTCCGGTAACGCTGGATGTTCTTAGAGAACTTTCCTCCAAACTGATCGATATACATTCTCAGTTTGAAACGTCCAACCTTTTTACATCGGAATATCAGTTTAAAATCATCGATGGACTGTCTGAGAATAAAAAGACGATTGAAGACTACCAACAGAACTTTTCAGACTTCCAAAGCCTGAAAATCCACCTTAAAAAACTGAAGACACAGCTCTCAGATGCCAATAAAGAAAGTGATTATAAAGAGTTCTTACTGAATGAGCTGGAAGAATTAAAACTGGATGACGTAGATTACGAAGAGATCCGGAACCAGCTTTCTATTCAGGAAAATGCGGGGATGATTTCTGAAAATGTAGGCCAGATTCTGTCCAGATTCTATCAGGAGGAAATTGGAATCCTCTCTTTCTTTACTGAAGCCAAAAATAAACTGTCGAAGATTGCAGAAGTTTCCACAGGATTCGCCGAACTTAACGAAAGACTGGAAACCTCATTTGTCGAGCTGAAAGATATGATTTCAGAGCTTGAAAACGAAGCCGAAAAAGTAGAGATCAATCCTGAAAATCTGATCTACCTTACAGAATTGAACAATAAGATCAATATGCTGTTCCTCAAGCATAATGTTTCAGACCTTACCGAGCTTATAGACATCAGAAACCAGCTGGCAGGTGATCAGAAAGGAGCTTCAGAACTGGAAGAGCAAATTGCTGACACCGAAGACAGTATTGCCCAAAAGGAAAAAACACTGCAGGCACTTGCTGAAAAGCTCTCAAAAAACAGGAAGAAAAATATTCCGGTATTTATCAGGAAAGCGGAAAGCCTTCTGAAAAAACTGGGTCTTGAAAAAGCTAAAGTAGATATTGAACTGGTAGATATTCAGGAATTTACTGCGTTTGGTAAAGAGAATATCCAGCTATTATTTCAAGCCAATTCAGGGTTTCCTTTAAAACCTATCCAGACTGCTATTTCCGGAGGAGAAAGATCCAGAGTGATGCTCGCTGTAAAGAAAATTATAGCGGAAAGTGACGAACTGCCTACGCTTATTCTGGATGAAATAGATACAGGAGTTTCAGGGAAAGTAGCTGAAGAAATCGGAAATCTCATGCGCGAAATGTCAGAAGACATGCAGCTGATTGTCATTTCTCACCTTGCACAGGTAGCGGCCAAAGGAAACGATAATTATAAAGTGGTGAAACAGGATATCTCGGGCAGAACACAATCTACCATTATTCCTTTGAGTAATGAGGAAAAGCTGAATGAAATTGCCCAGCTGCTTTCAGGCAGTAAAATTACCGAGGCTGCCTTAGCACAGGCCAAAGAGCTTATTGGATCACAATAGAAAGATACTTTCCTTAAAGAGGTGTAACATATTTTACATTATATTTACTAATGTATAAAAACTAAAATATGTTTCTAAAGTTCCTTAAGCTTGAAATCAAAAGCTTCTTTCGTGGTACATCTTTAGGGATTAATCTGACCATGAAAATACTCAGATTTTTCGGAATTCTTTACTTCATGGGATGTCTCGTAGGCGGAGCCTTTCTTGCTTTTTTTTACATACATAAGGAAATGCATCAGGATCCGTTAAAAGTAATTTCAAAATTCATGATTGTTGCCTGGATGATAGACCTGATCATCAAATATCTTTGGCAGGACATTCCTACACAGAATATTAAGCCATTTCTAACCATGAATATCAGAAAGAATACACTGGTCAATTATATGCTGGCCAAAACCTTTCTTTCCGTATTTAGCTGGCTGAGTTCTTTATTCTTTATAACATTTTCAATAGTTGCTTTGTTCAACGGATACAGTATTTTGGGAATACTGGGATGGTTTATCGGAGTAGTTGCATTGCTCTATCTGAATAACTTTATCAATATTTTTTTCAATGGCAAAGAAACTCTGGCTATTGTCATCGGTGTATGTTTTGTGATTATCGGAGCTTTGGGATACTATCAAGTAGTTCCTGTCCTTTCTTATTCTGAGTCAGTTTTTTTCAGTTTCTACGAAAAACCGTACCTGGCCTTCATCCCTGTCATTTTGTTCGTGGTATTATGGTGGGTATGCTTCCGTTATCTGCGTCAGGAGTTTTATCTGGATCAGGGTCTCGAAACGAAAAAAGACATCGGGAAAACAGAGAATATTGCTTTCCTCAATCAATACGGCGTTATTGGAACCTTTATCAATAATGATGTTAAAATGCTGAGGCGTAATAAGGTAACCAAAGGAATTTTGTTCGGTAGTTTTATGTTCCTGTTCTATGGATTGCTGATGTTTACCTCTTCAATCTACAAAACCCCGGCGATGATGATGTTTGTAGGGCTTTTTGTAACAGGAGGGTTTCAGTTCCTTTTTGGGCAAAGAGTACCGGCTTTCGACAGTTCCTATTATCCATTGATGATGACTCTGAATGTTCCATACAAAGAATATTTAAAAGCAAAATGGTGGCTGATGAATATCGTAACGGGGATTTCTATAATAATAGCCCTTTGCTATGCTTATTTTGGCTGGGAGGTGTACATCACATTTTTTGCAGCAGGGTTATACAATATCGGAGTAAACTCTCAATTTACCCTGTGGTCCGGAGCTTTCAACAAAACACAGATTGATCTTAATTCAAAGGAGAAAAGATTGGGACAGAAAGGAAGTTTTAATATGATCGCTATGCTTTTATTGATTCCTAAAATGCTTCTTCCCATGGGAGTATTTGCTTTGGCAAAATATTTCACAGGAATTACAGGAGGAGTGATAAGTATTGCTATCATTGGTGTTATCGGGTTTTTACTAAGAGAGAAGATTTTCGATATCATTGTAAAGCATTATAAAAAAGAAAAATACAGCACAATTGATGCCTTTAAAAAATAGAGATTAAGCCATGATTACAATACAAAATTTATCCAAAACCTATGGAACAGCAAGTGTTCTTAATATCGAACATCTGAAAATTCAAAACGGAGAAACATTTGGCCTGGTAGGAAATAACGGGGCAGGAAAAACAACTCTTTTCAGTCTGATGCTGGATTTGATTCAGGCTACAACAGGCTCTGTAAGCATCGATGGAATCAAAGTCAATGAATCCGAAGTCTGGAAAAATAAAGTGTCAGCCTTTGTAGACGATACTTTTCTTATCGGCTATCTTACTCCCGAAGAATATTTTTACTTTATTGGAGAATTGAGAGGCCAGAATAAAGCTTCTGTAGATGAGTTTCTAAAGCCTTTTCATGACCTTTTCAACGGCGAGATCCTAAAGTCAGGAAAATATATCCGGGACCTTTCAAAAGGAAATCAGAAAAAGGTAGGAATTGTAGGGGCTATTATTGGAAATCCCGAAATTATTATTCTTGATGAGCCTTTTGCGAACCTTGATCCCTCTACACAGATTAAACTTAAAAACCTGATCAAAGAATTGTCAAAACAGGAAGGTGTAACATTTCTGATATCCAGCCATGACCTTTCGCACACCACGGAAGTTTGCAACAGAATTGTAGTCGTCAATAAAGGTCTTTTGGTAAAAGATATTCAGACCAATCCGGAAACATTGAAGGAACTTGAGCAATATTTTGCAGATCAGGTTTCAATTTCGGATATTTAATACGTTAAAAAAACACGTATGAATACGATAGAATCACAGAATGTAACAGACTATCCTAACAGCAATACCATTTTTATGGTTTGGAAGCTTCATGACGACCCGCAACTGAAAAATGTTTTCCAACAGCTCTGTGCCCTGGTTTTAAATCTTAATAATTCTGTTTTCAACAGATTCCCGGACAGCCGGGCAAGCTGTGTGATGGGAATTGGCCCGGATGCGTGGAAAAAACTGGGACTGCCGATACCAATGCCAAAAGAGCTGGCTCATTTTGAGGAGATAAAGGGAGTAAAGCATACCGCAGTATCTACCCCTGGAGACTTACACTTTCATTTAAGAGCGGATAACAAAAGCGTCATTTTTGATATGGCCATTGAAATATCAAAACTGTTGAACGCTGTGGCCGAAAGTGTGTTAGAAGTGCACGGATTTAAATATTGGGATGCGAGGTCGATTCTTGGCTTTGTGGATGGAACTGAAAATCCCCATGGTGAAGACCGGGATTATTTTGCAAAAATCGGCGATGAAGATCTCCAGTATAAAGGCGGAAGCTATCTCTTCGTGCAGAAATACCTTCACAATATGGACGCCTGGAAAAGCTTGTCTACCGAAGATCAGGAGAAAGTAATCGGCAGATCAAAGGAAAATGATATTGAAATGTCCGATGAAGTAAAACCATCGAATTCCCATATTGCTCTGGCCAATATTGAAGGAGAAAACGGTGAAGAGCTGAAAATCGTCAGAGACAATATGCCTTTTGGCAATCCTTCCACCAATGAATTCGGAACGTATTTTATTGCATATTCGAGCACATTTACCACAACAAAGAGGATGCTCACCAATATGTTTATAGGAGATCCGCCGGGTAATTATGACAGAATTCTGGATTTCAGCACTGCGGTTACCGGAACCCTTTTCTTTGTTCCGACCAGAAATATGCTGGACGAATTTTCCGGATAGATGGGCAGGCAGCTCATGTGAAATAAAAAAACCTTGGAAATCCCAAG
The DNA here is from genome assembly GCF_003384725.1 of Chryseobacterium pennipullorum. Taxonomy (GTDB): domain Bacteria; phylum Bacteroidota; class Bacteroidia; order Flavobacteriales; family Weeksellaceae; genus Chryseobacterium; species Chryseobacterium pennipullorum. Next base: position 33,455 of record NZ_QNVV01000005.1, read on the forward strand.
GTTTTTGCTATACGGTGTAGTTCATTTACTTCAGACTTCCTACCATATCTTCCGGCTTTACCCATTCATCAAACTGCTCTGCAGTTAAAAAACCGAGGTTAACGGCTTCCTCTTTCAGTGTTGTACCGTTTTTGTGAGCGGTTTTGGCAATTTTGGCTGCATTCTCGTAGCCGATGTGCGTATTAAGGGCGGTGACAAGCATTAAAGATTTGTCAACAAGTTCTTTGATTCTCTCATGGTTAGGTTCAATACCTACTGCACAATGGTCATTGAATGAAATACAGGCGTCTGCAATAAGCTGGGCAGACTGTAAAAAATTATACGCCATAACCGGTTTGAAAACATTCAGCTCATAATTTCCCTGTGTTCCTGCAAAAGAAATGGTGGTGTCGTTTCCGAGAACCTGAGCGCATACCATTGTAAGTGCTTCATTTTGAGTAGGATTTACTTTTCCAGGCATAATGGATGATCCGGGTTCGTTTTCAGGAATATAGATTTCTCCGATCCCGGAACGTGGGCCGGAAGCCAACAGTCTGATATCCTGAGCAATCTTGAATAAAGAAACGGCAAGCTGCTTTAATGCACCGTGAGATTCAACAATAGCATCATGAGCCGCCAGAGCTTCAAACTTATTTTCTGCAGTGATGAAAGGAAGGTTTGTAAAGGAAGCAATATATTCTGCTACTTTTACATCATATCCGTTAGGGGTATTCAGTCCGGTTCCTACTGCAGTTCCTCCCAGTGCAAGCTCGGAAAGGTGAGGTAAGGTATTCTTTAAAGCGCGTAAACCAAATTCGAGCTGTGCTACATAGCCTGAAAACTCCTGTCCCAAAGTAAGGGGAGTGGCATCCATAAGGTGGGTTCTCCCTATTTTTACGACATCCTTAAATGCTGCCGATTTCTTAGCAAGTGTATCTTTTAATTTTTCAACAGCCGGAATGGTAACTTCCACTACTTTTTTATAGGCTGCGATGTGCATAGCCGTTGGGTAAGTATCGTTGGAGGACTGTGATTTATTGACATCATCATTCGGGTGAATTTCAGACTTTTCTCCTAAAGTTCCCCCATTATTCACGTGCGCCCTGTTGGAAACCACTTCGTTAACATTCATGTTGGACTGTGTGCCGGACCCTGTCTGCCAGATAACCAAAGGAAACTGGTCGTTCAGCTTTCCTTCCAGGATCTCATCACAAACTCTGGCGATCATATCTCTTTTCTCAGCAGGCAGCACGCCCAGATCCGCATTGGTATAAGCAGCTGCCTTTTTCAGATAAGCAAAAGCTTCAATGATCTCATGCGGCATTGAACCTTCAGGTCCGATTTTAAAATTGTTTCTTGAACGCTCCGTCTGTGCACCCCAAAGTTTATCTGCAGGTACCTGCACTTCCCCCATGGTGTCTTTTTCTATTCTGTAATTCATATTATTTTACTTTACTTGATTTTTCTTTTGTTAATAAAATATCATTCAAATCCCCAGTATCTACTGATACATCGTCCATTATCCAACACGTGGGACCAACCGATTTTAAATTTAATACCTTATGATTCTCATCAGAATTGACAATTGTAATAGTTCCTGTAGAAAAAACACAATTTTCAAAGCGTAATGAGGAAAATTTTGCTTCTTTTATATGGATAACAATTTCATTTTTTTCATTTGTTATCACATCTGATTTTTTTATAATGAACTTTTGATTTTGAAAATTAATAATTGAAAATGTAAAAGAGTTTTTTCCATTTTGTACAACTTGAAATTTAATCGGGTTGTCTCCGGCTTTTCCTAACCAAGTTCCTGAAAGCTTAGAAATATTATCTAATGTTTTTTGGGCAAAACTAATGTTGTAAACAGTAAGTGAGAAAAGTATGGTTAAAATATTTTTCATTAAACTTAAAAAATTGTTGCTTTTAAAAACTTTTTCATAAAATTAATCATTAACTCGGAAACCCACAATTTATAATCATTATAAATATCAATTCAAACTACTGATTTTACTCATGATTTTTGTGGTAAGCCGTATTTTTGCACAAACAAAAAAATTGAATGGATTTTAGATATCAGGATCCGTATCCGATTCAGAAAGATGATACGGTGTATAAAAAACTTACATCAGACTACGTAAAGGTTGAGAAACTGGGTGACAGAGAAATTCTGACCGTTGATCCAAAAGGATTGGAGCTTCTGGCCGAAGAAGCAATGGCAGATGTTTCTTTTATGTTGCGTTCTTCCCATCTGGCAAGCCTTAAAAGAATTATTGATGATCCTGAAGCTACAGATAATGACAGATTTGTTGCTTATAACCTGTTGCAGAATGCTGCTGTGGCAGCAGAAGGTGCCTTACCTTCATGCCAGGATACCGGAACAGCCATAGTGATGGGTAAAAAAGGAGAAAATGTATACACGGGAGTGGAGGATGGTGAATACCTGAGCAAAGGAATCTACAATACCTATCAAAAAAGAAATTTAAGATATTCGCAGGTTGTGCCTTTAACGATGTTTGATGAGAAAAACTCAGGATCAAACCTTCCGGCACAGATCGATATCTACGCTAAAAAAGGAGATTATTATGAATTCCTGTTTTTGACAAAAGGAGGAGGTTCTGCTAATAAAACATTCTTATATCAAAAAACAAAATCTTTATTGAATGAAAAATCTCTTGAAGAGTTCATCAAAGAAAAGATTTCGGACCTTGGAACTGCTGCCTGCCCGCCCTATCACTTAGCATTGGTAATTGGGGGAACTTCGGCAGAAGCCAACCTTGCCGCAGTGAAAAAAGCGTCGGCCAAATATTATGATCATCTTCCTACTGAAGGTAACGAAGCCGGACAGGCATTCAGAGATCTTGAATGGGAGGCTAAAGTGCAGAAAATCTGCCAGGAAAGTGCGATCGGAGCTCAGTTTGGAGGGAAATATCTTACCCATGATGTAAGAGTGATCAGATTGCCAAGACACGCCGCCTCATGTCCCGTAGGGATGGGCGTTTCTTGTTCGGCAGATAGAAATATCAAAGGGAAGATTACCAGAGAAGGTATTTTCCTCGAGCAGCTGGAGCAGGATCCGAAGAGATTTTTACCAGATACGCCTCCACACCTGGAAGAGGCTATTGAAGTTAATCTTAATAAACCGATGCCTGAAATTCTGGCAGAGCTCTCGAAATATCCGATCAAAACGAGACTGAAATTGAACGGAACCCTAATTGTGGCAAGAGATATTGCTCACGCAAAGATCAAAGAACTGCTGGACAGTGGTAAACCAATGCCGGAATATTTTAAAAATCATCCGATCTATTATGCAGGACCTGCAAAAACTCCGGAAGGAATGGCTTCAGGAAGTTTCGGGCCTACCACAGCCGGAAGAATGGATGTGTATGTAGATGAGTTCCAGAGTCATGGCGGAAGCATGATTATGCTGGCAAAAGGAAACAGAAGTAAGGATGTTACCGATGCCTGCAAAAAATACGGAGGATTCTATATCGGATCTATCGGAGGTCCTGCTGCGATCCTGGCCAAAGACAATATCGTAGCTGTAGATATAGTGGATTTCCCGGAATTGGGAATGGAGGCTGTAAGAAAAATTGAGGTCAAAGACTTTCCGGCATTCATTATTACAGATGACAAAGGAAACGACTTCTTCGCAGACCTGGCCCATTAATTAATTTAAAATTAAAATAAATTATAAAATAGGGGTGGTATCTTTTGTGTAAAAAAGAAAAAAGCCCTATTTTTGCCTAAAATCTTTAAGAGAATGATAACGATTTTATCAGCATTTTGGCCGTTCTACCAGTTCCTTTGGACTGTATTCTTCATAATTATGTTCTTAGTGGGGTTCTGGTGTATTTTTATGTTCTTCGGATTGGTAATCCCAATGTGGTTAACTGAAGGCTTGAAAGAATACTTTGGAAAAGTAAAACCTTTCGATCCTGAAGATATCAGAAGAAAGAACCTTTATGAGCAGGAAGGAGTAGAAGTAATCTACAACGATCCTAAAGGGAACGGACCTTTCATTCACGATCACGGACATCATTAATTGATTGTCATTGCTTTTTCACCTGAATTCTGAAAAAGTAATATCAAAGCAAAACAACATATATAAACCGCTTATTTTTGTAAGCGGTTTTTCTATTTACTGTCTTCTCAGCTGATCCGGTGAGATTCCAAATTTCTTTTTAAAAGCTCTCGTAAAATTCTGTAAGTATTCATATCCGCACTCTATCGCAATTTCTTTGATCATAATATCACTATTGATGATCATTTTCTTAGCTTTCAGCATCCGCAGTTCAGAGGCATACTCGGAAATAGTAGTCTGATATTGTGCTTTGAACTCCTTCCGTACGGTATTCTGATTGATTCCTATTTGCTTTCCGATTTCTTCGGCGCTTATATTTCTGTGGTAATTCTCATCCACGAGTTGTCTGATGATTTCAGGGGTTCTGTCCGTAGGATGTGAGGTGTTTTTCTCGTTAAATTGTTCGAAAATAAGAATCAGGAGTTTGATGATCTCGGCTTCTACAAACAGTTTCTGAAGAACTCCTTTCCTGGAGTAGGTCATGATTTCCTTTAGAATCATGTGCATTTCAACAGTCATGGTAGGAGGAGTTTGGTTATAGAGAAATATAAAATTGTTATGGATCATATTTTCTAAGATATCAGCACTTTCCAAATTCTCTTCAGGATTGATGAGGTTGAAAATATATTGGTAGTTGATCTGAATCTGCAGATATTGTAAAATTTCCTTGCTGTCTGTCCACAGTTCAGCAACCTGCTCTTCAGGCGAATAATGCAGTATATATTGGTTTTTTTCAAATGAGAACTGACGTTCGCAGTTATGAGCCGCCAGATGAATGTGGGGACTCAGTAAAAAAAGAAGATTAAAACTGGATTTCCCCTCAATCATATGAGACCTGGAAGAGCGTCCGGAATATGAATCTTCCTGCATCACAATTTTGATGTCCTCGGATCTGAAAACGAGTCCGTTTTTCGATGAATTCCTCATGCGACACATTTTTACTGCTATGGTACAATTACTTAGACAAAAGTTCCACCCAGGATAACCAAAAGTTCAGGAATGATAAGTCCGGAATAATAGGTTGAAGTACTTTTGCGCAAAATTAAATTAAATTTAGAATAAATAAAAATAATGTTGACTATGTTTGAAAATTTACATTATGCAGTGAGGAAAATGAAGACTGGATTGATGCTGTTTATGATCGCTGGAAGTGGCTTATATGCCCAACAATTGGAACATCTTGATGATGTACAAAATGTATCCGCACGAGGAAATAGTGTTGGTCATATGATTCTTGGCAACACAGTAAATTATAGCCCTTCCTCTTCATTGTTAGGAAATAATCAGCCATGTAACAATACCGATCCGGGAGGAAATCCTGGAGATGTGGGATGTGTAAACTTTACATACCAGGGCCAGCAGGTTTCCTATACAACAGTAAGAGGAGGAGACGGAAAAATATGGCTGCAGCAGAATCTTGGAAGTGCAAACGTAGCAATAGCTGTAGGGGATGAGGATTCATTCGGTGACCTTTTCCAATGGGGAAGATGGGATGACGGACACCAGCTGAGGAACTCTCCACTTACTGCTGCTCCAGGTCCGAACAATCCTTCCGGGTTATCAACAGTACAGGGGGCTTTTATTACAGGATCTCCGGCCTGGTGGGCAGGGTTTTTGGCCACCGACACATGGAATGCCACCAACATCATGGATGCAAAAGATGAAACCAGCGTGGATCCTTGCAAAGCAATAGGTCCCGACTGGAAAATGCCTTCCCAGTCCGAATGGGCAGGTATTGTAAGTGCAGAAGGTATTTCAAACCCGGCCACAGCTTACAGCAGTCATTTGAAGTTACCGGCGGGCGGTTCCAGAGGATCAGGAAATGGAGATTTTTCATTTGTTGGTCAGAGAGGATATTTCTGGAGTTCCGATACCTCCGGACTGGGGGGCAAGTATCTGTATATCGGTAATACGATCGCCAATGCATCGGCAGGAGCACCAAGGGGACAGGGAGCATCAGTACGATGCATCAAGCCCTCTTCCTCGTTAGGAATTTCAGAAACCAAACCGGGCAACAGTATAGCAGGCCTATATCCTAATCCCACCAACGGGACTCTTTACATAAAAGCAGGGAGCAATATCGAGAATGTACAGGTGACCAATACACTTGGGCAAAAAGTCAATATCTTATTTTCAAACGATCAGATTGATATGACTGCTTTGCCAGATGGAATTTATTTAGTAGAATTAACATTAAAGAACGGACAGTCAGTTTCTAAAAAAGTGATAAAAAAATAAGAGATCAGTTAGTCTTACCGAAGAGAAAAAGGAGATTATATCGGTCGCTGACTGGCTGCTAAACAGATAATAGTTCATTTCAATTACAATTACTTTTATTGAGAGGCTCATGTTTTCATGGGTCTTTTTTAGGCTTATCCCTTCATCACAAAAACTGAAATAATGACGGAAGAATAAAAATTTGTACTATCTTGGGTAAAAATAAAGATATGAAAAAGTTTTATTCTGTTGTTGCAGTGTTCATTGCAGTATTTGTATTCGGGCAGATTAACTATACCGTCACTCCTCATCCTTTTAATGAAACGGATGCTGTGACCCTTACCATCCCAGGTGATCAGATTGATGAATCTGCGTGGGGAGTCACCAATCATGCCGTGTACATCTGGTCTTGGTCTTTTGATATTCATTATCAGAACAGCCAGGACTGTCCTTCCAATGGAAGCTGGAATGATTCCAGTGAGTTGAACAGGTTTGTTTACAATGCAGGAACCGATTCTTATTCTTTAACCTTCACCCCAACTACTTTCTTCGGCAGAACAGGAATAGGACGCTTTGGATTTTTAATAAAAGATAAAACAGGAGCTCACCAAACCTCACCCGATATTTTTGTGAATGTAGGGACATTGAATCTTGATTTAACCAATCCTCTGGCTAATAGTCTGACGTCAGTTCCTGCAGGAAACTCTATCAATATTACTGCTGCAACCAACGCAAACGCTACTTTTCAGCTGAAAGCAAACGGAACTGTAGTACACTCCACCAGCAGCCCTTCGCAATCATATGCTCACCCGTACACCGTGACCCAGGATGCTGAAATGGAACTGGTGGCCACACAGGGTTCTAGTGTAAAAAAAGCAGTTTTTACGTTACAGGTCCCACGCAATGTGACTTCTGAAGCAATTCCGAACTGGATCAAACAGGGGATCAATGATCATCCCACAGACCAGACCAAGGTAGGATTGGCACTGTACGCCCCCGGTAAAAATTTCGTGCATGTAATCGGAAGTTTCAACAACTGGACCGTAAATGATGCTTATCTGATGAAAAGAGATACGGTAAACCCTGACCTGTACTGGATTGAGCTCACCGGAATAACCCCACAGCAGCTTTACACTTTCCAGTACCGGACCAATGACCTCAAAAAGGTAGCAGATCCTTATTCTCCACAAATCCTTTCTCCCTATGATGATCCGTGGATTTCAGCCTCTACTTATCCCAATTTACCTTCATTTCCTATAGGACAGAATTTCGAAGTTTCTACATTCAGAACAGGAAAGACTCCCTACAGCTGGCAGGTTACCAATTTCCAGAGGCCCCCAAAGGAGGATCTGGTGGTATATGAACTGCTGTTAAGAGATTTTACGCAGGAAAAGAACTGGCAGTCACTGATCAATAAAATTTCTTATTTAAAAAATTTACACATCAACGCGATCGAGCTTCTTCCGATCATGGAATTTGACGGGAATCTGTCATGGGGCTATAATACGTCTTTCCATTATGCATTGGATAAAGCGTATGGCACCCCGGAGAAATTTAAGGAATTTGTAGATCTGTGCCATCAGAATGGGATTGCTGTTATTCTGGATGTTGCTTTTAACCATGCTACAGGCCGATCTCCGCTCGTGAGATTATGGAATGTAGATCCCGACGGAGACGGCTATGGAGAGGTAGCCGCCAATAACCCGTATTTCAATCAGGTTCCGAAGCACTCGTATAATGTATTTAATGATTTCAACCATTCGAGTCTTTATACTCAATATTACGTCGAAAGATGTCTCCAGCAGTGGCTTACAGAATATCATATCGATGGTTTCCGTTGGGATCTTACTAAAGGATTTACTCAAAACTGCTCTGAAAACGACGAGGCCTGTACCAATGCCTACCAACAGGATCGGGTAGATATTATGAAACAATATGCTGACAAACAATGGGCAATTGATCCCAATTCCTACATGATCTTCGAACATCTTGGTACTGATGCAGAAGAACAGCAGTGGGCAAATTACAGGGTGGCAGAAGGAAAAGGTGTGTTGATGTGGAATAAACAGACTGAGCCTTACAACCAAAATACAATGGGATACAAGGAGAACAGTAATTATGATAGGATGAATCATAACCTACACGGTTTTACTGAAATGCGTGCTGTGGGCTATGGAGAAAGCCATGATGAAGAGCGGTTAATGTTTAAAAACCTTGCTTACGGAGCTGTCAATGGTAGCTACAGCGTTAAAAATCTAACAACAGCACTTGACAGAATGAAAACTTTTGGAGCGACGTTCTTTACGATTCCCGGTCCGAAAATGATCTGGCAGTTTGGAGAGCTTGGGTATGAGTTCAGTATCAACAGATGTGCAAATGGCACCATTGATCCGGGATGCAGAACTGATGAGAAACCTGTTGCCTTTTCGTTAGGATATGATACGGACATTAACAGGAAAGCGGTATACGATACCTGGGCAAAAATTATCGATATCAGAAATACCAATGCCGTTTTCAGATCAAAAACCTATACGCTGGAGTCCAATAACCTTGCTAATGATCCCGAGGGACTGATTACAAGGCTCTATGTATATGACGATACCCTGAACGGTATTAAAAATGTGGTGGTCATAGCCAACTACTCCACTTCTGTACAGCAGGTAGTTCCTTACTTTCCGTATACAGGCCATTGGCAGAATCTGATGGATGCATCGTTGGTATCCGTTGTTTCCACTACTGCACCCATTTCGTTACAGCCTGGGGAATTCAGAATCTTCGGAAATGATCCGGGAACACTTTCCACAGCAGATGAAAATGCTGCCCATAAGCTGTCGTTGCAAATAGCAGATAACCCGGTAAAAAATGGGGTGACACAGTTGATCTTCAATAAGGCTAAAAACGGTGAGATCCGGATTTTTGATAGGTCTGGTAAAATGCTGGATATGTTCAGGCTGAATAAAGAAAGTGGAAGTCATGAACTGAAAATCAGTTATCCTCCGGGAATTTACTTGGTTCAGCTGAAAACTGAGACCGGGATCGCGATTCAGAAAATGATTATACACTAAGAAAAATTAAAAAGGCAAGCCTGCATAGCAGATTTGCCTTTTTAATTGAAGGACCATTTCTTTTTTTGTCTATTAGAAAAAATAGTCTACTTTTGCAGTAGATTTATCAAGAAAGGTGGAGGGATTTGGCCCAATGAAACCTTAGCAACCTGCACGGTTCCAGAAGTGTAAAGGTGCTAATTCCAACCCGGAGGGGGAGATAAGTGAAGTCAATATTCTTATATGAATTCCATTTCTTGAAGTCTTGTGTATCTGCGGAGCGATCCGGCAGAATCGTATTATTAATTGCAAGAGGAAAAGATGAAAAAATTAAGCATCACAATTTTATTACTCACGGCAGGTTGGGCAACTGCTCAGGAGGAAGTGGACAAAGGAAAACAGATCGAAGACATTGTCATTGTTGGAAACCGGAATGTGAAGAGGACAAAACTGGAAACTCCGGTTCCTGTAGATGTGATCAGTATTGAAAAAATACAAAAAGCTTCACCTCAGACGACGGTTCAGGATCTGCTCAATTATGTAGTTCCTTCCTTTAATTCTGTGAGGCAGTCGGCATCGGATGGTACCGAGCATATTGATCCTGTAACGTTAAGAGGAATGGGGCCGGATCAGGTTCTGGTACTGGTGAATGGTAAAAGAAGGCATACCACTTCGCTGGTGAATTACCAGAATACGGTAGGAAATGGCTCCGTAGGGACAGATCTCAGCACAATTCCTGTCATAGCAATTGACAGAATAGAGGTGTTGAGGGATGGAGCTGCCGCTCAATATGGTTCTGACGCGATTGCCGGTGTGATTAATATTATCCTTAAAAAGAATGCAGGGGCCTCAGCCAGCCTCACGTACGGCCTCAGCGGAAGAAATGACGGGGATACTTACCAGGCTGGAGCAAACTACGGAACGTCTTTAGGTAAGGAAGAAAGTTATATCAACCTTTCATTACAATTGAGCCACAGAGGAAAAACAACAAGAACCCAAAATCATGATCTTGATATTTTTGGAGATAACTTTGCCTACGAATTTGCACCGAATCCTGTTCAGGCAAGAAAAGATGATGACGACGAAATAAGAGCAAGAGGGCTTACCCGGGACTATTTTAACTTCCAGATAGGAGATGCTCAGATCCGACAGGCGCAGCTGGCCTTCAATGCAGAATATCCCTTTAATGATCGCCTGAAACTGTACTCTTTCGGAGGTTTTAGTATCAAAGAAGGAGAGGGTTTTGGTTTCAGAAGACTGCCCAATGAAACCTCCAATGTGGTTTCATCCATTTATCCTAATGGTTTTCAGGCGGTCTTGGGATCTCAGATTTATGATTTTTCTTATGCTGTAGGAGCAAAATATAATATCAACAATTGGTTGTTTGATCTCAGCAATACATTGGGGAGCAACACATTCAATTACAAGGTAAGCAATACCAATAATGCTTCTTTAGGTGTAAAATCCCCTACCAGCTTCTACGCAGGAGCCCATCGCTTTTTACAGAATACTGTAAATCTTGACGTTTCTAAAAATATCAACCGGTTCAATATAGCTTTTGGTGGGGAATTCAGGTTTGAACAATATGAGATCAAAGCCGGTGAAGAAGCCTCTTATGCCCAGTATGATGTGAATGGAAACATTGCAGTGGGCGGATCAGAGGTGCTGGGAGTGGGTGGATCACAATCCTTTATAGGGTTTTCACCCCGCAATGCGCTGAAAAAAGACAGGCATTCAACAGCAGTGTATGCAGATGTATCCTATGACCTGGATAAAAAGCTGAATATAGATGCTGCCGCAAGATTTGAAAACTACTCAGACTTTGGAAATACACTGAACGGGAAGCTTTCCGTAAGATATGAATTCATAAAAAATTATGCAGTACGGGCAGCTGTTGGTACGGGCTTCAGAGCGCCATCGCTTCAGCAGCAGTATTTTAACAACTCTTACGCTGATATTTCCACAACAGGATCTAAAATTGTAACGAAAGGAATTTTCAATAATGATAGCAACGCATCGCAGATTCTTGGATTCGACCGTCTGAAACAGGAAACCTCTTTGAATGGAAGCGCAGGATTTACCCTGAGACCAGCTAAAGGATTATTTATTACATTAGATGGATATATTATTAAAGTGAAAGATAGAATTGTCATTACCGGTAATATTACGGATGCCAGATTATCTGATCCCGGTGTCGTAGGTAATGGAAACGAAGTGGAAAGCGGAAGGTTCTTTGCCAACGCCATCGATACAGAGACAAAAGGAGTTGATCTGGTGGTTTCCTATGACTGGAAGCTGGGTAATGGAAACCTGAATGTAAATCTTGCCGGAAACTACACGGAAACGAAGATTACGGACTTTCATTTTCCTGAAAATATAGATACGCCCCGTGAGCAGTATTTCGGCCCCGATCAGGTTAATATCATTGAAACCCTCTCCCCGAAGACAAAAGCGTCTTTAGGATTGAATTATGGAGCCGGTAAATTAGTTTTCTTGTAAGAAATACCTATTTTGGTAAGGTGATAAGAGACGGATTTCCTTTTGGAGAGGTTCAGGGATTTTCTCCGAAGGTGGTTACAGATATCAGTATTGGATATGATATCACAAAGAATATCAATTTTACAGTGGGAGCGAACAATGTATTTGATGTTTTTCCTGACCTTCAGATTTACAAAAATTCATACTATGGAGTATTTAAATATGCCCCGGTTCAGATGGGAACACTGGGAAGTTATTTCTTCGGAAGACTTAATTTTAATTTTTAACCGTTAATGAGTACCGTTTCACATCAGATCGGCTGGAAAACAGCGGCTGCCATTGTAGTCTCCAATATGATTGGGACTGGGATTTTTACCACTCTCGGGTTTCAGCTGTCCGATATAACCAATACATTCAGTATTTTTCTGCTTTGGGCTATTGGTGGTGTCCTCGCGTTGTTTGGAGCTTTTTGTTATGCCGAATTAGGCTCACATTTTAAAGGAAACGGAGGTGATTTTATCTATCTTAAAGAGACTTATCATCCGTTATTCGGATATCTTATCAGCTGGATTTCGTTAATCATTGGATTTTCTTCACCTGTGGCACTGGCTGCACTCGCGATGTCAAAATACCTTTCAGTATTTGAGTTTTCCTTTGGGAATGGGTTTGCCATTGCTGCTATTTGCCTGGTTGCTGCTGCCTTGTCATTCAGTTTAAAAACCTCAAGCAGATTTCATAATTTTTTCACCTTTATCAAAGTAGCTTTTATTATCGTTTTGGTGATTTTAGGCGTTGGTCTTTCGGGAAACCCACAGGTTGGAAATAGCCTGAATTTCAGTAACAGTTGGAAAGATGAGCTGTTACTTCCAGCCTTTGCTACTTCATTGGTTTTTGTGACCTATTCCTACACCGGCTGGAATTCTGCGTCTTATATTGCAGGGGAAATAAAAGATGTACAGAAAAACCTTCCCAAATCCCTGATTATAGGAACTGTTTTTGTAACCGTAAGCTATATTCTTGTGAATTACATTATGCTGAAACACGCTCCGGCAGATCAGCTGGCAGGCAAAGAAGATGTAATGGGTGAAGCCGCTGTCAATATGCTGGGGCCTGCCTTTGGGAAAATAGTCAATATATTCATTGCATTACAGCTTATCGCTACCATCAGTGGCTATCTTTGGGTTGGGTCAAGGCTTACGCAGGCTTTTGCAAAAGAGACCTATATCTGGAAGCCTCTTTCTACAGGCAATAAAAAAGGAATTCCGGTAAGGGCTATTTTTGCCCACGCAGTTATTGCTTCCATTATTATCCTGACCGGAAGCTTTAAAGAAATATTTGTGTATACCGCCTTTATCCTTCAGCTGTTTGCGAGTCTGGCCATTTCTACCATATATTTTCTTAAAAAAGAAGACCGGAAAATATTTAAGTCCAATAGTTTCTATATTTTCCCCACTGTTTTTCTACTATTCAGTGTATATATTCTCTATTTTACTTTGATCCATAATCCTAAAGAAAGCATGATCGGACTGGGAATTGTAGGAGTAGGAATTCTTTTGTATATACTCGACAGAAAACTTTCCCGTAATACGAAGAAGGAAACAGATGGTTCTGAAGAGGGCTAGGCAAATCTAAAATTTTTCTTTTTTTATGATTTTACCCCTAATGCTCAAAAATTTATACTTTAATTTTGAATTAATAATCCTTATCTTTGCACCCACAAAATTTCCACAATGTCTAAATCATTAATTCCAAAATTAGAAGCTATAAAACAAAGATATAATGAGGTTGCAGACCTTATTATACAGCCTGATGTCATTTCAGACCAAAAAAGATACTCTTCTTTGAATAAAGAATACAGTGATTTGGGAAAAATTGTTAGAGTTTATGACCAATATAAAGGAGCACTGGACAGTATTGCAGAATCTGATGAGATCATTGCAGATGGCTCAGACAGGGATCTTGTAGATCTGGCGAAAGAAGAAAAGCTGGAAGCACAAGCCAGAATTCCCGGATTAGAAGAAGATCTTAAAGTATTGCTGATCCCTAAAGATCCGGCAGATGATAAAAATGTTATCGTAGAATTGCGTGCCGGAACCGGTGGTGATGAGGCGGCGATTTTCGTTGAGGATGTTTACAGAATGTATACCATGTATTTTAAAACAAAGGGGTGGAGACATGAAGTGACAGATTCCAATGAAGCTGCAAAAGGCTACAAGGAATTGATTATGAAAGTGGAGGGAGAAGGAGTATACGGAATCATGAAATTTGAATCAGGAGTTCATCGTGTACAACGGGTACCGGAGACAGAATCTCAGGGAAGAGTTCACACCTCAGCGATTACGATTGCTGTTTTACCGGAGGCAGAAGAAGTGGATTTCGAACTGAATCCTGCAGATATTGAGATGCAGACCTCACGTTCAGGAGGAGCTGGAGGTCAGAACGTGAACAAGGTTGAAACAAAAGTTCAGCTGACGCATAAGCCTTCAGGGCTGGTAGTTGTTTGCCAGCAGGCCCGTTCTCAGCTGGCAAACCGTGAATTGGCGATGGAGATGCTAAGAACAAAATTGTATGATATCGAACTGCAAAAAGTACAGGGCGATATTGCTGCGCAACGTAAATCTATGGTTTCCACAGGAGACCGTTCTGCAAAGATTAAAACCTACAATTACCCACAGGGTAGAGTAACGGATCATAGAATCAATAAATCGATGTATAATCTTGATGCTTATATGAACGGGGATATTGCTGAAATGATTGATGCGGTCATTATGGCGGAGAATGCGGAGAAAATGAAAGGAGAAGAAGAAAACTATTAATGTTTTTTATCATACAGCACAAAGCCTCTGATTTTTTCGGGGGCTTTTCTTTTTTAAATAATTAAATCCAATATAAACCATGAAAAATTACAAAATTATTTTAATGCTTTTGCTTACCGTAATGGGACAATATGTTGCCGCCCAGACTGAAGTAAAGAAACCTAACGAAGCTTTTGAACTGTTCTTTGGAACCTTTGTGAATAATGATGAAGCAATATTGAAAACACTTAATGAGTATCTGAGACCTACCGTAGAAGGACAGGACGCCTATCAGGTCAATTTTAAAGAAACTTCTGAAGAGGTGAAGAACAGCAGTGTAGATCATTTTCTGGAAGCGTTTCCAAAATCTGCAGCATCAGCGTGTAAAAAAGAAGCCAGGGAGTATTTCACGGCAATGTTCGCCAATTTTAAAGCCGCAAAGCTCACCATTAAAGAGGTTAAAGTTGTACCCAATGAATATGTGGAAGGCAGCAAAATTGCTGAGATCACTTATTCCGCAAGCTTTAAAGTACCAGCCAAATTAACGTCCGGACCTGCGGGAGACCCTAAAAAAATAAAAACTGAGGATCTGAAAAAATATTTGATTCAGGCAACTCAGGATTTTAAAAATGCGGATAAAACAGTGACAACGGATCAGAATTTCAGTTTATATGAACTCAAAGAAGGGGACAAAATATATTATTGGAACGGAAGTCCGGACGAGATTGTGACAAACCTTACCGATTTCTACTTCGAAAGTTTTGGCTCAAATGAATGATGGATAACGATCAAATAAAAATATAAGTTCCGCTTTCCGGGACTTTTTTTATTTCACTTACTTTACGTATTTTTGAGAAAAACCGTTCACTATGAATTTTAAACCAATATTGTTAACTGCTGGAGTACTTTTTTCAGCATCTTTTTATTCTCAGAAAATGAACTATCCTAAAGCATTAAAAGGAAATCAGTCCGATACCTATTTTGGAAATGCGGTTTCCGACCCTTTCAGAGACCTGGAGAACGATTCTGAAGCAACCAGAAAATGGGTGGATGAAGAAGTTGCTTACAGCCAGAATTATCTTTCAAAAATCCCGTTCAGAGATAAAATTAAAAATCAGCTAAAGGAGATCTGGAATTATGAAAAAATTTCAGCCCCGTTCAAAGAAGGAGATTATACCTACTATTCAAAAAATGACGGTTTGCAGGCACAATCTGTTTTATACAGAACCCATAACAAAACCAAGACTACGGAAGTTTTTTTAGATCCTAATAAATTCTCAGATAAAGGAACAACTTCACTTTCTAACCTTTCGTTCAATAAAAAAGGAAATCTTGCCGCTTATTCTATTTCTGAAGGCGGAAGTGACTGGAATAAAATAATCATCATAGATGCTGTCACCAAAAAACAGATTGATGACACATTACTGGATGTAAAATTCAGTGGAATTTCATGGCAGGGAGATGAAGGTTTCTATTATTCAAGCTATGATAAACCCAAAGAAGGTACCGTGCTTTCTGGAATGACAGACAAGCACAAGGTATATTTTCATAAGCTGGGAACGAAACAGTCTGAAGACAAGCTGATTTTCGGAGGGGATAAAACTCCGCGAAGATATCTGAGTGCCGGGGTTTCTGAAGACCAGAGATACCTGATCATTTCTGCAGCCAATGCAACCAATGGAAACGAACTGTATGTAAAAGACCTGAAAAAAGGCGGGGACTTTGTACAGATGGTCAAAGGATTTGATATCAACGCAAGTATCGTAGATACGCAAGGTGACGATCTTTTTATTTTTACAGATAAAGATGCTCCGAATATGAAGCTTGTGAAAACCACAATCAGCAATCCCGCTCCTGAAACCTGGAAAGATGTGATTCCACAGACGGAAAATGTATTGGGCATTACTTCGGGTGGTGGATATTTCTTTGCAACTTACATGATCGATGCCATTGATCAGGTAAAGCAGTTTGATAAAACAGGAAAACTGATCAGGGAAATTACACTTCCAGGGAAGGGGAATATTTCCGGATTTGGAGGTAAAGAAAAGGAGAAAGATGTTTATTATTCTTTCAGCAACTATATTACTCCGGGAACTACTTATAAATTTAATGCAGATTCTGGGAAGTCAGAGATTTATCAGAAGCCGAAAGTGAAATTTAATCCTGAGGATTATGTTTCCGAGCAGGTGTTCTATACTTCAAAAGATGGAACGAGAGTTCCTATGATGATCAATTATAAAAAAGGAACGAAGATGGATGGTAAAAATCCTACCATTTTGTATTCCTATGGAGGGTTCAACATCAGCTTGCAGCCTTCGTTCTCTGTCGTGAATGCCATCTGGATGGAAAATGGAGGAATCTATGCTGTTCCCAACATCCGCGGGGGTGGTGAATATGGTAAAAAATGGCATGATGCCGGCACAAAGCAACAGAAGAAAAATGTTTTTGACGACTTTATCGCAGCCGGAGAATATCTGCAAAGCAAAGGATATACGTCTAAAGAGTATATGGCTCTTTCAGGAAGATCAAATGGAGGTTTGCTGGTAGGAGCAACAATGACGATACGTCCGGATCTTGCAAAAGTGGCATTTCCGGGTGTAGGGGTACTTGATATGTTGAGGTATAATAAATTTACTGCAGGAGCAGGGTGGTCTTATGATTATGGGACTGCAGAAGACAGCAAAGAGATGTTTGAGTATCTTAAATCATACTCTCCGGTACACAACGTGAAAGCAGGAACATGTTATCCGTCTACGATGATTATCACCAGTGACCATGATGACAGGGTAGTTCCGGCCCACTCATTCAAATTCGGAGCAGAGCTTCAGGAAAAGCAGGCATGTAAAAATCCTGTTCTATTGAGAATTGAAAAGAATGCAGGTCATGGTGCCGGTAGAGCTACAGATCAAGTGATTAGCGAGAACGCGGACTTAATATCTTTTGCATTATATGAAATGGGAATTATGAAATAACCTATCGATATTAATACATTAAATGTAATGGCTGATTTTTTAAAATCAGCCATTATTTTTTTATGTAATGATGAAAATGTTTTATTGGCTTACGCATTGGCTGATTGATGATCAGGCTACACTGCACAAGGGGAGAATTTACCTCGCAAAGAACTTTTTTATCCCTTAAACTCCAGAAAAGGCTGTATGTTAACAGATGTTTTGTGTTTCATTCAAAAAAATTAACTTTACGGAGATAAAAATTATTGGAATGCGAAAGACAATTTCTGTGAAAAAGCCTGATTTTAAAGTATCCCCTCAGGAAAGAGAGGTTTACAATTTTGAAAAAGACGGGCTGGAGCTTACATCTTCTTATGAAAAAAAAGATGTTAAAAACGAATCACTAACACAGACTTCTCCAGGAATTGAACCGTATCTGAGAGGGCCGTATTCTACCATGTATGTTCAGAAGCCTTGGACAATCCGCCAGTACGCAGGTTTTTCTACCGCAGAAGAATCCAATGCATTCTACAGAAGAAACCTTGCAGCAGGCCAAAAAGGACTTTCCGTAGCATTTGACCTTGCCACCCACAGAGGATATGACTCGGATCATACAAGGGTGGTAGGAGATGTAGGAAAGGCAGGTGTTGCCATTGATTCTGTGGAAGATATGAAAATTCTTTTCAATGAAATTCCGCTGGATCAGATCTCGGTGTCCATGACGATGAATGGTGCTGTGCTTCCAATTTTGTCTTTCTATATTGTTGCTGCTGAAGAGCAGGGAGTAAAGCAGGAACTGCTTTCAGGAACCATTCAGAACGATATTCTGAAAGAGTTTATGGTAAGAAATACCTATATTTATCCGCCTGCCCCTTCGATGAAGATCATTGCCGATATCTTTGAATATACCTCGCAAAATATTCCGAAATTCAATTCCATATCTATTTCAGGATACCATATGCAGGAAGCAGGAGCTACTCCGGTCCTGGAAATGGCGTATACCCTTGCTGACGGCCTGGAATATGTAAGAACGGGGATCAAAGCTGGTATGAAAGTAGACGATTTTGCTCCCAGATTATCATTCTTCTGGGCAATTGGGATGAATCACTTTATGGAGATTGCTAAAATGCGTGCCGCAAGATATATCTGGGCGACGCTTCTGAAGCAGTTTAATCCCCAAAACCCTAAATCTCTTGCCTTAAGAACCCATTCCCAGACTTCTGGATGGTCACTCACAGAGCAGGAGCCTTTCAATAATATTACGAGAACAGCCATCGAAGCGCTGTCATCAGCATTGGGTGGAACCCAGTCGCTGCATACCAATGCTCTGGACGAGGCTATTGCCCTTCCCACAGATTATTCTGCAAAAATTGCAAGAAATACACAGATCATTCTCCAGCAGGAAAGTGGAATTTGTGACGTAGTCGATCCAATGGGAGGAAGCAATCTTGTGGAAAGCCTTACCCAGCAGATGATTGAAGAAGCAATGAGGTATATTGATGAGGTAGAACAGGAAGGAGGAATGACTAAAGCCATTGAAGCAGGAATTCCTAAAATGAGAATTGAAGAGGCTGCAGCCAAAAAACAGGCTAAAATTGACAGTGGAGAAGAATTCATCATCGGGGTCAATTCATTCAGATCAGCTTTAAAGCAGGACCAGATAGAAATCCTCGATATTGATAATACAGAGGTGAGAAGAAAACAGATCGAAAGACTGAACAGTATTAAAGCAGGGAGAAATGCAGAGGCTGTTGCAGAAATTTTGAATGAGATCCGTGAAAGTGCCAAAACAGGAAAAGGAAATCTTTTGGCTCTATGTATTGAGGCTGCAAGAAGAAGAGTGACTCTTGGTGAAATGAGTGATGCCATGGAGGAAACTTTCGGAAGATATAAAGCAAATATTAAAACAATTTCAGGAGTATATGCCATGAATGCCGGTAAAAACGAATACTTTGAAAAAGCACTTCATCTGACACAGAAGTTTGAAGAAGAAGAAGGACGCCGCCCAAGAATTATGGTCGCTAAAATGGGACAGGACGGGCATGATAGGGGAGCTAAAGTGGTAGCCACAGCATTTGCAGATATGGGGTTTGACGTGGATGTAGCTCCGTTATTTCAGACTCCCGAAGAAGTAGCCAAGCAGGCTGTTGAAAATGATATTCATATTCTTGGAGTATCCTCACTGGCGGCAGGGCACAAAACATTGGTGCCACAAGTGGTGGAAGAGCTTGCAAAGTTGGGAGCAGATGATGTTACCATTGTTGTAGGAGGGGTGATTCCGCAGCAAGATTACGAATTCCTTTACGCTAATGGTGCTGATTTTATTTTCGGCCCGGGAACTAACCTACCAAAATGTGCCGTAGAGATTCTCGATATGTTTTTAAATAAAAGTTAAATAACTGGGCCTGGGCTTTTTTTGTATGGTTTTTGTACTTTTAAACAGAAATTTACGATATGGCTTATACAGTAATTTCAATATTTCCTGCAAACGCAGATGCAGAAGGAGTAAAAAGAGAACTACAAAATCAAGGTTTTAACGAAGCGGATATCATTGTTTCAAAATCAAAATTGGAAACTGAATCATCCCCGGATGATTATGAGGATGATGTGAAAACAAAAAGCTTTTGGGGATATGTTTTTGCAAATGATTCTGAAATGCTAGATGCTTATAGCAAGCATAGCGTCGGAAAGCATGATGTCATTGTCTATGCTGAAGATTTTGAGAAAGCGCAAAAAGCAAAAAAAATTCTGAATGAAAAAGGGGCTCTTGAAGTATTCAAGAAGGACACGGAAAGTGAAGTGAAAAAAGATACGGCAGGTCTTCCGGAAGATGTTTATAATGGAATTATCGCAAAAGCAAGACACAATGTATACTTCCTTGATCCGGAAAGAACCTATCGACCGAATAGCAGAGGAATGGGAGATACAATGGATGATCTTGGATCAAAAGATTAAACCATCCTAAATTCCTGATGATATAAATATAACCTGAACGATAATGTTCAGGTTTTTTTTTGTTTTTGAGAAAAATTTATATATTTGCACCTGAAAATCAAGTTTAACCATTTAAAACAACGAAGCAATGTTCAGAACTAATCAGAATTCTACAGTTGGATTGCCCCTTATGGTGGTAAGGCTTCGTGGTATGGTACATTCATAGAATAACAGTACAATGAAATATCAAAACCCGAAGTCGTAGAGATTTCGGGTTTTTTATTGCGCAATATTTCAAACTCTAGTTTCCCCGAAATCTTTTAGTGTCGTTAAGGACAAAAATAGGATGAGGTTTTAATCTTATAACTATACATGTCCATCATTATCAATATATCAACTAATTTTTTAGTTGGATAAAGGAAAAGATGCAAAATACATCAGTAATTACGGATGTTGTGTCTGATACCCTATGTCTTAACATGGAAAATGATAACCTTCTGCTATACCGTCTTAGAAGCGTGCGAAGCAGAAAAAGAACTATAAGAAAAGATGTAATAAAGCAGATAAGAAAAAAGGAAAAACGTAGTAATGAACTTTGGAACACCAGAAGAAATATTCCGTGGATTCCTCTGGATAAACCCTATCAGAGAGGATTTGTAAGATTTTTTGTGGTCCGCGAAGATGTCCTGAGAACAGAGGATGGCGAATTCTTCGAAGGAATTTTGAAGAAAATAAATACCTATATGTATTCCGAAAGCCGCCATTTTCTGAAAAAGAAAAAGAAATACGGCAGAAGAATCTATGTAGAAAGAGAGCAGAAAATAAAATCTATTTCTGCCTGGTCCTGGAATGATCCCAATTTTTTTCTCACTCACAAGGAAAGACAATATTTTGTGAAACAGGAAGAATACTGCGTTTTCAGGAAAATGTACCAGCCTTACTATGAATTCACAGAGCCGTGGAGATTTATCCTGAGAATAAGACCTCATATGATTACCCACTATAAGCCTGTAGACTTTGAACTTGAAAAAGAGTATGCAGAACTGGAATCCTATCTGGGGCAGCATAAAATTACAGGAATTGTCCACAAAACTATGGGTGGAAAATCAAGGTCATGGCGAACAAAAAAAGAAGACCAAAATCTTATCAGAAGCAGGAAATATATTACCTGCAGAATGTCTGCAACAGAGATTGCAGAAAGCTTTATGGATAATGATGTCCAACAATTTTAAAACAAAAACAATGGGAAATTTAAAACTAAAAGGAAAAGATATATTAAAACTGGGTTATCCCAATAACCAAAGCGTAAATGTAGCACTGGAGGTCATGAAAAGAAATTTTGCAACGAAAAATATTCACCACGTAAAATCTCTTTTAAAGGAAATCCTGCTGAATCCGGAAGAATTTGAAAAAGATCTGACTTTCGGACAAATCGCAGAAACCCTGCTTTCATCCAAAAAAACTGAAAAAAGAATGTTGAATTCGCAGCGTTCTTCATTTCAGATTTTTGGTAACAATATCTCAGAAGAGGCAAAAAATCAGTTGTATACTGCTTTGAAACTGCCTGTTTCTACTCAGGGAGCATTAATGCCTGATGCCCACAGCGGGTATGGACTTCCAATAGGAGGAGTTCTGGCAGTGGAAAATGCGGTAATCCCTTACGGAGTAGGAATGGATATTGGCTGTAGAATGAGCCTTAGTATTTTGGATACACCGGTTTCATATCTTGACGGAGCAAGAGATAAATATGAAAAAGCTCTTGCCGAACATACAAAATTCGGGATGTATGAAACCCATAAATCGCACATAGATCATGAGATCTTTGAAAGAGATACTTTTGATCTGATTCCGATCCTCAGAAGATTAAAAGGAAAGGCTGTCAAACAAATGGGATCGTCGGGTGGCGGGAATCACTTTGTAGAATTCGGTGAAGTTGAAATTACTGAAGAAGATGAACAGATTGGGTTACCCAAAGGAAAATACCTTGGTATTCTTTCTCATAGTGGCTCAAGAGGGCTGGGAGCAGAAATTGCACAGTATTATTCAAGAGCGGCAACAGAGCAGTGCCCATTACCAAAGGAAGCGCAGCAGTTTGCATGGCTAGATCTAAGCACTCATCTTGGTTTGGAATACTGGACTGCTATGAATCTTGCGGGTGACTATGCTTCAGCTTGCCATGATGATATTCACAGGAGGCTTGTAAAAGCAGTCGGTGGAAGAGTCAAAGCCAGAATTGAAAATCATCACAACTTTGCCTGGAAAGAAATCCATAACGGTAAAGAAGTGATTGTTCACCGCAAAGGAGCAACACCTGCCAATGAAAATGAGTTGGGGATGATTCCAGGGTCTATGACAGCGAAAGGATTTATTGTTCGCGGAAAAGGAAATCCGGAATCCCTTAATTCAGCATCACATGGCGCAGGAAGAGCCTATTCAAGAGGAGAATGCAGAAGCCTTTTTACTCAGTATGATATCAAAAAAGAGCTGAAACTGAAAAATGTTACACTCATGGGCGGAAATGCAGAAGAAGCGCCAATGGCTTACAAAGACATTCATGAAGTAATGAATGCACAGAGTGAATTGGTAGACATCCTGGGAACATTCCAGCCGAGAATTGTGAGAATGGATAGATAAACAATGTAATACTTTACAACCTTATAGGTTTCTAAAACCTATAAGGTTTTGAATGTTCAATTTAAAAAAATAAAAAAAATGGGAGCACCCCACAATATAAAAAGATACGGTGAAGTCTGGCCGGACTACAGAATTCGGTGCGGACTTGAAATATTAGAAAAACTAAAACGTAAAGTCATACTATCAGGAGGCTGGGCATGGCATTTTATGTCAGAAAAAGGGCATACAGAATACAAGCATGCTCATGACCACAAGGATATTGATGTTTTTGTAAAGAAAGAGAATATAGCAGAGGTGGTTATCATTCTTCAGCAGGAAGGGTTTCAGAAAGTATGGACCCGATATGATCATCTGCCGAGTGAAGAAAACTTTCGCAGGTATGAGAAAACGGTAGAATTGGAAAGCGAAAAATTCCACAGAATTACGATTGATTTCTTTGAAAGGGATGATCTTGAAACTATAGAAGCTAATGGTTTTGCCGTTGTGAAACCTGACATTTTACTTTCATTTTACAGGAATATTCACTCCAGTGACAAATGCTGGGCAGTAATGGCTGCAAAAGATTTATTACAAAAGGGAATAGATCCTGTTGGACACCCTTTATTAAGCAAAATGCCAACATAAAATGGAAAAATTAATACAGATCACTTCAGGGAGAGGGCCTTTAGAATGTCAATGGGTTGTAGCCAAGGTTCTGAAGACCTTTCTTGAAGAGGCAAAACAAAATACAATAGAATACGAAATCATTCATCGTGAAAACGGTGATGAAAACCTGACATTAAAATCAGTGACTTTACTTTTAAAAGGAGAAGAAGTAAACCTGTTTTTAAAAAACTGGCTGGGAAGCGTGTGCTGGATAGGAAAAAGTACATTCAGAAAACTACATAAAAGAAGCAATTGGTTTATCGGAATTTTTGAATTGGAAAATATAAAAATGATAGATTTCAATGAAAAAGATATCCGGTTTCAGAGCGCGAGAAGCCAGGGGAGCGGAGGTCAAAATGTAAACAAAGTGAATACGGCTGTTCGTGCTACTCACATTCTTTCTAAAGAAACAGTGTTTGTGCAGGATTCCCGGTCACAGCTGGAAAATAAGAAACTATCTGTTATCAGATTAAAAGAAAAGGTAATGGCAGTGTATATCCAGCAGCTGGAAAGAAAACTGAAAGACACCTGGTCTCTTCAGATGCAGGTAGAGCGTGGAAATCCGGTTCGTACATTTTCAGGAACAGATTTTAAAAAGAATGACGAAGACAGGACATTCAAAAAACAAAGGAATGCCTTGAAAAATGAATTAAAAAACTACAAAAATGACCTTAACTAAAAGTAAATATTATTTTGAAGCATTAGATTATTTTCCATTCAATCTTTCTGAGTGTATGGATGCTCTGAACTATGCTCTGTCTTATGAACCGGAAGATTCAGACAGCCTCTGCCTGATGGGCCGTATATACTCTGAAGTTCTTAAAGATTATGAAACTGCTAAAAATTTCTTTAACGAAGCACTGCAAAACAATATGGGAAATGTGAATATCCCTAAATATTATATTGAATGTCTTTTGAATTATGAAGATTATGACGAAGCAGAAAAACTAATCGGCTTTGCTTATACTATCAAAGGAATTGATAAAGCTGATATTCTACGTTGCAAGGCACTTTTATGTGAAAGAAAAGAGGAATATTCCGAAGCGCTGGAACATTTAAAAAATGCTGAGAGATTTAGTTATTGCAAAGAAATGACCGCTACATTAAAAGAAAGAGAAAGATTCATCAGGAAAAAAATGCCAAAAATGGAAAAAGAAGAGAAGGTCATCTAGATCTTCTTTTTTTTTGCATAAAATTAATAAAATAGATCACAATGTTATGAATAATTTATAGATTTGCTGTAAATAAACAATTTTATGAATAGAAAATTATTTTTACTTCCGGTTTCGGTAGTCTTTCTCTTTGCCTTTGGCAAAATGAATGCACAAAACGCTACAAAGCTTATTCTGGACTATTACCGGAAAAGTGGAAAATTGATTCAGAAGAACAGCAGCAGTGATAAAGTTGGAGTGATTGTTCTGAATGAAGATCCTTCAAAAAGCCTTGGAGCTACTGTTGTTTATGTACAGCAAACCTACGATGGCCTCAGGATATATAATGCTTTGGGAAAAGTAATTATAAAAGGTGATCAGATCATTTCTGAAAAGAATGACTTTAGCAGGAATATTTTAACAGCCGGTTCTTCACAAAACGCAAAGAGGTTTACGGAAGATTTTATCAGACAAAAATTGGGACTCACCAAAATTTCAAAATTAGATTATTCATCTGATTTATATTTTGAGAAGAATGGAATGTATGTTCTTTCAAAAGAAATATTCGTTTCAGACGGAAATTCTGCAGATGTATGGCACGTTATTATGGATGCTGCGAGTGGCGAGATACTGAGTAAAGATAACATGACTCTTCATTGTAATTTTGAAAACAGTTCGGATTCTCATGGACCATCCTTTGACGTATCAGATGCCCATACGGAACAGCATCCCATAAATTATAAAGCTGAGACTCCAGCTGGCGCAGCTAATCTGCTTTTACCTGGTAACGCTTCGTATAATATTTTTGCACTACCGGTGGAAGCGCCAACATTTGGAACCCGTACCATCGTCAATAATCCATGGGATCTGACAGCGTCTCCTGAAGGATGGCATTCTGATGGTACAAATAATTATACCATTACAAGAGGGAATAACGTATATGCGTATTCGGATCAGGACAATGCCAATATCCCGGGATATTCTCCTGACGGGGGGAGTACTCTGAATTTTAATTATGCTTTTGCCGATGACCGGTATGCCGACCCATTTGCCTACAGGGACGCTGCCGTAACCAATTTATTTTATATGAACAATAAGATGCATGACCTATTTTATAAGTTCGGATTTACAGAAACAGCAAGAAACTATCAAACCAATAATTTTACGAATGGAGGATTTGGTGGTGATGCGGTAAGAGCAGAAGCTTTTGATGGAAGTGGCCTGAATAATGCTAATTTCAGCTCAGGATATGAAAGAATTACAACTGCAGGTGTGATTCAGGTTTTAGCCCCGAGAATGCAAATGTATCTGTATGACAGAACCCAGACCGCAGCTGATCCTATTGTAAGATACCAATACAATGCGCCGGCAACGGCAGTAAGCAGACCGAAAGTATTAACCGGTGGGGCTTCATTCGGGCCTATCTTTGGACCTCCTGTTACGGGAGATCTTGCCTTGTCTGTCCCCACCGATGCCTGTACGGCGCCTGCAGCAGGAAGTCTTACGAATAAAATTGCAATAATGACCAGTACGGGATGCGAGTATGGACTTAAAGTACTGAATGCACAAAATGCCGGTGCCATTGGAGTCATTGTATACAGGCCATCCACTGATACTCCGGCAAGCATGGGAGGAGGAACATCAGGAAACCAGGTAACGATTCCAGCCATAAATATAGGGAAAACAGAAGGTGAATTCATGGTGGCACAGCTGAATGGCGGTACGACAATGAACGCTACCTTAAATGTTGATTTTAGCGGATTTAAGCATTCAAGCTTTGACAACGGGATTATAGCCCATGAGTACGGTCATGGAATTTCAAATCGGCTTACAGGACAGGGATACAGTTGTCTTTCAGCAGCAAATACAACTGAGCAGATGGGAGAAGGGTGGTCTGATTATTTTGCACTGATGCTAACCACGAGACCCGGTGACACTTCTGCTGTTGCAAGAGGTGTAAGCACTTATCCAAAAGGCCAGCCTAGTACGGGAGAGGGAAACAGGCCGGCAAAATATTCTCCGGATTTTTCAATAAATGATTATACCTATGCGAGAACAAACACGGCAGTGATTCCCCATGGAGTCGGATTTATATGGGCAACCATGCTATGGGATCTTAGCTGGAAGTATATCGAAAAATATGGATATAACAGTGACGTCTTAGCCAGTACAACTTCAGGAAATGCCAAAGTCTTACAGCTGGTGATAGATGGACTTAAACTACAGGCCTGTAGCCCGACGTTTATTGACGGGCGAGATGCCATTCTTCAGGCTGATGCCGTTGGAAACGGAGGCGCAGACAAATGTATGATCTGGAAAGCTTTTGCCAAACGGGGGCTGGGAGTAAATGCTTCTGCCGGAGTAAAGACGGTGGCCAATGATCAGGTAGAAGATTTTACAGTTCCACAGGAATGCGATACTATTCTTGCAACCCAGGATGTTAAAACAGCTGATCACCAATTCATTGTATTCCCGAATCCAACCTATGATGAATTCTTTGTAGGAAATATCGATCAGTCCTCTAAAGAAGTTAAGATTAAAATGTTTGATATGTCTGGTAAGCTGTTGTTGTCTGATTCCAGGGAATCCGGTTCAAAAAAGGCCATTTCTACAAAAGGATTCCAGAAAGGAGTGTATATGGTTCACATTCAGCAGGGAGATAAAACACAGCTTGAAAAGCTGATCGTAAGATAAAAACTCTGTTGAACAGGATACAAAATAAAAAATAAGCTTTCCAAAGAAAGCTTATTTTTTATTTACAGAAATCAGATAATCGTAAACCATTTGATGCTGGTCATCATTAAGCTTGGCTTTTGGAGCCATACGGTTTAACGTTTTGATCCATCCCTGGTTGTCATGCTTGGTAGGTTCAGGCAGTTTGTGGCATTTTGCACAAGAGTTTTCAAAAATTGTTTTTCCCTGAGCCAGCTGTTCGGATGCCGTGTACTTGGGACCTGTTACAGCTGTGCTTTTCGGACCACAGGATACAAGAAATGCCGATGCTGCGATACTCGTTAAAATTAATTTTTTCATACCGTATTATTTTTGTTTGATCTTTATTTTTTCCCAGAAACAATATAATCGTATACCCACTGATGCTGCTCATCGGTCAGCTTTGCCTTTGGAGCCATTGAATTCATGATGCCTACCCACTGTACAGGATTGTGCGAAGCCGGATCCGGAAGTTTGTGACATTTACCACATGAATTTTCAAAAATCGTTTTTCCCTGGGCAATCTGCTCTGCTGTGGAAAACGCCGTTCCAGGAATAGCGGGAGCCGTTGAAGCTTGCGGTGTACAGGAAACTAACAGGATAAATGTGAATAATGCCGCAGCAATGAGTTTTTTCATTTTTCTTATTATTGTTGAATAACAAATGTAATCAATTCCACAGGCCGCTGATACAGAGCGATGTATTTTTAATTTAGAAGAAATAAAAATTAAAAATTGACGAATAATGAATCCAAAAAGACACGTTGTTATTTTTCTGAGCTCATTCCTCACTGGCTATTGATCATTCGCTTTTTAATTATTAATTTTGAAACAATGAAATTTTCTACAGAAGAGTTAATAGCGGGAATACGGTCAGGGAATAAACGTCTGATCGCAAAAGCTATTACACTGGCTGAAAGTAAAAAAGCAGAGCATAGATTACAGGCGGAAGAACTTCTGAAAAAAATAATGCCTTTCACGGGCCACTCTGTTCGGGTAGGGGTGACCGGAGTTCCTGGTGCAGGAAAATCAACTTTTATAGAGAACTTCGGCAGGCTTGCTATTGCTGAAGGTAAAAAAGTCGCTGTCCTGGCTATTGATCCCAGTTCATCCCTTAATAAAGGAAGTATTTTGGGTGATAAAACAAGAATGGAAGAACTGGCCAGGGAAGAAAATGCATTTATCCGGCCTTCCCCGAGTTCCGGATTTCTAGGAGGTGTTGCCAATACCACTTTTGAAACCATGATGATCTGTGAAGCCGCCGGATACGATTATATTTTAATAGAAACCGTTGGAGTGGGACAGTCAGAAGTTCTGGTCGCAGATATTACTGACGTTTTCCTCTTTCTTAAAATTATTGGAGGCGGTGATGAACTTCAGGGAATAAAACGTGGAATAATGGAAATGGTAGACCTTATTTTTATTAATAAGGTGGATCAGGACAATTTGCAGAAAGCTAAAAATACCAGATTAGAACTCAAAAGAGCTCTGGACTTTATTCCACCCAAGGAAAAAGGCTGGAAGATTCCTGTTTTATTGGGGTCAGCCCTTCATAATGAAGGACTGCAGGAAATTTATGATACGATCAGTGAATTTATCGGGCTTAAAAAGAAAACCGGCCGTTTTGATGAGGTACGAACCCAACAGGCTGAAAAACGTTTCGAGTATTGGGTTCAGGAATATATCTTATCCCTGATGAAAAAAAGTAATTCTGTGGAAGAAGCCTATCTGATGCATAAAAAAAATGCTTCAGAAATGGTTTCCAATCCAAGTACTGAAGCAAAATTATTTGTAGAAAAATTCTTATCTGATCAAAAATAGGGATTAAGGATTGTCTGTTTCCTGTTTAACCACTCTTTTGGAAACGTAGCCACTATAGGTGATAGGCTGCCTGTCGTTACTTCGTATATAAACAAATGCTTTACCGTTGGTAAAAATTTCAATATTGATCTCGTCAACATTTTTTACATCATTAGGTTTGATCATTACCATCCATTTCCCTTTCTTACTTTGAGACGGCTTCACACTAAAATCTTTTGAAGTAAACCTGTAGCTGTTACTGCTGGTATCACCGTAGCTCGGATTGAATACTCTTCCGAAATAAGGAAGGACCACTTCCAGGTTGGTTTTACTCATTTCTATTGTATAATTTCCATTGAGATCCAGCATTCTTGCAGCCGTGGAATTCGGTATGGAGTTCATTACATTAATTACATCATAATTCATAGGATTAGCTCGCTGCGCATGAAATGTGAAGTCCTGTGAATTCACCAGCGCATCCACTGTTTTTGAATCTGCAGAACCTTGGGATGCACAGCTCTGAAAAAAGAACAGAAATCCAAAAAACATTATAAGGGAAATATACTTTTTCATGATTGAGATAATTATTCAAAATAAACAGCAAAATGTATGCAAATATATTCGTTCTGAGATATTTTGGAATAAAAATTGTTAAGGTTGACTTATTAACACTCAAACTATGAAAGTTACACATCTATTAGGAATGGGAGCTGTTGCTCTGACCTTTGCCGCCTGTACTACGAATCCGATCACCGGAAGGTCGTCTTTACAGCTGGCTAATAATTCAGAAATTTTAACAATGTCTTCACAGGAGTACAGAACGACATTGTCTAAAGGTAAAGTGATTTCCGGTACAGCAGATGCTAAGAGAGTGGTAAGCGTAGGGAACAGAATAAAAAATGCTGCAGAAAGATATTATCAGAGTATTGGCAGATCGGCAGATCTTGCCAATTACAGCTGGGAATTTAATCTTTTGCAGAGTAATGAACTGAACGCGTGGTGTATGCCGGGAGGTAAAGTGGCTGTTTACACAGGTATTTTACCCGTTACCAAGGACGATAACGGGCTTGCAGTCGTAATGGGACATGAAGTTTCCCATGCATTGGCAGGTCACGGTAATGAGCGTATTTCTCAGGCTATGGTAGCGCAGTATGGGGGGGCTATTCTTGGGGGAACCATTTCCAATGCTCAATGGGCTAGTGTTTTTCAAAAGGTATATCCTATCGGCTCACAAGTCGCTTTATTGAAATATGGAAGAGGACAGGAGTCTGAAGCCGATAAAATGGGACTTTACCTGATGTCGATGGCAGGGTATGATCCGAGAGCAGCAGTACCTTTCTGGAACAGAATGGAAGCCGCCTCTTCAGGATCCAGACAGCCAGAATTCTTGTCTACTCACCCAAGTCCTGAAACAAGGATCTCAGATATCAATAGAGATTTACCGAAAGCTTTGGAATATTATAAGGCTGCGGGAGGAAAAATATAATTAGAATTTTAATCTTGAGTAAGCCTTATTAAATTTTTAGTAAATTTGGTAAGGCTTTTTTTATAACCACCTAAACACAATATTATGAAGAGTTTATCAATCACAGGACTTATCCTTTTAGCTGTTTCCGCTTTACTGTTTTATCTTACCACAGACTTTGCCGTAGAACAAATAAAAATCTCTCATATTATGGGAATGATGGCAGGGGTTGGTATTGGCCTTATCATCGGCGGACTTGTGGGATACCTGAGCAAAGGGACTGCAATACGGGAAGAGCAGAAGAAAAAGGAATTCAAGCAACTGCAGAAAGATAAAGAAGAGCTGGAAAAGCAGGCTGCTGATATTGCCCAGCGTCAGGCAGAACTTGAAAGACAAAATAGAAACCCTCAAATCTAATCCGAGGGTTTCAAGTTGTTATTTTCGATCGTTGTTTAAAATTTATATCCCAAACCTACCATAAACAGGTTAGGTCTGTTATCATACCTGATCTCCGAACCGGAAACGCGGTTGATGAAGTTTCTCTGGTCTTTGCTGAATGCTCCTTCGTATCTTGCATTGACGATAAGCTTTTTGATTTCCAGTTGTGCACCAAACTGATATCCTACTGTAAAATCATTTTTAGCATTCTCTTGAAAATCGTTGTATGTATTGTCTTTGCTTAAATTAAAGCTTCCGACAGGTCCTACGAAAACCCCCAGCATATTTCCTAAAAGGTTGTACCCTAAAAGAACCGGTACATCAATACGGTTGCTTTTAACATCAAAAGTAGTATTTTCAGTAGTGAACTCATTTTTAAAATGAGTATAGTACACTTCCGGCATCAGGAATAACGACGTTGGAAGAGCTACCTTTAATGAAAGCCCCACATTGAAACCTACATTGTTTTTTCCTGTTCCCTCAATAGCATCGTTCACAGTTCCTTTTATATTAGACCATGATGGTGAACCCGTAGGGAAAATAATGTTGGCCTTACCTGCCAGTGAAATTTGTGCAGAAGCCCACATCGAAAATCCTATTAATGCTACACTAAGTACCTTTTTCATTATCATCTATTTTTGTAATTGTATTTTCAATTGTTTTATTATTCTCAAGTAAATATTCTCTCAGCTCCTTAAACAGTTCTGAAGAATAAACGAAATCGATCAGATTTTTATTGCCTGCAGTAATCAGGATCTCCTTATTCCCTTCCCATTCTTTGATTCCAAGTCTAAGGTACACAATTTTTTCACCAATTGTCATGACAGAATTCATGTCGTGGGTATTGATGATCGTCGTTGTGTTATATTCTTTTGTAATCTCATACAGAAGGTCATCAATAATTTTTGAAGTATAGGGATCCAGCCCTGAGTTAGGCTCATCACAGAACAGATATTTGGGATTGTTGACAATAGCTCTTGCAATCGCCACCCTTTTCTGCATTCCCCCTGAGATTTCGGAAGGATATTTTCTTTCAGCCTTATCCAGGTGTACCCTGCCTATTACTTCGAAAACCCTTCTTTTTTTCTCTCTGTAGGTGAGATTGGTAAACATGTCGAGCGGGAACATAATATTTTCTTCCACGGTAAGAGAATCAAATAGAGCACTTCCCTGGAATACCGTTCCGATCTCGGAACGCAGGTGCTGCTTTTCATCTCTGTTCATCGTATTAATGTCTTTGCCATCAAAAAGGATTTCACCTGATGAAGGATCGTATACATTCAGTAAGCTTTTTAGAAAAACTGTTTTTCCTGATCCACTCTGACCGATGATTAAGTTTACCTTTCCTTTATCAAATGTGGTTGAAATTCCCTTAAGTACTTCAACATCTCCAAAACTTTTCTTAAGATCTTTTACCTCAATCATCAGCTTAATATTAATTGGGTTAAAATTAATTCGGAAATGATAATGAATACCATTGTCCATACCACTGCCTGTGTACTGGCTCTACCTACTTCCAGAGAGCCGCCTTTCACAAAATATCCGAAATAAGCAGGAACCGTTGCAATGATAAAAGCAAAAACAATGGTTTTGGTAAATGCGTAATAGATAAACAGGTTGGGCATATACATCTGAATTCCCACGATATAGTCATTTTCATTCCAGTTTCCTGTTAAAATACCGGCAATATATCCTCCGCCAATACCGAATACAATACTGATGGCAATAAGAAGTGGATTAAAAATCATACATGCAATGATTTTTGGAAATATCAGAAAGTTGGGTGAATTTACCCCCATAATATCCAAAGCGTCAATTTGCTCAGACACTCTCATGGTTCCGATGCTGGAAGCAATATACGAGCCTACCTTACCAGCAAGAATTAAGCTGATAATCGTAGGAGCAAATTCCAAAACCAGTACGGCTTTTGTTGCATATCCTACGAATGAAGGCGGAATGGGGAATGAGGATGCATCAAAGTTATTGAACATCTGAATAGCTACTACAGCCCCCACAAATATGGAAGTGAAGACCACAAGCCCGAAAGAATTTACTCCCAAATCATTAATTTCTCTCATGAACAGCTTCCAAAAAACCCTCATTTTCTGGGGTTTCTGTAAGGATTTACCTAGTAAGATCATGTATTCTCCTACTGCTGTGAAAAACTTTTTTAACATACTGCTAAATTAGACTTTTTTATTGAATTAGGCTAAGGTTGTAATTAAGACTAAACGTAGGTTTAATGTTAAAATTTTCCCGGTTGATAACCCGGGCTACAGCCTTATTTTGCGTTTTTGTCACCACCAATGACCAGTAAGATCGTTTTCAAAATAACCACCAGGTCTAATACAAAACTCCAGTTCCTTACATAGAATGCGTCGGCAAGCACTCTTTTTTTCATTTCAACCTCCACATCACCAAAGTCACCACGGAGTCCGCTGACCTGCGCCAGCCCTGTAATGCCCGGATTTACCATACTTCTTAAGCTGTATCTTCCGATTTTGGGCTTATAGTAATTATCTACAGACAGCATATGAGGGCGGGGGCCCACCACAGACATTTCCCCTTTCAGAACATTAATGAACTGTGGAAGCTCATCAAAGCTGGTTTTTCTCAAAATTTTCCCGACTGTGGTGATTCTGGAATCATTTTCACGCGTGGTACTTGTGGCAGATTCATCATTAACCACCATAGTCCTGAATTTAATACAGTTAAAAACCTCTTCATGAAAACCATATCTTTTCTGCACGAAAAAAACCGGCCCTTTTGATGTCAGTTTGATAAGAACGGCAATGATCGGAAACAGCCACAAGCAAATTCCTAAGATCACCACAATGGAAAATACAACGTCAAAAAGCCTTTTTAAAAGGTAGTTGCTGTAATAATCCAACGGGTATTTTGTTTGGTTTAAAACCGGCTGTGTCTGCACGTATCCCAAGTCATAGGAAAAGAGGTCAATTTGTGAAATGTTGGGAATCAGTGAAATATGAACCTTGTTTGCTTCCGCTAATCTGAAGATTTCATCTTCTGTTTTAGGATCAAATGTGTTTTCAAGAGGTAAAAACAAGGTATGAATCCCATTATTTTTCCAGAAAGACTGAAGTTCGTCTAGATGGATGTTTTGAGGG
Organism: Chryseobacterium pennipullorum; assembly: GCF_003384725.1. Lineage (GTDB taxonomy): Bacteria > Bacteroidota > Bacteroidia > Flavobacteriales > Weeksellaceae > Chryseobacterium > Chryseobacterium pennipullorum. The sequence goes on from NZ_QNVV01000005.1 coordinate 67,909, forward strand.
TGATAATCGAAAATTTTATAGCCATAATCTTTTCTTTCCGTTAAAATATTTTTAAGAATATTCGTGGAAGTATTCTCGTCGAGAAACATAACATTCCTGTTATTCACCCCTAATGATCTCAGGTATTTTATTCCAAAATAGATAAGAGATTTTGTAAGCAGGATGAAAGAAAACAAATACAATGACAGCCATGAAAGTTCCGAGCTGAAAAATTTATTGTTGCTTACTTTTCTAATCAGCAAGAGACCAAGCACAAACAGCAGAAAATGGGTTACGATACGTTCTATAAAAATAGTATAGGTGAGATTTCTCCGGATATTATAGATTTTTGTTCTTCCACTTAGTAAAATCCAAAAAGAGATCAGCAAAAGCAAAGGAAAAGAATTTTCATACCAGATATCTTTGTCATGTACCGTATGCTGATTTCTGCTTAAAAAAAAGAATATAAATACAGCTGCTATAACCAGAAGGTCAAGCAAAAGGATAATCGATTTTAAATATCTTGAGTATCGAATTCTCTGCATCAATCAGTATTATAACGGAGACGGCTAGCTAATGTACGTATTTTTAAGGGATGTTCAGATATTTGTGAGTCTGAACAGAAGCCTGCCATTCCGGGTGTTCCAGAATGAAATCTGTAATTTTCGGATACATGTCATCTCGTTTGCTCCATTCGCTCTGAAGATAAAGCCTGCAGTTTTCAGAAACTTTTGCAGCCTGCTCCTGTGCAAATGCAAAATCGTGATTATTGAAAACGATAACTTTAAGTTCATTTGCTTTCTGGTAGATCTCTTCTTTCGGCATCCCGGTTTTCTTTGGCGAAAGCGTAATCCAGTCCAGTTGGCCACTCATAGGGTAAGCTCCCGAAGTCTCAATATGGATGGTACACCCCAGGTCTTTCAGCTTAGAGGTCAGGATCTCCAGATTCCACATCAGTGGCTCGCCACCGGTAAGTACGATCGTTTTACAATGCTTGGCTGCCGTTTCTGCAATTTCTGTGGCACTCATCAGTGGATGAAGTTTGGGATCCCAGCTTTCTTTTACATCACACCAGTGGCATCCCACGTCACAGCCTCCCAGTCTAATGAAATAGGCGGCTTTTCCGGTGTGTGCTCCTTCTCCCTGTAAAGTGTAAAAATGCTCCATTACGGGGAGCATTTTACCTTCTTTTAATAAAATATCTTCTTCTTTATTCATTTTAAAATTAGTCGTTATAGACCGAAGTCTTGTAGGCAATGATGGTATTTTTCATCAACATTGCTCTTGTCATGGGGCCCACCCCTCCAGGTACCGGAGTGATCCAACCTGCTTTTGCTGCACAGCTGTCAAAATCTACGTCACCGGCAAGGTAATAGCCTTTGGGAGAATCGTCATCTACTCTTGTGATCCCTACGTCAACAATCACTGCACCGTCTTTGATCATTTCTCCTTTTAAGAAGTGGGGATCTCCCAGCGCTGTAATGACAATATCTGCCTTTTTAGTATATTCTTCAATGTCTTTAGTGTAGGAATGGGTTAGGGTAACCGTGGAGTTTCCAGGGAAATCTTTTCTTCCCATAAGGATGCTCATCGGTCTTCCTACAATTTTGCTTCTTCCGATAATAACACAGTCTTTTCCTTTGGTTTCGATATTATATCTTTCCAGTAAAGTTAAGATCCCGAAAGGAGTTGCAGGTAAGAAAGTATCCATTTCCAGGGCCATTTTTCCGAAATTTTCCGGGTGGAAACCATCCACATCTTTTCTAGGGTCAATTGCGTTGATGATTTTTTCCTGATCAATCTGATCTGGTAAAGGCAACTGTACAATGAATCCGTCTACCGCTTTGGATTTATTCAGTTCGTCGATTTTTTCCAATAATTCGGATTCGGAAACTGTGCTTGGAAATTTAATCAAACTGGATTGAAATCCTACTTCCTCACAGTCTTTTACTTTCGCATTTACGTAAGCCTTACTCGCTCCGTTGTTTCCAACAAGAATAGCAACCAGATGGGGTGCTCTTCTTTTTCCTGCAAGGATTTTTTCTACTTCAGACTTGATCTCTGCTTTTATTTCTTTGGATACTTTAAGTCCGTCAAGAATTTCTGCCATTTTTACTTTTTTTACTTTATTTTAGATTAGATTTTTTCAAATACAACAATGTCCTGAAATTCGTCAGCATTTTCCTTTTGTACATCATTTCTCCAGTAGCCACCTTTTACAGTCGTGACTTTCAAGCCTGCATCGGAGGCTATTTGGTTTAACAGTGGAATGCTTACCGCAATATTCGCAGCCGTTACTTTATCATCCATCAGCTTGTAACCTTCATACTGATAGGGAAAATGCATGCTTCCTCCATTTTTTTCAGCATCATCATACAGGAAGAAGGTAGCCAGACACTGGCCGTCGCCTTTTAGAACCCTGCTGATTTCCTGCAGATATCTTCTGATTTCAGGGATCTGCATATGAGTAAATACCGAGAACAGAAATGCTTTGTCAAAACGGGCATTGTTATATGGAAATGTAAAATGCTCTGCCTTTTGGCTAAAAGTATTGTACAGATCATTATATATTGGGGTAAACTTAAAATTGAAATTCGGGTATTTGTTATGAATGTGCTTATCACACCATCTGATCCCTTTTTCCACCGCATCAAAACCGTCATATGTACCTTTATCAATGAATCCGGATAAGGCAACAGCAGTGCGTCCTATTCCGCATCCCACATCCAGAACATGATCGCTACTTCGGAGGGCAATGTACTTTTTCAATACATTCATCTGGCGGATCCCATGAGGAATGAAGTCGCTGCTTCCCACATAAATGTCCCCTTTTTTAGGCTCGTTTTCAGCTCTTTTTCCGGTAATTCCTTCATAGAGATCTATAGGGAAATAATAAATTTTCCTTCCCAAAAGTCTTAAGCCGGGAGGCAGTTTATAATAATATGATCGTAATGCAGACATCTGCTATTTATTTCCTTTATAATAATTAATTAACCCGTTGGTGGAACTGTCATGAGAAGTGACGGGGGAATTGTTTTCAAGTTCAGGAAGAATTTTATTAGCCAAAACTTTACCCAGCTCAACACCGAACTGATCGAAACTGAAGATATTCCAGATCACTCCCTGTACAAAGATTTTATGCTCATACATGGCAATTAGCTGACCCAATGAAAAGGGAGTTAATTCCTTGAATAATATAGAGTTGGTCGGTGTGTTTCCATGGAATACCTTGTAGTTTAAGAGTCTCTCTATTTCCTCGTCAGACTTGCCGGAACTTCTCAGCTCTTCTTCTGCCTCTTCCTCCGTTTTACCAAAAGCAAGAGCTTCAGTCTGCGCGAAGAAATTTGCTAACAGTTTTTCCTGATGATCTGAAACCTCATTACAACTTTTTACATACGCAATAAAATCAGCAGGAATCAATTCTGTACCCTGATGGATCAGTTGATAAAAGGCATGCTGCCCATTGGTGCCCGGTTCTCCCCAGATGATCGGGCCGGTTTCATATTCTACGAATTCACCGTTTCTGTCTACACACTTTCCGTTGCTTTCCATATCTCCCTGCTGAAGATAGGCAGCAAAGCGGTCCAAATATTGAGAGTATGGCAATATAGCATAGGTTGTGGCGGCATAGAAGTTTCGGTACCAGATTCCTAAAAGTCCCATTAAAACAGGAACATTTTCAGAAAAATCTGCCGTCTGGAAATGTTGGTCAGTATCAAAGGCTCCTTTTAACAGCTGTTCAAAATTTTCGTATCCTACAGCCAGTACAATGCTTAACCCGATGGCACTCCAAAGCGAATATCTTCCACCTACCCAATCCCAGAACTCAAAAATATTTTCCTCTGCAATTCCGAAGCTTTTAACAGCTTCAATATTAGTGGATAAAGCCACGAAATGCTTTGCGACATCTTCCTGTTTTCCTGCCTTCAGGAACCAGTCTTTAGCAGAGTTGGCATTGGTCATCGTTTCCTGCGTTGTAAATGTTTTGGAAGCAATGATGAATAAAGTGGTTTCAGGATTTAAGTTTTTAACCACCTCTGCAATGTGATTTCCATCAACATTGGAAACGAAATGGACATCCAGTCTTGTTTTAAAATGCTTTAAAGCCGAACAAACCATTACCGGCCCCAAATCTGAACCTCCGATACCGATGTTTACAACATCTGTAATATCTTTTCCGCTGAAGCCTTTATGTGTACCTGAAATAATTTTTTCAGAAAATGCTTTCATATGGTCAAGAACTCTTTTGATCTGTGGCTTGATGTTCTCTCCGTCTACAAGAATTTCGCGGTCAGAAAAATCCCTTAATGCAGTGTGCAATACCGCTCTTCCTTCCGTTTCATTGATCTTGTCTCCGGAGAACATTTTGGAAATAGCGTCTTTTAGCTGACAGTCTTCAGCCAATTGCAGCAAAAGGTCCTTGGTTCGGGAGTCAATTAAGTTTTTAGAATAATCAAAGAGATAGTCTTCTTTTTGTAAAGAGAATTCTTCAAAACGGTTGGGGTTATACTGGAAAAGGCTTCTCAGGTCAAAGTCATTTCCTCCGAAATGTTCGTCAAGGGCTTTCCAGCTGTTGGTTTGTATAGGATTTATTTTTGATAGCATATTCAGGAATTTTTTTGATTCAGAAATAAATATCGGATTGAAATGGATTAAAATCCATAGTGATTTATTTCTGATTTGCAAATTTAAGGAAAAATAAAACCTCAAATAAATTTGACGATGATAAATAACGATTTTTTAAAAAACAAAACCCCAGAAATGATATGAGGGACATTGCAAATCCAAGTTGTAATACATTTTTCATCTGTTAAATTTTTCTGGTTTCCTATTCTTTACGCAGTAATCAAAAGGTAACTGATATCCGTTATACTATATTTAAAAAATAAAAACCTCCCGAAAACAGGAGGTTCCAAAATCTAAAATTATGATGATAACCAATTGGTTAGGATGTTGTTATTCTTTGCTGGTCTGCTCCGGTATGGAGATTTTTCTTTTTCTTAAAAAATAGATCAGTGCACTGGCAATTAATAAGAGCGGCCAGATATTAATAAGCGTTACAATAATTTTCTGAATAAGATAAAACCCATAGACAAATCCATCTTTTGCATCATAGATAAAGTTATATCTGTATTTATTGTCGATGCTGTTGGTATTGGTAATGGCGATTTCTGCAACGCGGAGTTTAGGCTCTTTGATGTAGATGTCTACGGTACTGTATGTAAGGCGATCTGCCCTATTCATGCTGGTGAGTTTTTGGAGATTTCCTTCAGATTTGTTTTGATCATCAAGAATTACCTTGTCTTTATTGCTTGAAATCTTCCCAATATTTTCTGATGTTTTTTGATTTCTTTTCTCTTCCAGTTCTGCATATCTGATATTAGCGGTTACATCTTCCGCATGAATAGACCTTGAGTTTAGAAACAGCTTGTCATTATTCACTGATGTTAAAAATTCTCCCAGCTTTTCAGTAGGTACACGTACCTGCATCGTATTTTCTGTCTGATATTTTTTAATAAGCATAGCTTCCTGATCAGACGTATTATAGGTGTCTTCAGAAACAACATTGCTTCGAAGATTACTTTGGGTAACAAAACCTCCCATTTGCTGAACGGATTTCTCAATGGAGATCGTGGCATGATAAACGTCTTTTACTCCCATATTGATATCAGCTGTTTTAATAAACTGTTTGTCTTTTACATTCATACTCGCAGCAGAAGAAATACTGTCTGAAGTCATAGCGGATGCTGAATCTGTTGCCTGATAGCCTGTGTAATCAGTAGCGGAAGATTCTCCTTTTTTACATGAATAAATTCCCAACAGCAGAACGGTAGAAAGTGATAGCGTTAGATAAGTCGTTTTCATAGCATGAATTTTTTAATGGTTTCTTGAGTCAAAGTTCCATCAGGATCTTTTGTAATGCTTGAAAATCAGAAGTAAAAGGATTGTAAAGAAATTATTCTAATGTAAATTTCTGAAAGTAAGCGTTTTGTAAAACAGGGCGTTTTTTGATGACTTGTTTTCGGAGTAATTTTTGCTTATCTTTTACAAACCAAAAATTACAGTATATCATTATGTCAAATACCTTTTCCAAAATCAGAAATGCATTAAACCTATTCACATCTATAGATTTTGATCAGTTGAACACGATTTCTAAAAAAGTAGATCTGCCAAAGCTGATGCATAATTTTTCAAAACTGGATGATAAACAGCTTTCCGGACTTATGAAAATGCTCGATCCGGAAAAGAAACAAAGAGAACTTCCTCCTATTGATGGTGACTTTTACGATATCTATCATACATTGACTCCTGAGCAGCGTGAAATTCAGCTTAAAGTAAGAGCCTTTATGGAAAAAGAAGTGAAACCTCTGGTCAATCATTACTGGTTAAGAGATGAGTTTCCGTTTGAGCTGATTCCGAAATTCCAGAAGCTGGATATTTGTGGTGTTACTTATGAAGGATATGGTTGTCCTGGGATGCCTTTTCTAATGGAAGGTGTTATTGCCATGGAGATGGCAAGAATAGATGCGTCTATTGCTACTTTTTTTGGAGTACAGTCGGGGCTGGCAATGGGCTCCATCTATATCTGCGGTTCAGAAGAGCAGAAGCAGAAGTGGCTGCCGCAAATGCAGAAATTTGAGAAAATAGGTGCCTTTGGTCTTACTGAGCCCGAGGTTGGTTCAGGAGCGGCCGGAGGACTTACAGTGACTTGCAAAAAAACAGAAGAGGGATGGGTGCTTAACGGACAGAAAAAATGGATTGGAAACGCCACATTTGCGGATCTTATCATTATATGGGCAAGAGATCTCGATAGTGGAGAAGTGAAAGGATTTATTGTAGAAAAAGATAATCCCGGATATTCCGTAGAAAAAATAAAAGGGAAAATGGCCCTGAGAATTGTTCAGAATGGTCTTATCACCCTTAAAGACTGTGTCGTAACGGAGGAAAACCGTCTTCAGAATGCCAATTCGTTTAAAGATACCGGAAAGGTACTCAGAATGACCAGAGCAGGGGTTGCATGGATGGCTACCGGCTGTGCAAGAGGTGCTTACGAAAGTGCTTTGGACTACACCAGAAAAAGAGAGCAGTTTGGGAAGCCTATTGCGTCATTTCAGATGATTCAGGGGCATCTGGTGGAAATGCTTTCCAATCTTACTGCGATGCAGACGATGGTTTTCCGATTGTCTGAAATGCAGGACGAAGGTATTCTAAAGGATGAACATGCTTCTCTGGCGAAAGTTTTCTGTACCCTGAGGACAAGAGATATCGTTTCAAGGGCAAGGGAAGTTTTGGGTGGAAACGGAATTTTGCTGGAGTATGATGTTGCCAGATTTGTAGCTGATGCTGAGGCAATCTATTCTTACGAAGGGACCAAAGAAATCAACTCGCTCATCGTAGGACGATCGATTACAGGATTCAGCGCATTTGTGTAGTTGGGACATCCAATAGAGTAAAATTGGCGTTACGGAATACTTTTCAGGATAATGTTCTTTTGATTGGTAAGATTAGAGCGATCTGTTAAACAGTTAACTGTTGTAATATTATCTAACCCACCAGATTTTTATATTTACCCTTGTTGTCAATAAGGATCCAGATATTAATCAGAAACAAGGCAGCAGAAATGATGATCCCCGTTGTCGACGGATCTCTGAATAGATTATGAACAACAATTCCTACCATTACAGGGAGAATAATGATGGCTCCTAACGCTCTTGTTTTAGGAAAAATAAACAATAACCCACCAATGATTTCTACAGCGCCCACTAATGGAAGCAGCCAGCCAATTTCTCCGAAAGCAGCATAAATTTTAAGCTGTGCTTCAGTAAGTTTCGGTGTAGGGCTGTAATTGAGAAATTTATTTAATCCGGCATTAATAAACATAATTCCGAATAAAAGACATAGAATGAATTTTACAATTTTCATAATGAAGATTTTATAGTAAATGTAAAATAAAAATAGTATTCATTTATCAAATGATGGTGAAAATTAATTATTACTATGTTAATGATAGGTTAATGGTGGTTTTTGAATAATTTAATTTTTTATATTTGAGAAACAAATTAAATTCATATTATGTTGAAAAATCTTAAAAAATTAAACCGTATTGATTTGCGGGAAATTCAAGGCGGAGCAGGTATCGGATTATGTGATATAGGTCCTGTAGGATGCCCATGCAAAATTCCGGCTGGCCACCCTTGTTTAGGAGGCGGGCCTGGTGGAGGAGGAACACCGGAACCTGACCGAGGATATTGTCCTGATTCACAAACCTATATTCTGTGTACAGAAACCTGTCCCAACGGAATGAGCCCATTATGTGCGCTGCCTTAGCAAAATAATAAAAGACTGTCTTTTGTCAAGGCAGTCTTTTTTCTGTTTTTATTCTTTAAATGAAGGTATTCAGTTAGTTATTTTTAATCCATCTCTTTGAGCGTAATATTTTTCGAGATCTTATAGCTTTTCTTCTTTTTGTTAGGTTTCTGTTCTTCACCCAAAAGTTTTCCCCAGGGTTTCATCCCGTCTACTCTTTCACAGATAATTTTAATGATGGCAATAGCCGGAATACACAGAAACATTCCTGCAATTCCCCAAAGATGCTCACCCAGAAGAATACCGATAAAAGAAAACAGGGCATTGATCTTTACTTTTGAACCCACTACAAAAGGCAGGACAATATTTCCGTCAATGGCATGAATCGCTATATATCCAAGGGCTACGTAAATGCACGTGGATGGAGTTGCGGTAGCAAATGCAATAAAGCAGGAAATAAGGAGTGATATAAAAATTCCAAGATAGGGAATCACATTTAATAACCCGGTTAAAACGGCAAGCAAGATTGCATATTTTACTCCTAAAACAGTCAATACAATAGAAGTAAGAACCGATACAATAATTACCTGAAGAAAAAGTCCGAAAATATATTTCTTCGTCATGATACGGATTTCAGTCACGGCTTCCTGCACGCTGGCTTTATGTCTTTCGTTGAAAACAGTAACAATAAAATTATTAAGCAGCCTTCTGTAATTTAAAATAAAAATAAAAAACAAGGTGAAGAAAATGATGAATCCAAATCCTGTAGAAAATATTCCGAAAGTAAAACCTAAGATGGCACCGGATGACGACAGGAGCTTGTTCAGTCCCTGGTTGATATAGTCTACCTGTTCATCTACTTTTACATTAAATGTTTTTGATACCCAGTGCTGAAGATCGTTGAAAATGGTGGTAAACTGTTCTCTGAGGTGAGGCAGATCTTTGCTGAAGTCAGAAAGCTGTGAGCTAAAAAAATAAATCAGTCCGCTCAGAATAATCAGCATAACAAAAACAGAGGTCATTGTTGACATTGATCTCGGAAACCTTAGCCTTTTTTCCATAAACGTAGCAGTCGGTAAAAACAACATTGCCATGAGGAAAGCAAGAAAGAACGGTGCCAGTATGCTCTGCCCTAACGCGAGAAGGTAGCCAAGACCTATGATGGATATAACCACAAGGGTGAGCTTGACAAGGAAAGGAAGTCTAAGTAAATTCATAATCTAAAAATCTGCTGTGTGTAATAAAAGTAAGAAAAAACTGTGGAATTGAGAAAGTTTTTACCCCCATCCCGTCAGGTTTTCTTTTAGGTAAGCAAATTGTATTCCACCCTATGATGAATTGAGGGGTAAAGTCTTTAAAAACAAAAACACGCCCCGGTTACGGAGACGTGTTTTCTTATTGAGAAGTTAATATGTTAATAAGTCGTCTTACTTTTCGATGGCAATGTCAATTACTTCCTCCATTCTGCTGACATAGTGCACTTTTAGATTCTTCAGATAATCTTTTTTGATCTCTTCCACATCTTTTCTGTTCGCTTCACAAAGGATAACATCCTTGATGCCGGCTCTGGTAGCCGCAAGAAGCTTTTCTTTGATTCCTCCTACAGGAAGTACTTTTCCTCTTAATGTAATCTCCCCCGTCATCGCAAGGTGAGGTTTTACCTTTTTATTTTTATAAGAAGAAACCATTGAAGTAAGCATGGCAATCCCTGCAGAAGGTCCGTCTTTAGGTGTTGCTCCTTCCGGAACATGGACGTGAATATTTTTCTTATCAAGGTCTTCCTGGTCAATTCCCAGTTCATCGTGTCTGGCTTTAATATATTCCAAAGCAATCGTTGCAGACTCTTTCATGACCGTTCCAAGGTTTCCGGTCATCGTCAGAGCACCTTTTCCGTTGCTTAGAATGCTTTCGATGTATAGAATATCACCACCTACGCTGGTCCACGCAAGGCCTGTTACTACACCGGGAACTCCTGTGATCTCTGACAGACTTCTGGGTCTTGGAACTCCAAGAATCTCATCTACTTTCTTCAGTGAAATTCGTGGGTCATACTCTTGTACCAGAGCAGTTTGAAGAGCTACCCATCTTGCAATAGAAGCAATTCTCTTTTCCAGACTTCTTACGCCGCTTTCAGACGTGTGAGCTTCTATAATGTGTTTAAGTTCAGCGTTTCCAAGTTTAAATGATTTAATATCAAGACCATTTTCTTCCTGCTGTTTCCTGATTAAATGTCTTTTTGCGATCTCAATTTTTTCTTCCAGGGTATAGCCCGCAATCTGGATAATTTCTGTTCTGTCCAGAAGAGGAGTTTGTATGGTAGAAAGTGAATTGGCCGTTGCAATAAACATAACTTTGGATAAGTCATATCCCATTTCAAGGAAGTTGTCGTAGAATGACTTATTTTGTTCGGGATCAAGGACTTCAAGTAATGCTGAGCTTGGGTCTCCATGAAGTCCCTGCGCAATTTTATCAATCTCATCCAAAACGATAACCGGATTAGAGGTTCCCGCTTTTTTGATCGACTGTAAAATCCTTCCAGCCATTGCTCCGATATATGTTTTTCTGTGTCCGCGGATCTCACTCTCATCATGCAGGCCGCCTAAGGATAATCTTACATACTTTCTTCCCAGAGCATCAGCAATAGATTTTCCCAGTGAAGTTTTTCCTACTCCGGGAGGCCCTACCAATAGTAGGATGGGTGACTTCATGTTGTTTTTTAGTTTTAAAACAGCCATGTGCTCCAGAATTCTTTTCTTAATATCTTCAAGTCCGAAATGTGCCTTGTCTAATACTTTTTCTGCCTTCACAATGTCAAAAATATCTTTGGTGTAGGTCTCCCATGGAAGATCTGTGAAGAAATCCAGGTAGTTTCTCTGTACATTATAATCCGGGGAATTGGGATTCTGACGCTGCAGTCTGCTGATTTCCTTCTGGAAGTGTTCCTCTACTTCCTGATTCCATTTTTTTGTTCTTGCCTTGGCAATCAGATCTTCCACGTCACTTTCAGGACCTCCTCCCAGTTCTTCCTGGATGGTTCTGATCTGTTGGTTCAGAAAATATTCTCGCTGCTGCTTGTCAAGATCTTTAGACGTTTTTTGATGGATCTGGTTTCTAAGTTCCAGTTTTCTGAAGTCCTCATGCATCATCTCATAGCATTTGTTGGCTCTTTCCATGAGGCTTTTTTCTTCCAGGAGCTTCTGCTTTTCCACAGACGGAAAGCTGGCATTGGTGCAGATGAAATTCAGCAGATCGTCATTATTGTTGATGTTTTTAATCGCAAAATTGGCTGCGTTGGGAATATTGGGGTCCAGCTCGATGATCTTCAGAGCAAGCTCTTTGACATTTTCAAGCAGTGCCTCGTATTCTTCCTGATTTTTCGGCTTTGTATCTTTTAATTTTGATATTTCTGCTCTGAAATAAGGCTGCTTGTCCAGGATTTTTTTGATTTTGAATCTGTGAAAACCTTTCGTAATAGCAGTAATATTACCCTCCGGCAGTCTGATGATCTTGATGATCTTGGCCAGGGTGCCGGTTGTATAAATATCTTTTTCATCAGGCTGCTCCATATCCGAATTCTTCTGGCTCACAATGCCGATGAAATCCCCATTCTTCTGGGCTTCCTCAAGCAGTTGTATTGAGGTTTTTCTCCCTGCTGTAATAGGAATTACCACATTGGGAAACATGACCATATTTCTTACGGGAAGTATAGGGAATATTTTCTGTTCGGAATTTTTATCAGTCTCCGAAAAGTCGGAAAGATTGATTTCTTCAGCTACAATATCAAAACCGTCACTGATCATTTCTTCTAAACTAATATCTTCAAATTCTGTCATAGTCAATCGAATGACAAATTGTCATCTTCGTTTTTTATCGTTAAAGGGATTTTTTATAAGATGCTCTGAAAACGTGTGGCATATTATAATGTTCTAAAATGCACAATACTTATGCCATTCATTTTTTGCTAAAAAATATGGTCAAAATTTCCTTTTTTAAATAATCTTTAAGAATTAAAATCAAATTAAGGAAGTTCTGCTTCTGTAATTTCTTAAAAATGTGTATTTTCGCAAACTGATAAAAAACTATAATTTATAAAATGGCAATTTTAGGACAGATTAGGAGTAAGCCTTGGCTTTTAATGGGAGTAATAGCCTTAGCGCTTTTGGCGTTCCTGGTGAATCCCGATAGTATCGACAAGGTTTTTGGTAAAAATCCTGACATTTTAGGAAAAGTAAACGGTGAGAAAATCACCCGCGAAGAGTTTAATGATCAGCTTTTCGTGCTGCAGCAGCAGTCTGAGCAGCAAGGTCGTCCGAAAAATGGTCTTGAAGAGCAGGCTTGGCAGTTACTTGTACAATCTAAGCTGATCAAGCAGCAGTTTGAGAAACTGGGCTTTGAAATGACCGATGATTATTTCTGGAATCAGATCCAGTATGATCAGATGTTTGCTCAGAATCAGCAGTTGTTTGATGAAAAAGGTAACTTTAAAACTCAAGAGCTTAAAAAAGAAATTGAAACATTAAAAAACACCAATCCTCAAGGGTATACACAATGGTTGAAAACAAGAAAGACTATTGAGTACAGACTGATGGCAAGACAGGTGTTTACCAATATTTCAGCAGGGATTACTACAGGTAAGAAAGAAGCCGAAGAATTAATGAAGCAGAGAGATCAGCTTGCTGATATCGACTTTGTGAAAATTGATTATGCTGCCTATCTTCAGAAAACGAAGATCAATGTGACCACACAGGATCTTGCAGACTATATCAAAAAGCATCCGGTAATGTTTAAAGCTGAGCCTAGCAGAAATATCGGTATCGTATATTTTCCGTCTAAGCCAAGTGCTGCAGATGATGCAGCAGTGCTGAAAGATATTACAAAACTATACTCAGGAGGAACAGATGCCAGCGGTGGTGCTGAAAACTTCCAGAATACAAAAAGCGATTCTATGTTTGTGATGGCCAACTCGGATGCGCCATACAATCCTCAGTACGTGAATCCTGCACAATTGCCTCCGACGATAAAAGATCAGATCACTACTGCAGCAGTGGGACAGACATTTGGCCCATATAAGGAAGGAGATGTTTATGTAGTTTCTAAACTTGTTGGAAAAAAGACGTCTGACTCTACATTATCCAGACACATCCTTATTGCTTTCAAAGGAAGCCCTGCCGGTGAAGGAGTAACCCGATCCAAAGAAGAGGCCAAGAAGTTGGCAGATTCTATCGGAGCGATTGTAAAATCAACGCCGGCTAAATTTACAGAATTCTTAAAACTTTCCAGTGATCCAAACTCTGCAGCTCAGGGAGGTAGTCTTGGATGGACGACTCCGGAAACTCCATTTGTTCCGGAATTCCTTACCTACCTTGCCAATAACCCTAAGGGGGCAACAGGGGTTGTGGAAACACAGTTCGGTTACCATATCATCAATATTGAAGATAAAAAAGCCGGATCTATGGGATATAAAGTTGCTAACTTAGTGAAAGCTATCAAAGCATCAGATGCTACAGAAGCTGAAGCAGATAAAAAAGCCAGAAAATTCATTCAGCAGGTTCAGGGGAAATCTTTCAACGATTTTGTGAATATTGCTAAGAAAGGAAATTACCAGTTCTCCAATCCTAAAGCGGCTAAGAGATTTGAAGGCCAGCTTCAAGGTTTGGGCACTGAAAAAGATGCTGAAATCTTAACCTGGGCTTTCGACAAGAAAAGATCTAAAGGAGATACGGAATTCTTTACCGTAGACGGAACAGGAGATAAAATTGTAGTATATCTTAACGGAAAACAGGAGGCAGGTCTTGCTGACCCTGAATCGGTAAGAGATCAGATTGAAGTAATTGTTAAAAATAAACTGGCAGCGAAACAAATCTCTGATAAGATTGCAGGAGCTAAAGCTTCCAGCCTGGATCAGATTGCTAAATTGTTTGGCGCTCAGAAACAATCCGCTCAGGTTAACATGCTGAATCCTTCAGTAGCAGGAGCGATGGAGCCTAAAGTTGCCGGTGCAGCTTTCGGTGTTGCGAAAGGTAAACTTTCAAATCCGGTTGAAGGAGGAACAGGAGTTTATGTTCTGATTAAAAAATCTGAGACGGTAAACAAACAGCCTGGTGATCTTAAGCAGTTCACGGAATCTCTTACTCAGAGAAATGCCGGAATGTTCGGACAGGGTTGGATGAAGAGCCTTCAGGATAATGCAGATATCGATGACTACAGAATCGAAATCTGGAATAAGGTGGGAAATCAGCAACAATAAGAAAATCATCACACTGATATAAAGCGACAAAATTTTTTGTCGCTTTTTTTGTATTTAACGCAGAATAATAAAGGAAAAGATTTATTTAAAATGTACTATATTTGCTTATTAGAAAAAAATTAGCAAGTGAAGTTCAGTAAAGAATTAAAAGCTGGTGTGATCGCGCTTCTAGCTGTTGTAGGCTTTGTAGTGTTGTTTCAATTTATGAAAGGGAAGAGCCTTTTTACTACCGACAATATATTTTATGCCAAATATGATAATGTGGAAGGACTCGCGCAGTCTTCGGCGGTTTCTATCAATGGCCTCAAAGTAGGACAGGTGGATAAAATCATCCCATTAACTGATAAACAGGGTAAAATAAACTTTGTTGTAAAAATTACAATTGATAACAAATTCGAATTTTCAAAAAACTCGTCACTGGAAATTTTTGAACCGGGATTGATGTCCGGTAAGGAAATGAGAGTAAACCTGGCCTACGGTGGAGCTACTGCAAAAGATGGTGACACGCTGAAAGGAGCTTTCAAACTGGGAATGATGGGAAGCCTTTCTTCTCAGGTTGGACCTGTGAAAGACCAGTTGCAGGTAGTCCTGCACAGAGTAGATTCCTTAATGGCTAATGCCAATCAGATTTTTGACTCACAAAACAGGGCAGAGGTAAGAGCTTTGTTAACGAACCTTAACAAGACCGTAGGAGCGTTGCAGACTACCGCTGGGAGTGTAAATAACCTGGTTGGACATAATGATCCTAAACTTCAGAAAGTTCTGGATGATGCAAGCGTTACGATGCAGAGCGGAAAAGTAACTCTGGATAAATATGGAACCCTGGCAGAAAGTATTGATACCAAAAAGCTTAATGCAACCATTGCAAGCTTGGATGCTACCGTAGGAAAGCTGAATCAGGTCATTACAGGAATAGACAACGGACAGGGGAGCTTAGGGAAACTGATGAAGGATGAGCAGCTTTATAATAATCTGAATTCTGCATCTACCAACCTGAACTCGCTGATTGAAGATATGAAAGCAAACCCTAAGAGATACATCAATTTCTCGGTTTTCGGTAAAAACAACAAAGATTAATATACCTTATGCAGTACATTGATAACATTATTTTCCTGATTTTATTAGTGGCCGGATTTGGATTGTTTGCCAAAAGCCTCCAGAAGATTTATCGAAATATCATGCTGGGCCACGAGATCAACAGAACCGACAGAAAGGCGGAGCGCTGGAGCATCATGGCGAGAGTTGCCATGGGGCAAAGTAAAATGGTAAAACACCCTGTTGCAGGGATTTTACACCTTTTCGTATATGTAGGTTTTGTCATCATCAATATCGAGCTTATCGAAATTATTGTTGATGGACTTTTCGGTACCCATCGTTTTCTGGCTTCAATTTTTGGAAACGGATTTTACAGCTTCTTCACAGCAACATTAGAAGTGTTAGCCCTTCTGGTAGTGATTGGAGTCGTTGTGTTTTTCATCAGAAGAAACTTTTACGGGGTTAAAAGATTAACCATGAAAGAGCTATTCGGATGGCCGAAACATGATGCCAACTGGATTCTTATTATCGAATTTGCCTTGATGGTCGCTTTCTTCACCATGAATGGTGCCGATTGGGTGCAGCAGCAAAGAGGGCTTCTTCCGGAGCACGGAAGTTTTCCGATCAGTTCTGCCGTTCTAGGTCCGATTTTTAACGGATTTGGTGATGGTTTCTTAGCCTTTACAGAAAAAGGGGCATGGTGGTTCCACTTTGTAGGAATTCTATTCTTTATGAACTACCTGTATTATTCAAAACATCTTCATATTATACTGGCATTTCCGAGTACATGGTATGCCAATCTTGATAAGAAAGGAAAATTCAACAATCTGGATTCAGTAACGAAGGAGATCAAGCTGATGATGGATCCTAATGCTGATCCTTATGCTGCTCCTGCCGAAGGAGCTGAAGCTGATGTGCCTTCAAAATTTGGTGCCGAAGATATCTTTGATCTGAACCAGGTACAATTGCTGAATGCTTATGCATGTACAGAATGTGGACGTTGTACTTCCGTGTGTCCGGCAAATATTACGGGCAAAAAACTCTCTCCAAGGTTAATCCTTATGAAAACAAGAGACCGACTGGAAGAGGTAGGAAAAAACATTGATAAAAACGGAAAATTTGAAGACGATGGCAAGAAACTGTTGAATGACTATATTACTAAAGAAGAGCTCTGGGCTTGTACTACCTGCAATGCGTGTACAGAAGCTTGTCCGGTATTGCTGGATCCTCTTTCCATTATTTTTGAAATGAGAAGATTCCTGGTGATGGAGCAGTCTGCTGCCCCGCAGGAACTGAATCTGATGATGACCAATGTGGAAAACAATGCTGCCCCTTGGCAGTATAACCAGGCAGACCGTCTTAACTGGGCTAATGACTAATTTTCATACTATGAAAAATCTATTCTTCATATTTCTGTTCATCTGTTCAGGTCTTGTCATGGGGCAATCCGCTGATCAGAAGAAAATTCTTGAAGATTCACAGGCATTTATGTCCATGTTTCACAAGAAAGATTATGAAGGAATGCTTGATCTGACTCATCCGGCACTCTTTGAAAAAGTGGATAAGAATTCAATGATCAATGGTTTCAAAACCATGTTTGAAGGCAACGATGAGTTCAGAATAGAAATGGTAGATACAGACAAGAGCACATTCAATGTTTCGGATGTTTTTACCGCACAGGATGGAGCCAGATATGCTTTCAGTACCTATGCAATGAAGATGAAAATGGTTTTTCTTAAGGAAAAGTTTGATGATGAGAAAAAGAAAATGATGCTGGGAATGATGGAAGCACAAGGGATGAGTGCTCAATTCTTAAATGATACGACCTTGGAAATGAGCAAGCAGAGCATGATCCTTGCCCTCAATGACAAAAGCACTGGGAATACATGGAAGTATCTGAACTATGATGAGGCTAATCCTTTATACGTTTCTATAGTGCCCGTAGAGGTCATGAAGAAAGCAAAGGAGTACTATGCAAATTTATTAATTAAACAAAAAGGAAATGCAAATTAAAACCATGGCAGAATATGCTGCCGAAGGAAAAGCCCCGGAAGTTTTATTTTGGGTTGGATGTGCCGGTAGCTTTGATGACCGCGCCAAAAAAATTACAAAAGC
The DNA here is from genome assembly GCF_003384725.1 of Chryseobacterium pennipullorum. Taxonomy (GTDB): domain Bacteria; phylum Bacteroidota; class Bacteroidia; order Flavobacteriales; family Weeksellaceae; genus Chryseobacterium; species Chryseobacterium pennipullorum. Next base: position 85,592 of record NZ_QNVV01000005.1, read on the forward strand.
ATTTTGCAAGATATTAAATAAAATAGGAGTTGAATTTGCCGTTCTGGGCCAGGAAGAAAGCTGTACAGGTGACCCGGCAAAAAGAGCCGGAAACGAATTTGTATTCCAGATGATGGCACTTACCAATATTGAGGTACTGAATGCCTATGAAGTGAAAAAAATCGTCACTGCATGCCCACACTGTTTCAATACCCTAAAAAATGAATACCCTAACCTGGGTGGACACTTCGATGTCGTTCACCATACCCAGTTTCTTAAAACCTTGATGGATGAAGGAAGATTGAAAATTGAAGGTGGGGCATTCAAAGGGAAAAAAATTACTTTTCATGACCCATGCTACCTGGGACGTGCCAATGATGAATATGAGGCTCCCAGAGTACTGCTTGAAAAGCTGGATGCAGAACTTGTGGAAATGAAACGCTGCAAAACCAACGGGCTTTGCTGTGGAGCAGGAGGAGCACAGATGTTCAAAGAACCTGAAAAAGGGAATAAAGACATCAATGTTGAAAGAACGGAAGAAGCGTTATCCTTTGAGCCTAAAGTAATCGCAACAGGTTGTCCTTTCTGTAATACCATGATGACGGACGGGGTAAAACACTTCAACAAAAATACAGAAGTAGCCGTAAAGGATATCGTAGAACTTCTTGCAGAAGCAGAGGATTTGTAAACGGATATTTAATGAAAATAAAATGGCGGATTTCCTTTTTGTTGGTCGTTTTAATACTGGTTCTTTTAACCGTCCGGAATTATCAAAACAGGGTCTATGATTGGGATATGCCAGGGTATTTAGGATGTTTGTATACTTCTGAATTTCCTGACTCCCCGGATAAAGTTCGCCAGATTACCTATATATCCATACAAAAAGAAGCACCGGACGATCAATACCAAGATCTGATCGGAACTGCTCCTTTTAACATTCCAAGGCAGTATTTCGCAAAAAATACCCAGGCATTTACAGAACAATTACCCTATTTTCGCATAAAAGTAGGATATATCTGCATGATCAGTCTTCTTTATAAGCTGGGTGTTACGTCTCCTTTATCAGTCCTACTCGTGAGTCTTATTTCTTATTTTTTTTCAGGGTTACTCGTATTTTACATTCTAAAGATTCTATATCCCGAAAAATATATAATGACTGCTTTCCTGACGGTTGGGATCATGCTTTTCCCTCTCATGACTTATATTGCAAGGATACCGGCTCCTGAAATGTTTATTTTCCCATTTCTTCTCACCTTTATAATAGGTCTAATAAGAAAGTGGAGCACGCTGACCATGTTCCTGTTGTTGCTGGTCATTACTTTTATACGGCCGGATTATGCAACCTTTACCTTGTCTTACCTTGTTACTATTTTTTTATTTACCTATTATAAAGAAGAAACAGTCTATATCTCTTTTATAGTACAAGGGGCTGTTATATTTATACTTTATATATCGATCATCAACTTTTACGATTATCCAGGGTGGAAAAATCTGTTTTTTGATTCATTTATTAAGCGAAGACCTATTATTTCTGCGGAGCCTCCCGAATTTGGGATCAGCGATTATGTATCCATACTGTATCATAAAGCTATTTATTTTAAGAAAATTACTTTTGCTGCTTTGCTCTTTATAGCTGTGGTTTTTTGGAAATCCAAGGATCTGTGGGTACGGGTGTTTTCAGTTTTTTTCTTTGCGAATGTCTATATTAAATTTCTTTTCTTCCCCCAATCTGCAGAAATCAGATTTTTCTTTCCATTGATTTTTCTTTTATTTCTGATGATGATGTATGCGATAAGCCAAAAACACAATAACTTTAAACTCACGAATATTTCTTAATTTTACATCTTAAATTATAGGATATGAAAATCGAAGAATCAAATATCGTAGAGACCAACGACTACAGAGTTATTATATACCCTGCCTCCAGACCTTTTGAAACGAAAGAGGCAAAAGCAATTACCGAAAAACTGTTTGATTTTCTGGCCACCTGGGCAGCACACGGAAAACCGCTATCTTCTTCTTTTAAAATCGAAAAGAACCAGTTTATTGTGGTTTGCGTAGATGAAGAAAAAGAAATGGCGTCAGGCTGCAGTATTGATGCCTTAGGTAAAATAATGAGAGAAATTGATGAGGAATACCAGCTGGGACTTTTTGACAGAATGAAAGCGAGTTTTGTAGAGAACGGAGAGGTGAAAACCCTAAAGCTTCAGGATTTTAAAGCCAAGCTGAGAAATGGTGAGCTTACCAATGATATCCAGGTTTTTGACTTTTCTAAAAATACGTATCTTGACTTTTTAAGTCACTTTCTTCTTCCTTTAGAGAAAAGCTGGGCTGCTTCTATAAAGTAATCTGAATGAAAATACTCTTTATCTCCTCATGGTTTCCCAGCAAAATTGAACCCACAAATGGTAATTTTGTGCAACGCCATGCAGAGGCTGTATCGCTGCTGCATGATGTGGAAATATTACATGCCATAGGAGATTCTACACAGAGAGAAGAGTTTATATCTGATGATCAGATCATTAACGGGATAAGGACCCTTATAGTGTATTACAAAAACTCCGGAAATCCTGTTCTGAATTTTAAAAGAAGAATGCAGGCCTATAAACTGGGATTTCTTAAGTTGCAGAGACCAAACCTTGTCCATGCCAATATACTGCAGAATACCATGCTTTTTGCAGTATATATAAAAAAGAAATATAAGATTCCATTTGTGGTGTCAGAGCATTGGTCGGGTTTCCTCAAGGTAAACAGACAGAAACTTTCTTTTACAAAGGTAATTGTAGCACGATATATCGCCAACAGGGCCTCGTGCCTTCTTCCAGTGAGTAAGATTCTGATGGAGAACTTGAAGGAACTGAAAATAGGCAGCCAATTCAAGGTGGTTGGAAATGTAGTGGATACAGATATTTTTGTTCCTTCAGATGCTTCTGGTCACCAACCTTTTACATTCCTTCATCTTTCTAATCTTATTCCGCTTAAAAACCCCGATATGATCATCGAAGCTGCTGTCAGGCTCAGAAAGGAGTTTAACGGTTTTGAGCTTCATATTGGTGGAGATGGTGATGTGGAAAGACTGAATGCGAAAATTAAAAAGTCAGATGCTCAGGAGTTCATCAAAACTTTTGGTGAGATCTCCTATCAGCACGTTGCAGAAAAAATGAAGAGAAGTAATTGTTTTGTCCTTTTCAGCGATTATGAAAGTTTCTCTTGTGTGCTTCTGGAATCCCTTTCTTCAGGTGTTCCGGTCATTGCCACACGGGTTGGAGCAATTCCTGAGATGATCAGCAATAACCATGGAATTGTGATTGATAAGTCTGAAGAAGAACTGTACAAAGCCATGAAAAATATGCTGATGGGAGTGCACAGAACGGATACTCCGGCTGAATTGCATCATTATGTTGAAAATGGTTTCTCAAAACCGGCTATTGCAAAAGAATTTAGTACTGCTTATCAACAATTTGTCTCATTTACAAATACATGCTCAACCACTTTAAAATGACTCTGATCAGGCTGAAATGAAAAGTTTAAAGGATTTTATCAGGGCTTTTTTTGCCAATAAAGGACAGCATGTTTTTCTTTCCCTGCTGATTGCGAAAGTATGTGCTTTTTCCGGCTCCCTGGTTATGATCAGGATTTTACCCGAGAGAGAATTCGGAATTTTGAGCATTGTAGCATCTGTTTTTGCCATTTTTGCACCGTTCAGTGGTCTGGGAAGCGCTCAAAGTCTGATCCGGTTCGGATCCTTAAGCAATTCTGAAGAGGATAAAAGAGAATTGTCAGCTTACCTTTTCAAAAAAGGATTTGTTAACCATCTGATGATTTGCCTGATCTTTTTCTTCCTGTCATTTTTCTATGTCTCGCACTATTACTACATCTTTTATATCTTTCTTTTCTTTACCATCAGACTTGTTGGTGTATATTTTCTGAGCCATGTGCAGTCTGAGCGTCGCATCTACTTGAAAAACAAGGAATTTGCGATGGTGAATAATGTTGTTAATATCTCCGGGCTTGTGATGATGATTGTCTTTTCCTATTTCTGGGGACTTTATGGATACCTGGTTGCCAATGCCGTTGCACCTTTTCTATCGTTGTATTGGTATCAAAAGCCAATATTGAAGGTGAAGAATTACAGATTACGGTTTACTAAAAAAGAGATCTGGAGTTTTGCCCTGCATGCCTCCGTTACCGCATTGCTTTCTGATGCTTTTTTTTCGGCAGATATTTTACTGCTAAACTATTTCAGGAATGAAACCGCGGTAGCCAATTACAAGGTGGCCATGCTTATTCCTGCCAATATCACCTTCCTTGCCCTTTCATTTATGCAGAGCGATTATCCTGTTTTGGCTAAAAATTACTGGGACAGGACTTTTTTAAAGAATTATATCATCAACTACTATAAGATCTTTATTCCGATTACTATTGTAATATTCACAGTGGGCAGTTTTCTCAGCAAAATCATTATACAGCTTTTTTTTGGAGAGCAGTATGTAGACAATGCCATTACTTTCGTTCTTCTGCTTGGAGTATTCTGTGGAAGTATGCTCCTGAGGAATTTGTACGGGAATATGCTTTCGGCAGTCGGCCTGATGAAAAGAAATACTTTTTTCTCCAGTCTTTCATTACTTCTTTTAACCGGCTTTTCGTATTTCCTGGTTCCCAGATATGATATTGTGGGAATGGCTGTTGCATTGGGAATTACCTTGACAATTATCGGATTTTTAATGATGTTTTCATTTTTCGCTTATCTTAGAAGGCTGAAATAAAGTATATTTGCGTTATGAAAAGCATTCTTTTTGGACTATTGGCTGTTATCTGCACACTTTTAAGCTGTAAAAGTGATGAGGAGTCTTTGCAGAGAATTGATCAGATCATGAATATCTATATGAAAAGCGATACCAATCCAGATCTTTTAAACAGCAAAAAAGAAGGGTCCTACATTTCGTACTCTGTAAATGATGCTTTTGGAACCAGAGATATCTCTCCTGTTACGATACCTCTCAGGATGACTACAGATTCACTCTTTTATATGGAGTATATCGCCGGAGCGAAAAGAATAAGATCCGATTCTACAGGTCCTGATAATCCAGGAACCGGAAATTTTTATCATTCGCGGATGCAACTTACCCTAAGAAAAACAGTCGATTCCCTGGTTCAGGAAACTGAAGGTATACTGGAAATTCAATATAGAAATACCCCTACACTTTTTCAGGTCTCAAAAGTATTGTATGATGGGAAAACGGTATTTTCAAAAAATGCTGATGCTCCAAATTCTATCAATACGGTGACTATCGTAAAATAATTTTTTAAATTTGCATAATTGTTAGTGTATTGATGCTAACTTTCTAATATTTAACATCTAAATAAAATGTTACAAGTCAATTTTTTGCGCGACAACAAAGAACGCGTTTTAGAAGGTCTTAAGAAAAGACAATTCAAAAATCTTGAGTTGGTGGACGAGGCTATCGCTGCTGACGAAGAAAGGAAAAGAATCCAGTTTGAACTAGATTCCCAGCTTTCCGAGATCAACAAAATCTCCAAAGAAATCGGGCTTTTGATGAAAGAAGGAAAGAAAGAAGAGGCGGAATCGGCAAAATCTAAAACAGCACAATACAAGGAGTCGAGTTCTGAATTGAAAGCTCAGTTAGAGGTAAAAGAAACCGCTTTACTGGATATCTTGTACCAGCTTCCCAATATTCCGAATGGATTGGTGAAAAGCGGAGCTTCTGCTGATGACAACGAAATTATTTTCCAGTCTCACCCGGTAGAGGGTCTTGGTGAAGGGGCTATTCCGCACTGGGAGCTGGCAAAAAAATACAACCTTATTGATTTTGAACTAGGAGTAAAAATTGCCGGTGCCGGTTTTCCTGTGTATTTAGGAAAGGGGGCGAGGCTTCAAAGAGCTTTGGTTCAGTATTTCTTAGATAAAAACGTAGATAAAGGATATACGGAAGTAAATCCGCCGCACGTGGTGAATGAAGCTTCCGGTTTTGGTACAGGACAGCTGCCTGATAAGGAAGGGCAGATGTATTACATTAATGAAGATAAGTTGTATCTGATCCCTACAGCAGAAGTTCCGGTAACCAATCTTTACCGTGATGTATTGCTTGAGGAAAAAGAGCTTCCTATAAAAAATACTGCATTCTCTCAGTGTTACAGAAGAGAAGCAGGAAGCTATGGGGCTCATGTAAGAGGATTGAACCGTCTTCACCAGTTTGAAAAAGTAGAGATCGTAAGAATTGAAAAACCTGAAAATTCTTATGCTGTTTTGGAAGAGATGGTAGAACATATCAAAGAAATTCTGACAGACCTTGAACTGCCATTCAGAGTGTTAAGGCTATGTGGTGGTGATACAGGTTTTGCTGCTGCAATGACGTATGACTTTGAAGTGTGGAGCGCTGCTCAGGAAATGTGGCTGGAAGTAAGCTCCGTATCAAACTTTGAAACGTTCCAGGCTAACCGATTGAAGTGCCGTTATAAAGCGGATGGTAAATCTCAATTGGTTCATACCTTGAACGGATCGGCAATGGCATTGCCAAGAATCATGGCGGCGCTGCTTGAAAATAACCAAACCGCAGAGGGCATTAAGCTTCCGAAAAAGATAGCAGAATATGCAAGATTTGATATGATCAACTAAAAGATATTGATATAGTATTGAAAGCCTCCCGTCAAGCGACGGGAGGCTTTTATGTATTTAAGGGAGAAATTTCTTAAGAGTAAGCTTCGGAAACAGGCTGAGATATTTATTCAGTGGTGATAACAATTTTTTTGTCAGCATTCTTCAACTTTGCTTCCTTGTCATAAAGAGTCTTTAGATCATAATCTATCTTTACCGAATACTCATCTGTCTGTTTCAGCCAGTCATGTTTTCCTGTAATCGTTCTGATTTTATGATCAAACTTCAGGGTGGTTCCGATCTCTTTGAAAAACATCATCATCATCCCTTCTATCTTTTCTGTTCCTTCTTTTGAGCTTTTAGAGCGAAGAGTTTCCTCTATATTCCTGAGGTTAAAGTTTTCCGTGTCGATGGTTAATGTTTTGCCGTCCCAGGCATTGTAAATGTTCTGGTCCAGGGGAAGTTTTTCTCTTTTATTATAATTTTTAAGAACTTGATGATCATCTGCCGTGAAATGGTCCATTTTAAAAGAAAGGCCGACCAGTTTCCGGTCATCCTGCTTAGATTTCATGAAGATCTTTTTCATGATTCTGACTGTATCCGGATGCTGGGTTTTTATTTTTCCCTCGCGTTTCTCGAGATCATACAGACTTGTCCAGACCGTTGGGAGTTTGTCAATTTCTCCAAATTCTTTTTGTTTCAAAGAATCGGGGGTCATTGCCTGCATTTCTGACATGAACTCGCGGGTATCAATATCGGTAACAAAAGTAGAGGAGGAGTCTTTATGATAAGTAATTTCAGAGCTCACACTGCAGGATTGCAATGTAAACAAACCTATCAGAAATAAGACGATCATTTTCTTCATGGCTAATGTCATAAAAATTAGTGGCAGTTTACAGCCCCGTTGGGATCTTTCGAGATGGTCATAGCTTCAGCCTTTGGAGAAACATAAGGAATTCCCAGCTCAAGACCGCGGAGAATAAATAATCCTCCTAAAATAATCATGATGACCGGAACGGCTTTTAAAATTTTTGTTCTGAAAGCCTGATTCATGAGGTTTCCGGCTAAAACTACAGCAAACATGAAAGGAAGGGTTCCCAAACCAAATAAAGCCATATATAAAGCTCCCTGCCATATTCCGCCAGATGCTAGGCTGGCAGTAAGAGCCATATAAACCATTCCGCAGGGTAAAAACCCGTTCAGGATCCCTGTACTGAATCTGGAACGGTAATCTGCTTTCTGCAGCAGTCTTCCCAGGTTTGATTTTACAGAATACAAAAACTTTGAAAGGAAAGGAATTTTTGAAGCAAAATCTTTTCCTCCAAAAGAAAATACGGCCATAATGATGAGCAGAATACCAGCTGTAATAGTAAGATACTTCTGAAAGCCTGCCATCTCAAATCCCTGGCCTATGATTCCCAGAAGAGCTCCAAGCAAAGAATACGTACATATTCTTCCAAACTGGTAGGTCAAATTCTGGAGGTAAAAATTGGCCGCCTGTTTCTTTGTAAGTCCCATCGATAAAGCAATAGGTCCGCACATTCCGATACAATGAAAACCGGAAGCAAAGCCTAAAGCAATAGCCGATACAAGAAGTCCTATTTCCATATCAAGTCATAATCCATTCTGTAGCTTGTCTTGTCTTTCTCCCAATTGAGCCTTAAGGTATAATTCCCCATCTTCAGTACCTGAGCAGGGATGATGAAAGACTGCGCAGCATCAAGCTGCACCGATTTTTTAATATCTAAATTCTGGTCGTCGGTTCTGTTTAAAACAAATTTTACCGTAGTATTTGAGTTGTTATAATCTTTTGGGAAAGTGATTTTAATTCCACTTTTATCCTGACTGTAGACAGGTTTTTCCTGTAGATCATCAGCTCTTTTCTTGGCATCAATTACATCCTGGTATTGTAATTCTTCTTCATAATAATTATCCGTTACCATTTCAGAATTCTTTTGCCCGTTCGGGAAAAGAAATAACATAGATAATATAAAAACTATAAAAGCAAATAATGCAAGTACAACACCGTGTCCCCAGCTAAAGTTCTTCATTCTTTTTAATTAAAATTGTAGTTTAAATGGTCCTTCAAAATACGTTTGGTAGGAGTCTATGAGATTACCTTTCATATCGTATACCCCAATGGTGATATTCTGTTTGGAGAGTTTCATTTCGTCTTCCGGGAAGCTGATGTTAATGGTTCCCTTAGAAATCTTATCGCGGTCTACCTGAATTTTGCTGGAAGCACTATAGATAATTTCTCCATGGGAGGGTTCAATTACTTTTATGGTAACTATTTTCTTCTCGTTTGTTTTATTAAGGAAAGTATAATTGTAGGTGTTGGTAATCTTACCGTCTCTTACAAAGAATGTGCTTCCTGCAGGCTTAATGAATTTAGCTTCCATTTCACCTCTGCTGTATAGAAGATATCCCAGAAACCCAACCAAAAGGAATAAAAGAACTGAGAAACCTTTCATTCTGCCTGTAAACTTAAATTGAGTTTCTTTTTCAATCTCATTTTCGGAAGCATACCGGATCAAACCTTTAGGAAGTCCCACTTTTTCCATCACTTCATCACAGGCATCAATACATGCTGTACAGTTGACGCACTCCAGCTGCTGACCATCTCTGATATCAATTCCAGTAGGACAAACGACTACACACTGATGGCAATCAATACAGTCTCCTTTACCCGCTGCCTTTCTATCTTCACCTTTTCTCCATTTCGACCTGTTTTCTCCCCTTTTGAAATCATAGAATACATTGATGGTGTCTTTGTCGATCAAAACGCCCTGAAGTCTTCCATAAGGACAAACCAGGGTACACACCTGCTCTCTGAACCACGCAAATACGAAATAAAATGCTGCGGTAAGAAGGATCATCACAATAAAATTGGTTGGGTGTGCAAATGGCCCTTCAGATACAATTCTTAAGACTTCCTCATAGCCCACGATATACATAAACATAAAGTGCGTGATGATCAGTGAAATAATAATATAAACTGACCATTTCAGGATCCTTTTCCAGATTTTTTCGGCATTCCACTCCTGTCTGTCCAACTTCATCTGCTTATTTCTGTCTCCTTCAATCAGATATTCTATTTTACGGAAAATCGATTCCATAAAAATTGTCTGAGGGCAAATCCACCCGCAGAAAATTCTTCCGAACGCAATCGTAAAAACAATAATAAAGATCAGTGAGACAATAGCACCTAAAGTAAGGATAAAAAAGTCCTGTGGATAAAAAGGCTGTCCAAAGATGAAAAACTCTCTGTCTATTACATTAAACAATAAGAGCGGGTTGCCATTGATTTTGATAAATGGCAGCGAAAAATAAATGATTAATAAAACATAGCTTACAAGATTTCTATAGTTGGTATACTTCCCTTTTGGTTTTCTTGGAAATACCCATTTTCTTTTTCCGGATTGCTCCATTGTCCCTATAGAATCTCTGTAAGTTTCAGGGTCCAGAACCTGTCCCTGTCCGCCTCGTACTTCTATTTCTTCTATGTCTGACATGTTGTAATATGTTTAAAAAAGAAAAAACATAATTCGTTACTATTTTACTGTAATAACAAATTATGTTTTTTTCATATGTTTCTAATTTTTTAAATTATTCTTTTTCCCAATGTGCCTCGGTTCCCTGAGGAGCTGCTCCTCCCTGAGCCGGAGTCACTGGCGGTTGTTCCTGATTGATGTGATATACATAAGCTGCAATCTTTTCAATCTCTGCACCGGAAACTTCCCCATTTTTACCAAATGCTCTCATCGCAGGGTTGGTAGGAGAACCATTCCAGTCCATATGGAATACGTTCTTGAATAAAGTTTTCTCTGGCATATTGATCCAGTAATTATCTGTCAGGTTCGGTCCGATACCTCCACTACCGTCTTCTTTATGACAAGATGCACAGTTTGTTTTGAATAACTCTTTACCTTCTGCAATGTTGTCAGCTGAATACTTTGCTGTTTCAATGGTTACAGGAGGCTGCTCACTTTCGTATTTTGCAATACTTGCCATCTGCTCTTTATATTCTTTCTCATATTCGCTCAATGGGTGAGCAAAGTCTGTGAAAGCATACGCAGCGATATATACAATACAAAAAGCGGTCCCAAAATAGAATAAACCTACCCACCATTTTGGCAATTGGTTATCCAACTCCATAATCCCGTCAAAACCGTGGTCGATAAGGATGTCTTTCTCCTCGGTTTCAGATTGCTTTTTGAATGCTGCAGCATACATTCTTTTTAAGAAAGGAATTTTCTTTTCTGCGATATAAGCTGCTTTTTCTTCCTGAGATAGCTTTTTGAACTTATTGTTTTCAATCAGATCTCCGATAGCACTGTGGATGTAGGCTAAGATCCCCGCGATCACAACGGTTCCCCAGAAGTAAGGTGAAGCCAGGAACGCATAGCTTTGTACAAACAAATAATAAAAAACGATTAAAAGTCCGATTATTATTAAGATGTTTACGACAACAGGTGTTCTTTGTTTCATAAAAATAGTTTAATTTTTTAAATTAAAATCGTCATCTTCATCATCCTGCAGAGGAGCCTCTTCTTCTTCTTTGTAATATTTTTTAGGCTTGCTAAAAACATAGATTATCAAAGCTACGAAGAACAGCATAAAGAAAATAAGAGCCAGAGTCTGGTAGAAGCCAGCATTTTCCGTATTGGATAATATATCTTTAAAGTTCTGAGGAATCATATGAACCTTTTAATGTTTTTAGTTATTACTCGCTGTTTTGATTTCAGTTGTTTTGATATCAGTTCCCAATCTCTGAAGGTAAGAGATAAGAGCAATAATCTCTTTTTTCTCCAGTTCTCCTTTAGGTCTCTTAGCATATGCCTCTTTAAGGTCATTAGCTTCAGAGAAGATATCTCTTACAATTCTTGCTGATTGATTATCTGCCCACTTGTCTGCAGAATCAATTTCCGCTTTTGTATAAGGTACATCAAATGTTCCTTTCATCAGCTTCATTTTGTCTACCATTTTAGTTCTGTCTAAGTTGGTAGCGATCAGCCAAGGATAACGAGGCATGATGGAACCTGCAGAAGTAGATCTTGGATTATACATGTGCTTGTAATGCCAAGAACTTGGGTTTTTACCCCCTTCTCTATGTAGATCCGGTCCTGTTCTCTTAGAACCCCATAGGAATGGTCTGTCATATACGAATTCTCCTGCTTTGGAGTATTGTCCGTTTTTACCGTTAAATCTTACAATCTCATCTCTGAACGGTCTGATCATCTGCGAGTGACATGCATTACATCCTTCACGGATATAAATATCTCTACCTTCTAGTTCAAGCGGAGAATAAGGCTTCACTGCCGAAATGGTAGGCACACTTTTCTTAAGGGATAGGGTAGGGATAATCTCTACCATACTTCCTATGGAAATTGTAAACAATGATAATACAGTAAGCAACATCGGCATTCTTTCCAACCAAAGGTGGAATCCTTCTCCTTCTTTACGTTTGTTTCCGATATTAGCCAATGCAGGTGCTTCTGCAGGAACTTCCTTCTGGAATGATCCTTTTCTTACCGTAGCAATTACGTTGATGATCATTAAGATTGCCCCTGAAATATAGAACAGTCCTCCTAAGAATCTCATTTTGAAATAAGGAATAATCGCCGTTACCGTATCCAACCAGTTTTTCCATAGTAAGGTTCCGTCCGGGTTGAATTGCTTCCACATTAATCCTTGTGTGAATCCTGAGATATACATTGGTACTGCATAGAAAATAATTCCTAATGTTCCTAACCAGAAATGCCAGTTAGCTAATTTTACAGACCACATTTTTGTTCTCCACATAATCGGTACCAGATAATAGATAACCCCGAATGCCATGAAACCATTCCATCCAAGAGCTCCTAAGTGAACGTGACCGATAACCCAGTCTGTAAAGTGACCAATTTTGTTGATGTTTTTAGTTGCCAATAATGGTCCTTCAAATGTTGCCATACCATAACAGGTAACTGCTACAACGAAGAACTTAAGGATAGGATTTTCTCTCACCTTATCCCATGCTCCTCTTAAGGTAAGAAGACCATTTAGCATTCCTCCCCATGATGGTGCAATAAGCATAATAGAGAACCCTGTTCCTACTGCCTGTGCCCATGCCGGTAGAGCGGTATACTGAAGGTGGTGAGGACCAGCCCAGATATATACGAAGATTAATGACCAAAAGTGAATAATAGACAGTTTATACGAGAATACCGGTCTGTCTGCTGCTTTTGGAAGGAAATAATACATTAATCCTAAAACCGGAGTAGTCAATACGAATGCTACTGCATTGTGACCATACCACCATTGTACGATGGCGTCTTTTGCTCCTGCATAGGCAGAATAAGATTTCCAGCCAGTGAATGATAATGGAACTTCAAGGTTGTTGAAAATGTGAAGCATAGCTACTGCAACCCATGTACCCAAATAGAACCAGATCGCTACATAAAGGTGTCTTACTCTTCTTTTTGAAATGGTAAGAATCATATTTACCCCGAAAATAATCCAGGAGATAGCGATTAATATATCGATCGGCCATTCATGTTCAGCATATTCTTTTGAAGTATTGATCCCCATAAAGAACGTAATGAACGTAGCAACGATCATAAACTGCCAGGTCCAGAAATGAATCCAAGATAATGTATCACTGTACATTCTTGTCTTTAATAATCTTTGGGTAGAGTAATATACTCCTACATACACGATATTACATACGAATGCAAAGATTACCGTATTGGTGTGCAACATCCTGATTCTACCAAAACCAAATGCACCATGAGTGTTTATTAACCCTTGAATATTACCGGATGACAAACTTCTGATGGTTGTGTCATCTGTACCGAATAAGAATTCAGGTAATTCCGGGTAGAAAAGCATTAATGCCGCCGTAAGCCCGAACGTAAATCCTATGAAACCAAAGATAATGGTCGCATAGAGGAACGCACGGACAATACTATTGTCATAACTAAACTTTTGTGTTTCCATATCAACTATTCACTATTTTTCTCAATTTTTATTATTTTCTCCTGTTTCTTTTTTGTCTTTATCCTTGTCGCCGGGATCATTATTTTCTCTGATTTTCTCATCATCGAAAAGAATCCTGACAGCCGGAGATTCATCATCTTCAAACTGTCCTTTCCGGGCATACACTATAAATACGACCAAGAAAATCGCAGCCAAAGAAACACTGCAGAGGATCATTAAATATAGAATATCCATTGGACAACAAAATTAACCTATTTTCGGGGTTCAAATTTAGTGAAAAATAATGACATTCATCACGAAATGCCGATTTCAGCTAATTTAAAATCAGTCTAAATAAGGGCTTTTACGCCTGTTTTTTGAAATATTTCCTACCTAAAATCCAGGTTGAAAGTGTCGTAAAGGTAACTACTGTAATCGAACTGATTGGCATAATGATAGCAGCAAACAGGGGATGCATATGGCCTGTAACAGCGTAACTTAAACCGACGATATTGTATAAAAAACTGATTATAAATGTCATTTTCACAATAGTGATAGAGCCTTTGCAAACGTTCAGATAGTCATCCAGACTTACCACTTTTTCCCCATTCATAATGACGTCGGAGGAAGGCGTAAAACTGTTGGTATCGTCTGCGATCGCTATTCCTACGTTACTTTGCTTCAGAGCTCCTGCATCATTGAGTCCGTCTCCCAGCATGGCCACTTTCCTATGCTGATCCTGGAGGTTTTTGATGTAATTCAGTTTGTCTTCCGGGCTTTGATTGAATGCCATTCCTTCGTAATTCGGAATGAGTTCTTTAAGCTGGTTTTCTTCTGAGGAATTATCTCCACTGAGGATGTATATTTTGTAATCTGTTAATTTTTTAAACAGGTCTTTCAGTTTTGGACGATATTCATTCTTAAAGATAAATTTTCCCAGATACTCGTCGTTTTTGCTAATGTAGACCGCTGTTTCAAGGTTTTTTGGCTCCTGTTGGTTGTAGCGGGCAGATCCGATTTTATAAACGCTGCCTCTTATGGTGGCTTCATAGCCTTTTCCGGAAATTTCTCTGAAGTGTTCTACAGGAAAGTAGTCATCGCTAACCTCTATAAACTCGTACAGTGATTTTGAAAGTGGGTGGTTGGAATTCTTTAAAAGCGTTTTAAGGTTCAGTAAATCAAATTCTTTGATGTCATTGCCCTGATATTTGATATTTGATTTTTTTCTGTGGGTAATGGTTCCCGTTTTATCAAAAACAATGGTATCCAGTTTAGCAATTTTCTCAATGGTTAACGTATCTTTTACGTAGAACTTATTTCTGCCCAGAATCCTCATAATGTGGCCGAAAGTAAACGGAGCAGATAGCGCAAGTGCACATGGGCAGGCGATGATCAGTATGGCTGATATCACCTGGAACATTTTCTCCAGATCGATAAATGCCCAATAAATTCCTGAAATAAGCGCGATCCCTAAAATAATGAATGTGAAATATTTACTGATGCTGTTGGTGAGAGTATCCAGACCGGTTTCGTGCTTTTTAAAGGCTTCCTTGTTCCAAAGCTGGGTAAGGTAACTCTGATCCACATCTTTGATGACTTCAAGTTCCAGCGAGGAGCCAATCTGCTTTCCGCCGGCAAATATTTTGTCCCCAGGTTGTTTGCTGATGCTTTCACTTTCCCCTGTGATAAAGCTGTTATCGATATTTCCTTCCCCATTGATGAGAATAGCGTCTACCGGAATGATTTCCTGATTTCTAACGAGTATTCTGTCCCCAACTTTAATCTGTGAAAGTAGAATATTATCCTGTTTTCCTTCAAAGTCTACTTTTGTTACAGCGATGGGATAAAAAGACTTATAATCTCTGTCGTATGAAAGAGCGCTGTACGTCCTTTTCTGGAAAATTTTCCCCATCAGCATGAAGAACAGAAGACCGCAAAGTGTATCAAAATACCCGGGACCATAATTCGTTGCCACTTCGTAGATGCTTCTTCCGAAAAGAACGAAAATTCCAAGTACAATGGGAACATCAATGTTGACAATTCCATTTTTCAGTCCGTACCATGCGGATTTGTAGTAGTCTGAAGCAGAATAGAATACCACCGGACAGGCCAGTAAAAACATCAGTACCCTGAAGAGTCCTTTGTAATGCTCCATCCAGTAATCTTCACCGCCAACATATTCCGGAAAGGCAAGAAACATTCCGTTACCAAAGGCAAATCCGGCAATCGCAAATTTTACCAGAAGGGATTTGTCTAAGTGATCTACATTTTTTTCAGCAGTTTCAAGGCTGATAACAGGCTTGTATCCTAAATTAGTTAAAAAATTAGCTAGTTCGCTTAATTTCAGATCGTTGTGGTTGAATGAGATCTGCAGGGTCTTTCTGGTAAAGTTGACCTGAGAATAGTTAATATGTGCATTCAGTGTATGAAGGCTTTCCAGTAGCCATATGCATGAAGAACAATGTATTACGGGAATTTTAAATGTGACAAGACTGGTTTTCCCTTCAGAGAAATCAGTGACTTTTTCAAAGATTTCGGGAGTGTCAAGATAATCGAACTGGGTGGCATTCTCATCATTAGGACGGATTCCTGCCCCCTTATTAAGCTCATAAAAATTGCTTAAATTATTAGTATTCAGAATTTCATAGACAGACTTACAGCCATTGCAACAGAAAGTCCTTTCGTCAAACAAAATTCTCTCTTTTTCTATACCTTGACCACAATGAAAACAGTTCTCGCTCACCACCATAAAATATTGAACTACAAAATTATAACAAATTTTTTTGTTTATCGTGTTAAAAAGTTCTATTTTTGTGATAAATATCATATAAAATGCCGCAGGAACAACAGATAGCAATTGAAGAGAGGTTCGCCAGAGTTTTTAGTGATAAATCATTTAAGGAAAGACTTTCCAGCGTAGATTTTGAAAAATACATTAATGGCAAAAAAAAACTGAGTTTTCAGAAACACGATACTATTTTCGAGGATGGTGAAACTCCAAAAGGAGTATATGTCCTGGAAAAAGGTGCTGCCAAATTATCAAAATCCGGAGCGTTCGGAAAAGATCAGATTTTAAGATTTATCAAAGAAGGGGATATCATCGGCTATCGTTCTTTGCTTTGCGGGGAAAATTTCCAGGCCAAAGCAGAAGCAATGACAGACATTGAATGTGTTTTCTTACCCGCAGATATCTTTATGTATCTGTTGGAGGTAGATCCTCAGTTGTCTTTCGTGATGCTTCAGAAAATCTCATACGAATTAGGAGAATCATCCAATACCATTACTTTCCTTGCTCAGAAAACAGTGCGGGAAAGGCTGGCTGAAATTCTGTTGCTGCTGGAACAGAAGCTTGGCGTGGATCCTGAAGGCTTCATTAAGATCTCGCTGACAAGGGAAGAGATCGCCAATATCATCGGTACCGCTACAGAAAGTGCCATCCGTCTGATCTCGGAATTCAAGCAGGACAGCCTCATTGAAGTCGACGGAAGAAATATCAAGATCTTAAATCACGACAAACTCATGAAACTCGGTCACGTAGTTTTATAAAAATCATACAAAATTCAAGTCGGCCAGAGGCCGACTTTTTAACTTTTAAAAATAGATAAATTATGTCTGTTCATTCTGAAATTAAAAAAGTTACGACTGAAACCTTGCGTAAAATGAAATTCGACAAGGAGAAAATAACGATGCTTACCGCTTATGACTTTACTACTGCAAAAATGGTAGATGCGGGTGGAGTAGATGCTATTTTGATTGGAGACTCTGCAGCGAATGTAATGGCAGGTTTTGAAACCACATTGCCTATTACGCTGGATCAAATGATCTATCATGCCCAGAGTGTGGTAAGAGGAACCGACCGAGCATTGGTTGTTGCTGATTTACCTTTCGGAACATATCAGAGTAATCCCGAGAAAGCATTGGAGTCTGCAGTAAGAATGATGAAAGAAGGAGGTGCCCACGCAGTAAAGATTGAAGGCGGAAAAGAAATTTCCAAATCGATCAAGAAAATCATCAATGCAGGAATTCCTGTGATGGGACATTTGGGACTTACACCTCAGTCAATTTATAAATTCGGAACCTATAAAGTAAGAGCTAAAGAAGAAGCGGAAGCAGAAAAACTGATTGCTGATGCACAGCTTCTGGAAGAGTTAGGCTGTTTTTCCATTGTCCTGGAAAAAATCCCTGCGGATCTGGCTAAGAAGGTTACAGAAAGTATCTCTATTCCAACCATCGGAATTGGTGCCGGATCAGACTGTGACGGTCAGGTGCTGGTTTATCATGATATGGTAGGGATGAATAAAGGCTTCAGCCCGAAATTCTTAAGAAGATACCTGGACCTTTACACAGAAATCACGGGAGCTGTTTCCCAATACGTGAAAGATGTGAAAAATGTTGAATTTCCAAACGAAAACGAAAGTTATTAATCTATGCAGAACCAACAACAATCTATCCAGGGTATTTTATCCATCGCAGCATTGATCTGTCTGGCAGTCGGGTGGTTTAATCTGTTTTCTCCTGAAATCAATCATTTGCTGTCCAGGAAAGTATTTTACGTGCTGATTGGTGCATCCTTCTTTATTCAGGCTCCACTACTGACGAATAAAAATTTTGTGTATGCCATGTATGCAGCAGCTGGAATCTGTATAATAGGAGCATTTTTGCCTGAAAACACAGGCCTTGCCTGGCTGAAAACCGTTGGGCTTTTGGGGGGAATTATTCTTTCGCTATCCAATAGAAGAAGATAGACAGACGCAGTATGAAGGAGCAGATCGTATATGAGGACAACCACCTTCTTGTGGTGAACAAAAAAGTCGGCCAGCTTGTACAGGGCGATAAAACGGGCGACGAATCGCTGTTGGAATCCATTAAGAATTTTATCAAAATAAGAGATGCTAAGCCGGGAAATGTTTTTCTCGGCTTGGTTCATCGTATAGACCGCCCCACTTCCGGGTTGGTTATCTATGCCAAAACCTCAAAAGCGCTGTCCCGTCTTACCCAGATGGTAAAAAACCGTGAGGTTAAAAAGACCTATTGGGCAGTAGTAAGAAAAGAAATGATTCCGCAGAGCCAAAGGCTGGTTCACTATTTAAAGAAAAACGAGAAGAATAATAAAGCGATTGTTTTTACTAAAGCTACGGAAGGAGCGAAGGAGGCTATCCTGACGTACCACATAATCAGGACACTGGATAACTATTTGCTTCTTGAAGTTGATCTTGAAACCGGGAGACATCATCAGATCAGGGCCCAGCTATCCAAAACAGGAGTTCCCATCAAGGGAGACCTGAAATATGGAGCGCCACGTTCCAATCCTGATGGAGGAATCAATCTTCACGCAAGAAAACTAGAGTTTATCCATCCGGTAACCAAAGAAAAAATAAAAATTACAGCTCCCGTACCGCAGAATGATGCGATCTGGAGAGCTTGCGAAGAATAAGCGTATCATAAAACTATATCATGAAATTCAAATCACTTTTATTAGCCGCATTGCTGGTTATGGCATCTTGTTCAGACAATGAGGAATTGCCAGTTGATCATTCGCACCAGACAATTATTGAAAATACAAGTAAAATATCATGGCATTATCCTGTTTTGTCACCTGTCGTTAATGGATTGGAACAAAATTATATGTTCGAATATGATGCTCAAGGAAGAATTAGTAAAAGAGTAGGAGGAGTGTTGGAACTTTCCGGAAGTACAGGGTATCCTAATGCTTATTCAAAATCTGTTTATACAATGGTAACATATACAGGAAATACAGCAATAATGAAAAATTATAGCTCGGATCCTAGTTTCAATGTTCCGTTGAAGGAAAGAAAACTTGAGTTTGATAATCAAGGTAGAATTATTAAATTAATTATTCCACAGGTTAATAATTCATATATGGATAAGTATTTGACCTATACTTATGACGCTTCAGGAAAATTAACTGAGATTTTAACTCAATATCCTAATGCTCCATACGATCCGACTGATCCTCAAGATTATATTTTGACCTACGTAGAAAAGTTTATGTATAATAGCTCAGGAAATTTAGAAAAGGCTATTAAAACGGAAAAGCATAATAATATCGATGCTTATATTACGAATGAAATTATATTTGATAACTTTGATGCTGCACAAAATCCATTTAAGAATTTGGGTATTTTTGAAGATTATTTATACTTTTCATTATCAAAAAATAATCCTCAAAGAAAAATTTCAAAAGGGTATACACCTTATAGTTCCGAATTTTTTATGAGCCAATCAAATTGGACTAATCAATATAATTCTGATGGAAGCTTGAAGCTTTTTTACTAAAGAATTATTTAAAATAAAAGTGAAGACTGTCTCAAAATCGAGATGGTCTTTTTTCATTATAGGCAAAAATCAATTTTGCTTATATCAAAATAATGTCTAACTTCGTCCCCAACTTTAGGGGTGTCTGTTACCAACAGACTGAGACTTTACCCTTTGAACCTGATCTGGATCATACCAGCGTAGGGAAAAGTAGATGACTTTTGCTGTACATTCTATTGTACAATAATGGCCATTCCTAAAGTATATGTAAATCATTAGGAATGGAACTTATAATCAACCACACCCGAAAAACATTTGATGCACCACCGGAAAATCTGGAGGCACTGCTGGCTATGGAATTGCCCGGAAAGAAAAAAGGAATTGCCGTAGCCATCAATAATCGTATTATCCCAATGTCCGTCTGGGCAGAAACAGTTCTCAAAGACCAGGATTCAGTTTTAATCATTACTGCCACTCAAGGTGGTTAATTCTCATATTTAATACCAATACTATGGCTCACTCCATTACATGTTCGCCATTTCCGAACTCAAAGAAAACGTATGTTACAGGAAAAATACATCCCATCCGTGTTGCAATGCGTGAAATAAACCTTAGTCCAACCAAACTTACCAATGGAAGCTTTGAAGATAATCCGCCGGTTACCGTTTATGATACCTCTGGCCCCTACACGGACGAAAACGTGGTCATTGATATTCAGAAGGGACTCCCAAGAATAAGAGAACAATGGATACTGGACAGAAAAGATGTGGATATTCTGGAAGGGATTACTTCAGAATACGGTAAGATACGTCTGGCTGATCCACGTCTGGATGAATTGCGGTTTTCTTATGATCATAAGCCAAAGGTTGCCCAAAGCGGGAAAGAGCTTACTCAGTTGTACTACGCAAGACAGGGCATCATCACTCCTGAAATGGAATATGTGGCAATCAGGGAAAACCAGCGTATCGAGCAGCTGGAAACGGTGTCCGGAGAGATGGCTTTTCAGCATTCCGGAAACAGTTTCGGAGCCCGAACACCCAAAAGCAGAATTAGTCCGGAATTTGTCAGAGATGAGATTGCAGCAGGAAGGGCTATTATACCGAATAATATCAACCACCCCGAAAGCGAGCCGATGATCATCGGACGCAATTTTTTAGTAAAAATAAACGCCAATATCGGAAACAGTGCTGTTTCGTCCAGTATTGATGAGGAAGTGGAAAAAGCAGTGTGGGCATGCCGATGGGGAGCAGATACCATCATGGATCTTTCCACGGGAAAAAATATTCATGAAACCAGAGAATGGATCATCAGAAATAGTCCAGTTCCTATTGGTACGGTTCCCATTTATCAGGCACTGGAAAAAGTAAAAGGTGTTCCGGAAGACCTTACCTGGGATGTTTTCAGAGATACGCTGATTGAACAGGCTGAGCAGGGCGTGTCTTATTTTACGATTCATGCAGGGGTTTTGTTGAGATACATTCACTTGACGGTCAATAGAGTAACAGGAATTGTTTCCAGAGGTGGATCCATTATGGCGAAATGGTGTCTTTATCATCATCAGGAAAATTTTTTATATACGCATTTTGAAGAAATCTGTGAGATCATGAAGAAGTATGACGTTGCGTTCTCGTTAGGAGACGGGCTGCGTCCGGGTTCTATAGCCGATGCCAATGACGCGGCACAGTTTGCAGAGCTGGAAACTTTGGGCGAGCTTACAAAAATTGCATGGAAGCACAATGTACAGGTAATGATTGAAGGTCCTGGACACGTTCCGATGCATATGATTAAAGAGAATATGGATAAGCAGCTCGAGGTTTGCGATGAAGCACCGTTTTATACCTTAGGTCCTTTGACTACTGATATTGCCCCGGGTTATGACCACATTACTTCCGGAATCGGAGCGGCAATGATCGGGTGGTTCGGCTGTGCAATGCTTTGCTATGTTACACCCAAGGAACATTTAGGGCTTCCCAATAAAGAAGATGTAAAAGTTGGGGTGATCACCTATAAACTGGCTGCTCATGCCGCAGACCTTGCAAAAGGACATCCGGGAGCACAGTATAGAGACAATGCATTGAGTAAGGCAAGATTTGAATTCAGGTGGGAAGATCAATTCAATCTTTCGCTGGATCCTGATACTGCCAGAGCTTACCATGATGAAACGCTACCTGCTGAAGGAGCAAAAATAGCTCATTTCTGTTCGATGTGTGGGCCCAAATTCTGTTCGATGAAAATTACCCAGGAAATCCGTGAATCTGCTGAAAAAGGAATGCTGGATATGTCCAAAGAATTTATTGAAAAAGGAAAAGAAATTTATATATGATCCTTGTTATCACTCCGGAGACAGGGGTTCCCAATGAAGCCGATATCATCCATCAGATGTTTCGGGAAGGATTGGACCTGCTTCACATCAGAAAACCTCAGATGACAGAGGCGGAGATGTCTGACTTTATCTGCAGAATTGATGATATTTTCTATCCACAGCTGGTGCTGCACACTCATTATGATCTCGGAAAAGAATATAATATTTCAAGATTTCATGTTAGGGAAGCCGACCGCCAGCAGGGGAAACACAGGTTTATAGCGAAAGAAAGTATCATCTCAACTTCGGTACACCATATCGCTGCGTATAACAGCCTGGAAAAAGAATGGGAATATGCTTTTATAAGCCCGTTCTTTACCAGTATTTCTAAAAAAGGATATGGCACCGATACCATGCTTAAGGAAGAGATTAAAAACAGGAACAATCCGGAAGTAAAACTGATCGCTTTGGGAGGAATTGGTCACGACACAATTCAAAACGTTTTTGACAGGGGAGTTGATGGAGCTGCTTTATTAGGAGCTGTCTGGGAATCTGATCAGCCATTGGAAGCATTTAAAAAATGCAGAAAAGCGATCCTTCGGTAAAAAAATAGTATCAATGGAAAAACTACAATATATATCACAAGGGACTACCATTAACGAGCAGGATTTTAATATCAGAAAGGCGCTGGATCATGGGATACAATGGATACAGATTCGATGGAAAAATGCTCTCGAAAATGAATTAATCCGTCTTTGTGAAGAGACAAAAAAGCTTTGCAGTACTTATCGGGCAGTTTGTGTTATTAATGATCATGTGCAGCTGGCAAAAGAAATAGATGCCGATGGAGTTCATTTAGGCCTCCATGACGGATCAGTAGAAGAGGCAAGACTTGCGTTGGGAGATCATAAATTGATCGGGGGAACGGCCAATACCCTTTCTGATGTTCTTCAAAGAATTCAGGAGCCCTGTGATTATATCGGATTAGGGCCTTTAAGATTCACATCAACGAAAGAAAGGCTAAGCCCAATCCTGGGCTTTGAAGGATACAAGAAAATCATTGAGGGTCTGAAAGAAAGGTCGATGGAAATTCCGAAAATTTTTGCCATTGGAGGGGTGGGGTTGGAAGATATCATACCATTACAGAAGGCCGGCCTCTATGGAGCTTCCGTTTCAGGATTGATTACAAAACAGCCCTCCATTATTAGTGAATTTAAAAAAGTAATGATATGAACGAAACTCAAAAATTGATTATAGCTGGAAGAACATTTGAATCGAGGCTGTTCTTAGGGACAGGGAAATTCGGAAGTCTGAGAGACATGGCAGCATCTGTAGCAGCTTCAGAAACCGATATGGTGACGATGGCGCTGAAAAGGATTGATTCGCAATCGTCTGAAGATGATTTATTAGATTCATTGAAAACTACCAATGTTCATCTTCTTCCTAATACTTCAGGAGCGCGAACAGCAAAAGAAGCTGTATTAGCAGCCCAGTTGGCCAGGGAAGCATTGGAGACCAACTGGGTAAAGCTGGAAATTCATCCTGATCCAAAATATCTGTTACCAGATCCTATTGAAACCTTGTATGCTACTGAAGAACTTGCCAAACTGGGGTTTGTTGTCATGCCGTACATCCATGCTGATCCGGTCTTATGTAAACGTCTTGAAGATGCAGGAACAGCAGTCGTAATGCCTTTAGGAGCTCCCATCGGGACAAATAAGGGATTGAGAACATTGGATTTTTTAGAAATTATTATCAGTCAGAGTAAAGTTCCCGTTGTCGTAGATGCCGGAATTGGTGCTCCCTCAGATGCTGCAAAAGCAATGGAGATAGGCGCTGATGCCGTTTTAGTGAATACCGCTATCGCTGTAGCAGGAGACCCGGTAAGTATGGGCATTGCATTTAAAGAAGGAGTTATTGCCGGCAGAAGAGCTTTTGAATCTGGGCTGGGAGCAATTACCACTCATGCCGAAGCGTCAAGCCCGCTCACTTCATTTTTATTTGAATAAGCCCGCCATGAAAAACTTTAAAGATGTTTTTGAGCAGTATCAATGGGATGAGATCAAGCTAAGGCTTGATAACGTCACGGTATCTGATGTTCGCCGGAGCCTCCAGAGAAAAAATAAAACGCCGCACGACTTTCTGAATCTGCTTTCACCGGCAGCTTCACAGGAACTCGAGCTTATGGCAAAAATGACGCAGGCGCTTACCCAAAAACGTTTCGGTAAAACTATTCAGCTGTATGCTCCGCTCTATCTCAGCAACGAATGCCAGAATATATGTACCTATTGTGGATTTAGTTTAGACAATCCCTTGAAGCGAAAAACGCTTTCGGATACAGAACTAATGGCAGAAGCTTCGGTCTTGAAATCTATGGGGGTAAATCATGTCCTTCTGGTAAGCGGAGAAGCTAACAAAATAGTGGGAGTTCCTTATTTTCAGAACGCGGTCCGCCTGCTCAGTCCTCATTTCTCCAATATTTCTATTGAAGTACAGCCATTGCTGGAAGAAGAATATCAGCTCCTTCATGAAGAAGGGGTTCATTCTGTGCTGGTCTATCAGGAAACGTATCATCAGGAGGTTTATAAAGAATACCATCCGAAAGGTAAAAAATCTAATTTCCATTTCCGTTTAGATACACCGGACAGAATCGGGAGGGCCGGAATTCACAAAATGGGTCTGGGAGTTTTGCTGGGGCTTGAGGACTGGCGGGTAGACAGTTTTTTTAATGCCCTCCACATTGACTATCTTCAAAAGCAATACTGGAAGAGTAAATTTTCGGTTTCTTTTCCCAGGCTGCGGCCTGCTGAAGGAATCATTGAACCCAACTTTATCATGGAAGATAAAGATCTCCTGCAGCTGATCTGTGCCTACAGGATCTGGAATGAAGATCTGGAAATATCCATTTCTACAAGAGAAAATGAAATCTTCAGAAATCATATTGTTTCTTTAGGAGCCACAGCCATGAGTGCAGGGTCCAAAACGAATCCCGGAGGGTATTCCGTAGATAAGGAATCTCTTGAACAATTTGAAACGAGCGATGAACGAAGCATGGATCAGATCCGGAAAATGATAAAAGAGGCCGGCTATGATCCCGTGATGAAAGACTGGGAGTCTGTGTATAGTGGAATTTAATTGTACAATATGAAAAGAGATGTTTTTTCGCGATACAGCCGCCAGATATTTATTGAAGAAATAGGCCTTGAGGGACAAAGAAAAATGATGAACTCAAAAGTACTTGTTGTGGGTGCAGGAGGTCTTGGAAGTCCCGTGATCCAATATCTGGCTGCTGCCGGGGTGGGGACGTTAGCTGTGGTGGATTTTGACCATGTAGAACTGCATAATTTAAACCGACAGATTATTCATAATGAGGATCATATTGGAATATTAAAAGTAAGCAGTGCTGAAATATTTGTAGAAAACCTGAATCACCAGGTGAAGTATATAGGGATAGAGGAAAAGATTGATGAAGGTAACGTTGATGAGATCCTGTTACCCTATGATGTGATTATAGACGGATCTGATAATTTTTCCACAAGATATCTGGTCAATGACACCTGCGTAAAATTGCGGAAAACACTGGTCTACGGAAGTATCTTAGGATTTTCCGGACAGGTAGCCATTTTCAATCATAAGGGAAGCAAAAACCTTAGAGATCTGTTTCCTGAGCCGCCTTTTGATGAAGATGTACCGGATTGTGACAGCCTGGGTGTCCTGGGAGCGTTACCCGGAATAATTGGGAGTATGATGGCGCTCCAGACTTTAAAAATCATAACAGATCTTCCAGTAATTAGCAATCAGCTGACTTTAGTGGATGCACTGGACTGGAGATTTCAGACAGTGGATTTTTGATTTGAAAACACTAAAGCCATTCATGTTTTTACCATACATCATTTCAATATCAATAGAAAGAGGCAGCAAAAATGATTGCTGCCTCTTTAAGTTATCGTTCAGTGGAATTACTGTCCTTGCTGTTGCATCACCCCTCCATTGTCCTCTTTCTTTGTCTCTTTAAGGATACTGGCATCCTCTTTCGCCAGTTTATTTTTGGTAGGAATTTTATAATTAATGGAAATTCCGAAATTCCTTGAGTCAAATTTGGTTCTTAGCATTACGCTCTGGCCGGATGGCGGATTAGAACGTACCTGCATTACCTGACCATTGAAAATATCATTCGCAAAAACAGAGAGCGTAAGACGGTTATTCATGAATTTTTTAGTCAGTGTAATATCCAGGCTGTTATTAAATGGCTTTTCTGCAGTAAAGTAGAAATATCCAGCTCTTGGCGTCAGATAGCTGTAATTAGCTGTCATTTTGATGTCTTTTGGTAAAATCAGCTGGGTCATCACATTGAAAATCCAGAATCCTTTGTTGTTAAGATCATCAATATCATGTTTCTGATACCCTGCATACAGGTACATAAAATTGATTTTATCAGGATTGAAGTCAAATTTCATGATTTCACTGATAGGCTTACTGAAAACCATAAATGGTATTGGAAGTCCAACATTAAAGTTATGAATTCTCATATTGGAGATGTTTACCTGCTCATTATAAAGGTTTTTACCATCTCTTCTAATGATCTGTGCCACCTGGTTATTGGCCGAGCTCACACTGTATCCGATAAACGCGTAATCAAAAGCTGATATTTTTAACTCATAATTGTCAAAGATAGTGGGCTGAAGATTTGGGTTTCCATTGATTTGAGTATTCGGCCCTGAAAATGTGGTGTTATTTGGGTTAAGGGCTGAAATACTGGGTAAATTTATTTTTTTGTTATAGTTAGCCGCTATATAGACCTGTTTCATCAGGTTATATTGTACGCTTGCGTTAGGGAATAATTTAAACTTTTTGAATGGGATAAGATCCTTTTGTACAATACTACCCAAACTATCTTTTCTTGTAACCCCATAGATGTCGTAATTTTCGGCTCTTGCCCCTAATGTAAAATCAAACTTCTTTAATTTAGCCTGTAATTCCAAGTAGGTGGAAGCGGTCTGCCTGTGGTATTCAAGGTTTTTTAATCCTTTGCTTTCAGTATCATAATCCTGTCTCTCATACAATCCTCCGGCACTTACTTTACCGCCGTCCAGCAACTTGATAGGCTGCGCATAATCAACCTTCAGATTGGCTACCCTCATATCCGATGTATTGTTGAGTATATCATTGAAACCCTGATTAAAAAATTTCTGGCCATTATCTGTATACTTTCCTTTCTGGTAAAAATTGTCCTGAGAAAATTGGCTGTCTGCTTTCGTAAAGCCAAGTTGGAAATCCAGTTTTTGAGACCTGTCCCCGAAACGTTTCTGGTAGGTTACTACAGCCTCTTGCCTCAGCGTATTAGTACGGGCAGCATCAGAGGATCCGAATTGTGCTTCCCTAAAAGTTTCAGTGGGTTTATAAAAGAGATCTGCAATACCATCACTCAGCGTATAGTTGTCATTATTGTTATGATAAATATCGTAATTCAATAACAATTTGTCTTGTCCTAAATCAAATGTTAATCCTGATTTCGCAAAATAAGTACGCGCATACCGGTCTGTATTACCATTCAGCAAATTATCCTGTTGGGTGTTCAGCATGCTTTCACGATAATTTTGGCCCACGTTCAGCTGCCATCCGAAATACTTATTTCTTGCATTTAAATTGATCGAATTGCTCGTTCTGTTTCTGTAACGGTCGTAGTTGGTAAAGGTATAATTTCCCGAATAGGTGGCGCTTAAATACTTATTGGCATTTTTATTCGTGATAATATTCATGATAGCTCCGCCGGAAGTAGCAGGAAACTCCGCGCCAGGCTGTGTAATCACTTCAATTCTTTCTACAGAATTGGCTGGCATGCCTTCTAAGAAGGAGTTCAACTCATTAGAAGTAATATTCAAGGGTCTTCCATTCAGGAAAACTTCCAGCATTTTCCCCTGGTACATCATTCCTGCGATGTCTGTGGCTACAAGGCCGGGAAGTTTTTTAATACCTTCCAGAACATTACCGTTATTAAGCTGAGGCTGTTCAGAAAAATCGAAAATCGTGCGGTCAGCTTTTTGCTCAACGGCTTTTTTAGTTTTGGTAATGACTACCCCTTCAATCTGTTTTTCTTTGGGTTGGTTATCTCCTTTTTCCTGTGAAAAAACAAACACAGAAATTACAAGAGACAAAGCGAATATAGTTTTTTTCATAATGTTTTACTACTATCCGGTTAGACGCTGAAAAATAAACTTTGTTACAGAAGTTTAAAATAGTAGCTGATTTTTTATGTTAGAAAAGCAGTGATCACCAAACAGTATTATTGAAAAATAATTTATGTTGATACGGGAAAAAAAATAAAGTAAAATCAGACAACCTTTCGTCTTGTATCATGTAAGCCATTGAACACCTACACAGTGGGCAATGAAAAAGTAGATCCGGATTTGCTACATTTTACACCAAAAGGAATTACAATTTAATAACAAACAAAATGAACAATAAAATAAAATTTTTTCTGCCCAGATTATTAGGAATCACAGTAGTGGTAGGAGCAGCGCTATTTCTTTTATCCATAATTTTCAAATTATTGCTGGCTGGGCTTGTGCTGGCAGGAATCGGGATGTTTGCCGTTAAGATAATGGGTAACAGACGCGAAAAACAAATGAAATATGGACAGGATAAAATTGAATTTCTTCCTTATCACAAGGACTTTGCCAAACCTCAGGAACCTGTAAATCGGCAGATGTCAAAGGAGAATTTAGCCATTATTCCTATTCAATAATCAATCATAAAAAACCTATCAAATTATTAAAATTATGTATACACAACACAATACAACACAACATCCATTTGAAAAATTCCGTCAGTGCGGTGGATTCGAAAAGACTAATTTTGGGAGAAAATTCAGAGACCATTTTATGGCTGGGAATCATCCGCTGAAAGACATGTTTGACCGAAAAATCAATAATTACAAACCTGTCAATATCATAGAAAGTGATGGTCACTTTACCGTGCAGCTTTTTGCGGCGGGACTGAAGAAAGAACTTTTTAAGGTAGCCATTAAAGATCAGGTTCTCACCATCTCCTATACTCAGGATGATGAAAGCACAGATTCCCATATCGTCTATCAGGAATTTTACGAAGGTTCTTTTGAACGACGCTTTCAGTTGACGGATAAAGTTTTTGATGATCAGGTTTCAGCGATGTACGAAAATGGTGTATTGACAGTGGTCTTACCAAAGAACCCTGATAAGAATAAACCGGAACAGAACGTAGACATTCATTAATTCTTTTGGAAAATATAAATGATCTCCAATAGTAAAGGCTCACAAATTTTGTGGGCCTTTACTATTGGAGTTTCTTTGCTTTACTGAGCTCTGTTTTTTTCTTCAAAATTAATGGTTCTGGCACTTGCTTTTACTTTCTGATTCCCAAAATTATAAGTAACAGTGAAGGACAGCCTTCGGGCATCCCAGTAATTATTAAACGATTGCGTGTTGTCTGCAAAATAGGCCTGGCCTTTATACCCGGCCTGCTTAAAAATATCGCTCACCGACAGATTGATCTGCAAGACTTTTTCTACTAAGCTCATTTTAATGCCGGCATCCAGACTCCCGCTGTTTTTTACCGTCGTGTAGCCGTCACGTGAAGGCAGGTTTTGCCAGTAATTAATGAACAGGAAGAATGTTTTTGCTTTATTCAGCTGAACAGTATTGTTGCTGGAAAAATAGAATGATTGTCCATTTTTAGGAACTGCATTAAATTTAGTGATCTGCGTCTCATTATAGCTGAATGTAACTGAATTATTGCTTTCCCAGATTTTAAAGAAAGTGTCTGTATAGTTGAGGTTAATACCATACTGGTCCTGATTATAATAATTATGAAAAGTACTCGTAATATCTTTCCTGTCAAGGAATGTGATCTGATCAAAATTATCAACTGTTCTCTGGTAATACAGCTGCGCAGAAAATGTATTCTTAAAGATGTAATTGAATTCTACATTATGATTAAAAGAAGGCTGTAATCCAGGGTTCCCGGAATAATAGGTCCTGGGATTCGAATACCACCGGAACGGATCCAAAGCCCGGAAATAGGGACGGTTGATCCTTCTGGAGTAATTGATGCTGAACTGGTTGTTTTCAGACGCTTTATAAGAAAGATAGGCTGTAGGAAAAAATTTTCCGTAATTGTTTTCAGATTCAGCCTGTGTGGTAGGAGAGTATCCGTTTGTTTGAGTATATTCATACCGGAGACCGGCTTTAGCAGACCATTTTTCACCAAGATCTTTACTAAAGCTGATATAGGCAGCATAATTCTTCTCTTTGTAATTAAAAAGATTGCTTCTGGCGGGATCAATTATATATTGATCACCGATACGATTATAGTATCCGATATCCGAATTGTTCGAAAATCGGCTGTACTTTATCCCGGTTTCCGTCTGTATCTTTTTAAAATTTAAAGTCAAATCAGCCTGCCCTGAATAAATTTGATAATCGACCGAAGAAAGATTTCTGACAACCTCTGTAGATTGATTTTCAATATTTCTCGTGGTAAAATTGACGAGGTTGTCGGGTAAGTTAGCATAATAATTGGCTCCAAGACTCAGTTTATGATCCCCGAATTTCTGATCAAAATACATATTCAGCATTTGGGACGTAAAATCAGAACGGTGTTTGGAATCCGTGTCAGTTTGCAAAGTAAGTGCTTCATTTGTATAATAACTCTGCTGGGAATTGATATCCATATTCGAGTGTCCTTTTGAAACATCATATACCAAACCGATATTGGCGTTTTTAGAAAGGGAATAATCAAAATTGGCATTTAATCCGAGGCCGTCATTCATATCACGTCTGTCATCCCTGCTGCTGGACGAATTCTGCCCTATGATCTTATAATTTTCCACTGAACGTTTATCCGCATCGTAACCCATAATTTTAACAGAAGCCTTCAGTTTTTCGGTCTGATAATTGACGCCAGCCACGCTGCTAAAGCTGGCATAAGTTTTCTGGGTATAATTGGACGTCAGATAGCCACTCCATCCCGGATTCTGATTTCTCTTGAGTATAATGTTAATGATTCCACTGTTCCCCTGGGCTTCGTATTTTGCAGGGGGGGTGGTAATGACCTCTATTTTCAGAATATTTTCAGAACGCAGGTTTTGCAGATAATTGATCAGTTCCGTTCCCGATACATTAAGCATACGGTCATTCACCATAACAGAAACACCGTTTTTACCTACAATAGCAAGAAGCCCTTTGTTTTCATCTACTTTTAACAGCGGAGTAGCAGCCAGAACTTCAGTTCCAGAGCTTCCTTGGGAAAGCATGGAATTTTGAACATGGTATACAAGACGATCCACTTTTCGTTCTACCAGAACTTTTTTTCCGCTAATGCTCACCGCTTCAATTTTGTTGACATTGGCCGTATCCCTGGTCTGGCCTGCAGCAACGGAACAGGCAAAGGTTGCAATAAGGAGAATATTTTTTTTCATAAGATCTTAATAACAGTAAGAGATGTTAAATTCCTTGACAAAAGTAGTTGGTGAGCTGTTTTCAGAAAATAGCGGTTAGACGAACGCTTATTTTAAGGCGGAAAAAATAGTTTTGTCGGAAAAAAATAGCCTTTTATCGATAATGTATTGAAATATGATATTCCGGATATCTATATTTGAGTATGAAAAGAAAGCAAATTATCTGGCTTCAGATTCTCTATTGGAGTTTCGATTTTTTTGGAACGATCATTACTCCTTTTTACTTTTTTCCAGATGAGCTCAGCGATCAGGTAAGAGTTCTCAAGATCACCTTCTTCATTGTCAAAATCCTTAGTTTCTATATTTTATATTTATTTATATTTCCCAGGGTTTTCCGGCCTGATACATTATATACAGCAGTTGTTGTTTTTCTGATGAGCCTTTTCTGTTTTGCAGGCTTGCGGTACCTGTTGGAAGAAATCATTTTGCCGGTGATTGTGGGATTTAGAAATTATAATGTCAATACAGGGCTTACATATTACTTTTTCGATAATATTTATACCAGTTCTCTCACGACCTTTATTGCGGGAATTCTCTGGGTACTGGAAAAATATGGCATTGCGGAAAATGATAAAAGACAGCTTTTAATAGAGAAAAAGCAAGCAGAACTTCAGGCACTGAAAACCCAGATAAATCCTCATTTTATTTTCAATTCATTAAATAATATCTATTCCCTTGTTTATCAAAATTCGGATAAAGCACTTCCTGCTATTGAAGAGCTGGGACAGCTGCTGCGATACAGTACAAAAGACCTGGAAAAAGATACAATTTCCCTGGAAAAGGAGATGGGGTATATCAACAGCCTGATAGCACTGGAAAAACTCAGAATAAAAAACCCGGAGCTGCTGCACATAGAAAAAGATATCCGGCACTCCTACCTGAAGATCTCTCCCATGCTGCTGGTTCCCTTTGTGGAAAATGCTTTTAAGCATGGTGATTTCCGTGATAAAGGATTTGAAATGAAAATTTCTGATCACGATAAATTTCTGCATTTTTATCTTTTGAATTTTAAAACGCAGAAAATAAAAGATACTGTTTCAGGAATAGGGATTCAGAATGTGAAAAAAAGACTGGAAATATTGTATCCCAAACATCAGCTGGTGATCCAAGAATCAGAAACAGAATTTAAGGTAGATTTAAAAATTGATTTACGGGATGAATAGAATAAAATGTATCATTGTGGACGATGAGCCTTTGGCCATATC
Organism: Chryseobacterium pennipullorum; assembly: GCF_003384725.1. Lineage (GTDB taxonomy): Bacteria > Bacteroidota > Bacteroidia > Flavobacteriales > Weeksellaceae > Chryseobacterium > Chryseobacterium pennipullorum. The sequence continues at coordinate 118,423 of NZ_QNVV01000005.1, forward strand.
TCTTTTGGAAAGATATGTAGAAAACATACCCTTCCTGGAGCTTGTTTTTTCTACGGAAAACCCTGTTCTTGCCCTCGAATATATCAGGGATCATGAATCTGATCTTTTTTTTTTAGATATTCAGATGCCGGAACTTACGGGAATCAATTTTATGAAGATTAATGGAGATCAGCAGAAATATATCCTGACTACCGCATATTCTGAATATGCATTGCAAGGATATGAGCATAATATTATCGATTACCTTTTGAAGCCAATATCCTTCGAACGCTTTCAGAAAAGTGCATTAAAAGCTAAAGAATGGTTTGCCATTCCGGAAGAAAAAAACGCTCATTTTTTCATAAAATCCTCAGGACAGCGGCACCGCATCAATTTTAGTGAAATCCTTTACATAGAGAGTATTAAAGACTATGTTAATATCCGCACGGAACATGATGAGTTTATTGTTCTGGATACTCTTAAATCTATGGAAAATCAGCTTTCTGAAAGATTTGCACGGGTTCATAAATCTTTCATTGTCAATTTGGATAAAATTAAAAGCATTGGAGCAAAAAAAGTTATTCTTCCCGAATTTGAAATTCCTATCGGAGAAAGCTATAGATCCGGCCTTCTGGATAGATTGAAGTAAGAATATCTTAAAGTTATTATGATAATTAAACCTTAGGTTTCTAAAGCCTATAAGGTTTAATATGCTTAAGTTCAACAAAGAATATTTCAATACAGTTAAATAAAAAAGACGACTTCATTGAAGCCGTCTTTATATTAATCTAACAATTAATTTTATTTTTCCTGTTGTTTGATCAGGTTCAATGCAGAACCGGCCTTAAACCAATCAATTTGCTGGTCATTATATGTGTGGTTGGCGATGATAATATCTTTAGTTCCGTCTTTGTGAACGAATTCTAAAGTCAACTGCTTCCCTGGCGCAAACTGATCAAGATCTAAGAAATTAACGGTGTCATCTTCCTGGATTTTGTCGTAGTCAGCTTCATTCGCGAAAGTGATTCCCAGCATTCCTTGTTTTTTAAGGTTGGTTTCGTGAATCCTTGCAAATGATTTTACCAAAACAGCTTTTACCCCAAGGTGTCTCGGCTCCATAGCAGCGTGCTCTCTTGAAGAACCTTCACCATAGTTCTGGTCTCCTACAACAATTGTAGGAACGCCCGCAGCCTTGTACGCTCTCTGCACGGCAGGAACTTCACCGTATTCGCCGGTTAATTCATTCTTAACCTTATTGGTTTCCATATTGTACGCATTGACTGCTCCAATCAACATATTGTTTGAAATATTATCAAGGTGGCCTCTATATTTCAACCATGGTCCTGCCATAGAAATGTGGTCCGTCGTACATTTTCCGAATGCCTTGATCAATACCTTGGCTCCTTCAATGTTTTTGCCATCCCATGCAGGGAATTCTTCCAGCAGCTGAAGTCTGTCAGAAGTAGGGCTTACGTTCACCACTACACTGGATCCATCCTCAGAAGGAGCCTGATAACCGTTATCATCTACTGCAAAACCTTTTGCTGGAAGCTCAAAACCTTTAGGCTCATCAAGTTTTATTTGCTCGCCGGCTGTGTTAGTTAAAGTATCCGTAATCGGGTTGAAGTCCAACCTTCCTGAGATGGCGACTGCAGCAACCATTTCAGGAGAAGCTACAAATGCATGCGTATTAGGGTTACCATCTGCTCTTTTTGCAAAGTTTCTGTTGAAAGAGTGGATGATGGAGTTTTTCTCTCCTTTTTCAGCACCTTCTCTATCCCATTGTCCGATACATGGTCCACAGGCATTGGTAAATATTCGTGCGTTTTCAAATTTTCTGAAGGAATCTAAGAAACCGTCTCTTTCCGCTGTAAATTTCACCTGCTCAGAACCTGGGTTGATTCCTAAAATTGCTTTTGGCTTTACCCCTTTGGCTACTGCATCTTCTACGATAGAAGCGGCTCTTGATAAATCTTCGTACGAAGAGTTAGTACAAGAACCAATAAGGGCCCATTCTACTTCTAGCGGCCATCCGTTGGCTTCTGCCTTAGCTCTGAATTCAGAGACAGGGGTGGCAAGGTCCGGAGTGAAAGGTCCGTTTAAGTGAGGCGCAAGTTCTGAAAGATTGATTTCAATCAATTGATCAAAGTACTGCTCCGGATTGGCATACACCTCAGCATCACCTGTCAGATGTTCAGCAATTTTGTCCGCTGCATCTACTACATCCTGTCTTCCCGTTGCAGCAAGATACCTTCTCATTGAGTCATCATATCCGAAGGTGGAAGTCGTAGCCCCGATTTCAGCACCCATATTACAGATGGTGCCTTTGCCTGTTGCAGAAAGAGATTCTGCTCCATCACCGAAATATTCTACGATGCACCCGGTACCTCCTTTTACGGTAAGGATTCCTGCTACTTTTAAGATCACATCTTTGGCAGAGGTCCATCCACTCATTTTACCGGTTAATTTTACACCGATAAGTTTAGGCATTTTAAGCTCCCAGGCCATTCCGGCCATTACATCTACTGCATCAGCACCTCCTACGCCGATCGCTACCATTCCAAGGCCTCCTGCATTTACCGTGTGTGAATCCGTACCGATCATCATTCCTCCAGGAAATGCATAATTCTCCAGTACTACCTGGTGAATAATACCTGCTCCGGGTTTCCAGAATCCGATTCCGTATTTATCACATACAGAACTTAAGAAGTTGAATACTTCAGAATTTTTGTTGATACCTTCCTGTAAATCTTTATCAGCACCTACCTTCGCCTGGATCAGGTGATCGGCGTGAGCGGTTGACGGAACAGCTACTTTAGTCTTTCCTGCCTGCATGAACTGTAAAAGGGCCATTTGTGCCGTTGCATCCTGCATGGCTACTCTGTCCGGTGCAAAGTCTACATAAGAGTTTCCTCTTTCATATGCTTGTGTAGCATTTCCTTCCCATAGGTGGGTATAAAGGATTTTTTCTGAAAGGGTAAGAGGTTTTCCCACAATTTGTCTTGCCGCAGCAATTCTGTCAGGGTAACGCTCGTACACCTTTTTGATCATATCAATATCAAAAGTCATATCTAATTGTATTTTATTCTTATCCATAATGTCCTCTCTTTGTTGGAGAGGAAATATACTTTCTTTTATATCAAAAAATGTTCCTATAATCTGTCAACAGGGGTAAATTGATATTTAAATCAACAGATTTTATAACTTTCAATTTAAGAAAAAATAGATTCTATTTTTTAGATTTTGTCGAAAAAAAATCGTATTTACATTAAAATAGAAACATTCTAAACAAAAAATTGAAAGATCTTAAATCCTTAAGGATCAAAATCTTTCAATTATAGTATTGTCAAAAGTCTTGCGACTTATTTGTAAGTTTCTTAGTGAGCGTGAGTGCTTGTCAGTTCTTTGATGGAAGGAACAAAAGTGGTAAGATCTATACCTTCAACAGCCGCTTTGTATTCATCTATATTTGGAATTCTACCCATAATCGCAGACAATACAACAACCGGAGTTGATGCCAGTAAAGACTCTCCTTTTTTACGCTCAGAATCTTCTACCACTCTTCCCTGGAAGAGACGGGTAGACGTAGCCAGAACGGTATCCCCCTTTGCTGCCTTTTCCTGGTTACCCATACAAAGGTTACATCCAGGGCGCTCAAGGTACATTACATTTTGGTATTCTGTACGAGCCTCTCCTTTTGGAGCACTGTCGTCAAATTCAAAGCCGGAATATTTTTCCAATAATTCCCAGTCTCCTTCAGCCTTCAATTCATCGATGATATTATAGGTAGGTGCTGCTACTACAAGAGGGGCATTGAATTCTACTTTACCACGTTGTTTTTCAAGGTTTTTCAACATTTGAGATACAATCTTAAGGTCTCCTTTGTGCACCATACATGATCCTACGAAACCAAGATCTACTTTTTTCTCACCTCCATAGTAGGAAAGGTCTCTGATGGTATCGTGAGTATATCGTTTGGAAACATCATCGTTGTTTACATCCGGGTCAGCAATCATTGGCTCCACGATCACATCAAGATCTACTACTACTTCAGCATAATATTTGGCGTTAGAGTCAGGAGTAAGAGCAGGTTTCTCACCGGATCTTATTTCTGCAATTCTGTTGTTCGCTTTGTCGATTAATCCCTGAAGTACCTTATTGTGGTTGTCCATTCCTTTATCGATCATGATCTGGATTCTGCCTTTGGCTATTTCCAGTGATTCAATAAGGGTGTTATCTTCAGAAATATTGATAGAAGCTTTTGCTTTCATTTCGGCAGTCCAGTCTGTAAAGGTAAATGCTTGATCTGCAGGAAGTGTTCCGATGTGAACCTCAATGATTCTTCCCTGAAATACGTTTTCTCCTCCAAACTGCTTCAGCATCTGAGCCTGGGTAGCATGCACAACATCACGGAAATCCATATGTTCTTTCATGTTTCCTTTGAAAGTTACTTTCACAGATTCAGGGATCGGCATAGAAGCTTCACCGGTAGCCAGTGCAAGAGCAACGGTTCCTGAGTCAGCTCCGAAAGCTACTCCTTTAGACATTCTCGTGTGTGAGTCTCCACCAATAATGATCGCCCACTCGTCAACGGTAATATCGTTAAGAACTTTGTGAATAACGTCAGTCATCGCATGATATTCACCTTTCGGGTCACGAGCAGTGATCAAACCGAAATCGTTCATGAATCTCATGAGTTTAGGAATGTTAGCCTGAGCTTTTTTATCCCATACAGATGCGGTATGACAACCTGACTGATAGGCACCGTCAACGATAGGGGAAATAACTGTAGCAGCCATAGATTCGAGCTCCTGAGAAGTCATAAGACCTGTCGTATCCTGGGAACCTACAATATTTACTTTAACCCGAACGTCTGATCCTGCATGCAATACTTTCCCTGGTGTAGACCCAACAGCATTTCTGTTAAAGATTTTTTCTACTGCAGTAAGACCTTGCCCATCGTGAGAAATCTCCTTGGACGGGGCAAAAACCTGAGGGGCTTCAACACCCAGAAGTTCTGCAGCAAACGTCTGAAGTTTTTTACCAAATACGATCGCATAGGATCCGCCAGCTTTAATGAATTCCATTTTCTGTGGAGTAAATGCCTTAGAAATGTCAATCAGTTCCTGGTCGCCGTTATATAATTTTTTTGTTTTTGTATTGATGGTAAGAATAGTTCCTGTAGCTACTGAATAAGCCTGCTCAAGAATTGGTTCGCCACTTTCATTACGAACAGGGTTTCCATTTTCGTCAAGCTTTTTAACCCAGTTTTTAAGGTCTATACCGATACCTCCTGTAACATCTACTGTCGTAAGGAAGATGGGAGAAATACCATTGGTTCCTCCAACGATCGGAGCAAAGTTGACAAATGGTACGTACGGGCTTGCCTGTTTTCCTGTCCAAAGAGCAACGTTGTTTACCCCTGACATTCTTGAAGAGCCTACGCCCATTGTTCCTTTTTCAGCAATTAGCATAACGCTTGCATCGGGATGCTGTGCCTGAAGAGCTTTTATTTCCTCCTGTGCCTGAGGAGTGATCATACATTTTCCATGAAGTTCTCGGTCTGATCTGGAGTGAGCCTGATTTCCCGGAGAAAGTAAATCCGTGGAAATATCACCCTCACCGGCGATATAGGTAACAACTTTGATTTCTTCAGCTACTTCCGGAAGTTTTGTGAAGAATTCAGCTTTTGCGTAGCTCTCAACAATTTCCTGAGCAATTTCGTTACCGTTGTTAAATGCCTCCTTCAAACGGGTAGTATCCGCTTCATAGAGGAAAACCTGTGTTTTAAGAACGTTAGCTGCCTCCTTGGCAATAGAAAGATCAGCTCCTAAAGCAAGATCAAGTAATACACCAATAGAAGGGCCACCTTTCATATGGGATAACAACTCAAAAGCAAACGCCGGTGATATTTCTTCTACTACGGATTCACCCAGAATGATCTCTTTTAGAAATTTGGCTTTCACTCCTGCTGCACTTGTTGTTCCGGGCAGTGTGTTGTAAATGAAAAATTTAAGAGAATCCGTTCGGTCTGCATTACCTGAATCTTTAATTTGTGCGATAATTTCGCTTAGCAATTCAGCACCATCAATGGGCTTTGGATGAAGCCCCTGGCTTTTTCTTTCTTCAATCTCTTTGATGTAATCCTTATAAATACTCATAATAGAAGTCTTTCATTTTAAAGGCAGATGTATAAAAACAGTAATTTCTGCTGTTGCTGCTTCCTGGTCAATTCAATTAAACATTTTGAGTTCCTGCATTTAAATATGCAATATGAACCGGAGTAAAGCAGGTATAACCTACACTTTTTTTAAAAGTTTTAAAATTATTAAACAATTCAAAATGTTGCCCAAATTTACGAAATTTTACTATTTTATCAGAATGAAATTATTTAGATTCTTTATAAATATGAATTTGATAATTTCTATTTTTGGCCGTAATTTTGCAGTCAAATGACGAATATGAAAAATATCCTGAATGTTTTGTGCGTTTTTATTTCGATTTCTGTTTTCTCCCAGACAAAATCTGTGAAGAAAATTGCCGTAAAAAATGGAGCAAAAAATACAGTGAAAAAGGGCAATGCAACGGCTAAGCCCAATCCCGATCTTGTGGTGATCAATGAAGATCTTCCGGTTCTGATTCCGAAAAAGAAAGGGGATCAGTTCGGATACGTAAACCAGAATGGGAAATTTATTATTCAGCCTGAATACCATATTGCTGTATTTTTTTATGAGGATTGTAACCTCCTGAATTCCCCAAATGAAAAAGTAAGGAAATTTGGAAAAGCAGAATATGCAACCGTAGAAAAAGATATGATTTCCTATCGGGTAGATAAGACAGGAAAAAGAGTATACCGTTTTAAAGATTCGGATCTTGGGAAATGCAGGTTTGAGGAATATAAGCAGCAGCTGTTTCAGGCATATGTCCTGAATGGTTTTTATGGAATCATTGAAAAATCCAAATTTGTAAATGCAGCAGACTACAGGCAGTATCAGCTGTATCCCCAGTATGAATATCTGTATATCATGGAGGGCGATGATGTTGCCAATCCGATGGTCGTGGCTTCCCATAATGATAGATTTGGGGTGATTGATGTCAACAATAAGATTATTATTCCTTTCGAATATTCCAATATCAAAAGAAATTTCAGCTGGAAGCTGGGAAAAATGTTTGAGGTAACGAAAGACGGTAAAAACTACTATTACATCGATGCCAACAATAAGACATACTAAAGCTGTAAGCAGTGGGAACGATGACCTCGGCAGGTATAGGGTTTCCAGGATACTTCCGATCCGATAAAACTGATGGTCACCAATACCTGCATCCGCCAACTCACTACCTGTTTCCATCTCACATTTTTTTTGTAATTTTGCGGCTGAAATAAAGGGGTGCTTTAACAGGCTGAGATAATACCCAATGAACCTGGAACAGGTAATGCTGTTTAGGGAATTTTGAAAATGGACCAGGAGAACGGTTTCACAATACCCATTCTCATTAAGAACTGTAACAGCAGTAAATGGTTACATTGTTTAATCCGCCCCTTTTATTCATTAAATGCTAAAGATTTATAGAATGAAAGGTTTATTTTTTTTAGGGCTTAGTGTAGGCTCGGTAGCTTTTATACAGGCTCAGAATAAGGATTCTCTCAAGGTCAGAGAGATTGAAGCGGTAAGCTTTACCAAAAGACTTCCGGTAGCGAAGGAAATCATTAATGTACAGAAAGATTTAGACGGTAGAAATATGGGGCAGGATCTTCCTATCCTTTTGAAAAATCAAACGTCAGTTATTTCTACCTCAGATGCCGGAAACGGGGTGGGTTATACAGGGATCAGGATTCGTGGGGTAGCCGGAAGAGGAATCAATGTTATGATGAACGGAGTACCGTTTAATGATGCAGAAAGCCAGGGCGCTTTTTTTGTCAATGTTCCTGATTTGACAAGTTCCGCATCGCAGATTGTCATACAGAGAGGGGTGGGAACTTCTAATAACGGTGCCTCCTCTTTTGGGGCTAGCATTAATGTTATTTCCAAAGATCCTGAGGATACATTTTATTTTAAAACAGATGATAGTTACGGATCATTCAATACCTATAAATATTCTGCGGAAATAGGAACCGGGAAATTCTGGAAAAACAGACTTTCTGTGATGGGTAGATACTCTCATATTCATTCCGACGGATATATCGACAGAGCTTCCACCAACCTGCATTCCTACAATTTTACCGCTTTATTCGAAGAAGGAAAAACCAGATTACGATTGATGGCATTTGGAGGAAAAGAAAGGACCTACCAGGCCTGGAACGGAATCAGCAGAAAAACATGGGAAACTGACCCGAAGTACAATTCTGCGGGAGAATATACTGATCTCTTTACCGGGGAGACAAAATTTTATGATGGCGAAACCGACAATTATCGCCAGAACCACTACCAATTTCTTTGGGAACAAAAATTCAATGATACATGGAATTTAGAAACCACCTTACATTATACCAGAGGAAAAGGATATTATGAAAATTATACCAGAGTGGATGAAACAGATGGTGATGCTATCCATTACTCTAACTATAATCTGACCGCACCGATTGTAAATGGCGCTCCTGTTGACAGAACAGACTTCATCAGAAAAAAATGGTTGGATAATCATTTCTATGGACTGATTTCTACCCTTTATGGAAGATTTGAAAATATGGATCTTAATTTCGGCGTAGTGGCCAACCAATACTATGGTAAGCATTTTGGAAATGTTACCGGTGTCTATTTTCCTCAAATTGATGAGTACGAATATTACAGAGGACGTTCTGTAAAAAGTGAAGCAGCAGGGTTCGCAAAAGCTTTGGTAAGATTGAACAATTTTGAATTTTTCGGAGATTTGCAGCTGAGAGCAATTAATTATGATACAAAGATCCTGTTGGATGGTGATGGTGAAGGAGGAAATATCAAGAAGGACTGGTTGTTCTTTAATCCTAAAGCAGGAGTGAACTACAAAATAGGAAACGGAAAGATATTTTTATCCTATGCTCATGCCCATCGTGAACCCAACAGGGATGATCTAACTGCAGATAACAGGGTAAAGGCGGAAAAACTTCATGATTTTGAGGCCGGATTGGAGAAGCAATTCGGATTCCTGTCTGTAACAGCAAACTTATACTACATGTACTATGTGAATCAGCTGGTACTCAATGGACAGTTGAATAATGTAGGAGCATTTATCAGAACAAACTCAGGGAAAAGTTACAGACGAGGAATTGAGATCGGTTTGCTGGCCAAATTATCCAAACAATGGGAGGTTTCCGGAAATGTGAGTTTGAGCCAGAACAGAAATATCGACTTCAATATGAAGAACAAGAAAGAGGTTAAAAATCTGGGAAATACACAGATTTCGTTTTCTCCGGATGTTGTTGCCAATTTAGGGATAACCTTTAAACCTGTCCATAATTTCCAGTTTGCTTTAATGAACCAGTATGTCGGCAAGCAGTATCTGGATAATACGGAAGATAAAAATGTACAACTTAAGGATTATATCGTGACAGACTTTAATGCGCAATATCATTTTAAAATTGCAAAAAATGAAGTGGCTTTGAAGTTACTGGTGAATAATCTCTTTAATAAAAAATATGTAAATAACGGAGCCGTATATAGTGGTGAGCCGTATTACTTTTCACAGGCGGGAACCAACTTTATGTTTGGGATCAGCTGGAAGATTCAGTAGCTGGTTAAAAAAATAAATAAGGGAATTGACAAATTTACCCTCAAAGAGATTGAGGATAATGAATGGTATCCCCATTTTAATAAAGAATAATCAAAAGACTGTTTCGGCAGTCTTTTTTTATATCACATTAAATGTATTTAAAAGTCATGAAAAAGTTATAAATTTGCCACCAAATGAATATTTCAGCATACATTTTAGAATACTTAAAACAATTTGGAACTGCCACGGTTCCAGGCTTTGGCGTGTTTTCCCTGAAAAACTCCAAGGCAATAATCAATTCTGAAAACGGAAGTATCCTGCCTCCGGCCAGTCAGATTGATTTTACGATTGATTATGAAGTGAAAGCTGATGAGCTTACTGCTTTTATTGCGGCCGAGAAACAAATGTCTTTGGAAGCTTCAAGAAGCGACCTGAAGATCCAGACTGATTTTTGGAAAAAAAAGCTCCAGGCTGAACAGATTCTGGAAATTCAAAATCTTGGGACCATTTTCACGGAAGAAGGTCACACTCATTTTAAGGGAAAAAGAGTGGAATCAGGACGACCTGATTTTTACGGATTGGAAGAGATCAGACTCTCAGATATCAATAACGGAGAAAAAGTGAATGCCTCGGAAAACCGTGAAAAAGATTATAAGTTCAAGAAAACCATTCTGTGGACTTTCCTGCTTGTCCTTCCGGTTCTGGGGATTCTGTATCTGGCGTTTACCCAACAGGAGCTTCTGTTCGGAAAAAAATCTTTCGATAAAGTTTCTGTACAGACTTCTACACACAGAATTGTAAAAGATACCGTAAAAGTATTGGCCCATACTCCGGAAGTTCCGGTTTCAGATTCTCTGAAAAAAGACTCATTACAAAAACCCGCCGGAAAAGAAACAAAGACAATTCCGGCTGCCCGAAACAACACTAAGACCCAATGGCAAAAATAAAAAAAGCGTCAGAGTCCCTGACCATTATGACCAATATTGTTCTTCCGAACGAAACCAATTCTTTAAGAAACCTTTTTGGGGGTGAACTTTTAGCGAAAATGGACCGATGCGCGTCTATTTCTGCTGCAAGACATTGCGAAAGAAGAGTGGTAACTGCTTCTGTAAATCACGTTTCATTCAATCACCCGATTCCGGAAGGCGGGGTAGTGGTATTGGAATCTAAAGTTTCCCGAGCATTTTCTACCTCTATGGAGGTGTATGTAGATGTTTGGTCTGACGATCCGATTAATCAGAAAAAAATTCATACCAATTCAGGGATCTATACCTTTGTGGCGGTAGATGAATTCAACCGGCCAATTCCAATTCCTGATATGGTCCCGGAAACCGAAGAAGAAAAAGAAAGATATGCTGCAGCATTCCGTAGAAAAGAACTTTCATTAATCCTTTCCGGAAGAATGAAACCATTGGAATCTGTAGAACTTAAAAAACTATTCCAGGAGCCACAGGAACCGACGAAGGACAAAAAATAAAAATATATAAACACTAATAACACAAATATTCGGCACAAATTTTCACAAATGATTTGTGCTGGGAAAAATGAAAAAAAATAATACAGTGGATATTTCAGAAAATGATATTTCAAGACTTGTTTACGAGGCAGGATATCATGTTCATAAGGCTTTAGGTCCAGGACTTTTGGAAAGTGCTTATGAAGAATGTTTATTCTATGAACTGAATAAACATGATATTCTTGTTGAAAGGCAAAAACCGATGCCATTGATGTATGAAGAAGTGAAGTTAGATATTGGTTACAGACTTGATTTTTTGATTGAGAAAAAATTTGTCTTAGAAATTAAATCTATAGAATCATTGAATGATATTCATTTGGCTCAAATACTTACCTATCTTAGATTAAGTAACTGTAAACTTGGAATGCTGATTAACTTTAATACAATTCAATTCAAAAACGGAGTAAAAAGAGTTATCAACGGAATATTATAATTCGTGTTATTTGTGAATTAATTTGTGTCAAAAACTATGAAAATACTTCTTTTAGATAAAAATCATCCTCTTATCACTGAGCAGCTTCTCGCCAAGAACTTCATACTGGAAGAGGATTTTACATCGTCCTATGATGAGGTTTGTGATAAAATTGCGAATTACGATGGAATTATTATAAGAAGTCGTATTCCTTTAGATGAAAATTTTCTGGAAAAAGCTGAAAATCTGAAATTTATTGCACGGGTAGGAGCAGGAATGGAAAATATAGACATTCCCGTAGCTGAAAGACTGGGTATTCAATTGATCAATTCTCCTGAAGGAAACAGGGATTCTGTAGCAGAACATGTCGTAGGAATGTTGTTGGTGATAATGAACCGGCTTTTTATTGCTTCCCAGGAAGTGAAAAGCGGGATATGGAAAAGGGAAGAGAACAGAGGCGACGAACTGATGGGGAAAACAGTGGGGCTCATCGGATATGGAAATATGGGAAAAGCTACTGCTAAAAGACTGTCTGGATTTGGGTGCAAGGTAATCTTTCACGACATTCTTCCGGGTCTTTCTGATGACTATGGAACACAGGTTTCACTGGAAGAATTAAAACAGTCTGCAGAGGTTGTAAGTTTACACATCCCCTTGACTTCGGAGACGCATTACCTTATTGATGAAGCATTTATTTCCGGGATGAAAAATGACTTCTATTTCGTGAACACAGCCAGAGGTAAAAATGTAAAAACGAAAAGTTTAGTAGAAGCTTTGAAATCAGGAAAAGTAAAAGGAACATGTTTAGATGTTTTGGAATACGAAAAGTCTTCTTTTGAAAACCTTGAAACAGAAAATGAAGATTTAAAATATCTTTTGGAATCCGAAAAAGCAATTGTTACTCCACACATCGCAGGATGGACCCATCAAAGTAAAGAAAAACTGGCGCAATTTATTGTGGATAAAATTCTTGCTTCCCATACATAAATAAATCTTCTTCAATTGTTATTATGTATCTTTATAGGTAAATAATCATGAAATTATGACCTGGACTCCTATAACAATTGAAGAAATTTTTGAAATGATTCATTCAACAGAAAATGATCTACATGGTGATTTTTTGAATTTTTGGGATTTAATCAGAATAGATCCTGAAAAGTGGGTTGAAGAAGAGTATGGGAATGAAGGTGGTGGATTTTGGGTTGTTGCACTTATCGGAAGAAAAGTGATCTATTATAATGATATTGAGGAAGGTTTTAATATCTCGAATTATACAATCTATGGCACAATTGATGACTATGTTTGTAATCAGGATGATTTACAGTGTGCTATGATGAATTTATTTGGTCTTATTACATTTGGAGGAAGGATAATAGGACAAGCCGGACCGCCAGTAAATTTGTAAAAAGGCAAATTCGCCTTTTCATTTCTCTTTTCTTTTTATTTATGTTAAATAATTCATAATGTCACTCTCATATTTACTATTTATTTTTGACTTTTATTAAATTGCCGCTCATTTTTGAATCTAATGAGGATGCGTAATTTTGTACTTACTATAACTGTTGTCTTATCTCTTTTTTCTTGTAAAAATAAATCTGAATCCAAAGCGGTTTCAGCTGAAAACACGACCAATCTTCCCAATTATGGAAATGTAGATTTAGGAAATGTTTTTACTAAAGCAGACGGACAGCTTTCCAATAAAGAGTCATTGACAGGTTATATTGACCAGTACTATAAAAAAGTATGGGAAGGGGGAGACCTGAGTGGAGGAATTCTGGTTGCAAAAGGTGACAAAATTCTGTATGAAAACTATAGAGGTTTCGGGAGAGAAGGTAATCAGATGCCAATAGATAAAAACACACCATTACATGTGGCTTCCGTTTCAAAAACATTAACAGCCATGGCCATGATGAAACTGGTGGAGGCGGGAAAAATAAAGCTTTCCGATCATCTTACCCAATACTTTCCCGGATTTCCTTATCCAAACGTCACCGTTCAGACCTTACTGGACCAGAGAAGCGGGCTTCCGAAATATGAATACTTTATCACCGGGATAAAACCGGCGCCGGCAGAACTGAGCAAGCCTTTCATTACCAACCAGGATGTATTGAACATGATCATCAAATATAAACCGGATCTGGCAAGAGATACGGATACAGGATTTATGTATTGCAATACCAATTTTGCATTGCTGGCATTACTCATCGAAAAAGTGACCAATACGCCATTCCCGCAGGCGATGCAAGAAATGGTCTTCACTCCGCTGAAAATGAAAAATTCCTATATTTTCCAAGAAAAAGATATCCCTACCGCTGCTCAATCCTTCTATTACGGAGGAAACAGGCTCTATCCTTTAGATAGGCTGGATCTTATTTATGGAGACAAAAACCTATATACTACGCCGAGGGATTTGTATAATTTTTCAAAAGCGATGTATTCGAAAGATTTTCTTAAGCCTGAGCTGATGAAAATGGTCTTCACTCCGTACAGCAATGAAAAGGCGGGAATGAATAATTATGGATTGGGCTTCAGGATGAAAATATTTGATAACGGCGAAAAGCTGACTTATCACAACGGATGGTGGCATGGCACCAATTCTGTGTTTGCCCACCTGCTAAAATCTAAAGTTACCATTGTAGCTATCGGAAACAAATATTCAGGTAAAGTATATACAGCGCTTGCCCTGTCGGGATTGTTTGAAGATTTTCCTTTACAGAAAGATAAGCTTCATAGTGTTATGAATGACAATAAGGATACTTTGAATGCTGGACAGGAGGTTTTTGGAGAATAATGTTTACTTTTGCCTAAACATTTTCATGAAAAGGTTTCTTTTATTATTCGTTATCTGTTTTCTTGTACACTCATGTGCAAGGGTAGGTTCTCCTGTAGGAGGGCCTAAAGATACTTTAGCCCCGAAATTTTTAAGTTCAAATATTGATACCACCAGGATCAATGTAAAAAGAGATATCCATGAATTGCGCCTTGACTTTGACGAGTATGTGACCTTAAAGGATATCAACAAAAACCTGATTATTTCTCCCCCTATTAAGAATATCAAAAGAATTCTTCCCTCCAATATTGCCAATAAATTTGTTCTGATCCAGTGGTCGGATACTCTGCAGGCTAATACCACGTACAATTTCAACTTTGGGAACTCTATTGTGGATAATAATGAATCCAACATCCTGCGGTACTTTAATTTTGCATTTTCTACCGGTGATAAGTTGGATGATCTTTATATCAGCGGTGAGATCAAAGATGCTCTGGAGATCAAAAAGAAAACGGGGAGTACTGAAAATAAGCTGGTGGTAGGATTATATCAGCAGAAAGATACGATCAATTACAAACAGAAACCTTATTATATTACCAAAGTTGATGATGATGGTTACTATGAGCTGAATTATCTTACTCCCGGGAAATACAGGATTGTCGCTTTTGAAGACGAAAATGGCAACTCGGTATATGATCCCGGAAAGGAAAAGATAGGATTTCAAAAAGATCCTGTGGATATTGAAAAATCAATTTCAGGGTTGAATTTAAAAGTGTATCCTTCCAGGAAGCCATTGAAGTATCTGGAGATGAAAGAAATTTCCGGTGGCGTTCTGATGACTTTTGAGGGGCAGCCGGATGAGGTGAAAGTTCAATCACTGAGCGAAAAGCTCAAGGATATAAAAGTGACTCACAGACCAAAATCCGATTCTGTACGAATCTGGTTCGATGCGGTGAAGAATGATGTGGGACAGACTGCGAATGAAAAACTGACGTTTAGCCATAACCTTGGCCCGAAAAAAGACAGTGCTTACAGTGTTTCTTTATTTTACAGATACAATAAGAAAAATGTAATGGACATCAACAGTGACAATGATGGTGGCCTGTTAGCTCCACAATCTGACTTTAAAATACTGTCAAATTATATCATCGATAAAATTGATCCGTCAAAATGGGTGTTGAAAAGCGACAGCCTTACCACCCAGGAGTTTACAGCGAAAATATCAGAAACCAACCCTTATCAGATCCTGGTGCAGTCGGATTTTGTAAGTGGAAAAAAATACCAGCTTACCGTTCCTAAGGAAACTGTTTCGTCTTTCTATGCTAAGAATGCGCAGTCAAAACGTTTTGATTTTGAAGTGGATAAAATAGACCAGTTCGGAAGCTTGGAATTTACCCTTCAGAATGCACCGGCTTCCAGCTACTGGATTCAGCTGCTCGATGCTAATGAAAAGGTGGCCTATCAGAAGTACACAAAAGGCGATAAGGTGAAATTTGAAATTCTGAAGCCGGGAGAATATCTGGTCAGAATTCTTGTCGATAACAACGAGAATAAATATTGGGATGAAGCGGATTTCGCCAATGAAGCATTTGCTGAAGATGCTTATGTATTCTATAAAAAAGCTGTAGTAAGAGGATTATGGGAAACCAGAGAAGACTGGGATCTGAAAGATAGCAGAACACTTGATAATCCTAAAGGAACCACGCCGCCGCCGGCAGCAGTACCTGATAATACATCTGCAGGACAGGAGAAAGAAGCCGTACCGGTGAAACAGGAGGCTAAGAAAGAAATAAAATCGGATAATGCAGTCATTACTCCGGCCAAGTAATAATGAAGACGGTAAAAACAATAATTTTCTGGACTTTAGTAGCGTTTGCACTCATTCAGTTTATACCGGTTGACAGAACCAATAAACCTGTTGATTCCACCGTAAATTTTGTCACGGCAAAGAACGTCCCGGAAAAAGTCGGGAAATTGCTTAAAAATGCATGCTATGACTGTCACTCCAATGAAACCGTATATCCCAAGTATGCCTTTATCGCACCCATATCATGGTCGGTAAAAAGCCATGTGAATGAAGGACGTGAGCATCTGAATTTTTCCATTTGGGGAACCTATAATAAGGAGCTTAAAGAGAATATGCTTAACAAATCTGTTCAGACCATTCGAAGCAAGATGATGCCGATGCCCGGATATATTGTCTATCACAAAGAAGCCGGTCTTTCAGAAGCAGAAAGATCTCTGCTGATCCGGTATTTTGAGGAAATGCTGAAATCTAAGACCTATTAATGCTGAAAGATAAAAGTATCTCTCAATTATAAAAATCTCCCGCAGGTTTTGAAGAGCAAGCAGATTATAAATCATAATCATCTGCCGGATCTGCAAAATCTGCGGGAGCATAGTATACACAATTATTTTTTCTTATACTCCTGAAAAAATCTCTTCTGAGAGTCGAAGGCGATATCCTCAAGGGCAAGATCCTTCAAAGGAATCCATACCGCTTCCGAAATTTCCGAAAGTTCAAGATTTACTTCAAATTTCTCCGAAACATTGTATTCATAAAAAAGGTCAATCGTGTTGTAATCAATCTCTTTGTATTGATAAATGTTGGGAAGACTTGTGAGGTATTTCAGTTTTGAAATATCAATATCCAGCTGAAGCTCTTCAAAAAGTTCTCTTTTGCAGGTTTCCTCCGCACTTTCTTTGGGGTCTACGAATCCTCCAGCCAGATCAAGTTTGCCCTTTTGGGGATCCCTGTTTCTCCTGGTCAGATAAATTTCGTTGCCACATCGTATGACTACGGCTACAGCACCTGCCACGTTGTTATAAAGTGTGAAACCACATTCCGGACAGCTCCATTTTTTCTCGCTGTCCCAATGCAGAGATTCTTTGCCACAACTTGGGCAATATTTCAATAATTTCATCTGTTATAATTCATTTTTCAAACGGCAGATGGAACTTCAGTTCATTGAGTAATATTAATATTTCTCGGGTGATAACTCAAAATCACATCCCGCAATTCTTCAGTTTTCAGGTGCGTATAGATTTCCGTTGTCGTAATGCTGGAATGTCCCAGCATTTCCTGGATATAACGCAGGTCAGCTCCGTTTTGCAGCAAATGCGTTGCAAAAGAATGTCTGAATGTATGCGGCGAAATCTTTTTGTTAACCCCTGCCTTATCTGTAAGTTCTTTGATAATCAAAAATACGATCACTCTGGACATAGACGTACCACGGCTGTTTAAAAACAGAGTATCTTCGTATTTCTTATTGATTTTACCTTTAGAACGGACCTCCTTGATATAGTTTTCCAGCATTTCTGCCGTATAATCTGCCAAAGGTACGAAACGGGTCTTGTTCCCTTTTCCATTGACTTTTATATACTGCTCTTTGAAGTTGATATTAGAAATTTTCAGATCAATCAGCTCAGAAACACGCAGGCCGCAGCCGTACAGCACCTCAATGATGCAATGGTTTCTTTTGCCAAGATCTGTATTGACCTCAATGGCAGCAATAATTCTGTTGATATCCGGTAGGCTTAAGGTATCCGGTAAGTATAATCCTAATTTAGGACCTTCCAGTAACGCTGCAGGGTTGTCTTCACGATATTCATCTTCCAGTAGAAATTTGAAGAAAGCCTTTATGGAAGATATCCATCTTGCCTGAGACCTTTCACTGAATTTCTGTTTAGAGAGACTGAAAATGTATTCCTGCAGGTTTTCGTAGCCGATAGAATCTGGTCCGACGTTTTCCAGATCTTCTTCTGCGTAATCTTTCAATTTCTTAATGTCCCGAACATAGGCGTCGAGTGTGTTTTCTGAAAAATTTCTTTCGAAACGAAGAAATATTTCAAAATCTTTGATCTTTTCATCCCAAGTCATTTGTGCTTATTTTTTTAGTTCACAGTCCGATATTTGTTCTATTTCAATGTTATGGTTTCTCAGGAACGATATCCCATCGTCGTCCGAATACTCATTAATGTACACCAGTCTTGTAATACCTGCCTGAAGGATCAGCTTGCTGCATTCCTTACAAGGGGACAGCGTTAAATATAACGTTGCGCCTTTTGCAGATTGTGTAGAAGCTGCCAGCTTTAATATGGCGTTGGCCTCAGCATGCAATACATACCAGTGTGTTTTTCCTTCTGCATTTTCACAGCAGTTTTCGAACCCCGAAGGAGTTCCGTTGTAACCATCTGAAATAATCATCCTATCTTTTACGATAAGAGCTCCCACCTGTTTTCTCTTACAGTAGGAGAGTTTTGCCCATTCCTGAGCCATTTTTAGATAAGCTTTATCAAACTTATTCATACCGCAGCATTAGTTTTTCGAAATAATTTGGATTAAAATCTCTTGAAAGATTAAAAGTTTGGCTTTCTTTTCTCGAGGAAAGCCGTCACTCCTTCTTTCTTATCTTCCATGTCAAAAAGTTCTCCGAAATACTTAATTTCAGTTTCAAAACCTTTATCCGTGTCAGATAAATTAACGGCGTTTATCGCCTTAGATATTGCCATTGGAGAGTTATAGGCAATGGTACTCGCTAATTCTTTCGTTTTGGTTAATAATTCTTCAATAGGGTATACTTCATTCACCAATCCGATCTCTTTCGCTTTTTGCGCCTGGATCATTTTGGCTGAGAAGATCATTTCGTTGGCAATACCTTTACCGACAAGCTTTGGAAGCCTCTGGGTTCCACCGTATCCTGGAATAAGTCCCAGGGTTACTTCTGGAAGTCCCAGTCTCGCATTCTCTGAAGCATATCTGATATGGCATGCCATAGCCAACTCTAAACCTCCTCCCAAAGCAAATCCGTTAACGGCCGCGATGACAGGCTTAGACATATTTTCAATCTTATCAAACAGTGAATTATGCCCGTTTCTGGCCAATTCTTCGGCTTTTTCCTGCCCGAAATCACTGAATTCCTTGATATCAGCACCGGCTACAAATGACTTCTCTCCACTTCCTGTAAGGATAATCACCCTGCAGGAACTGTCTGAGTTGAGTTCATCCAAAGCTGTGCTGATCTCCTGAATGGTTTTTGCATTCAATGCATTTAAACTCTCAGGTCTGTTTATGGTAATGATAGATAATTTATCTTCCTTTTTTAATAATATATTGTCGTAACTCATTTTTCCACTTTGAAATATCATCCTTTGCAAATTATGAATTTTTTACAAAAAAAAAGGAAAATTATTGTTTTTTTTTCCTTTTTTTTTATTTATTGTTCACTCTCCTTATTTCGAATGATTCATCATATTTGCATCAATATTAACATTTAGTTGAGATGCCACTTTCATGCCAAGCTCAATATTAGCCCTGAAAAAGTGGCATAGCTGGCGGTTGATGATCTCATCTTTTTTAGGTCCGCTGATCCCTTTCATACTTCCTACTATATTTTGCACCAGGTTATTTCTGTCCTCTGCATTCATGGCTTTGGAATACAATAATCCTGGCTGGGTATAATGATCACTGTCATTATCGTTTCTGTTATAGCTGGCCACATGCGCACTGTCAAGTTCGTATTCATAACCCTGATAGGCAGGATCCGCTTTAATATCATCAAAACTGTTCGGATGATAATTCGGTTTATCCTGGTAATGGCTGGAGTCTGCCATATAGCCATCCCGCTGATAATTGTTCACTGCAAAAGGACATCTGTTGACTTCCAGCTGATGAGCATTTACCCCCACCCTGTACCGGTGGGCATCTGGATAAGAAAATAATCTTCCCTGAAGCATTTTATCCGGTGAGAAACTGATTCCGTTGATAAGGCTGCTTGGTGAGAACACGGATTGCTCTACATGGGCAAAATAGTTGACAGGCACCTCATTCAGTTCCATTTCTCCTACTTCGATGAGTGGGAAGTCATCATGGAACCATACTTTGGTAACATCAAAAGGATTCCATCTGAAATCTTTGGCCTGTTCTTCCGTCATGACCTGAATGTATAATGTCCATTTCGGGAAATTACCATTTTCAATGGCGTCACAAAGATCTTCCTGGGCAAAGTCAGGATTTTCTCCTGCCATCTTTACCGCTTCTGCATCAGTGAAATTTTTTACGCCCTGCTTCGTTTTGAAATGGAACTTCACCCAAACCCTCTCATTCTGATCATTAATCATTGAGAACGTGTGAGATCCGAAACCGTGCATATGCCGGAATCCATAAGGGGTTCCTCTGTCTGACATTAAGATAAGAACCTGATGTAATGATTCCGGATTCAAGCTCCAGAAATCCCACATCATGGTGGCGCTTTTCAGATTGGTTTTAGGCACTCTTTTCTGAGTATGAATAAAATCCGGAAATTTCTTGGCGTCTTTGATGAAAAATACGGGTGTATTATTTCCCACCAGGTCCCAGTTTCCATCTTCAGTGTAAAACTTAAGAGCGAAGCCTCTGGGGTCTCTGGCTGTATCTGCGCTTCCCTTTTCACCTCCCACCGTAGAAAATCTTGCAAACATCCTGCATGAATTTCCCACTTTTGAAAACAGCTTTGCTTTGGTGTATTGGCTGATGTCATGGGTGACCGTAAATGTTCCGTATGCCCCGCTTCCTTTAGCATGTACAATTCTTTCAGGAATTCTTTCCCTAACGAAATGCGCAAGATTTTCCTGAAGTATGAAATCCTGCAGCAATACCGGTCCTCTGGGTCCTACCGTCTGGGAATCCTGATGCTCATAATAAGGAGCACCGTTGCTTAACGTTAATTTCTTAGAATCCATATATTGATGATTTGAATAATTGTTTTTCTTTTGTTTTTTTATACCACTGTAAAGGTAATGATTATCAAATTTACTTTGAATTTTTAATTGGTAATAACAAAAACGTTATATCTTTGTAATAGATAATATTAATCAAATGAACATTCAGCAACTGGAATATCTTATCGCTGTTGATAAGTATAAACATTTTGGGAAAGCGGCTCAGGCATGCTTCATTACCCAGCCTACGTTAAGTGCCATGATACAGAAATTTGAGGACGAACTGGATGTGAAGGTTTTTGACAGGACTACGCACCCCATCCGCACAACAGATGTGGGGCTTCAGATCATTGATCAGGCCAAAGTTATCATAGAGTCTGTCAATGAGCTAAAGAATAAGGCTAACCTTTTGAATAATATTTTGGGAGGAACGATCAATCTGGGAATTATTCCTACCGTATCTTCTTTCATTCTCCCAACTGAGATCTTTAAGTTTCTGGAAACCAATCCTAAAATCCAGATGAATGTAAAAGAGATGACCACTGACAACATCATCAAGGCATTAAAGGCCGGAGAACTGGACGCAGGTATTATCTCTACTCCTTATGATACGGCTGATGAATTTTATCAGGATTTCCTGTTTAATGAAGAGCTTATGATCTACAGCTCCAATACGGAAGCGAATAAGAAGAATTCATACATTATTCCGGAAGAGCTGAATGTGGAGAAAGTATGGCTGCTGGAAGAAGGAAACTGTCTTAGAAACCAGTTTGAAAATATCTGTCACCTGAAAGAGAATACGCTGAAACCTAAAAACCTGGACTTTTTAGCTTCCAATATTCAGACGCTGGTGCATATGGTGGATAAAGTTGGCGGGATCAGTATTCTTCCTGAGCTTGCTTTGAGCCAGCTGTCAGAAGAACAGAAAAAGAATGTCTTCAGATTCAAAAAGCCATTCCCTTACAGAGAGATCAGTATTATTTATTATAAGCCTACCTTCAAGCAAAAAATTATTGATGAATTGTCACATTCCATCAAGAATTCTTTGGAACTAAAGCTAAATTATCATGCAAATCCGAAAGAATTTGTAAGCATAAAGCCACAGTAGCGTACAGACTTTAAAGTGATATAAATCATTAATTTAAAGAAAATTATAATTAATAAACAAAATTTTTGAGTATTACAAAAATAGTGCTTAAATTTGCTGACGTTTATCGCGAGGAAAAATTTGACCTGATTGCAACCTCTATAAAAAAATGCTAAAACAGTATTCTTTTTCTGGGCAATTTTATTCTATTTTTCTTCAGCAATATTTTTTTAATCTAAAAAAACCAAGAATAATATGTCTTATTTATTTACATCTGAATCTGTTTCAGAAGGACATCCGGATAAAATTGCCGATCAAATCTCAGATGCATTAATCGACCATTTCTTAGCATACGATAAAAGTTCAAAAGTAGCATGTGAAACACTGGTAACGACTGGACAGGTAGTCCTGGCCGGAGAAGTAAAATCTGATGCTTATCTTGACGTTCAGACAATTGCCAGAGAGGTAATCAATGGAATCGGGTATACAAAAGGAGAATACATGTTCAACGGAGATTCATGTGGAGTGATTTCTGCTATCCATGAACAGTCTCCTGATATCAACCAGGGAGTTGACAGAGTGGTAACGGATGAATCATTCGAGGCAAAAGCTAATGCACAGGGGGCAGGTGACCAGGGGATGATGTTCGGGTATGCCACCAACGAGACTGCTAATTATATGCCTCTTGCTCTGGATCTTGCACATACGATTCTTAAAGAGCTTTCTGCAATCAGAAGAGAAAATAAAGAAATTGCCTACCTTCGTCCTGATGCTAAAAGTCAGGTAACCATTGAGTATTCTGATGATCACAAGCCTATCAGGATTGATTCTATCGTTGTTTCTACACAGCATGACGATTTCGGGACGGAAGAAGAAATGCTGAACAAGATCCGTGAGGATATTAAAAGCATCCTTGTTCCAAGAGTAGTAGCACAACAGTCTGAAGAGATCAAAGCTTTATTCAACGATCAGATCAAATATCATATCAACCCAACAGGGAAGTTCGTGATCGGAGGACCTCACGGAGATACCGGACTTACCGGAAGAAAAATCATTGTGGATACTTACGGAGGAAAAGGGGCCCATGGTGGTGGTGCTTTCTCAGGAAAAGACCCTTCAAAGGTAGACCGAAGTGCAGCGTATGCGACTAGACATATTGCTAAAAACCTGGTGGCTGCCGGCGTTGCTGATGAAGTATTGGTACAGGTTTCTTATGCAATCGGGGTTGCTGAGCCTTGTGGATTGTACATCAACACCTATGGAACGGCTAAAGTAGATCTTCATGATGGAGAGATTGCTAAAAAAGTGTCAGCAGTTTTTGATCTGCGCCCTTATGCGATTGAGCAAAACTTAAAACTGAGAAATCCAATCTATCAGGAAACGGCTTCTTATGGGCACATGGGTAAAGACCATTATATTGCTGATAAAACATTCAATAAAGGTCATAAAAATGAACTTACATTGAAGGACCTGGAATTCTTTACCTGGGAAAAACTGGACAAAGTAGAGGAAATTAAAGCCGCTTTTGGAATTTAATTTTTTCTTTGCATAATAAATGAGCTGCTTTATCTTCTGATAAGGCAGTTTTTTTTAATTTTACATCCTAATTAATTGAGAGATGATGAATTTTCGAACTGCAGTTACAATCCTTTCCCTGTTTTTTCTAAGCACATTGGCGCAGGCACAGTACACCATGCATAAAATGATCAGCGTGGGATATACCTACCAGAACCAGAGCTTTGGGGAAGTGGGAGGTAAATTGCTTTTCCTTAAAAATGATGATGTGATCTACAGGCTGGGCGGGTCAGCCTTAATGGGCGTCGCAGACTCAAAGTTTGCGATCATGCCGAAACTGCAGGCGGACGTCCTGCTTAATTTTGAAAAGAACGTTGACTTCTACCATTCCTACTATTTTTTGGTGGGTGCTGAAGGAACCAATAAGTATATTGCGCCCAAAATAGGGGTGACCCTCTTCGGAATGCTGGACCTCACCGGAGGCTATGCATTCCCTATAGGAGACACCCGGTTAAATGGAAAAGAAATGAAAGGGTTAAATATTAATTTTACACTAAATATCCCAACTGTCTTTATTCATGATATGTTTAAGTGATATTTATTAAATTTTTCTTGTGAAAATTTAATAATAGGTTAACAGTTATTAAAAAGTTATTAAAAAATTATTATATTTACACCATAATAAAGTTGTACTGCCTATTGATAAGACTCTACTCTAAAACTGTTTTGTTATACAGCAAAAGCCAGATAAGATATCTGGAAGAATGCGTGTCTACAAATGTTATATTGAGAAGAGTTATGAAATCAGAATCGGATAGTTTACTAATTTCCCTTTACCAGAAAGGAGACGAGGGCGCATTGTCAACCCTCATTCACCGACATCAGAGAGAGTTGTTTACATTCATTTTTTACAAAATTAATGATGAAGATTTAGCCAACGATATTTTTCAGGATACTTTCATGAAGATTATTGTCATGCTGAAAGAAGGACGCTATAACGAAGAAGGAAAATTCATCCTTTGGGCCAAGAGAATTTCCCATAACCTGATCATCGATCATTTCAGGTCAAAGTCAAAAAACATCAAAGTTTCAGAAACTACATTTGAAACAGATGAATACTCTATTTTTGATCTGATCAGAGAGCCTTCTGAAAATATTGAAGATCAGCTTGTGACCAATCAGATCCAGGAAGATCTGTTGAGAATGCTGCAATTTCTTCCGCTTAATCAGCAGGAAGTGATCAAACTGAGATTCTTCGACGGTTTGAGTTTTAAAGAAATCGCCGATCATACGGATATGAGCATTAATACGACCTTGGGCAGAGTAAGATATGCGCTCATAAACCTGAGAAAAATCATGGATGAAAATAACATAATATTAACCAGATAGATAATATTTCGTCGATTTTCACGTTATTAAGGAAAACATACTTAGCCTATGAAAAAAAATGATTCCTTAAAAGTGAAAACTTTGAAACCTAAAAAACAAACAATTGATTTCCTGCTCAATTTTTCCAAAAATCTTGAAATTGTAAAAAGCAAGAGCAAGAATTATCCTATTTCAAAAAATTAAAATCATTAACTTTGTGCTGTATGAAAATGCAGCATGTTTTTTTTGATCTCGACAATACGTTATGGGATCACCGCAGAAATGCCTATCTGACCATCAAGGATCTTTTTGAAAAACAGGACATCACTTCGAAGTATCATATCGACTTCGAAGAATTTCATTCTGTTTATCATGACATCAATGAAGACTTGTGGGAAAAAATAAGAGACGGAATTATTGGCAAAGAATATTTGAGAGAACACCGTTTTTACGATTCCTTCATGCATTTCGGAGTTGACAATAAGGAGCTGGCTCTTTATTTTGAAGAAAATTTTCTGGATAATATTGTAAGCCACAACGAATTGGTAGACGGGGCAGAAGATGTACTTGAATATTTAAAAGCTAAAAATTATACGCTTCACATCATTTCCAATGGATTTCAGGAGGTAACGGAGAGAAAGTGTTCCTTATCAGGGATCGCTCCTTATTTTAAAACCATTACCAGTGCAGATGCAGTGGGAGTAAGGAAACCTAATCCGAGGATTTTTGAATATTCACTAGGCCTTTCTGAAGCCAGAAAAGAAGAAAGCATATTGATAGGGGACGACTGGATCGCCGATGCAATGGGGGCTACCGATTTTGGAATGGATGCTATCTTCTTTGATGTTTATAAAGAAGAAAAACAGAAAGATGGATTAAAAGCCATAACCCATCTTCACCAGATTAAAGATTATTTATAAATCAGACGCCTCAGTCTGTTAAGTATAAGTATGCCATTAAGACTTCTTAGTGGCTTTTTTGTTTGAAATTTTTTTTGCTATAAAGCTATTCCCAATTCTTTCCCAAATTGATTCGCAACTTTGCTTCATAATAATAAAGAAAAACGTAGTATTATGAAAAATGTAAAGAAAATAACCGGCGTACTTATGTTCATTTTTATGTTGATAGGGGGAGTGATGTCTGCACAGGACAAAGTAATATCTCCGAATCAGCTGCCTAAAACGGCTAAAAACTTTCTTGCCTCCCATTTTAAAGGCATAGCAGTAAGCTCAGCTGTAGAAGACCGTGAGATCTATGGTGTTGATGAGTACAAAGTGCACCTCAATAATGGAATGAAAATGGAATTTGACAGCAGTGGAAACTGGAAGGAGGTAGATGGTAAACATCAAAAGCTGCCTTATGGTTTTATTCCTACAGCCATCCGAAACTACAGCACTAAAAATTTTCCGAACACCTACATTATGAAGATCGAGAAAAAACGATGGTCTTACAAGGCAGAGTTGTCCAATGGATTGGAACTTGAGTTTGACAGAAACGGAAATTTTAAGAGAATTGACGATTAATTGAAGCTCAAAGAATTGTAATGATGAGAAAGAGTGGTAGCAATGGAGTCGGAGATCACTGGTATATCATTGATGTGCTATCAGTCCTATATCAAATTGTTCTGGTACTGACAATGTATTCTTAGGCCTCGGGCTTCCTCCATATAATTTCATATATTTGATATCAGTTTAATGATAAAGGATTGCTTATATATCCAGCCCTATGAAGATTTTAATCGTTGAAGATGAACCGGAATTAAGAGAAACTGTTCAGAAATTTCTGGAGGCAGAGCATTTTATTGTAGAGTATGCTCATAATTACAGTTCCGGGCTGGATAAAATGATCTCTTATGAATACGACTGTATATTGCTTGATATTATGCTGCCGGACGGGAGCGGAATAGATTTGCTGAGGGAACTCAAAAAGATGCATAAAAAAGATCCTGTGATCATCCTTTCGGCCAAAGATTCTGTAGATGATAAAGTGACCGGGCTGGAAATAGGAGCAGATGACTATCTGGCAAAGCCATTCCACCTTGCAGAGCTTATGGCGAGGATAAAATCTGTGATCAGAAGAAAAAATCAGGATGGTGAAACAGTAATAAGATATAAGAATATCAGTATTGATCCGGACAACAGGACTGTAAAGATCGGCAACGACGAGCTGATGCTTAACCGTAAAGAATATGATCTGCTGTATTATTTTGTAATACATCCTGGAAAAACACTGCAGAAAACAACTCTCGCAGAGGCCATCTGGGGAGATTATATCGATCAGGCAGACAGCCTGGATTTTATCTACTCACAAATTAAAAATCTTCGTAAAAAGTTGAAAACCCTCCATGCGGAAGCAGATTTTCAGGCGGTATATGGGATAGGATATAAATTGATCTGATGAAAGTTTCATTAAAATATTATACCATTAAATACCTGATCATGATCCTGCTGCTGATTATTGCAGTATGGGCAGGATTGTTCTACGCCTATATTCTTGATGAAGTCTATGACAATGTAGATGACGGGCTGAAAGACCGAAAGATACAGATCATTAAAGCGGTATATCTGAATCCACAGCTTTTGGAAAATACGGAGTTCGGATTTAATGAATTTAAGATCACACCGATCAAGGCCGAAGACTATAAGAATAAAAGCAGGCTGTACAACAAAATGTATTATATGGAGTACGACGATCAGGATCAGCCCTATCGCGTGCTTGAAGCGGACTTTATCGATCAATACAAAAATAACCGGAGGCTGGTCATCAGAACATCTACCGTAGAAGAGGATGAATTGGTCTATGACCTTACAACAGCCCTGATTGTTCTGTATATCCTTTTAGTAATCAGTATTGTAGTGCTTAATACCTATCTTCTCAATAAAGCGATGCGACCGTTTTATCAGATTCTGGATAAGCTCAAAAAATATCAGTTCGGGATTCCTTTTTCGAATGAAAAACAAGAATATTCCATCATGGAATTTGAAGAACTGAATAACGAAATCAATGAAATGGTTGAGCGTAATGAGCTTGTTTTTTATCAGCAGAAGCAGTTTATTGAAAACGCGTCTCACGAACTTCAGACACCGCTGGCCATTATGATCAACAAGATAGATCTTCTGATTCAGAATGAAAATCCTGATAAAAAACAGCTGAACTTTCTTACTGAGGTTAAAAATGACCTGAGAAGAATGGTAGGTTTGAATAAATCTTTACTGATGCTATCCAAAATCGAAAACAGCCAGTTCAATACAACCTCTGGAGTGGATTTCAACGCTTTGATTGCAAGACTGGTTCAAAACTATGAGGATTTCATTGCCTTTAAAAAAGTTGAAGTCAGCGTGATAGAAAAGGGAATGTTTGCTGCTGATTTTAATAAGGACCTTGCTGATATCCTGCTTTCTAATCTGATTAAGAATGCTTTAAAATATAATCAGGAAGACGGGACTTTAAACATTATTATTGAAGACGACAGGATAACCTTCCAGAACAGTGGTGCTGATCGCCCACTGGATAAAGACAGGATCTTTAACCGTTTTTACAAACAGGGAGCAGATCATACCTCTACCGGTTTAGGCCTGTCTATCATTAAGACCATTATCAGGCAGTATCAAGGTTGGGACATTATATATGAATTTGAAGATCAAATGCATTATTTCATCCTTGTGAAAAACAAATCAGTACTTTTATCCCCACAATAATATTGACAAGAAGATAGCAAAACAGGCTGTCACATGTGACAGCCTGTTTTCATATATTTTGAAAATCCCGGATTAAAATCCTAAGCTTGTTCGCACCCTTTTCAGGGTATCCAAAGCAACCGGTCTTGTTTTTTCAGCTCCTTGCTGCAATTTTGCTTCCAGTTCGTCAAGATTGTTCATATAATAAGTGAATGTTTCTCTTTCTTTGGCAAAACGTACCAGGATCAGCTCCAGCAATTCTTTTTTCGCGTGTCCGTATCCGTAGTTACCAGCCAGATATTTTGCTCTTAATTCTTCGGTTTGCTCAGGAGTGGCGATCAGTTCAAAAATCTGGAATGTTTTATCAGTTTTAGGGTCTTTAGGCTCTTCTAAAGATTTAGAATCGGATTCAATACTCATCACCTGTTTCTTCAATTCTTTTTCAGGCAGGAAGATATTGATGATATTTCCCATTGATTTGGACATTTTACGCCCATCTGTTCCAGGAACATACTTTGTGTCTTCCTGAAGTTCAGACTGTGGTAATACAAAAACTTCACCCATCTGATTATTAAACCTCGAAGCTACGTCTCTGGCAATTTCCAGATGCTGAAGCTGATCTTTTCCTACAGGTACCACCTCTGCATCATACAGCAGAATATCAGCAGCCATCAGGATAGGATAAGTAAACAGTCCTGCATTCACATCCTGAAGACGGTCAGCCTTATCCTTGAAGGAGTGAGCCAATGTCAATCTCTGATATGGAAAAAAACATGATAAATGCCAAGAGAGTTCACAGGTTTCAGGGATATCACTTTGTCTGTAAAAAAACGTTTTTTCTGTATCCAGTCCACAAGCAAGCCAAGCCGCAGCAATCTCGTAGGTATTCTGTCTCAACACTGCCGCATCTTTGATCTGCGTAAGCGTATGAAGGTTAGCGATAAATAAAAATGATTCATTTCCTTCCTGCTTAGATAGTTCGATAGCAGGAATAATCGCCCCAAGAAGATTTCCAAGATGGGGAGTTCCGGTGGCTTGAATGCCGGTAAGAATTCTTGACATTTGTTAAAAATTTATATTTAAAATTAATGAATTGCAAATTTACGAGGTTTGAAGGGAATAACGAAAGATAAAAGATAAAAGATAAAAGATAAAAGATAAAAGATAAAAGATAAAAGATCTTATCGTTAAATCTCAATATTTGCTTGGCTCTATCAATAGGGCTGGGCTTTAGCCCGGCCAGATTAATAAATATCCATCGGCTTCAGCCAAAATATATCAATCCAAAATAATCAATCTATCTTTTCTCAATCATCCGTGAAAATCTGTGAGATCCGTGGGAAAATATTATGGAATTATAATCTTTTCTCCTCCGAATTTTGGTTCCACTCCAAAGAGTAAATCCCAATACACTTTGGTCTTTGCGAGATACTCTCTCAGATTGGTTTTTAAACCTGCATATTTATTGACATCGGCAGCATTATAGCCGAAGGCTTCCATACCGTTTTGTTGAGCCAGGAAGACGGCTCTCTCATTGTGGAACTTTTGTGAAATGATTACCAGTTTTTGCTGTCCGAAAATATCCTTTGCTCTTACGACTGAGTCCAGGGTTCTGAATCCGGCATGATCAAGAATGATTTTATCCTTCGGAACTCCGCTCTGCATCAGTGCCGACTGCATGTCCTCCGGCTCGTTATATTCTTTGGTACTGTTGTCGCCGCTTACAATGATGTATTGTATTTTTCCACTTCTGTAAAGGTCTGCCGCAGCTTTTATTCTGTTGTAGAAGTAGGCGTTAGGCATCCCGTTACTGAGTGTTTTTCCGGTTCCCAGCAGCAATGCTGTTTTTGTTTCAGGGACATCGGCAATAGTATAGGAAACTTTTGATTCACTTGCTTGTCTGATGCTGTAGTTGGCCCAGGCAATAAAAATAATTCCTGCTACCAGAAGAAGCAGGAAAATTTTGAAAATATTTTTAATTATTTTTTTCATCAATATTCATTTTTTAAAACTCAAGGCCGTTCGGGAAAGCTTTTTTTCTAAAAATAAGAAGTAAAGCAGCGCCTACCGTAATGGCTGAATCGGCTACATTGAAGATGTATTTAAAAAATTCAATATGTTTTCCGCCGATCAAAGGAACGCTTTCAGGAACATTCCAGTCTACCAGTGGGAAATGAAGCATATCTACCACGCAGCCCTTCATGAAGGTAGAGTATCCATGGCCGAACGGAACTATTTTCGAAATTCCACCGTAATCTATCCATCGGTCAATGCTTGGATCGTACATGGTTCCGCTATCAAAGATCATCCCATAAAACATTCCGTCTATAAGGTTTCCGATAGCTCCTGCAAAGATAACCGCCATAGGGATTAAGAGATAATTGGAGGCCCCTTCTTTTAACCATTTTTTAAACATATATACCATTCCTCCAATTAAGAAGATCCTAAGGATGACCAGAAAATATTTACCGATAATTCCACCAAAGTGAAGACCGTAAGCCATTCCTGGGTTTTCTACAAAGGTTAGTTTAAATCCTGGAAGGACAGATACGCTGTCGCCCAAGCTGAAATGGGTTTTGATATAAATTTTTGAAGCCTGGTCGATCAACAGGACCAAAAATGTTATCGCTAAGATCTTTTTCATTCCTGTCCTTTAGGTTTTGAAGATTTTGGAGCGGCTTTCACATTTTTGTTATCACTCGCTTTCTTAATCACTTTCTGACCGTTATATGCGCTTTTTACATGAGCCTTTTCAAATTTAATGCCCATTTCTTTCAGAACGCTTTTCAAAGCGTTAAGCTCCATAGAATTTTTTGGATGTACTATGATAGATTCCATTTCTTATATTTTTTATTACATTTTGGACAGTTCATCAAGTCTTTTCCTGTCTTTCTCAGACAAGTCACTGACTCCGTTTTTGCCCATCTTACTCAATAGTCTGTCAATTTCTTTTTCCCGTTCGCGTTTGTCTGAATTGAATTGATCATCAATGGTATAGTAGTTTTTCTGTGAGGCGGGAAAGAACCTGTTTCTGATCCGTTCCCTGTTAAAAAACAACAATACGATAACAACGATCGTTCCCAAAATTAATAACTCGCTCATGGGTATACATTAAAAATTAGGTTTATATAGTATTCATGAATACGATATAAACCCAATATTATTTTACAAAACCTTGTGGTTATTTCTGCATATTTTTCGCTTCAATGCTCAGCGTAGCATGAGGCACAGCTAAAAGTCTTTCTTTCGGGATCAATTTACCTGTTACTCTGCAGACCCCATAGGTCTTATTTTCGATTCTGATTAATGCATTTTTAAGATCACGGACAAATTTTTCCTGTCTTCCAGCTAAAATAGAATTCTGCTCTTTGCTTAACGTTTCAGCCCCTTCTTCAAAAGCTTTGAACGTGGGTGAAGTATCATCGGTTCCGTTATTCTGGTCATTGATGAAACTTTCTCTGATAAGCTGAAGATCTTTTTCTGCTTTTTCTATTTTTTCTTTAATGATCGCCTTAAATTCCTGTAAATCAGCATCGCTGTATCTAACTCTTTCGTCTGACATATTCTTTCTCTTTTTTAATAAAATTATGAAATGGAATTTGAAATATAATAACTACATGTTAATTTTTTTCGACGTTTATCTTAAAATTAACCTCATCTATTTCGATTTCGTTAAAATTTGAAAGTGAAGATACAATTTCTATTTTATTTGACAAGACTTCGGAAGAAATATATTCCTCATTTTTCTTAACGTCTTCAATAAATGGAGAGGCTTCCTCAATGAAGATATTGATCCGGTCTGTCAGTTCAAAGTCCTTATCTTTTCGCAGGTTCTGAATTCTGTTGATGAACTCCCTTGCAATCCCTTCAGATTTTAATTCTTCTGTTAACGTCAAATCTAATGCCACAGTTGTTTTCCCGTCAGAAGTTACCGTCCAGCCCGGGATATCTTTAGTAGAAATCTCTACATCATCAACGGTGATTTCATATCCCTGAACATCCAGTTTCCCTTCTTTCTCAAGTGCAGTAATCTGCTCTGCAGTCAGGCTGCTGATTTCAGCGCCAACTACTTTCATATTTTTGCCCAGCTTAGGCCCCAGAGCCTTGAAGTTGGGTTTTATCTGTTTTACAATCAGATGAGAGGCTTCTTCAGCATTGATCAGCTGGAGTTCTTTCACGTTCACTTCCTGCTTGATCAGATCTGCTACGGCTAGAATCTGCTCTTCTGTTTTGGAATCCAATACCGGAACCAATACCTTTTGTAACGGCTGACGTACTTTTACATTTTCTTTCTTTCTCAGAGAGAAAACCATACTTGTAATATTCTGAGCCAAATGCGTTTTTTCCACAAGATCCTGATCGATTAAACTTTCATCGGCAACAGGGAAATCCGTTAAATGGACAGATTCACAGTTTTCTTTTCCTGTCACTTTATTCAGGTCCTGATACAGCTGATCCATAAAGAATGGAGCAATAGGGGCAGATAGTTTTGCCACGACCTCAAGACAGGTATATAAAGTCTGGTAAGCAGAGATCTTGTCATCAGAATAATCTCCTTTCCAGAAGCGTCTTCTGCATAATCTTACGTACCAGTTGCTCAGGTTATCATTCACGAATGTGCTGATTGCTCTTGCTACTCTTGTCGGTTCATAATCCTCGTAGAATGCTTTCACTTCCTTGATTAAAAGGTTCAGCTCAGAAAGGATCCATCGGTCGATTTCAGGACGGTTTTCCACTTCTTTTTCTGTATAGTTGAAGCCGTCAACATTGGCATATAAAGCAAAGAACGAATAGGTATTGTAAAGGGTTCCGAAGAACTTTCTTCTTACCTCATCAATTCCTTCAATATCAAACTTCAGGTTTTCCCATGGGTTTGCATTGGAGATCATATACCAACGGGTAGCATCCGGTCCGTATACAGAAAGAGTTTCGAACGGATCTACGGCATTGCCTAAACGTTTGGACATCTTTTGTCCATTCTTATCCAGAACAAGACCGTTACTCATTACATTTTTATAAGCAACCGAATCAAAAACAGCAGTTCCGATGGCATGAAGGGTATAGAACCACCCACGGGTCTGGTCAACACCTTCTGCGATGAAGTCAGCTGGGAATGCTTTATTGTTGTCTATCAATTCTTTGTTTTCAAAAGGGTAATGCAGCTGCGCATAAGGCATAGAACCTGAATCGAACCAAACGTCGATCAGGTCGCTCTCACGTTTCATTGCTTTTCCTGAATCCGAAACTAAAATTACCTTGTCCACTACATTTTTGTGAAGATCCACCAGCTCGTAGTTAGACTCTGCCATATTACCGATGATAAACCCTTTGAATGGGTTTTCAGTCATTAGCCCTGCAGCAATTGATTTCTCGATTTCGTTGTATAGTTCCTCTACAGAACCGATGATCTTTTCTTCTTTCAGGTCATCTGTTCTCCAGATTGGCAACGGAATTCCCCAATATCTTGAACGGGAAAGGTTCCAGTCATTTACATTTTCCAGCCAGTTGGCAAAACGTCCTTCTCCGGTAGCCTTCGGCTTCCAGTTGATTTCCTTGTTCAGATTAACCAGCCTGTCCTTTACAGCGGTCATTTTCACAAACCAGGAATCCAAAGGATAATACAATACCGGCTTGTCTGTTCTCCAGCAGTGTGGATAAGAGTGGACATATTTCTCTACTTTGAAGGCTTTGTTTTCTGTTTTCAGCAGGATGGCAAGTTCCACGTCCCATGATTTCTCAGGAGCAGTCCCTTCATCGTAGTATTCATTCTTGATGTATTTTCCTGAGAATAATTCAGGAACATTGTCCCCTTTGATAAACTTACCTTGTAAATCTACCAATGGAACAAGATTGTCATTTTCATCTTTCACCAACATTGGAGGGATCTCAGGCTGAGCCATTTTAGCCACTCTCGCATCATCCGCACCAAATGTAGGTGCCGTATGAACGATACCTGTACCATCCTCTGTCGTTACGAAGTCTCCAAGGATCACTCTGAATGCATTTTCAGGGTTATCGTTAGGCGTAAACCAAGGAACTAATTGTTCATATCTCGTGTCAACAAGTTTTTCTCCGGTAAATTCTTTTAAAATTTTGAACGGAATTACTTTCGTTTCAGGAGTATAGTTGGCAAAATCTTCATCGGTACCTTCTGCATATTTTTTACCGAAAACCTTAGGTAAAAGAACGCTTGAAAGAACTACTGTGATAGGCTCAAATGTATATTGATTGAACGTTTTAACGACTACATATTCAATATCTCTACCTACGGTAAGGGCCGTATTGGATGGCAACGTCCATGGTGTCGTCGTCCATGCCAGGATATGTACATCTCCTTCAACATCATTGAATAATGCTGAAGAATCTTTCTTCACTTTAAACTGAGCCACAACCGTGGTGTCCGAAACATCACGATACGTTCCCGGCTGATTCAGCTCGTGGGAAGAAAGTCCTGTTCCTGCTTTAGGAGAATAGGGTTGGATGGTGTATCCTTTGTACAATAAGCTTTTATCATACAATTGCTTCAGCAGCCACCAAACCGTTTCCATATATTTTGATTTATACGTGATGTACGGATCATCAAGGTCTACCCAATATCCGATCTTCTCAGTCAGGTTGTTCCATACATCAGTATAACGCATTACCGCTTCACGACAAGCTTTGTTGTAGTCTTCAATCGAGATTTTTTTGCCAATATCTTCTTTAGTAATTCCTAATTCTTTTTCTACACCCAGCTCCACGGGAAGACCATGCGTATCCCAGCCTGCTTTACGGAAAACCTGCTTCCCGTTTTGAGTCTGGTAACGGCAGAAAATATCTTTCAATGCTCTTGCCATTACGTGGTGAATTCCAGGCATACCGTTTGCTGAAGGCGGACCTTCATAAAAAACAAACTCAGGATTTCCCTGACGAATCTCAACACTCTTATTGAAAGTTTTATTTTGTTTCCAAAATTCCGCTACATTCTCTGCTACGTCAATAAGGTTGAGGTTTTTGTATTCTTTAAATTGGCTCATTGTAAATATCTCAATATCGTTGATTAATTAAGTCTGCAAATTTACTAAAATTTGTCGGTTTATAATATATGTTTTATTTAGGTAATTTCTATTAAAAACTTCAATTTCAGAAATATAAATGAAGAATGTGGAGAAAGGTATATGGTGAACAGAGTATTGAAGACTATTTCGAACCCTTTTATGCATGAGATTGAAGCTATTTATCTATAAAAAAGCCACCCGAAGGTGGCTGTAAATTATTCAAGACTACTATTAAATCCAAATGTATTAGTGAATCTTCCTGCTTCATATTCCTGAATATAATACTCTTCAGACTTGCTGGTTCCAAATACGACAATGTTTCCTGTTTTGTTTTCTACCAAGAAAGGAGCATTCCCAAGTAAGGTATTATCGTCATCATTTCTAGTATCATTATATTTTTTTGTATTGTAGAAAAATATTATACCATAAGGCT
The DNA here is from genome assembly GCF_003384725.1 of Chryseobacterium pennipullorum. GTDB lineage: Bacteria > Bacteroidota > Bacteroidia > Flavobacteriales > Weeksellaceae > Chryseobacterium > Chryseobacterium pennipullorum. The sequence goes on from NZ_QNVV01000005.1 coordinate 154,603, forward strand.
TTTTTATTGCTTCGTTATCTAAAATGACAAGGTCTAATCCACTCTTCTCTTTTCTTTCTTTTACGTAATTTTTTGCGACTTCTATAACTTGTTGTTCTGTTAACATTACTTTATTAATTTTTAATTTGTTTTCATATATTTAAATTTGATGAATTCTTCCCCTTTTTTAAGATTTATTTTCCCTTCGATAGTCTGTAAATCAATAAAGGTTGCAATTTTACTATCACTTTTTTTAATAACATTTATAACATGATGTTGTTTTCTACTTCCTCTTATACAAAGAAGAATTCCTCTTTCATCATTAATCATCCTTGTATGTAAAACACCAACATTGTCAATATGTTCAAGACCTCTCTTAATTCCATAATTATTTTGAAACCATAAACTAAGATCTACCAGATAGTCTTGAGCTTCAGAAACAGCAGCGTTATTAATATTTCCAGTTCTAAAAAATTCTTCTACTACTTTTACCACTTCTACACAATTATGACTAGCTATTTGTACAACAATTTTTTTACCCTCCTCATTTAATGCTATTTTATGATTAAAATAAATTCTTGCTTCATTAAAGAAGTCTATTGCATTTTCAGCTGTAATATTAGATTCTTGAAGTGCCTTTAATCCTGACTCGAACTTTTCTACCGTTATAATTTTGCTAGAAATGGGAAGGTTTTCTGCCATTCCTGTAAGCCTGCTAAATTCTTCTTCAAGCTTACCTGCATTTCCTCCTGCCTTTCTATAGACATAATCTAAAAAAGTATTCGTTCTTGCAGGAGAATTTCCTTTGAAAAATAATTTTCCTTTATGGAGAACTCCTATTTCCTTCGCCGCATTCTCTACAAAAAGCACTTTCAGTTTCTTGAACTCAGAAGCATGCGTGGTAATATTTTCAACGCTGGCATTTGAAAGAACTTTTAATCCATTTTTGGAGTAATTCCTTAATGGAAACGAATATAATGTATTTTTGATTAACTTTTGCAGGCTTTCCTGTTGACGTGGATACCTGGAAGTGTATAAGACCTCTACGGTGGCATCCAGTGCTTTTTGTGCTTTTGGCAACATACTCACCATAGCACTTGCGGTACCCTGAGCGATATAGATATCATCCCATAATTCTAATAGTTTTCTTCCGCGGGTGGTCATTGTAAGCTCATCCCTCAGCTGGGTTTCTATGTAGAAATCTGAAAGAGCCAGTCCAAGATCTGCGTAGGCGGCGTATAAAGGCAATCCCGATACTCCGGATTCTATGGCGGCAAGACTGACAGATATGACGATGATATCTGCAGCAACTCGCAGATATCTTAACGCATCTTCTGCGGCTTTCTTTTGTGCGATGTGATATAGAAATAGGGCAGGAACTTCAGTATCCGTTTCAATCGTTTGAATTGTGTCCGTCCTAAGTTTTTCCTTTTCATAAATCTTGAGATGCAGCATGTCCAGCGGCCTGAATTCTCCATTTTCAATCTCGTTTTCAGCTTCAATTTCTTTCGTTTTCAGATTAAAGACTTTTACGGTATTGATCAGTGTGACAATATGATCAGGATCTCCTTCCATAAAGTATCCGGTAAGTTCACAATGTCTTTCTATCGTATCGGAATCTCTACTCACTCCAAAGGCGAAAAGGCTCCCCTTTTGTAAAGGCTGGTGCGCATCATCCATCGCATGCTGAGCCTGCATGAAAGCGGTTACGTAAATGACAAAAAGTTCTTTGTTTTCGAACATTTCGCCATAAGCCGCCTGGCCAGCTTCAGATATAATACCTTTCCCCATGTAGACACTCTCACCATCTAAAGAATGGTAAATGTGAAGAATGAGCTTGGGGTCGTTTTTAATTTTTTTATAAACAAATTCCCCGGAAATTGCGGTAAGGATACGGATGGCATATCTGCTTTTATCTCTGAAAGGTTCTACGGCCAAAGCGGCCGCCTTACCGATTGAATCTACATCGCGAATCAGTTGAGAATCGTAATTTAAGAACTGGATAAAATGATCCCATAATAATTCATCTGAAAGCTTTTTTGCCTTCCCCTTATAATCGAGACCCGTAAGGGCAAAATTAGGAAGCTGATTGTAGAAGAACATCAGATCATCAATGGTGGTGAGTCCGCTTCCTGCCTCTTCAAAACGGGCAATGAGGGCTACCTGTGCCATTTCGCGGTGGTAAGGAAAAAGGTACGTGATAACGTCCATATAATCTTCCACATCGCTGAGCTTAATTTTTATAGCATCAGGAGATTGTGAAGAATAGCTTATGGTGGTTTCCACTTCATTAATGACAGTCTGAGTGGCTTCCCTGTTGTATTCACGATAGGGAATGTTGATGGTACAGTCAATTTTTCTCTCCCTGATGCCTATTTCCGTGTGATGGGTGTACTTTTTAGGATCAATATATCCTGGACTTACATTCACCCATACCTTTTTATCAAGGCGCTCCAGAAAAGAGTTTTGAAATTGTTTGGCATCTATTTCAGGCTCCCGGATGACTAATTTCTCAATCATTTTGGTCTTCACTCTTACGTTGTCAATTTTCGCAGGAGGTATTTCCTTTAGGTTTACTTCTTCTACTTCTTGTGAATAGTCAATAAAGTTTTTCTTCGCATCAAAAAGATAGGAATTGAAGTCTGTAGAAGAAGCAAGCAATCGGAAAAGCTTTCCCTCATTCACCCACAGGTTCGTAAAAAAGGGTTCTATGGAATTGGTTGCGACCTTTTCTCCTTTCATATCTGCCCATATTTCCCGGCTTATCTGGTCAAAATCGACCATTTCTTTAAAAGGATCTTTAAAATTCATCTTTTAGTTTTTTCATGAGTACTATTTTATGTTCTTGGTGTATCGTCTCAGATCAACAGAAGTTTTTCCTGATTTTATCTGAATCTTTATGGGGCAAATATCAATGCCGGGAACGACAAAACTTGGCGTATAAAAATAAAAGTGATTAAAAAAGGACTAAGACAGCCATCGTTGATTGGCTGGGATTTTGTACATTTAAGTAGATTAAAACCCAAATGCTGTATGAAAATTCTTTGTCAACTGATGTGTATTTTTTGTTTTATCAATGGTATCATCGCACAGGCCCAGACCGGTTATCCCCAGAATTATTTCCGAAATCCTTTAAACATTCCGATGCAGCTGGCTGCCAACTTCGGGGCTGTCAGGACGAATCATTTTCATATGGGATTGGATCTTAGGACCAATAGCCAGGAAAACCTGTCTGTTGTGGCAGCTGCAGAAGGCTATGTAAGCAGAATAAAAGTGGAACGTTACGGTTTCGGAAACGCTATTTACATTACCCACCCGAATGGATATACAACCGTGTATGCCCATTTAAATAAATATTATGACAAGCTTGATAACTATGTAAAAGAAAGACAATACAAAGACGAAAAATGGGAGCAGGATATTACGTTTCAGCCGGAACAGTTTCCTGTGACGAAAGGACAGCTGATTGCTCTCAGCGGAAATACCGGTGGTTCAGCAGGGCCTCATTTGCATTTCGAAATCCGGGATACCAAAACTGAAGAATGCCTCAATCCACTGCTTTTTGGATTTGCCATTCCTGATCATGTAGCCCCCGTAGTCAGTGGGTTGTATTGGTATGATAGGAGATTCAGTACGTACGATCCGGGAGCGAATGCAATCGCCGTAAAAAAATTGGGAAGCAATTATACTTCGGAGGTGGTCAGGGTAAACTCACCGGTAATAAGCTTTGCCATAAAGGCGGTAGATAAGGCAGATAAAGGATTTAATCTTGGTATTTATCAGGCTGAGCTATTGATGGATGGAAAAATGATCTATGGATTTTCTATAGATAAAGTAAGCTATGATGACTCCCGGTATCTGAATGGCTGTATCGATTATACTCAATTCATCAGGGATAAGAAAAGCATTCAGCATTTGTCTGTTCTGCCGGGAATGAAACTGCAGAATTACAGTAGTATTCCAAAACAATCTGGAATCATCAGCCTTCCGGATGAGGAGGTGCACACCATCGAAATTGTCCTGAAAGACGTTAAAGGAAATACCAGCAGGCTGACCACAAAAGTACAGCTGAACGCATCTGGAAATCAGGTGATTCCGACAGGTAAAACCATTATGCCTGGCGAGAGTAAAACCATCACAACACAAAACGCTGAAATTAATTTTAGTAAAAATGCCGTCTATGACGCGGTAAATTTCAATATGTCTGAAAAATCAGATGCAGACCCCAACGCAGTTTCGGGTACGATTGTTCTGCACAGCCCATATATCCCGGTTCATGATAATTATACCATAAAGATAAAGTCTGACCGAAAATTAACTACCATGGAAAAAGAGAAGGTTGTTGTCCTGCTGGATTATGGCAGCGATAAAATGGTGGTCAAAGGAAAGTGGAAGGGCGACTGGGCAGAAGGACAGTTCAACAGATTGGGGACTGCGAAACTGATCCTGGATCATGGTCTGCCGACTGTTTCTGCGGGCTGGAAAGAGGGATCTCTTGTCAGCAGTACCTCCCTAAGGTTGAAAGGAACTACAAAAGTTGGCGATATTGTTTCATTCCGGGCAGAGCTGGATGGTCAATGGCTGCGTTTCGCACGGACAAAGGATGATTTTGTTTACGTTTTTGACGAAAAATGTCCAAAAGGTTCCGGCTCTCATACATTGAAAGTAACAACGGTTAATACAGCGGGATCGTCCAACATTCAGACTTTTACCTTTCAAAGATAAACTGTTGTCGATGTCATCCATACATTTTACATGAATACCTCCTATGGTCTTGTAATTTTAAATACATTTGCTTTTTAAAATTAGAATCATTGGAATTTCATCCGTCAATAGAGAAAGCAGACATTCAGGACATCAAAAAGTTTCAGGAAGAAAAACTTCGTGAGCTTTTGGTTTATCTTGAAAGCAATTCGCCATACTATAAGAAACTGTTCAAAGAAAAGGAGATCAATATTGCAGATATCCGGACTTTGGAAGATCTGAAAAAGATTCCGACGACCACAAAGAACGACCTGCAACAGCACAATCATGATTTTTTCTGCATTACACCGGATAAGATTGTTGATTACAGCACAACTTCCGGGACCTTAGGAGATCCGGTGACTTTCGGCTTATCTGATGCTGACCTGGAAAGACTGGCCTACAACGAGGCCATATCCTTTGCCTGTGCCGGCATCCGGAAAGGAGATGTTGTACAGATGATCACCACTATTGATAAAAGGTTTATGGCTGGTCTCGCCTATTTTCTGGGGCTGAGGAAAATGGGAGCCAGTGTCGTGCGAATGGGTCCGGGAATACCGGAGCTTCAATGGGATTCTATTTTCAGATACCAGCCAAAATATCTGATCACCGTTCCCTCTTTTCTTCTAAAAATGATCGATTATGCTGAAAAGCGCGGTCTGGATTATAAAAACTCCAGTGTATACGGAGCGGTGTGTATCGGAGAAAGTATCAAAAATCAGGACTTCACAGATAATATTCTTTCACAGAAAATAAAGGAAAAGTGGAATATAAAACTTTTTTCAACGTACGCCTCTACAGAGATGAGCACGGCCTTTACAGAATGTGAATTTCAGCAGGGAGGTCATCACCATCCTGAACTGATCATTACAGAAATACTGGATGATAATGAAAATGCTGTAAAAGATGGAGAAAGTGGAGAACTGACCATTACCACCCTTGGTGTGGAAGCAATTCCTTTACTAAGGTTTAAAACCGGTGATATCGTAAAAGCACACTATGAGCCTTGCCGTTGTGGAAGAAATACAATGCGCCTTGGCCCTGTAATGGGAAGGAAACAGCAGATGATTAAATATAAAGGAACAACTTTGTATCCACCTGCGATGAATGATATTCTGAATGATTTCAATAATATTTTATGCTATCAGATCGTGATTCAGGCTAATGAAATAGGGTTGGATGAAATTATTATTAAGCTGAGTACCATTGAAGAGCGGGAAAGCTTTGTGAATGAAGTGAGAGATCATTTCCGTGCCAAATTAAGGGTCAGCCCGAAAATTGAGATCATCGATTTTGATGTTCTGTCCAAAACGGTGTACCATCCGAATTCCAGAAAGCCAATTACCTTTATTGATTTAAGATAGAATAAAAAAAATGAATGATAAAAACGGAGATATACTTTTTATAATATCTTTGGAGTAAAACTAAAACTATGAAAAAACTATTATTGCTGATGGTCATCTCAATCATGACAACAGCTTTCGGACAGGAAAAAATAGCTGTCGTATCAGGAAATCTGGGAGTGTTGAAAGGCCAGACCGAAGTAAATGTGGAGCTTAAATTCGACAATGTGTTATTGATGAAAGAAAACATTACGGAAGCTCAATATCTTGAAAACAGGAAAAGAGATGTTTTGGCCAACCCTAAAAAAGGAGAAGTGGAATGGCAAAAATGGATCGCAGAGTGGGAAAGGTATAAAAAGGAAGAATATGTACAGTCTTTTGCCAAGGGTCTCAATAAATCCAATAAAGAGACTGCATTTAAACAGGCTCCCTCAGCAAAATACACCTTAGTGATGGATACAAAATGGCTTTTCCCGGGCTGGCACGGAGGGCTGATTATTATGACAGCACAACTTAGCGGGAGCATCAAGCTTGTAGAGACCACTAATCCTTCCGTAGTTTTAGCAGAAGTGGAACTGAATAAATTCGATAAATTCATTCAAACCAAGGAATCCGTAATGGAGTATGGCAGAATAGCCTCTGTATATGAATCGGCAGGAAGATATTTAGGAAAAGAAATCAGGAAATCTTTTAAATAAAAAAATAAAAACGGTCTGAATTTTCAGACCGTTTCTTTGTATCCTAGCGTCGGGATAAATCTTCATTGACTGCATCAGGGATCAAAGATTAACAGGAAAGATGAAAAACGATTACTAGGGCGTTTCACTCAGCAGAAAACCCCCTTGCTGAACGAAGTGCCACTACAAGCGAAAATCATGCACAACACCAATAACCTTGCGAACGTTGCATTAAAAAAAAGGTTCAAGCTTTACAGCTCTTGTAAAAAGAGTAAACTAAAATTTTTTAAGAAAATAACAAAAACAAAGATAGTTGCCGAAATAAACCGACAACTATCTTATAAATTATTAATAACCTGATCCTATTAATCCGTAACGCTTAATTAGGACTAGTCAAGTCAATTTTGCTGTTGTTGCTTTTCTGATTTGATGAGGTTTGCAAGATTTTTAATTACCGTATCATGCTTTTTCACGAAAGGATTGTCTTTATTCCAGACATATCCTGCTAAAACGGCACATATCTTTTTCTTGACATCCGGATTTTCAGGCTGATGGAAAAACAGCTCCTGCAGATTTCCGGTATACCACTCTTTTACATACGTGGTGAAAACATCCACTCCGTATAAAATATAATCTGTGTATTCTGTCTGCCAGTCAATTTTTTCCCCGTTAAGCTGTCTTAAGGCCAACTTCGCAGCCAGCATTCCTGATTCTGTAGCAAAAGCCATCCCCGAAGAGAACACAGGGTCCAGGAATTCCGAAGCATTTCCTGTTAAGGCAAATCCATCTCCAAAAAGACTTTTTACAGAACATGAATAATCCTTAAGATGTCTGGGTTCAAAGAGAAAATCTACATCGCCAAAACGTTTTACGTAATAGTCTGAAAGAGAAATAGCTTTTCTTAAAGCTTCGGCAGTATCGCCGTTCTCAGACAGCTGGTCTATATATTCCGTAGGGCCTACGATCCCTATGCTGGTATTCCCGTTGGAAAAAGGAATCACCCAAAGCCATACTTCCGTCTCAATGATGTCAAAAGAAATTAAAGTTCCTTCTTCTCCTGGTTCTCTGTTAATATCGTTTACATGAGAAAAAATAGCTGAATGGGGTGAAAGCTTTGAAGGTTTTTCAAGGTCTAACAAACGGGGAAGAACCCTTCCGTAGCCGCTTGAATCGATCACAAATTTAGCATGGATTTCTTTGGTATCGCCATCCTTGTTTTTTATGGTGGTTACAGAATCTGTTCCATTGAAACGGATATCAATCACTTCCGTTTCGAATTCAAGATCAATTCCTTTATTCATTACCTCCTGGGCCAGAGTATTGTCAAAATCAGCTCTGGGTACCTGCCACGTCCAGTCCCAACCCGCTCCGAATTTGTTGCTGAAATCAAAGATGCAAACTTCATCGCCCCGAAGGAAACGTGCTCCCAGCTTTTTCTCAAATCCCATACGATCTAATGCAGGGAAGAGGCCGGCTTCCTCAAAGTGGTCCATCACCCTTGGAATTAAGCTTTCTCCCACCACCAGTCTTGGGAATTTAGTCTTTTCAACAACTTTTACGCTGACGTTATTATTCTTCAGGTATGAAGAAGACACGCATCCGGAAGGCCCAGCCCCGATTACAAGAACGTCAACAGATTCTTTGCTCATCTTTGATTTTTTATTTTAATAATAACTTTTATCTTTGCCGCAAAATTAGTGACAAATAATTAATATTTTATAAAATTATCAACTATTACTTTTAATTGATGAAAATAAATAACTTTTTAGAACTGAAAGACTTTCAAAAAATTATCATTGGGAATGAAAATATAGAACTGGATGAAACCATTTTATCAAGAGTGGATAAAAGTTTTCAGTTTTTAAAAGAATTTTCAAAAAATAAAGTAATATATGGGGTCAATACAGGTTTCGGACCGATGGCCCAGTTTAAGATCAGTGATGAAGATACCCATCAGCTGCAGTATAACCTGATCCGAAGCCACTCCTCAGGAATTGGTAATCCGTTGCCTGCCCAGGAAGTAAAAGCTTGTATGCTGGCAAGGCTCAATACCTTGTCACTGGGCAACTCAGGGGTACACCAATCTGTTATTTTTCTTCTGCAGGAGCTGATCAACAGAGATATTATTCCTCTGATTTTTGAACACGGCGGAGTGGGAGCAAGCGGAGACCTTGTTCAGCTCGCACACCTGGCCCTGGTGCTGATCGGAGAGGGAGAAGTGTTTTATAAAGGAGAAAGGAAGTCTACCAAGGATGTTTTTGCCGCAGAAGGACTGGAGCCGATAAAAGTAGAGATACGTGAGGGACTTGCTCTGATGAACGGAACTTCAGTGATGTCAGGAATCGGGATTGTGAATGCGTATAAAGCCAACCAGCTTACGGATATTTCCATCAGACTTTCCTGTGCTATCAATGAAATTGTTCAGGCCTACGATGACCATTTATCACAAGCACTGAACGGGACAAAAAAACATTACGGTCAGCAGAAAGTCGCTGAAAGAATGCGTGCCCATCTGGCAGACAGTAAGCTCATCAGAAAAAGAGCGGATCACCTTTACACCCATTTCGAAGAACAGGAAAAGGTGTTCAAGGAAAAAGTACAGGAGTATTATTCTCTAAGATGTGTCCCGCAAATTCTGGGCCCGGTACTGGATACGCTCGAATATACTGAAAAAGTTCTGGAAAACGAGATCAATTCTGCCAATGACAATCCAATCATTGATGTTGAAGATCAGCATGTGTATCACGGCGGAAACTTCCATGGAGATTATATTTCTTTGGAAATGGATAAGCTTAAGATCGTCGTAACAAAGCTGACCATGCTTGCCGAAAGACAGCTGAACTATCTTCTGAATGCTAAAATCAATGAAATCTTGCCTCCTTTTGTAAATTTGGGCAAATTAGGGTTCAATTTCGGAATGCAGGGGGTTCAGTTTACGGCAACTTCAACGACTGCAGAAAGCCAGATGCTGTCGAACTCTATGTACGTTCACAGTATCCCCAACAATAATGACAATCAGGATATCGTCAGTATGGGGACCAATGCGGCGGTGATCTGCAGAAAAGTCATTGAAAATGCTTTTGAAGTATTGGCGATTGAAGCGATTACGATTATTCAGGCTGTGGAATATCTTGGTTTCCAGGATAAGGTTTCATCATCTACCAAAGAACTGTATGATGATATCAGAAAAATTATTCCGGCGTTCTCAGATGATATGGTGATGTATCCATACCTTGAGGAGGTGAAGAAATATTTGAAGGCAATGTAATTATCGGCAGTGATCAACTGTCATAATATACAGAGGCATAAACTTGACAAAAAAACTAAAACGATATAAACACTAACGCATGAAATGTGCAATTGTAACAGGAGGCTCCAGAGGAATCGGGAGAGCGATCTGTATAAAACTGGCTGAAGAAAAAAATTATCATCTACTGATTAATTATACTTCCAATGAAGCTGCGGCAAAAGAAACCCTGGCCAGGGTGGAAGAGCTTGGATCTACCGGAGAGATCCTGAAGTTTGATGTAGGAAATGCGGAAGAGACGCAGGAAGTATTAACAGCCTGGCAGGAGAAAAATTCCGATGCCATAGTAGAGGTTATTGTTAATAACGCCGGCATTACAAGAGACGGGTTGTTTATGTGGATGCAGAAAGAGGACTGGAACAGTGTGATCAATACAAGTCTGAACGGTTTCTTCAATGTAACGAATTTCTTTATCCAGAAACTCCTTCGTAACAAATACGGACGGATCATCAATATGGTGTCGGTTTCAGGAGTAAAAGGAACAGCAGGACAGACGAATTACTCAGCAGCAAAAGGTGCATTGGTAGGCGCGACAAAAGCCCTGGCACAGGAAGTTGCCAAAAGAAACATCACCGTAAATGCTGTGGCTCCGGGCTTTATCAGAACAGACATGACTCAGGAATTCAATGAAGATGAGCTTAAAGCGATGATTCCTGCCAACAGATTTGGTGAAGCAGAAGAGGTCGCGGATCTTGTTGCATTTTTAGCATCCCGGAAATCTTCATACATTACCGGAGAAGTCATTAATATTAACGGAGGAATTTATTCATAATAATCTTACAATATACCAATGTACCAGGATATTAATGTTGGATGAAACTCAATGAAAATATTGTTAAATTGCCAGACTGTTACATTGGTACATTAAATATAAACACATGGAAAATAGGGTTGTGATTACTGGAATGGGAATTTATTCCTGCATCGGGACGTCTTTAGAGGAGGTCACTGAATCCCTGTATCAAGGAAAATCCGGTATTGTTTTAGATGAAGACAGAAAAAAATTCGGTTTCAGGTCAGGGCTTACAGGTGTTGTTCCGAAACCGGAACTGAAAAATCTTCTGAACAGACGCCAGCGTGTCAGCATGGGTGAGGAAAGCGAATATGCCTACCTTGCGACCCTTGATGCCCTGAAGCAGGCACATCTGAATGAAGATTTTTTAGATACCCACGAAGTGGGAATTTTATACGGAAATGACAGTGTTTCCAAAGCAGTGGTAGAATCTATCGATATTGCAAGGGAAAAGAAAGATACAACATTGATGGGATCCGGAGCGATCTTCAAATCAATGAATTCCACAGTGACGATGAACCTTTCTACAATTTTTAAACTGAAGGGGATCAATCTTACCATCAGCGCAGCCTGCGCAAGCGGCTCGCATTCCCTGGGGCTTGCCTTCATGATGATCAAAAACGGTTTTCAGGATATGATCATCTGTGGTGGTGCTCAGGAAACCAACAAATATTCGATGGCGAGTTTTGATGGTCTGGGCGTCTTTTCTGCAAGAGAGGATGAGCCTGTAAAAGCATCGAGACCATTTGATGCAGGAAGAGACGGCCTTATCCCAAGTGGGGGAGCCGCTACTTTAATCGTGGAGAGTCTGGAGTCTGCACAACGAAGAGGAGCTCCTGTTATTGCGGAGATTATAGGGTACGGTTTTTCTTCAAACGGCGGCCATATCTCTACTCCTAATGTTGACGGCCCGGCTTTGGCAATGGACAGAGCCCTGAAACAATCCGGCTTGAAAGCGTCTGATATCCATTATATTAATGCCCACGCTACTTCCACACCCATTGGTGATGCCAATGAAGCCAAAGCCATTTATGAAATTTTTGGAAGTGAAGTTCCTGTGAGCTCTACCAAATCAATGACCGGACACGAGTGCTGGATGGCGGGTGCAAGTGAAGTTATCTACTCTATTCTGATGATGCAGAATAACTTTGTAGCTCCTAATATCAATCTGGAAAACCCTGATAGTGAGGCGGAAAAGATAAATTTGGTCTCAAAAACAAAAAATCAAAAAATTGACGTATTTTTGTCCAATTCTTTTGGTTTTGGGGGAACCAATTCTGCACTAATAGTTAAAAAATTTGATTAAAAACATGGAAAGGGAAAAGATTGTTGCTATTGTTAATGATTTTTTGGTAAACGAATTCGAAGTAGACGGAGACGAAATCACTAATGATGCCAACCTTAAAAATACACTGGGCTTAGACAGCCTCGATTATATCGACATGGTCGTAGTGATCGAATCCAATTTCGGAGTGAAATTAGGTGAAGCAGATTTCAAGAAAATGGTGACATTTGATGATTTCTATACAACGATTGAAAATAAGATTGCTGAAAAAAACGCTTAGTTATTGAGTAAATCTTTATTCTATAAAATGTGCCAATGTAATAATATCACAGTGATCCGGTAAGGAACACTTTTAAAATGGTAGTATTACATTGGTTCTCTGTTATATTAAACTGTATATATGAACAAGTGGAAAGGTAAATCTAAAGGAACAGTACTCGGATACAGAATATTCGTCTGGTGTATTAGAAATATCGGAATCAGAAGTTCATATGGGGTGCTTTACTTTGTAGCAGCCTATTATTCTCTGTTTCAGAAGAGGAGCAACCAATATATTTTTTATTATTTTCAAAAAAGACTCAACTACGGATATTGGAAGTCCAAAGTGTCGATCTTTAAAAGTTATTTTACCTTCGGAAAAGTTCTGATTGATAAGACAGCCATTTCTGCCGGACTCCGGGAAAAATACACCTATGAATTTGACGGAATTGAAAATCTGAGAAATCTTCTTGCTGCCAAAAAAGGAGGGGTTCTGATCAGTGCCCATATCGGTAATTTTGAAATTGCTGAACATTTTTTTGCAGACATTGATTTTGACTGCCAGATCAATCTGGTCACTACAGACCAAGAAGTGACCGTTATCAAAGAATATCTGGAGAGTGTCGCCATAAAAGAGAGTAACATCAAATTTATCTACGTCAAAGAAGATATGTCTCATATTTTTGAGATCAATCAGGCGTTGTCCAATAATGAGCTGATTTGTTTTACCGGTGACCGTTACTTTGAAGGATCAAAATACCTGGAAGCAGACCTTCTCGGAAAAAGCGCCAAGTTTCCTGCCGGGCCTTTTCTTATTGCTTCCCGGCTTGGTGTTCCTGTGGTGTACGTCTATGTGATGAAAGAACGAAATCTTCATTATCACCTCTATGCCAGAGTCGCTCAAAATATCAAAAACAGAGATTCACAGGGACTTTTAGAGTCTTATGTTCAGAATCTCGAGACCATGGTGAAAAAATATCCGTTTCAATGGTTTAATTATTTCGATTTTTGGGATGATGTAGATTAATTTTTCTATTTTTACCTCTGAAAACTAACATAAAACTAAAAAACCATTAAGATTTTTGAGAATTTTAGATCATGACCTTCTACTGACCCCGATAGATTGGATTTGTCACTACCAGATGATCTCAACATTAGCTAATTCTCAAAATACTTAACTTTAAAAACACACATTCTCCTTTGAAAAAAGAATATGATATACTTGTAATCGGCAGCGGATTGGGAGGACTTGTTTCGGCTCTTGTTTTAGCGAAAGAAGGCCTGAAAGTGTGTGTCTTAGAGAAAAATAATCAGTATGGGGGCAATTTGCAGACTTTCTCAAGGGATAAGCTCCTCTTTGATACGGGAGTTCATTACCTGGGCGGGTTATCAAAGGGACAGAACCTTAACCGTTTTTTTTCTTACCTGGAGATTATGGATGGGCTGGACCTTCAGAAAATGGATGAAGACGGCTATGACAGGATCAGCTTTGGCGATGATTCCATTGAGTATCCGCACGCACAAGGCTATCAGAATTTTGTAGAGCAGCTTATCCGGTATTTTCCCAACGAAAAAGAAAATCTTGAAAACTATTGTGAAGAAATTCAATACGTATGCAGCCAGTTTCCACGGTATAATGTTGTGGGAAAAGATCATTACAATGAAGAGATACTGCATCTCAATACGAAGAGATTTATAGAGTCGGTCACTCAGGATAAAAAATTGCAGTCGGTTCTACTCGGTTCCAATTTTCTATACGCCGGAGATTCCGGGAACGTTCCGTTCTATGTGCATGCCCTGACGGTCAATTCTTATATTCAGAGTGCTTATAAATGTGTAAAAGGCGGCAGCCAGATCTCAAGGCTTCTGATCCGGAAGCTTCGGCAGTACGGCGCAGATGTATATAAACATGCCGAAGTCTCAGCGTTTGTTTTTAACAGCAATAATGTGCTGTCGTCCGTGAAGACCGTTGGAGGTAACGAATATGTGGCAAAACAGTTTATCTCAAATATTGAAATCCGTTCCACGGTAAAGCTGATTGGAGAAGAAAGGCTGAAAAAATCCTTTTTAAACCGGATATTAAGCTGGCAGCCGGTTCCTTCGTGTTTTAGTGTATACCTTATCTTAAAACCTCATACTCTTCCTTCTTTTAATTATAATCTCTACCATTATTCTTCAGAAGAACTGGTATGGAAAGCATCTCAATATAACAGAGCATCATGGCCGGAAACTTATATGCTTTCCTGCACTCCGTCCAGGCATTATCCTGAATTTGCTGAGAGCCTTACCGCTATTTCCTATATGGATTTTGATGAGGTAAAACAGTGGGAAAATACCTTTAATACTGTTGCTGATGCGCATGAAAGAGGCGAGGAGTATAAAATGTTTAAACTGGATAAAACAGAAAAGATGCTTGACGCCCTGGAAAAGAAAATTCCAAATCTGAGACATGCCATTAAGGATATATATACCTCTTCACCGCTCTCTTACCGTGACTATATTGGCAGTTTTGAAGGCAATATGTACGGATATATGAAAAGCTCTGCCAATCCTCTGAAAACAATGGTTTCTCCCCGTACAAAAATAGATAATCTCTTTCTTACCGGGCAGTCTGTGAATATGCACGGAATTTTAGGAGTGACCATAGGGGCTTTTAATACCTGTGCGGAAATTCTGGGAAAGGAAACCGTTGACAACAGGCTAAGATCAGTAATTTAACAAAAGCAGAAATTGAAAAACTATGGCCATCCGCTCATTCTATATAATTTTTCTGTACACCTGTTTTCTGATCCCTGTCTCATGTGGCATCTCAAAATCTGTACATCATATTCCTGATGTTAAGCAGTATACACTGGAAGTCCCTGAAGTTCATCAGCTTAATGATAGTACCTTCAGGTATAAGCAGAATTTCCTGACTAAAAACAGGCAGCAGCTCTGGGAGCTTTATATCAAAGGAAATCCTTTGCAGCTGGGCTATAATAATGGAGCCCTTACGCATAAGCTAATGCAAAAACAGGAACAGATATTCTTTTCAAAAGTAGAAGGGTTTGTGCCTTCCAAATTCAGGCAGAGAATTCTGAGAGGCTTTTTAAAGTGGTACAACAGGAAAATGTATCTGAATGTAAGGGAGGATTATCAGGCAGAGCTCTACGGGCTTTCGCGGTATTCTTCTGACCAGTATGATTTTATAGCGCCCTCATATTTAAGAAACCTTTACCTGCATGGAGCTCATGATATAGGACACGCAATGCAGGACCTTGCAATGGTAGGCTGCACATCACTTGCCGTCTGGAATGAAAATACTGAAGACGGTGATCTTCTGATCGGAAGAAACTTTGATTTTTATGTAGGTGATGATTTTGCTCAGAATAAACTGGTGGAGTTTGTAGAACCTGAAGAAGGTATCCCCTATATGTCTGTCAGCTGGCCCGGAATGATCGGTGTGGTATCGGGAATGAACAAAAAAGGAATTACTGTCACCATCAATGCAGGCAAGTCAAAAATTCCTTTGACGGCAAAGACTCCGATCTCTTTTGTAACAAGAGAAATATTGCAGTTTGCCGGAAACATTGAAGAAGCGGTTGCAATTGCAAAAAGAAGAAAAGTTTTCGTTTCTGAATCCATTCTTGTGGGCAGCGCGGAAGATAAAAATGCGGTGATCATTGAGGTTTCACCAGATAATTTCGGAGTATACCGTGTAGAGAATACCAGCAGGGTTCTTTGTACCAATCACTTTCAGTCTGATGCCTACACGGACGATCAGAGAAACCGGAAACAGATCAAAGAAAGCCATTCTGCATACCGGTATGAAAAACTCCAGGAGCTTTTGCAGGAACAAAAGAAACTGAATCCTGAGAAGATGGCTTCTATTTTAAGAGACAGATCGGGACTGAAAGGTGAACAGATCGGCTATGGAAATGAAAAAGCACTGAATCAGCTCCTCGCTCATCATGCCGTTATTTTTTCACCCCAGAAAAAACTGGTGTGGGTTTCCTCTAATCCCTATCAGTTGGGAGAATTTGTGTGTTACGACCTGAATGAAATTTTTACAGAGAACGGACTTCATCCCAACGATTTTTCAAAATCTACACTGAATATTTCCAGGGATCCTTTTGCCGATTCTGTGGAATTCAAAAAGTATGAAGAGTACAGAAGGATAAGCTCAGAATTAAATGAGCTGAAACGTAGCGACCCAAAGGTCAGCGATGACTATCTGGTCCAATATAAAGCCTTAAATCCCGATTTCTGGAAAGGATATTATACCGTAGGAAAATATTACTTTGATCGAAAAGAGTACGCAAAGGCTAAACCTGAATTTGAAAAAGCCCTGACTAAAGAAATAACAACTGTTCCGGACAGAAAAAGTGTTGAAAAATACCTTAATAAAATCAATAAAAAGCTGCCTAATCAACCGGAGACGGAAAGGAAATAAGTGTTTAGAGTAGGGCAATGGATCCCTTCTCTTTTCAAAATCAGTTTTTTTCAGGATTCACCCTGTTAAGGAAAAGAAAAGTGGTGACTCCGGAGAGTAAAGACAATGAGGTGCTTAAAATAAAACTTCCAATGATATACTGAAGTAGGTTATTCCTGATCAGGTCAAAATTTAAATCCTGACTTAAAATATCACTGTCGCCACTTACAAATGGTGCTCCCAGAAACAGAGACGCGGCAATAATAAAAGGAATAAAAGGGGGAAGGCTCACGTTGGAGGCTATGAAAGCAAGTACTTTATTCAATTTAAAAAGTACGGACAGACTAATCACCAAAAGCGTCTGAAATCCCCAGAATGGTGAAAGTCCTATAAAGACTCCCAATGCTATGGAAAATGCCTTTGTCCGATTGCTTCCGTCACTTTCCAGAACATCTTCCTTGATGAACTTTTTAAAGCTTTTTTTTTTGAAATTATTCACGAAGTTCCGCGGAATAATATAAAAGAGGGTGATGGTCACCAGAATAGTGTTGAGAATACTGATGCGGGTAAAATCCCTGAAAGGCCTGAAATGGGAAACCCGTTCAGCCGGATCATACAGTACTTTTACCGGAACATTTTTTACCGGAATGTGCCTCCAGGCAGTTCTCACAATGATTTCAATTTCAAATTCGAACTTAGGCGTAAAATATTTTTTAGGAATTTTGTGCAATGGATAAAGCCTGTAGCCGGATTGGGTATCTTCCAGTCTGATACCGGTTTCAAACCAAAACCAGAAATTGGAAAATGTATTCCCAAAGCTGCTTTTTCTGGGAATGCCGTCCTGCGACATATTTCTGTTTCCGATGAGGAGGATCGCTTCTTTCTCCTGAAGAAGTGCTTCCACAAAAACAGGAATGTCGTCAGGGTAATGTTGCCCGTCAGAGTCAATCGTTATGGCATAGTCATAACCGATTTCAAGTGCTTTTCTGAAGCCTGTTTTAAGTGCGTTTCCTTTTCCTTTATTTTCGGAAAGGGTGATCACTGTAATCTGCGGATACTGAGCAAGAATATGTGATGTGGAATCTGTAGACCCGTCATTCACCACCAGAATGTTTCCGGTATAGAGTAAAACACCGTCAATGACCCTTTTCAGGGTTTTCTCGTTATTATAGGTGGGGATTAAAACGCAGATTTTCTTTTCAGAAATTGCATTTTGTACGTCAGGAAGGAGCATTGCTTTATTTTAAAGTGGCTCTTTCAGCCTCTGTAATGGTTTTAGACTGCATGGCAAACCTCTTGATATAGCTTTTCAGTGCCGTATTTTGTTTGCTGTAATTGTTCAGAAGAAATGCCTTATCATCTTTAAGGCTTCCACGATATCCTACAATTTTAGGGATATTTTCCTGTACACTTAGTCGGATCAGACGCAGTTCGGCGTTATTCGGATTGCTTTTGATGATGCTTTCCAGATTGGTAGCTCCTGTTTTCACCAGGGCTTTTCTGTTGCCTTTAGTGATCTTTGCTTCCATGATCTTTGCCGCTGCTTTATAGCCTAAGGTTACAGGGTCAGAACCTGTCTGCTTATCCGCAGTTTCGATGAAGCTTTCTGTATTGGCATTAGAACTGGTCGATTTGGCATAGCTGTTTCTCAAGGCCTCCATATCAGATTGAAAGAAAAAAACAAATGCCGTAACCAGTGATAAAATTAGTTTCATGACGGTAATTTTTTATAGCTTACAGACAATTTTAATGCAATAGTCTCGCCAAAGGAAGTCGTATTTTTCACTTTAACATCCTCACCGTTCTCATCAATATCCAGGTAAAGATCCAGATCAGGCGTCTCAAAAGGATTAATAATAGCCATGAATTTCACATTCGAGGCTGTTTTTAAGAATAATTTAGATCCAATAAATTCCTCAGTCAGTTCTTTGATGATCTGCATCATACAGACTCCTGGGGTTACCGGATTTCCCGGGAAATGGCCTTTGAAAATTTCATGATCCTTATTCAGGGTGATGTGGGCAACAAATTTTCCATCTGCTTCTTTTTCGTATGATGATAATGTATAAAAGTCTGTAAGAATCGTTTGCATGATCTTATTTTTTAAGATTAAATGTATAATAAACTCCAACCTGGAAGGTTACATTGGTATGGTTATTATTGATGTGAACAAATCCTTTTTTTATTCTGGCTTCAACACCTATATTTTTTGTGATATCATATCCTGCACCAGCCAGCAGCCCAAGATCGGCATCTGTAGGAAAATCAATCTCCTTATGATCGGTAAGAAATTCTAGAGTAGGACCGAAATGGATGTTAAACTTATCAAAATAAAACTTATTCACTACCGCACCGCCTACATATGAAAGTGTAACGTTTTTAGAAGCTACAGAAGGATTTTGACTTTCAAATTTTGCTCCTTGGCGTGTATAATAGATCTCCGGTTGAAGAGCATAGAATTTAGCAAAACGAATATTGGCCTGGAAGCCGATATAAAAATCAACTTTGGATTTGATGTCAAAGCCGTTGCTTGTATAATGATAGCCCTGGTTGTCATTGTAGTACCTGTAATCATAGGCCGGTCCGTCAGATAAATGCGAGATATTGGCACCTAACCTGATTCCCGGATTAAAGGTTACCTGTGCAATAGATAAAGAAGAGATAAGTAAAATAAGGAAGAAATATATTTTTTTCATGGGGGAAGTATTACTCCGTTTCGGTTATTTGAAATAGTTTTATATTGATCTTAAAGTCCTTGTGCCGGAGGTTTAAGCTATCCGCGAAGATAGGCTTTTTTGCATCAAAAGTGAAATCGATTTTCTCCTTGTTGTTTTTCGTGTAGATGACTTGTTTCAGTAAATGATCTTCTTTGCCAAAGAAGAGATAATATCCCCTATGATCGATTCTGGAAAGATAAATGACCGCATTTTTATTTTCGAAGGTTTCGCTTACCGGATATTTTCTTTTCAGAAGTTGCTGAAAATCATTTTTCAGGAAATTAATAACCATTTTTTTATCAAGATCCGGCAGGACGTAATTGAGCTTAAAGCGGTCGTCAGAAATTTCAAAATCAATCAGCTTATTTCCAAAATCTGAAGTGAGCGCCACACGGTGTGTGCTATCACTCATTTTTTTTATGATCAGAATGCCGCTTACATGATGTTTATAAATGTCCATCTGGCATTTGTACACATAATCTTCATTCGAAGAAAAGTATAAATTTTCAACCTTTTTTTGTGTTGTCGGAACTGGTTTCGCAGCAATAAGCTGATACGTCTTACAGGAAACCGTCAATAGGACGATGAGGCTATAAGCTAAACTCTGATGCAGGTATCGAAGCATTGATCTTGGTGTTTTTGAAAACGATATGGGTAGTATCTCCTGATGCTTCTGTCATATTAACCTGGGAAACCGTAGACTGGTTTTTTGGAAAATAAAGTTCAATCTGTCTGATGTATTTCAGCAGTTGGGTAGTTTTGGGAACGAACTTAGCAACGTGATAATTTCCGTTTTTAAAATAGGTAACCGTGAATTCAGGATCACTGAACATGGTGCCGTTTGAGCTTCCTACAATAAGTTTATTGATCTTCTCGAATGTTTTACTCTTCGCATCTACTGACGACTTTTTGCCCTGGTCGTTGATGAAAATTTTATTGCTTTTAAACACAATGCTGTACTGATAAGGTTTGGTGTACTTCCAGCTTAGCATATTGGGCGTCTGCAAAGACATTTTTCCATACGTTACAATATCTTTATCCAAAAAGTCCATTTTTTTGGTCTGGGTAAAGTCACTCTGAAGCGTTTTGATTTGCTTTGTTTCTGATGATATTTTGGATACGAATGCTTTGGCTTCAGCTCCCGACATTGCCGTATTTTGTGCAAAAAAGAAGCCTGAAACTAATAAAAATGTTCCAAAAGCAATATTTTTAATCATTTTTCTTTGAATTTGTAATTGAATCAACGGTAAAGGTTGAATATTTCTGGTCGTTCAAAAATACTAATAAATCTACCAGGACCCGGTATGTTTTTTCGGAAGTGTCATGCAGAAGGATTATGCTGCCTTTTTTCAGGCTTTTGGTAATTCTCCTGTAAATTTTCTTTTCATCATCAATCATGGTATCCAGAGAGCGGACATTCCACCCGATACTTTTTTTATGTGTTTTTTTTATTGCTTTTGCAATATTCGGATTGGTTACACCGAATGGTGGGCGGTAGAGGTCTGTGGTTATATTTCCTGTATTGCGTATGACTTCATCACACTTTTCAATCTCTTCAATCATTTTAGAGGTCGATAAAAAGCCTGTTGACCTGGCATGGGAAAGGGTGTGATTTCCTATGGTATGACCTTCGGCAATGATCCTCTGAAATGTATCAGGATATTGTTCAATCTGCTTCCCGATACAGAAAAAGGTCGCTTTTACGCCGTGTTCTTTTAAAAGATCTAAAAACTGTGGGGTGAATTCTGTAGGCCCGTCATCAAACGTTAAAGCTATTTCTTTGGTTTTTGTCCGGCGGTGGGTAATGCTGTTGACAAAATATTCCAGCCCGATATCAAATGATCCCCAAACCACGACTGCTGAAAATCCCAGAAAGCATACCAGGTAAACCCAAAAGCTTCCCTGGAACGCATAAATAAAAACGTTACAGAAAAGGTAAAACAGAATAAATGGGTAGTGTTTCATTGCTGGCTGTTTTTAGGGATGGTAATATAATAGGCAAATGAAGTCCGTTTTTTTGCTTTTCATCTATTAAGCCTTCTCCAATAGGACCAGGCTATGATCACTTCCTCCAAGATGGTTATACAGAAGGACATTTCTGATCTCTTCTTTCTGAACAGTATTGATCTTCATCACTTCCGGAATCTTCTGATCTCTGAGAATGTGACACGCCATAAATATAGAAAATCCACTGGCGGTATTGAATTCCCCACTCAGATGTTTGTAATACAGCTGTGATGAAGCTGGAAACAGCTTACTGGCTTTTGTATAGTAAGCATCTGAGCCTGCATCACCACTGAAGCCCAAAATAACAGCATCAATATCGTTATGAGAAAGGTTGTTTTGACTTAAGAAGTTCTGTATAAAAACCTCAACTTCGCCCAACAGGACACGGTTACTGATATTGATATTCTTAAGCTTTGCGTAAGTACTTTGGGTCTTCTCTTTTCCTACCACAAAGAAGCTGGCGCCCTCCCCCCAAACTACTCCGCTGGTGGAAGAGTTCAGATAATCTGCAGGGAGATCCGTTTCTTGTTTTATCGTATGATTGAGAACGTAGAGTTCCATTGTTCTGTCTGTTTGTTCATCGGTAGAGCCCACAAGAATATTTTGTGCTTCTCCGTCATTGATCTGAAGCTGCGCATCCAGTAATGAAAACTCCAGAGAAGAAGAGGTATTCACATACGTGAAGTTATAAGCATGGCACTGTAATCCGAGTGCAATCTGTCCGGCAACGGTGTTGTGGGTAGACTGGATAAAAAATGTAGGGGTTAAAAATTCCTCACCATGATCGATTACGTTTTTCAGAAATTTTTCAGAATCCTGGGAACAGCCCATTCCCGTTCCTACGATGATGGCATCCGGCTGATCGATTCCAGCTTCTTGTAATGCGTGATGAGAAGCGACAGAGCTCATTTTTACCGTTTTAGACATTCTCCTGATCATGGCAGGCGGAATAAACTCTTTATAGGGAGGTTCTATCGCTTTGATGATATTGGAAGAACTTACAGGCGTAAGGTTCTGAAGGATGTTTTCTTTTAAAGTGTCCTGAACTGAGATACAGGATGCACTGTTGATGTATACTGCGCTCATGACTTTGAAAAAATTAATGTTGAGCAGTTTCCTCCAAATCCAAATGAATTGGAAAGAACATGGTTAATGCTTTTCTCTTTCAATTCGGTTACAGGGGTAAGATCAAACTCTTCCATTTTGGTTTTGAAATTCAGGTTGGGGAAAATTAGGCTGTGCTGCATGGATAGAATAGAAAATACCGCTTCTATACCGGCTGCTGCGGCTAAAGTATGCCCTGTAAATGCTTTGGTTGAGCTGAACTCGGGCACCTGATTTTCACCGAAAATCCTGATCATTGCAATTCCCTCTGACAGATCATTGTTGGGTGTTGCAGTTCCGTGAACGTTGATATAATCGATATCATCTTTCTCCAGACCTGAAACCTTCAGAGCCTGCTGCATTGCCAGAAAAGCGCCCTGACCGTTTTCTGAAGAAGCGGTCTGATGATGAGCGTCATTGGCATTTCCATATCCGGAAAGATAGGCCAGAACAGGTTTATTTTCTTTTTTTACGGCTTCCTCGGATTCAAGAACCAGAAAAGCAGCAGCTTCTCCAAGATTCAGCCCCTTCCGGTCGTTGTCAAATGGGGTGTTGTATGAATCGGTAAGAATCATCAGGGTATTGAAACCATTCAAAGTAAACTTGGAGAGGGAATCTGTTCCCCCGACGATAACACGGTCTAAAACACCACTTTTAATAAGTTTTGCCCCCATCATGATGGCGTTGGCTGCGGATGAACAGGCTGTACTGATGGTAGAAACCATCCCTGTCAAACCGAGATAACCGGCAATTGCCAGTGAAGAGTTTCCCGCGTCGTGAGCATCAATGTATTTTTGCTTTTCAGGAAAGTTTTCATATGAGTAGAAATATTTTTCGGTAATATCCATCCCTCCTACACTGGTAGAAGAAATAAGCCCCGTCCTGCAGCTGTTGATATCTGAAATTCCCGCACTTTCTACCGCTTCTTTTGCTGCCATCATCCCCAATAAAGATGTTCTCGTTACGTTGTTGTCTTCTTTGAGCTGAAGTTTACGTATAAGTTCTTCATTAGATAACTTTATCTCACCGGTTTTGATGGAGCCTGCATGACGGGTTTCAAACATCTGGATGTCTGAAATGCCATGTTTCCCGGACTGCAGTGAAATAAAGTTCTCCTTCACTGTGTTTCCAATGGAGGAAATAATGCCCATTCCTGTTATGGCAATTTTTTGACTCATGGTATTCTATAATGTACCAATGCAACAGTATATCAATTTACCAATACTGCTACACTGTTAGATTGTTACATTAGTTTTATTTTGTTCTGTTCTCGTCAATGTATTTAGCCATAACATCGATGGATTGAAAAATTTCCTTTCCTTTTTTAGGATCGGCTAATTTTATTCCATAATCTTTATCAAGAAGAACGATCAGCTCCAAAGCATCGATAGAGTCCAGACCCAATCCGCCTCCGAATAATGGATCTGCATCTTTGATCTCCTCTACAGAAACATCTTCAAGGTTAAGGACTTCAATAATTTTGTGCTTCAATTCAGTTTTTAGGTTTTCCATAAAAGGTTTTAATTTGAAAATATGTTAATGAGATAATTTGAAAATATAGTGAACTCTATCAGACATTGGGTTTTAAATTAAAAAAAACTGTTAAGCAGTTATTTTACCTAATTCTAACATTTTACATTGTCGAATGAGCACATTTTCAAATTTTCAAATTTATAATGTGAGCAAATATACAAAAGCTTTATAATTTTCCCGGTACAATTCTACCCATCCGCATAATACCTTTTCGGCTTTTCCGGACTTCAGGATCTGTTCAGCATAATTGTTTAAAAATTTTTCGTCAAATTCATCCAGAACAAAAAAAGCATTCTCTGTCTGCATCCGGTGCCTGATACTTATTTCTCCTACACAGATGTTGGGTAGGGTATACACAAAAACAGCCGGGCTTGGATAGAAGTTTTCCTGATCGTTAATGCTTTCCTGGTATTTGACGTCGGTATCCAGGCTTGATGACCTGTTTGCAAAAACGATGGCTGTTCTGCTGTGATCTTCATCTTTCAGAAGCATTTCAGCAGCCAGAAAGGCCAATTTACTTAAACTGTCCATCTTATGGAACTTCGGATAGCTGATCTCCAATCCTTTATAAGCCTCTTTAGCGAATTCATGAAAATTGTCGCTCTGGCTTTCAAAAATAAGTTGGCCATCAGTGGTTATCCTGGAGTTTTCTACGATACAGGTGTGTGTGTACTTCATCTCTTTAACATTTTTCCAGTATAACAGCAGCATTGCATCCCCCAAAACCAGACGCTGTCTTTAAGATATGACTGATTGTGGCAGGCTGATTTTCTTTTATAATATTCAAAGGCTGAGAAACGCCCATTTCTTTAAAGTTTTTAGAGGGGATAAGGGTTTTGTGAAGAACGCTTTCCATTGAGATAATGCTTTCCAGAAGTCCCGAGGCTCCCAGGCAGTGTCCGTAGAATCCTTTCATACTGTTTAAGGGAATTTGCTGTAATCCCATTCTGTTGAAAGCGATGGCTTCCATTTCATCATTATATGCTGTAGCCGTACCGTGGGCTGAAATAAATCCGATCTGCTCAGGAGAAACACCGGCCTCTGTCATTGCGTTTCGGATACTGGCAAATAAGCCGTCTCCTGTTCTTGAGGGTCCGGAAATATGGTTGGCATCATTAACTGCGGAATCGCCCGCAATTTTAAATAAAAATTTTTCATCTTCAGATGGAGATGAGGTGACATAAACCGCTGCTGCGGCTTCACCAATATTGATTCCGTTTCTGTTTTTATCATAAGGCTTACACGGTTCACTGCCGATAGCCTGGAATGAGTTGAAACCGGAAATTACAAATTCTGAAATCTCATCACCAGCCAAGACAAACGCATCACGGTATCTCCCTGTCATGATGATGTTTTTCGCAACGGCAATAGCCATCACTCCGGAAACACATGCATTGGAAACTACAATAGGTTTTGTTTTGAATCCAAAGAAATCTGCAATTTTCTGAGCCAATTTTGATAGAAAAGCGCCTTCAGGTAGGTCAGGTTGATTTTTTAGTAAGCTGATATTTCCTTTTGTGGTTGAGAGAATAAAAGCCGTATCTTTTGTGATGGGGTGTTGTTCAATCAACGGTCGAAGACTGAGAAGCAACATTTTTTCCAGTCTTGTAAAGTTTTGATTCCCGAAAGAACGATTGAATTCCTCATTCAGCTTTTCAGAATCTATTTTCGAAGCATAATATGCATCCTGATTTTCAATAACCTTGTGTAGAGCGACACCTGATTTTCCTTTCAAAAGGGCATCCCAATTAGAACGTACGTCAAATCCCAGAGGAGTTACGCAGTTATAATCTGTAATATAAACGTCTTTCATCATGCTAATCCCATTTTATCTTTCCAGTTTTGAAAAAAATCAGGATTGTAAAGACACAGGCTCCCGTCACTGTCAAGGAACACCTGAATGGTTTCCCCACTGCACACTAACTTACCGTCCTGGTTGAAAAGTTCGTATGTGTAGATCAGTTTGGCAGAAACCGTGTTCACAAAAGTGGTTACAATCTTGAATGTTTCTCCATATTTTAGCGGAAGAAAATGTTCACAGGTACTTTTTACAATGGGTGTTACATATCCGGCATTCTGAATGTCAAGATAGGTAAGGCCGTGCTGGCGTCCGAAAGCTTCTCTTCCATCCTCAAAATAGACGATATAGTGGCCATGCCAGACAATTCCCAATGGATCGGTCTCGTTAAAACGTACTCGTACTTCTTCCGTACATGTTAATATATTCTCGTTAGACTGCATTTTGCTTTTTTTCGTAAAAAATGGAAATGGATACGGTTGCAAGGTAAAATAAAAACAGGAATACCAGTTCTTTGGCAATGCCTCCAATTCCGCTGTTTCTTAAAATAATATCGTAATAGGCATTTAAGCCCCAGTTCATAGGTGAAAATTTTGCTATGGTCTGCATGAATTCCGGCATCAGGAATACGGGTACCCAGATTCCGCCGATCGCTGCCAGAACAACTACGGAAGTGGCTCCAAAAGGAGCGGACTGTTCCTGTGTATCTGCGATTGTTCCCAGTAAAACACCAAACCCTATTGCTGCCAATCCTGCAAATAAAGTGACTATGATCAGCTGAAACATTTTTCCTGACACATCAAATGCCGGAAGATCCATATAGGGAAAGAGGTAGATTCCCACGGCGACCATAAGCAAAAACTGAATGACACAGATGATAAGGTAGGTAAATGTCTTTCCTAAAATATGGACAAAATACGGGGTAGGGCTTATCCTTGCCCTTACACTGGTCCCCTGGCTTTTCTCTTTAACGAGATTGATTGATAGGGGAACTACAATGAAAAAGATAGCAAAAAGGGTCCATGCCGGAACATTGTGCTGAACAGAATTCGGCATTACGTCCATTTCTCCTTTTTTTGGAGTAATCTCTTTAAAGCTGATCAGGTTTTTGTTTTCTTCAAGGTTTTCTTCGGTTCCCAGCTGATCCTGGAATGCTTTGTAAATCTTTTTGTTCTCAATCTCAAAAACCATTTTGTTGACAGAATTCATCACGGAATTTTTGAACCCTATATTGGTGGCAGGGTCAAAGTACAAATGAATTTCTTTGGCTTTTGGAGCAGCTGTTTTTGCTTTTGCAGAGTCACCTTCGAGCCCGAATGAGCTTACAATGGTCTGAACTTTAGCATCAATATTGGAATTTAAATCTTTGGTTAAATTTTCAGGAATGACGATGGCCATTTGGTAATCTCCGGCAAAGACAGCCTCCTGAGCGGATTTCTCACTGAAATTGGTCAGCAGCTGAAAAGTCTTGCTGTTTTCCAGCTCGGCTTTTATATTCTTTGAGACTTCAGATTGATCCTGATCAATAAAAATAATCGGGATTTTTGAGCCTTCAAGGTTTTTAAAGGTGGAATCCTGAATCAGGGTAATGGTAATAATCAAAAGCAAAGGCATGACAAAGATGATCACAATACCTCCGATATCTCTCTTCAACAGAAGGATTTCCTTGATGAAGCTTCTCCATAGTTTATACAACAACATCTCTTAATTCTTTTCCGGTTAATGAAATAAAAACATCCTCAAGGTTTTCTGCACTGGCTACTCTGTTTACCAATTCTTCAGGGGTTCCTACGGCATGAATTTTTCCATGGTCGATAATTGCAATTTTGGTACAGAACTCTTCAGCTTCTGATAAGTGGTGGGAAGTATAGATGATACAGGTTCCCTGTTTATTTAAATCCAGGAGATAGTCAATAATAGCCTTTTTAGACTGAACATCAACTCCAACAGTGGGTTCGTCCAGGAATAAGACTTTAGGATTGTGAAGTGTTCCTGCGATGAGGTTGCATCGGCGCTTCATTCCTCCCGAAAACTGTCCTACCTGTTTATTGGCAAATTTTGAAAGTCCCATAATTTCCAGGGACTCATCAATGGCCTTCTTTAGCTGGTTGTGCTTCAAACCATACAGACTTCCGAAAAACATCAGGTTTTCTTTAGCTGTGAGAGTAGGGTACAAGGCATATTCCTGAGGAACAATTCCGACAATCTGTCTGATTTTAAAACCATCTTTTTGCGGGGATAGCCCATTGATCTTAAACGTTCCTGAGGTAGGCTTTATCAATCCTGAAAGCATAGAGATCAATGTGGTTTTGCCAGCTCCATTGGGGCCAAGAATTCCGTAGATCTCATTTTTGCTGATATTCAATGTAATATCATTTACAGAAAACTCATCAGAATTTTTGTATTTTTTATATAAGCCCGTAATTTCAATCATATTCTCTGCCATATCAGATCGCTTTTCTCAGTTTTTTATAGAAAGCTTCTTCAAGATCTGCAATATGCAGCATCGTTTTAGACAATTCGTTATAGATATTGCTTTTGGAGTTTCTGTTTTTGTAGACTCTGGCAATATCTACCGCAAAATCTCTCCACAGATCCCCTATTGCAGTAATTTCCTTTGACAGTTCCTTCAATTCGTCATTTTTTAGGATTACTGCTGCTTCCTGAAGAAATGCGCCGTAGATAAACCTGAAGCCGCCACCGCCGGTTCCTATTTCCTCCTGCATTCTGATCAGTTGCCCCAGATAATGGTTGGTTACTTTTGTGCCTTTCTTTTCTGCCCATTTCGGAATGCTCTTCGCGACCCATCTCATGGCTTTCACACCGATAAGCGGTACCGGTGCCAGCATATTTTTGCAGGTATCCCTGATTCCTTTTTTGATGGCTTCTTCCAGATTGATATTTTCAGGGACATACACAGGATAGTACATATGGCCTTTTGGAGGAAGTGCCCCTTTGGCATATCGCACTTTTTCCAGTTCTGCTTCGGAGAGCGAGGTTACATAATCCATCACCGGATCACTGATGAGAAATTGTCCGTTTTCTTTTCCGTATACTACCAGGTTGTGGGCATTGAAATGGAACTTATATTCTTCCGGGAAATAAGTAAGGTTGAAAACTCCTACCTGAAGTCCTGTTGGGATGTTTTGTTCCAGATTTCTTTCCAAAGCCTTTTGGGCATCCTTAGGATTTGAGAATTTTTCTCTTTTTATTTTAATGCCTAACCTTTTGGCTGCTTTACTGAAAATTGCTCCTGGCATAGGGCGGTAGCTGAAACCCGGTGCAAAATTCACCTTTAGAAAAGGGAGGTAAACAAAGAACAGCCCGGATCCGATCCCGAAGATCATCGGTTCACTGAGTTTCAGTCCTTTATTAAGCAGTAGATTAGAGGCAACACCGTTTTCGCAATGTGCAGTCTGATGGTGTTCAAAGTTTAGTTTCATTGAGCTTGTATCTTTTTCCTTGGAAATTTGGATTATTGGATGTTATACATCCTGTACCATTTATTTTCCATCGAATTTTTTTAATTCATCCACTGAAATTCCGAATGCATCAGCATACTTTTTCAGTGCATTTTCGCTTAGTGTTTTAAATATACCTGGTTTAAAATGTCTTTTTACTCTCCATTGCCACATTCCCACATACGAGGCAAGGACAGCCGGATCCATTTTATTCAGTTCCATAAAATAAAGAATCGGACTTGCTGTATTATTAGCGACCTGTTGCCTGGCTTCCTCAATTCTTTCATGAATAAGTTCCATAGATTCGTCCAAAGCAGCTTTCTTCGCATCCCAGCCTGTACTGTTTGCGGTTGTATAATTATCATTGTCATCCGTCACATACAGAACTTCAGTCATATTGGCGGATTTCAGGTTACTTTCGTCTTGGGGTAGGTCTTGTTTTTTCATCTAAATAATGTTTAAACTTATAGATTCCAGATGGAAAATAGTTCACCTGTTTTGATTTTTTAATCAGGTGGCTAAAATAGTGAAAATACATTATATGTAAATCATATTAAACAGGAGGGTACTGTTGCCTCTAAGCATGGTGCTGCCATTGGGGATATTACGATTGAGAATACTATGATGTGAAGCTGTTCCTGTGGGTTTTCTATAGCAGTCAGTTTTTTAGGATAATATATTTGTATTTTTACAACTCGTCAAAAGAGTCTTATAGACATTTGAACAATTGCAGTATTATATGAAGATCAAAGTGAATTTTTATAAACCATCTGATACTATTCTGAGCAAATATATCGAAGGGTTTTATTTTATTTCCAAACAAGAGATTGACCATTCTTTTCAATACCAAACCTTTCCAAACAATTACAACATTGTTTCTATGTATCTGGATGCCACTGTGAAACTGGAAAAAGATAAAATTACAGTCTCTTCTGCTGAGCAGAAATTTACGTCAACCCTGGTCAAAAAATATATTACACCGCTGGAAGTCACCATTAATGCTATAGTGGATGAAATTACAATCTACTTTAAGCCTGCCGGACTTAATTACTTTATAGAGGAAATGTCTTCTTTGTTTGAAAATGACTATACCTATTTCAATCCTTTTGCTGATTATGAGGACGAAATGAAAAAGATATTCTTTACAGAAGAAAGAAGCCACCAATTGGAGCTGCTGGAGAAATACTGGATTTCAAAGCTTATTAAAAAAGACCTTGCACGGGTTGATGGCTGGCTTACGGATATCAATTCCCAAATGACCATCGAAGAAATAGCACATAAAAATCAGATGTCCAGACAATATCTGAACAAAACTTTTCAAAGATATGTAGGAAAGTCTCCTTCTGAATTTCGAAAGGTAAATAAATTCAGGAACTCTATTAACCAGAAAAACAACAATGATAATCTAATTGGTGTATCATTGGCCGCTGATTTTTATGATCAATCCCATTTCATCAGAAATTTTAAAGAACTGACTAAGATCAGTCCGGGATCTTTTTTCAATAGTGTTGATATCTCCAAAGAAAATATCTGGATGTTTAAAGAATAGTTTCCATTTGTACAATTATAATCATGCGGCGCTTTATATTTTTGTTTCAGCAATTATAAAACAAAAATGAAAAATAAGATTATAGCGATGTTACTGATGATTGGACTTGTCAATCTTAAAGCCCAGGATCATTCCGTTAAAACAATTGAGCTTAATTTAAGTAAAGATGCTCTGAAAATAGGAGCTCCGGTTGCAAAAGAAATCGGGAACAATACAATTGTCGGTCTCGGAGAAGGGACGCATGGAACCAAAGAATTTAATGAAATACGGGCTGCGATCTCAAAAAAATTGATAACTAAAGATCATTTCAGTATTGTCTGTTTCGAGGCCCCGTATGGTGATGTTTATTATTTGAATAAGGCTGTTAATTCCAACGCGGATATAAAAGCAGCTATGAAGCAATATCTTATTTCCATATGGCAGACCAAGGAAATTGAAGATTTCCTGTTATGGATAAGAGAGTATAACAGAAATAATAAAAATCAGATTTTGCTTTCCGGTGTCGATTTTAACTTTGTACTCAATTCTGTCAATATTCTTGAAAATGAGTTTAAAAATAAGCATACTCTAAAAGCATTAACAGATAGTCTGCTGCCAAAAGCTAGTTATCAGGATGAGATGTGGAAAAAACAAAATGATAAAAGCTTCCGAATCGATATGCCGTCGCTTATAAAGAGTGGTACTCAGGCTTATGGATTAGTTCAGAATATTGAAGAAACAGTAAAAAAAGAAAATATTAGCCTGTCCACTGGCGCAAAACTGGCGTTGGAAAATATAAAGTTAGGTTTTACTGTGATGTATGAAGCCAGCAAACAGAATTATGAGATTTCCAGGGATCAGATGATGGCAGGCATGGTTACCAAAACACACCAGCTATATGATAACAAAAAGGTTATTGTTATCGCTCATAATGGGCATGTCTCCTTCAAATTCCCTTTTTCTGAGGATATGGGTATGGGCGGATACCTTAAAAAGCAGTTTGGTGAAAAATACTTCGCATTGGCAACACTAACATCAACAGGTACCTATAGCGCTACTTTAGATAATATTGATACCAATGATAACAAATATAAGGCTTATCAGTTTCCCAATCCTTTAGAAGCCAGCTGGCAAAATTATTTTTCAAAATTTAAAAATGAAAATTTTTATCTGAATCTTCGGGAGAACAACGGAACTCTTAAACAAAATTTATCCTTAGCTTTTTGGGGGTATTTTTATCTGGATCCTATAAAATATGAGAAAAATATATACACGGAAAAGATCAGTAATCTAAATGACTACTTCGATGGTATCATTTTCATCAGAAAAACAAATGCCTCAGAGCATTTAAACTGATAGGGTAACCCCATGAGTCCTAATAAAGGAGCTGAATTCTAAAATTCAGCTCCTTTACTTTATACAGTAAACATTTGATATACTTTTCATATAAGTATAACCATATTATTTTTTATTTGAATGTAATTCCTGTTAAACAGCTCAAAGAATCTAATCTTATCTGAAGCAATATCATCTGTGATATACTTTTACAGCAGATGAGTTGTAACAAGTGAGTGACAACGTAAGACTAATGTTTTTGAAATTTGGATAGAAAAAAATATTAATAAATAACAGCTATGAAGAAGTTTTTTATTTCCGTATCGCTTTTCTGTATGTTGAGCGCAATGGCGCAGAAATTTGACACGCAGAAACTGACAGATGCTCAGGGATATACCTATGAAACCGTAAAGAATGACCAGGCCGGAGTAAGAGTTTATACTCTTAAAAATGGTCTTAAGGTGTATCTGGCAAAAAATGAGGATGCCCCGAGAATTCAGACCTATATTCCTGTAAGAACAGGATCCAATAATGACCCTGGTGATAATACCGGATTGGCTCACTACCTGGAACACATGGTCTTTAAGGGAACTTCCCACCTTGGAACTCAGGACTGGACTAAAGAAAAAGCCCTGTTGCAGCAGATCTCGGATCTGTATGAACAGCATAAGGCAGAAAGAGATCCTGCAAAGAAAAAAGAACTTTACAAAAAGATTGATGAGGTTTCCCAGGAAGCGTCAAAGTATGCAATTGCCAATGAGTATGATAAAGCAATCTCTTCATTAGGTGCAACCGGAACAAATGCACATACATGGCTTGATGAAACTGTTTATAAAAATAATATTCCGTCCAATGAACTGGAAAAATGGCTGAGGGTAGAAAAAGAACGTTTTTCAGAGCTGGTATTGCGTCTGTTCCATACAGAGCTTGAAGCGGTATACGAGGAATATAACAGGGCTCAGGATAACGACGGACGTCTGGTAAACTATGCTCTTATGGAGGCTCTTTTCCCGAAACATCCGAACGGACAACAAACAACCATTGGTACTTCTGAACACTTGAAGAGCCCTTCAATGGTCGCTATTCATAAGTATTTCGACACGTACTACGTGCCTAATAATATGGCTGTTGTGCTGGTGGGTGATCTTGATTTTGATAAAACTATAAAATTAGTTGATCAATATTTCGGTGCATTCAAATACAAGGAACTTCCGATGAAAAAAATGGTTTCGGAAGAGCCGATGACCCAGATTGTGTCCAGAACGGTAAAAAGCCCTTCTACACAAAGAATGACAATGGCCTGGAGAACCGATTCCTACGGGACCAAGGAAGCAAGATTGGCTGATGTAGTGGCTGAAATTCTAAGCAATAGGGGAGATGCAGGATTAATTGATCTTAATATTAACCAAAAGCAAAAGACTCTTGGTGCCGGAGCATATGAATCTCCTTTTAAGATGTATGGTTATTTTGGTTTGACGGTAACTCCTAAAGAAGGACAAAGCTTTGATGAAGCTAAAAAATTATTGCTGGATCAACTGGACCTTGTGAAAAAAGGACAATTTCCGGACTGGATGCTGAAAGCCATTGTCAATGATAAAAAAGTTCAGCGTATGAAGGGATTGGAAACAGCCGACGGATTAGCTACCGAACTATATGATTCCTATATCAAAGGAAGAACGTGGGAGCAGGAGCTGGATGAGATCAATCAGTATGAAAAGATCACTAAAGCTGATGTCGTGAAGTTTGCCAATGAGTTCTTTAAAAATAATTATGTCGTTGTTTATAAAGAAAAAGGCGTGAATGACAAGCTTGTTAGAGTGGAGAATCCTGGTATCACCCCGATTAAACTCAACAGGGAAGCACAATCTCCGTTCCTTAAAGACATTCTGAATACAAAAGTAGCAGAGATCAAGCCGGAGTTTATTGATTATAAAACGGCCATTCATACTTCGCAGGTAAAAGACAAGACGGTAAGTTTTGTGAAAAACAAGTACAACGAAATTGCTCAGGTAAGCTATGTGTTCCCTTTTGGAACAGATAACGACAAAGAGCTTTCTCTAGCAGGAACTCTTTTTGAATATCTGGGCACGGACAAATACAGCCCGGAACAGCTGAAAGAAGAATTTTATCAATTGGGAATCAGCTACAGCATCAGAACTTCCAATGACCAGGTGATCATTACCTTAAGTGGTCTTGAAAGCAATATGAAAAAAGGAGTAGCGCTGATGAACCACTGGATGAGCAATGTAAAAGCAGATAAAGCCGTGTACACTCAGACCGTAAAAACTATTCTGGAAGCAAGGGCTGCTGCTAAAAAAGATAAAGTAAGAATTATGGGAGCGCTATCAAATTATGCTAAGTATGGTAAAGACTCCAGAATGACCGATGTGATTTCAAAAGAACGCCTTGAAAGTATTGATGTTTCGGAATTGATGAAAAAGATAAAAACACTGAATCAATATCCTTACCAGGTTTTACTTTACGGGCAGGATAAGTCCGGGCTGGAGAAAGCGATTCAGCCTTTCATTGTCAATACAAGCCTGCAGCCTGCAAAAGCGAAGGAATATGCAGAACCTGCAACAACGGGAAAAGTATATTTTACGAATTATGATATGGTACAGATGGAAATGGCT
The DNA here is from genome assembly GCF_003384725.1 of Chryseobacterium pennipullorum. Taxonomy (GTDB): domain Bacteria; phylum Bacteroidota; class Bacteroidia; order Flavobacteriales; family Weeksellaceae; genus Chryseobacterium; species Chryseobacterium pennipullorum. Next base: position 189,515 of record NZ_QNVV01000005.1, read on the forward strand.
AAAGTAGCCAAGGCAAGTCCTGTCAACCTGAATAACTTCGGGAAAGCAAATGTTTTCAACGAGTATTTCGGAAGAGGATTATCTTCTATTGTTTTCCAGGAAATCAGAGAGAGCAAATCATTGGCATATACTGCTTATGTTTCGTATGCTAATGCATCGGAAAAAGGACATGCTAACTATATTACCAACTATATCGGAACGCAGTCCAACAAGCTTCCTCTTGCTGTTACTGCTATGAATGAGCTGATGGTAGAATTGCCGCAGATCCCGGCGCAATTTGAAAATTCCAAAGGGTCTGCCCTTAAGCAGATCGCATCCAACAGGATCAACAGAACAAATATTTTCTTCAGCCAGCTGGCTCTGAAAAAACTGGGTGTAGATAATGACATCAGGAAAGATATTTACGCTGAAATCCAGGGACTGACGTTGCCACAGCTGACAGGCTTCTATAACACTGAGGTGAAACCTGTACAATATAATACAGCTATCATCGGGAAGAAAGAAAACCTGAATATGGAATCCATCAATAAAATGGGCCAATTCCAGGAAGTGTCCCTTGAAGAGATCTTCGGATACTAATATTCTAGTTTAAATAATAGGTAAAGTGGAGCAGAAATGTTCCACTTTTTTTGTTCAGATACGTCATGTTGCTACGAGCTTACGTTCCACAGTATTTTGTACAATGTTTCACGTGAAATATTTTGTTATATTGACGAAAATATCCGAATAGGATGCTATGATTTCCTGGGATTGTAAGGATGAGATCTGATAAGGCACGCGTTCGCAATAGAATGATCCATTATGGTATTTTCGATCGTAAAAGCGTTTTTACTTAGCAGCAAGTGCTATCGATGCATTAGTTGAATTTTAATTCAATAGAGGCGGGCTTTAGCCCGTCTAATTCATACGGCTTTACCAAAACCTAATAATGGTGAGCCGAATAAAGGCTAATCCTGAAAAAAATAAAGCTGAACAAACGTTCAGCTTTATGATTTTTTCTTTCTTTGAAATTATACCTCCTGAATAAACAGGTTGATTTCTGCTCTGATTAATAATTCGTCATTGTTAAATGTTTCACAGAAGATGTGACAGATATTTTCAAACTGGGAAATCAGTGATGCTTTAGAAATAATGGTGTCATTTACTTTGGGAAGGGCAAAAATTTCAATTTTTTTGATGTTGGTGATAAAACCTATTACTTTGGTGTCTGCTTCCGGGTTTTCAAAGAAGCTTTGTCCGAGAATAGATGAGCAGGTCTGGGCCAGGTTTTCAATTAAACCGGCTTCAACGAATTCACCATTGTGAACAAACACATTGTCTGCTTTTATATCAAAGGAGGTCACTACCTTTTCCTTGGTCAGTTCCAGGATATAGTCTGCCATCAGCATCGGTTCACGATGAGGTAAAAAGTTGTGGATATTGATGATTTGGTCCTCCCTTATTTTCATGATAAGTTATTTTACAGCCGTTTTCATTTGAGATTTTGCGATCACTTCACCATTCAGGCGGGTAATGATATCTACCAGGGTTACACCCATTACTTCATTGAGAATGGTAACTTCTGATGTCAGGAGATCTCCGGTTTTGGGCAATACTTCTGCTTCAAAAGACTTGATGGCCCCAATATATCCTGTTGGCGCGTCTTTGCCCAGCAAATGGTACTTATATCCGGTGTGCAAAGCAACACTTTGTGCCTGATGCTCTATAAGCCCTGAAGCCTGAAAAACGCCGTCCTGAATAAAAAGGTTGCCTTCCTTTATTTCAAATCCCGAAATGAGGTGGCTTTCTGAGTATTCTGACAGTTCATGTACCATTACAAAAGGGAAGCGCTGCGGAATAAGGCTTTCTACAAAATCTTTGTCGGATGTGGGCAGTCTGTTTTCCATTAGCAAACCGTTAACAGGGCACAAGAGTAAGCAAATCTTCCACTTTCAGGAACACACAGAAGTACTTTTTCCCCTTTCTTCAGCGTCCCTGAATTCATCAGTTCTTCCAAAGCAATAAAAATAGATCCTGCACCAATGTTTCCAACCTCAGAAAGATTATAGAACCACTTTTCCGGTGGGAAATCCATTCCTTTCTTGGCAAACTCTTCTCTTAATCCATCCTTAAAATATCCTGAAGAAATGTGTGCCAGTACATGATCAATTTTTTCAGGGTCCAAATTGTGCTTGTCAAAGGAAGACCTTAAACTTTCCGCTCCTTTTACAAGAATATATTTATCAAGAATTTTGGTGTCCTGTTTGATGGCAAAAATAGACTGCTTCAGCCACTCATCAGAAGGGTAGTCTGCCCAAGACTTCAGGCTTCCGTCTTCCTGCTTGTCACATCCTGCATACATGCAGGCTTCGATCTCATGTGCGTAAGAGTAAAAATCAATAAATTCTATCTTTAAAGAAGTGCTGTCGGCTCTCGGTTTGTTTTCCAGTAGGAAAGAACCGGCACCATCAGAAAGCATCCATCTTAGAAATTCTCTTTTGAAGGCAACGATGGGTCTTTCTTCCAGTAGTTTTAAATTTTCAGCTTCATGATTGAACTTGTCAGCAGTCATCCATGCAGACATTCTTTCAGAGCCTGCGCACACTGCATTTTCCTGTACTCCGGCTTTTACAGAGAGAAATCCGTAGTTAAGAGCGTTCATTCCGGAATTGCAGAGACCTGTAGCGGTATTGACCTCAATAGATTTTCCGATATTCAGTTCTCCATGTACCATAGAAGCATGTGAGGGCTGGATCTGGTCAGGAGACGTCGTTCCTACGGATAATAATTTCATATCCTCCTTTTTGAAGTGCTCATCAAAAAGACCTTCAATTGCTTTTGCAGTAAGCTGCGCATTGGTATGCGTAGGATTTCCTTCCCGGTCTATGGCGTAGTATCTTGTAGTAATTTTATTGTTTCTTAGGATAAGAGATTTTGCTTTAGAAGGCACATCATTGATAAGCCCAAGATAAGTCTCCATTTCATCATTCGCTACCGGCTCATTGGGTAAGTATGTTGATGCTTTAGTTATAAATACGTCGTACATTCTATTTTAAATTAATTCCTTGTAAATATCTTTTTTGTTTTTGTCTTTTAAACCAAAATATAGGGGTAGTAAGAAGGTGTAATACTAACACGATGGGAGAGATGATCCATATCGCTGCCATCAAATATACCTTAAAGAATTTTATCAGCAATGGACGTTTCTCTTTTTTCTTGATAATCAGATTAGACCAAACGGTAAAAATTTTATTTCCTACCTTTTCTACACGCACCAAAAACGGCCGTATTTCAATCGCTCCGTTGTCGACAAGCTCTGGCTGCAGGCTGCTCAGATCATTCGTTTTAAAATGTTTTTCTATAATCTTTCCGTATTTTACAGAACCTGTAATTTCTTCATCGGAGATTCCGGCAGCGGGCAGCAATCCCGATTTTTCCTTCTGGCCTGTTGTGAGCCAGCGAAGGATCGTCAATACACTGGTGTAATTGTCATGTCTGTCTACCAGTGCTATGTTTCCGACAAGCTGGGCCTGCAAATCCCTTAAATACACTTTCAGCTTTTCCTGGGAAAGCATCCACATATTTCTGGTTCCCGATATCGTGACCACGGGATTACCTTTCAGGATCCGGCTGGCGTAACTGCTCTTTAAAAATGAAATAATAGGAATAGACGGTGTCAGATACCAAACCTGGTAACCAAAAAGGATGAGATCATACTTTTTGCCCAGTATATCCTCTGATGGCGGAACGATCTCTTTTGGAATCTGTAAATAAGACTCCGGAAATGTATTGAAAAAAACATCACCCGGCCAGGGAAAAGGGAAATCTTCCTTCAGCTGAATATTATAATAGGTGACATCATATTCCTCCTTCAGATCCTCAAAAGGTCTGGCGATATTCTTCACGATATCTTCCAGCTGGCCGGTTTGTGAATAGTATATGACAAGTATATTCTTTTTCATTAGTTTCTATTAGCGTTTACAAAAATATGTTTTTCATATTTATTATTTGATTTTAAATACTTTTACTGCGTCAGAGCTGTATTTTAGTATATAATTTTCATTTTCAAATGAGGTATTGAGCGTATTGATAAAGATGAGGGTTTCCGGGAGCTCCTGAAGATCTCTCATCGGAAATTGGTCGTCAGATATCAGAAGTACATCAATTTTCTTATTTACCTCCGACAGATCTTTTACGTAGTGTATTTTTCTTTTTTTAACAAGGTAGCTGTGGGCTGCCGTAGCTCTCTTTTCATGATCTCTGATGAGTGTGAAAAACCTTCTACCTGCCTGATACAAAGTAAGTAATACATCTTTTTGTCCAAAATCATCGGCTATATGCAAAATATTGGCTTCTTTGGGAATATGCTTATTGAGCTCAAAGTACGCCGATTTGTGGGTGTTGAAATCCTTTTTTACGCTTTGTACAACATCGCTGTCTTTATATAAGAAGCTCAAAAACAAGGTCTTCTTAAAATAATTTTCATTTTCGATCTGCTCTCTCAATAGGGTAAACTGCTCCCTGAAATAGGCATTGATCTTTTTAGTTCGCTCCGAGTAGCTGACCCCAAAGCTGAAATCATCTTTACTTATTCTGTCACCTACTTTTACGGTAATGCTTCCGTCATATATAATGAAATCACCCTTTGGCAGCACTTCAGAATTTCCATGGATATACAGGGGAAGGATATCCAGCCCGAACTGTTCTGCCAGATAAAAGGCTCCTTTGTGGAATCTTTTAATCTCATTGCTATAAGAGCGTTCCGCTTCCGGGAAAACCACCAGGGAATATCCCTGTGCGATTTTTTCTTTCAACCGGTCCATGCCGTTTTCAATACCCTGCGAGACCGGATAGAATCCCAGTGCCCGTACCAGTTTTCCAAATACAGGAGACTGGTATACCCAGTCATTGACCAGGTATATGATTTTATGAGTAGCCATTGCGATGGCAAGGGTGTCCAGAAAAGAAGTATGGTTGGCAATAATCACAGCAGGCTTACTGAAATCTTCTGCAGGGTTTCTGATGACCCTTTTTTTCACAAAAGGATTTGAATAAAGAACTGAAGTTAAAAATTTAGCTAAAATCAGTTTGATAAGGTCCAGTGTTTTGCCTTTTGAGTTTTTTATAAAAAAGCTTCCGAATACGGAAAACAGCAAGCCTCCCAATCCATAATATAAGAATGAGACCACAGAATGCAAAAACAATCTGAAGGTAATGGGAGAAAGCCCTTTTTTTGCCCTGTTGGTAATCAGAAGCCTGAACCAGAAAGGATATAGGGTGGAGGTAATGATGATAACAGAAAACATCCCGATCAGAGCTACCAAAGCTAACGAATGTAGGGCAGGATGCTTGGCAAAGATCAGGGAACCGATAGAAAGAATGGTTGTAAACACAGCCAGAATAATAGAGGTCCGGTAGGTGGGCAGTTCATTCTTTCCGGTCGTATGTTCTTTCTGCATTGCCTTTGTGAGGAAAATACTGAAATCATCCCCTACTCCGAATACCAGGGTGCATACCACGGTGCTGAAAATGTTCAGCTCTAGGCCAAGGAAGTAAAGGATCCCGGCCGTAACCACTCCCGTTAAAACAATCGGAAACATGGTAAGAACCGTTAATTCAAAGTTTCTGAAAAACACAATGATCGTTAGGATAATGGCCAGAAGAGAATAATTGATCAGGGTAGTAAAATCCCGCTTTAGTAAGCCCAGGAAGTTTTCATTCATCTGCTGGCGGTCGATAGCAATAGCATCATGTTTTTTCTCAATATCTTTGATAAAGGCATCTCTTTTATTTTCGTCAACTTTTACGACATTCGAAACGGTATAGAATCCATTGTCATTACTTAAAAATTCTGAAACCTGCAACGCTTTTACCTGCTCATAATCTTTCAGGCTTATTGCAGAATAGTCCTTATTCAAAACCTCAGTGAAATTATCGAATGCAGCGCTGTTAAATCCAAATTCATTTCCGGTTCTCACAAGTTCAGAAAGAGTCTGCTTCTTTTTGTCCGTGTTCCAGAAGTTTTTCCATTCAGCAATCTTCTTTTGCTGGTCTTTTTCAGAAAGAACGATATTTCCAATGGAATTATAACTTAATATTTTGCCCTCTTTCTTTTCTTTCTCAAGGAAAGTAGCCAGCTGTGAATTGCGGGCTAATGCTTCCGCTTCAGAATTTCCATAAGAGATAGTATAGATCGATTTGGAGGTGATATCCGAAAGCTTCTGAAGTTTAGCCTCACTTATTTTTAGTTCTTTCGGGATATAGTTCAGATCACCGATGTCTTCATTAAAGCCTACATGTCTGAAGCCAAAGAGGCATGCAAGTATAATGAAGGAGCACCCTATGATCAGAGGTTTATTTTTCTCGTAAGGATAAGATCCGATCCTGTCAATGAAATTGGTATGATGCTTTTCTTTTTTTGTTTGAGGCTTATACAGCTGAGGTACAATAATCAGTGCGCTTACGGAGGATAAAATAACCGTAATGGCAGCAAACAATCCCAGATCTTTCAACGCCTCAGAGCGTACAAATACGAGGCAGAGAAATGAAACAGCTGTTGTTGCGCTGCTTAATATAATGGGTTGGGTAATTTCTTTATAAAGTTCTTCAATATTGTTGTTGTGTTTATAATGGGTGAGAATGTGCAGGGCATAATCAATGGTTATTCCGATAAGAATGGCACCGACACTTAATGAAATTGCAGAAATTTTATCTTTAATACAATATAAAATCAATAAGGCAAGCAATACAGAAAATACCGTTGGCAGGAAAACAATGATTGGAGTGAAGAAGTTCCTGAAGTAATAGATAAGCAATATCAAAAGGACCGTCATAGAAATAATGACCGTATTCTGAATATCTTTCTTAATTTGCTTGGCATTGGCTACGGCGATCACCGGAGAGCCAAAATAGCTGATTTCTGTTTTACCTTTATACTGTTTGTTGATGTTGTCCCTGATTATATTGAGCTGATCTACAAACGTTTCATTCGCTTTGGTGTCGTTGCTTTTATTTTTCGGATCTATGAACAGCAGAAGATTTTTTCCGTCCCTGGTTACGATATAGCTGTCTTCAAGTTTAAAGTCTTTGCTGATATTGAGGGCATTGAGCTTTTTAATTCCTAAAAAAGTAAGTCCAAGAGGATCTTTTTTAATAAACTCCTTAGTGACGAGGCTTGTAGGTGAAACCAATGAAACATAGTTTTCTTCTACCTTCCTGGCGATGCTGTCTTTATTTAATTTTGGGGAAATTTCCTTGTAATCATTTTCATCAAGAAACAATGGGAGATTCTGATTGACGAAATCGAAGGTTTCCGATATCTCATGATCATTTACCTTTCCCTGAACAGAGCCGATATATTTTTGCAGGGGCTCTATTTTTTGCAGAAATGTATCTGCGGTTTCAGATAGCTGGTAGCTGTCTTCATGGGATCTGTTCTCGATGATGACAATGATTTTGTCTGAAAAATTAAGCTGCTTCAGGACTTTTGCAGTAAGGTCTGACTTTTCATTTTTGGGGATGATCTGATTGATGTCTTCCTCGAAATTGATCTTTGCAGCAAAGAAAAGGCACAAAGCTGCAATTCCTGATGCAATAAGAACAGAAAGGATTTTATTTTTGGAAATCAGATAATATAAAAATATAAAAAAGCGATGCATTGCATTTAAATCAAGTCTGCAAATTTAATTTTTTAAGAATTAGTTCAAAAGACTTAGGCGATAAGTTTTACCTGAAAATCAATAAAATATTCTAGGAAGAATAAAAAAAAATTCTACTTTTGCAAAAGTTCCCCTTTAACGAAATGTATTTTAAATCACAATTATTATTAAAAAATAAGAATCTGTTTTAGATATGTTGAAAAAGAATGATGAAAAAATAAACGGATTTCTATTTGTACTAGTGCTTCCGCTTCTGCTGTTTGCCATGTCTTATTACGGGTTTGAATCTTCTTACACCAGATTAAAAACTTCAGAAAGACCTCCCGACTTTTTATTTACCTCGGTATATGCATACAGGGTTATACCCAATTATCTGAGTGTACAGATGACAGATCTTATGTATTATCTGATCAATGGGCCCTTATCCTCTTTTAAGAATTTTTTGTCTATAAACGGAACACCTTTTTACCATGGTCTTTTCCTGATGAATGCTGTTTTTTTCAGCTTGTGCTCCGTACTGCTCAATATGATATTCAAACTGAAAACTTCAGGTATTATTGTCAATATCAATGCAAGAAGGGTGGTCCATCTGCTGGCTGTTTTTTTTATGGTCATCACACAATATGCCCCGACAAATTGTGATACGATTGCTCTTTTCTGCTATATATCCGGTGTTTTCTTAACGTTACAATACCTCCATACGAAGAAAAATATATTGATGTACCTTTTGATAGGGCTTATAGTATTGTCTACATTGGTAAGGGAAACAGCATGCCTTAATATTGCTTTTTTCGCCGCCGTATTTTTCAATTTTAATGAATTGAAAAAAGGAAATTATCAAATCATCCTTAAAATCATTCCCCTGGTTATCGCTTTCATTGTTCCCTATCTGGGACTTAGAGTATTGATGGTACAGGACGAAACTACTTTTGTTGAAGGCTTCTATATTAATAGAAATTTTTCGAGCCCGTTCAATCTGGCCGGTCTTGTCTTTGCGGTGGTTGTTTTGTATTATATATATAAACAATGTACTGTCGAAGAAAACCGTAGTATTTTTGGAAAATATCTGTTTTTTTCTATTCCTTATCTTCTAATGATTACTTTAGTGGGGCTTTTTTGGGAAGTAAGATTATTTTTGCCTTTAATTCTAACGGGAATGGTAATAGCCTATCACCAGTTTAAAAAAACATCAGAGATCTAGCATGAGTTTATTACATCCATATTACATTATTGCGATTATCTACATGCTGATCTTCAGTATTCAGGAAGTCTATGGAGGAAAGGTGGATAAGAAATGGTTTTGGCTGCTGGGGGCATATTTTATTATTATTGTAGGGTTCAGAGATAATGTAGGACCGGATTATGGAAGCTACAGGGGTATTTATATTTATTCCGACACAAAGAGCTATTACAGTATCTTTATGAAAATGCTTCATTTGGAAGGGCCTGAAAACCTGGATGTGGAATGGCTTTATACGTTGATTAACAAAGTATTGCTCAATGTCTTTAATGCACCCTTCTATATTGTGACCTTCGTCATTGCAATTTTTGCGATGTATTATAAAGTAGAATATACAGAAGACAATACCTTCTATCCATTTACATTCACCCTGTTCATGTTTATTCCCAACTTTTTTATCGGAGAAAGCGGACAGATCAGACAGAATCTTGGAACTTTTATTGTCTATTTTGCCATCCGGTACATTAAAGATCAGAAGCTTTTGCCGTATCTGTTCTTTATCTTCTTGGGATCCGGGATCCACAGTGTTTGCTATCTTTTCTTACCCATGTACTGGCTGGCAAGAATACCACTGAACAAGACCATAATGCTGCTTATGATTATTGGTTCAATCTTTTTATCGCCGTTTGAAGTCTATAAGGTCTTTGGGGATTTTCTGGGAAATATGGCCTCTGAAAGCTCTCTTGTGGAAGGATTTAATGGATATGTTGATAAAAGTGTACAAAGGCTTAACGGAGGTTTCGGTATTCCGGAAGCGATGATGGCTATTCTTACTTTTTTCCTTTTTGTATTCGATAACCCGATGAAAAAATTGTATCCATACTATGAATATCACAGGAATTATGCTGTTATCGGGATTTGTCTATATTTTATTTTCAGAAATAACCCGATTTTCTCGTCCAGGCTTGCCGGTGCGTTTATCGGATTTTCATATATTATTATCCCTAACGCCATGTATGTGGTGTCCAGTAGGACCAAAAATCTGATTTATGCTTTCATTATTGCCCTTGTGGTCTTCAATTTTGTGGTTTTTGCATCCTTTAATAACATCAGGGCAGGTAAATTCTCTATTGATCTTTATAAAAACCATATTCTTCCATAAGCTATATTCACACATATAAATAATAAAGAAACAGTCTGAAAAATGACTGTTTTTTTTGTGGTCTGATAAACTAAAAATTTTCTGTTTGCTGTAGGGTGGATCGTTTTCTTATCAGTTTGATTACAGGTATATAGGTACTGATTATATGATTTTATTAATATATTATTGTGGTATTTGTAAATGTTTTATGTTTAATTATTTATAATTAATGTATAATATGTTATAAATATTCATAAAATAAATCTATTTTTGTTGATTTGGGCTTAAAGTTGTATTTCCGTAATAACACACCCAAATCCATAGATATGAATAGATTAATACTCAAATTAGTGGCATTTATTTGCCTGATATCGGTGGGGATTTCCTTTAAAGGTAATAGTGTTTCAAATAGAAAAAATCCCCGGGCAGGATATGTAAGTGAAGAATCTTTTATTAAGTATACTGATTCATTAGCTAGGTCTCTTCAATGGGCAGTAATTACCGATTGGAAAAAAGCACCCAACAGTTATATTTTTGACCCGTCTCAGGACAGCGAAGGCCTCTGGGTTCCGGTAAGAAAAGCATATGCAATGTGGAGTGGCGGCGGTCAAATCAATGGGTCAGGAATTCCGGCAGGAACGGCAACTGCCGAGGTCCTCTGGGAAGATACCCATGGTCTGATAAAATCCGGAGCCAATTATGCTCTAGAAATGGCAGGTTCGGGTCAGGAAGCTAAAATACGGGTTCCAGTCAATAAAACTAAAAAAGGAAATGCTGTTGTTGCCCTTAGAGTGAATGGAGAAATCTATTGGAGCTGGCATATCTGGGTAACCGATGACCCGACGAATGGTAGTACTTACAAGAGTTTTAATAACCTGAAAAGAGTGAGAGCCGATGGGACCGTCGAGGTGATTCCCGACTCGGACTGGAGATGGATGGATCGTAACCTGGGGGCGCTTACCCCCAACATTACTTCTTCAGACTGGAATAAAAGCATCGGGCTTCTCTATCAGTGGGGAAGAAAAGATCCTATTCCTCCGTTGGTTATGAGAGGGAATGATTTCTATGAAGTGTCAGGTGCACTAGGACGTGTCAGGCACAGAGGAGCAAAAAACATGACAGGTGCTGTAAGTATTGACGACCTTCGTAAATTTGTGTTGGTCTCAAACGCAGAGGTTACTAATAACATCAGGCTTTCTGTAAAAAATCCACTGAGTCTGATTTACATCAATAAAGATGATAATTCCGGACAGGCATATTACAACAACAATGTCAATCTTCCGGTCAACTGGTTTGGAAAAACAACCAGCCTTCCGGATAGCCGGCTTTCTGAACTCAACCTTTGGTCCGATAATTCTCAGGGAAAGATAGATACCGTATATAATACCGATGGCAGCGCTAAGCCCTATCATGATAAGTCTTCATATGATCCCTGTCCGAATGGATGGAGAATTCCTTCCGCATTGGTGGCAAATCTTGCTTCACAGAACTATATTGATGATGTAAGAATAGACTTTTCTCCGTTCGGGGTAAGAACCGATATGACGAAAAATGCTTTCGATGCTGCTAAATACAATATCATTAAGCCTACCGATTCAGGGGTTCCTGGGTTTATGAAGGGATTCAAAGTATATCCTAATTTGGGTTTTGATCTCTCGGCGGTGGGAGGATACGATATGGGAATTTTTCCAGGAACCGGCCAGCTGATCAGGAATGCACATTTGGGACAGTATAGTGATCAGCATCACATTGCTTTATGGACGGCTACGATGACAAGACATTTTGATGCCTCCCCGTCCGTAGGAGTCAGAGGGCTCTCAATGATCCCTGATAAAACTCAGCCTGATATTCCGGACCCCAATTACCCCAACATCAGAGGCCGCTATTTTTACTTTCCTCTTGCAGGCATGTATACCTCGGATGCTAATGGCTGCAGGTGTGTAAGAGATCCCCTTTACGTGGTGAATGATTATGATTTTCCCACAGAATACCTTCCGGCTGCGACGCAATATATGGAAGGGATGAATAACCCCAATTCTTATCAGATAGTAAAAAGTACATCAGCTTCCATCATAGAAATCCCTGTAAGTAAAGCTTTTTCTGTGCAAAGCCAACTGCTGAATAATAGTACTATTCTTAATCCTTCAAGTTTTAATAATTTAAAAGCAAATGTACTTTGGTCTACCAATGTCAATTTGATCAGCACTATAAAGATACTTAATCCATCCCCGTCGTCGCTTCAGAGCTTAAGTGCTTCCAGAATTTCTGTAGCAATAGCACCCAATCAAAGCGGGAATGCTGTCGTTACACTGCATAACGGAAGCATAACGGCTCCTGTCTATTGGAGCTGGCACATATGGGTGACCGATACCTCTATACAATCTACTCTATACACGACAGAACTTCCGGTAGCGGAAGCGGTCAACTATATGAATTATGTGCCCAAAGCTGATATCATTTTGCAGACCACTTTTATGGATAGAAACCTCGGAGCTACGGATGCTTTTCCTGTTGTTGCCAATCCGCTGACCCCTACCTCTGCGGAACTCGCAAAGATAAGGGCGTCTACAGGCTTACATTACCAGTGGGGAAGAAAAGATCCGCTGCCTACATTCCAGAACGCGGATAATAAAGCATCTTATAATGTATTCCTGGGGACAGCTTCGGAAAGCGGATCGATAACGTATACTACTCTTACTCCTGCTACCTATAATAACCTATCAGGAAGCTATATTATCCCGTATAATACGTACGCGGCAACAGAAAATGTGCAGACCGCAGATAAGCCTTCCGATAGGATCAGTAAGGTGTTATCTTACTCTGTGAAGAAGCCTCTGGTATATATGATTCCGAGTACATTTGCCACTTTCAACAGTTCATCTCCCAATTATACCAACGGAACAGACTGGCTGGCAAAAGAACCCAACCTGGCTCCGGAAAGATGGGGTAGAGGAGGAAAAAAATCGCCTTTTGATCCATGTCCTGAAGGGTGGAGAATACCCGACCTCATGAGTGTCGCGCTGGTCTCAGGTGCTGATTTTGGGCAGTCTCCGTGGTATAAGAAAGATAAGAATATAGCTACTGCCTATAGTGTGAGTGCGGATTATCTGGGAACGAGAGTTCGGAATCCTTCTACAACATCTACCATTGGCTATATATTCAACAATGCTTCGTATCGGGTTGGAAATTACCCGGACTCAGGATCCCGTGGATTCCGAAGTGTAACAGCAAACCAGTCTCCGCAGGGAACTTTCAATGTGATTAATTTTCAGTATCCCGGAGTTTGGATGGGTTCTCTCAATTCAAATTATATAGGTAGACCTGTTAATATACTTTTTGATGCAGCATCTTCTGCTAATCGATTTATCGCTTTTCATGACAATAACGATCCCTATTTCGGAATGAGCTGCCGGTGTGTAAAAATAAAATATGACGACAATGGTATTGAACAGGGGCCGGCCTCAAGAATGAGGGTTCTGCCACAGGGACCCACACTGAGTACTGCTGAATCCGAAATAGAATCTGTGGAAAATACTATTTCATTATATCCTAACCCGGTTGATGACATCCTTTATATAAAAGATCTGACGGACAAAGAATATCAGTATCAGATCTATAATGCATTGGGACAGCTGGTGAAGTCCGGGAGATTTGAAAATAAACAGACCAATGTCTCCGCTTTGATTGACGGTGTTTATCTGGTGAGAATCAATGATTCCCAGGATGTGGTGAAAATTATAAAAAAATAGATCCCCAAAAATGAATACATGCGGAATGTAGGCTCTACGTTCCGCTATTTTATGACTCTTCATATTTTCTGTGTCTATGAGCGTCGATGAAAAATTCTATATCACTGTATATTGAGTGGAATATCTGGTGTAATTCTAACAAAATGAATGACTTGTGTCGGTATTTAACCCTCGCGGGAAGGGGGTGTACACGTATCAGGTGGCTAAATAAAATCCGGCCAACAAAAAGTATATAATAAAAAAGCTTTACTTTTGCAAAAATTTTAGAATGTCGAAAAATTTAGTAATCGTAGAGTCCCCGGCAAAAGCAAAAACTATTCAGAAGTACTTAGGAAAGGATTTTGAAGTCAAATCCAGTTTTGGACATATCCGTGATCTGCCTAAAAAAGGAATGGGTATAGACCTTGCCACATTCAGTCCAGATTACGAAGTTTCAGCAGACAAAAAGAAATTGGTCACAGAATTAAAAGCTGCAGTAAAGAAAGCCGATATGGTATGGCTGGCTTCCGATGAAGACCGTGAAGGAGAAGCTATTGCATGGCACCTTGCTGATGAGCTGAAGCTGAAGCCTGAAAACAGAAAAAGGATTGTCTTCCACGAAATTACTAAAAATGCCATTCTAAAAGCAATTGAAAATCCAAGAGATATAGATCAGAACCTGGTGAATGCACAGCAGGCGCGAAGAGTTCTTGATAGAATCGTAGGTTTTGAGATGTCTCCGGTTTTATGGAAAAAAGTAAAACCCGGGTTGTCTGCAGGAAGAGTGCAGTCTGTAGCAGTACGCTTGATTGTTGAAAGAGAAAAAGAGATCCGTGAATTCATACCAAAGGCAAGCTTCAAGCTTGACGGTATTTTCTTAAATAAAGCAGAGCAGGAAATTGCAGCCAAACTAAAAAAAGACTTTGCAAAAGAAGAAGAGGCAGAAAAATTCCTTGAGCAGGCAAAAACAGCAGAATTCAAAGTACTTAATGTTGAAACAAAACCAGGTACACGTTCTGCATCTGCACCTTTCACCACGTCCACACTGCAGCAGGAAGCTTCATCAAGATTAGGATATAATGTGACAAATACGATGCGTCTGGCACAGAGGCTCTATGAAGAAGGGTTTATAACGTATATGAGAACAGATTCAGTAAATCTTTCTCAGGAAGCTATTGAAGGAGCGAAAAGACAAATTATTTCAGAATATGGAGCAGAATATTCTGCTCCAAGAAATTATACTACGAAATCCGCTTCTGCACAGGAGGCTCACGAAGCCATCCGTCCCACGGATTTCGCAGTAAAAAGTATAGGCGATGCCCAGCTGAACAAATTGTATCAATTGATCTACAGGAGGACACTGGCGTCACAGATGGCTAATGCCAAAATTGAAAAGACCGTTATTGAGATTGGTAATGCTACATTGCCCCATCATTTCGAAGCACAGGGAGAGGTTATCATTTTTGATGGTTTCCTGAAAGCTTACGGTATTGTAAAAGCAGAAGATGATGATGATGAAAATAATGATAAGCTGTTACCGAAAGTAAGTGTTGGAGAACTGTTAAATTATAAGACCATCACTGCTACTGAAAAGTTTACCAGACCAAGTGCAAGATATACCGAAGCAGGATTGGTAAGAAAACTGGAAGAACTGGGGATTGGTAGACCTTCTACTTATGCTCCTACTATCCAGACGATCCAGAACAGAGCGTATGTGGATAAGCGCGAAATTGAGCCGCAAACCCGCGAAGTAGTTAAGATGTCTTTGATAAAAGATAAGATCAAGAAGGTAGTTCTTGAAGAGAAATTCGGAGGCGACAAAAATAAATTTATTCCTACAGACATCGGTGAGGTAGTTAACGATTTCCTGACAGACAACTTTACGGAGATTTTAGATTATGGCTTTACAGCGAGAGTGGAGGAAGGTTTTGATGAAATTGCAAACGGTGATCAGAAATGGAAGGAGATGATGACGGATTTCTATTCCAAATTCCATCCGAGAATTGAAGATGTAGAAGAAAATGCAGACCGCGCTACAGGAGACAGGCTATTGGGAGTAGACCCTAAAACAGGTAAAAATGTTCATGCCAGAATCGGAAGATTTGGTGCGATGATCCAGATTGGAGAAACTGATGATGATGAAAAGCCAATCTTTGCTTCATTAATGACCGGACAGAATATTGCGACCATTACTTTTGAAGAGGCTATAGAACTGTTCAGATTGCCTTTCGATCTTCAGGAATTTGAAGGAAATCCCGTTTCGGTGGGTGTTGGAAGATTCGGTCCTTATGTGAAATGGGGAGAAACGTTCATCAGTATTCCCAAGGGTGAAGATCCGCTTTCTGTAGATCAGAAGCGTGCTGAAGAAATTATCAACGAAAAGAAAAAAGCCGATGCGCCGATTGCTTCGTATAAAGGAGAGCCGGTAACCAAAGGATCTGGAAGATTCGGGCCTTTTATCAAATACAAAGATATTTTTGTGAATGTTCCGAAAAAATACAATTTTGATAATCTTTCGCAGAGCGATATCGAGGAGCTGATTGATGCCAAGCTTGAAAAAGAGGCCAACCGTTACATCCAGCAGTGGGAAAAAGAAAAAATTTCCATTGAAAACGGAAGATGGGGTCCTTTCATCAAATTTGGGAAGGCGATGTTTAAAATTCCAAAGAAAAGTGATGATACAAAATATGATGGCGAAGAGTTGAAAGAAGTTTCTCTCGATGACGTTAAAAAATGGATCACAGACCAGGATAAAAATGCTTTTGCTGAAAAGAAAAAACCGGCAGCTAAGAAGACTGCCGCAGCTAAAAAGACAACAACTGCTAAAAAGGCTACTACTGCCAAAAAGCCTGCAGCCAAAAAAAAATAATAATAAAAACAATAGATAAGCCGTTAACAAATAAGTGTTAACGGCTTTTTTGTTGACAAAAACTTCCCGAGCCTGCCAAATTGATGAGGTTTTTTGTATGTTTGTTACATCAAGAATTTAATAAAATATTACATTTCAAATTACAATATGGATTTCGAAGACTTTATCATTTCACCAAGAAATTTCAAGACAGAAAGCTGGCAGATTGGAAGTCGGATAACAAAAGATATAAAAGAAGACAGTATTGTTCTTTTGTTTGTGTCGGATTACAGAGGAGCAAACGGTGAAGCTGAAGTGCAGGATTTTACAGCTGTTAGAAAAGAGTTTTACAGGCTTTCACAGCTGGATTTTGAAATTCCTTTGGTAGATCTCGGAGATTTGGTTTCTGGGAAATCGGTTCAGGATACCCATTATATTCTGCAGGAAGTCCTCTCGGCATGTCATTACAAAAGAGCACTTCCCGTGATTATCGGCGGCTCCAATGATTTTGCCTTTTCTTTGTTTTCTGCGCTTAATTTTCATAAGAAAGAGATCAACTATACTCAGATCAGTAACATTATTTCCCTGAAACAAGGCGAGGAGATCAATGAACATACTTTCCTGAGCAAAATTTTCGGGGCCAAAAATTTTTCCATTAAAAATTACCATCACCTGGGATATCAGAAGCATCTGAATGAAATGGATTCTATACGACTGATTAAAGAAGTAGAGTTTGACATTATAAGACTTGCTGAAATGATGAATTCTACAGAAAAAACAGAGCCCTTCTTCAGAAAAGCGGATCTTGTGACTGTCAATTGTGATGCGATCGAAAGTTTCAGTGAGCCATTTTCCATGAATCCGCAGGTTAATGGGCTCAACAGAAGAGAAGTCTGTGCATATATGAAAGAGATTGGGTTGAGTGAAGGTTTGAAATCTGTCGGGATATTTAACTATAACATCTATTCGGAAAACCAGCTCAATCACCAGCTTTTGGCGCAAATGCTATGGTATCTGATTGAAGGGGTCAATATTCAGAGATCTCATCCGAAAGAAAGGCATTACGAGCTGTTTTATGTGTTGGTAGATGATACCCAATATGCATTTAAGCGTGATACTTTCAGTAATTTATGGTATTTTGGTGATGATGATAATATTGAAAACTGCATTCCGTGTTCCAGGAAAGATTTTGATGAAGCCAAAAAAGGCTGGCTGAATGCACGATTGACGAAAATTTAATGTATGACAAACATTCCCTCAAAAGTTTCCATCATTGTTCCCGTTTATAATGTCGAGAATTACTTGGCAAAATGCCTTGATTCTTTAGTAGGACAAAGCCTACGGAATATAGAAATCATTGTGGTGAACGATGGAAGTAAAGACCGTTCCGAAGAAATTATGAACGGTTACGCCCAGAAATACCCTCATAAAATAAAGGCTTTTACCAAAGAAAACGGAGGCCTGAGTGATGCCCGGAACTTTGGTATCGATCAAGCAGGAGGCGAGTATATAGGTTTTGTAGACAGTGATGATTATGTCACCGAAACTATGTTCGAAGAAATGGTTCTGCTGGCAGAGAAATACCATTCTAAGATGGTCGTTTGCAACATACAGAAGGTGGACGAAAACGGAATGGTCACTCAAAAGCTGACACAGATTCCCCATATGCCTGAGAAAATAGAACTGGAAGAGCATTTTTCGGTCTTTTCGGATCTCAGTTATTTTGCCTGCAATAAACTGTTTAAAAAAGAGCTGTTTAATCAGAAAAGATTTAAAAAGGGAGCTCACTTTGAGGATATCCAGCTTATTCCGCAGCTGCTTTTGGAATGTGATGTGATTGCCCAGACCCAGAATTTTCATTATCAGTATCTGGAACGCACAGATTCCATTACAAAAACCCATACAGAAAGAGGTCTCGATATCCTGAAAGCAGTACAGGATTTGGAAACGGTCTTTGAAAAATCGAAATATTCTCACAAGAGAAAAGAACTGAAAAACTTCCAGATTTTTGAAGGAGTATATTCTTTTCTGGCCTATCTGGCATTTGTGAAGAAGGAAAAAACTTTCTATGAAATGGCTGATCAGCTTTATGTTTTCATGAAAGAAAGACATATAAAAATTCAAGATATCTTGAGTTATAGTCGTTTTGGTAAGAATTATCTTTTATCTTTGCCGGTGAAAAAAAAGATTTTTTATCTGTTATTTTTTGCGGGACAGAAAAAGTTGATAAGAAAATTAATATAAACACAAATGTAGGTGCTATTGTTTCGAACAGTAGAAAATTATGATGAAGTGTCTGTTAGGGGCTGCATTATTAATTTTTTAAGTTGAAGCCCATGTACTGGATAAGAAAAGAATGAAAAATTTTGAATTGTTCTTAAGCGGCTCGGGAATTCCTATTTTCTACGTGAAAATAGGATTAGGTTTCGTATTCTCCTTTTTAATTACTTTTTTCTCCATTCCAACCATTGTAAAGATTTCCAGAAGAAAAAATCTTATGGATGAACCGGGAGTACGGAGTTCTCATCTCAGGAAAATTCCTAATCTGGGTGGTATTGCCATATTTTATGCCATTGGAATTTGTGCTTCTATTTTTGCCTATGAGTTATTCGAACTCTACAAATTCTTGTTTGCATCATTGATTATTCTCCTGTACATTGGGGTGATGGATGATATTGTGGTCATGAGGGCGTATAAGAAACTGGTTGCCCAGATTGTCGTTTCTTCACTGGTCGTAATAGGATCAGATATCAGAATAAGGAGTTTGTTTGGGATATTCGGAGTCTATGAGCTAGGTTATTTGGTGAGTGTAGTGTTCAGTATTGTTACTTTTATTGTTTTGATCAATGCATTCAATCTTATTGACGGTATTGATGGGCTTGGCGGCGGCTACTCTGTAATTTGCAGTGCCATGTTTGGGATAAGCTATTACCGTCTCGGGGAATATAACTATCCCCTTGTGATCTTATCGGTAGTCATCATCGGAACAGTGCTGGCATTTTTATATTATAACCTTTCCAATTACAGAACCAATAAAATATTTATGGGTGATACCGGATCCATGCTTTTAGGTTTCTTACTGGCATTTACCTCCATTTGCTTTATTGATATTTTTATAGATAAGGAGCTGCCGGGAGTGCCGAGATATCACTTGCAGTCTGCGCCGGTAGTTGCTGTAGCTATTCTAATTTTACCAATTGTAGATACTTTAAATGTGATTTTTGTCCGGCTTTACAACAAAAAATCACCTTTTGATGCCGATAAAAACCATATCCATCACAAACTGCTGAAGCTCAACCTTACCCATAGAAGGTCCACATTTTATATTATACTGTATTATTTAATGATTGTGGGTATAGCCTACTTCTTACGGCATATGAATATCAACCTCCTTTTGCTGGTGGTTATTTCGCTTGGTTTTTTGGGAGCTTACTTACCGGATTTGCTATATCGGTTAAGAAATAACAAAAATTAACAATTAAGTATTACTTTTGTAAACAATATTCAAATATGATGAAGAACTTTAAGTATTTATTTTTAATATTACCTTTCTTAGTTATGTCATGTATCACAACAAAAGATGTGAGATACCTGCAGCCAAGCGAAAGTCTTGTTATTAACGAAGAAGGTCTTGTTCCCTACAACATTCCTGTATACAGGATTACAAAAAATGACATTCTCAACCTGAATATTGTGACAACCCCAAAAGGTGATGCTGCACAATTTTATTCTTCTTACAATACATCAGGAAGTACGGAGACACCTACTACCAACAATGTAGTAAGAGGTGGTACAGGTAATAATAGCGGATCGGGCGTTGGGTCAGGATCCGGAAATGGAGGGAATGTCAACTTTTATTTTAACGGATTAAAAGTTGATATCAATGGCGATATCAATGTGTTTGGTATAGGCTATGTCAAAGCCGAAGGCAGAACACTTGATGATGTACGAAAAGAAATCCAGGATAAGGTAAATGAAAATTTTCAGGAAGGAAAATCTGAAGTAAGATTAAATACCAACGGGATAACGTACTATATTCTCGGTGACGTCGAAACGACAGGTCTTTCTGGTGAGAAAGTTGCCCATAAAAATAGTCTTACCATCACTGAGGCTCTGGCGATCAACGGTGGTCTGAACAGAACGATTGACAGAAGAGAAGTGGTCATTCATAGAAAACTTCCGGAAGGGATTAAAATAGCAAAGATCGATCTTACCCGTGAAGATCTGATGAATTCTCCTTACTATTATGTACAGAACGGGGATGAAATTTATCTGAATACAAGAGGAAAGAGTCTGAACGGATTTGGAAAAGATCCGGTACAAACTTTAATCACCGGAGTTTCAGTAATCACAACGGCATTATCAATTTATCTGCTTCTTAAAAACCTTTAATCATGATTCCAGGAAAAGATACAACACAAGCAGGTAAAAACGAAGCTTCAAAAGAGAAGTTCGGGACATTTGCATTATTTGATATAGAACATTTTCTCAGAAGAATATTGAAAAACTGGTATTGGTTTGTTTTAATGCTGGTTACCGGGTATGCAATTTCTTGGGTGTACAGTAAATATTATGCCCAGAGTATATACGCTTCGAATTTGTCTCTTAGCGTATCCAACAATACCTCAAGTTACTTTACGCCCAACCAGTCTATTAATTTCATCTGGGGGCAGGGTGGAAATCAAGATGGGATCTATCTGAAGAAGATGCTCCTTTCGAGATCTCACAACGAATTCTTAGTCAAGGAATTAGATCTTTTTGTCAATTATTCTACCAAGGGAGTTATAAAATCGACTTATCTTGATAAAACCGATTCTCCTATTTTCCTTGAGATCGATAAAAAGCACGTTCAGCAGGTTAACTATCCGATTACCCTTATTCCAAAAAGCAACGGTGCTTACGAGGTAGTGCTTCCGGAAGAAGGTCAATCTGTAAATCTGTACAACTATGAAACCGAAGGTTTTCAGAACATTAATGCTTATGCCAGACCTGCCAACAAGGTGATCAGGATTAATGAATGGTATAGCGCTCCCAATCTGAGATTCAGACTTGTTTATAATCCTGTTTTACCTAAGATCAAGTTTGAAAATATCATTGTAAACCTGGGGACGGTGAACCAAACTGTTAATGATATTGTATCCACAATTGGAGTCGATTTTGATAAAGAGATTTCTACGATTATGATCATTACTAAAAAAGGATATAATCTTAACAGCACCGTAAACTTTCTTAATAAATCGGTTGCCGAACTTCAGAAAAAAAGACTTGAAGATAAAAATATCGTTAACAAAAATACTGCAGTATATCTTCAGGGAAATCTGAATAACATCCGGAAAAAGCTGGACTCCAGTGCCGCTGTTGTTAATTATCTGAAGACCTCAGAGAAACTCTATGACATCAAAGATAGGGATGAAAAATCTCTCACAGTAATAAAAGAACTTGAAGCCAAAAAAGCGGATATTATCAGTAAGATCAGCTCTCTGGATGACATCAGAAGAACTCTGGAATCTCAGAATTTTGATAAAATGATTGCAACGAATGCTGCAGGTTTCCAGGATGGAATGTTTTCAGCTACTGTTACTGAGCTTAAAGCACTGTATACCAAGAGAGCAGAAATGGCTCTCATCTACAAGCCTGGCTCTGAACCGATGAAAGAGATCAACAGGCTTATCAGCGAAGCAAGACTGGGATCTAATGGCAGCCTGAAAAGCTATTATGACAAATATTACGATGAGATCAGTAAAATAGACCGTAAGGTGGCAGAAGCCAACTCGGACTTATCTGCCTATCCTGAAAAAGAAAGACGATATCTTGATGCTGAAAGAGGCTATAACATGATTGAAGCTACCTATAACAGCCTTTTGGGAAGACAGAATGAGACCAAAATGAATGTAGCCACCAACCAGTCTGATATCACCGTGATTGACCCAGCGAAAAATCTTGGACAGGGCCCTATAGGTCCTAATGTGAAATTGGCAAAAACGGGGATCATTTTTGGAATGCTGCTGCTTCCTGTATTGTTTATCCTGATAGGCGAAGTCCTTGACAATAAGATCAGAAATATTAAAGAATTGCTGAATGCAACGAAAATTCCACTTCTTGGGGTTATCGGAAACAACAGTAATGAAAATATGCTTACCGTTCTGGAACAGCCGAAATCCTCAGTTTCAGAGGCTTTCAGGGGAATCAGGGCAAGTGTAAGATTCCTTATGGATAATTCTGAAGAAAAAGGGAAAGTGATCCTGGTCACTTCTTCCATCGGAGGAGAAGGGAAGACCTATATTTCCATAAACCTTGCTTCAGTGCTGGGATTGAGTGATAAAAAAACAATCCTGCTGGGAATGGACCTGAGAAAGCCAAAGATCTTCGGCGATTTTAAAATTGATAATAAATATGGTATTTCCAATTACCTTACCGGGGAAGTAGGAATCGATCAGATTATCAACAAAACCAAAATTCCGAATCTGGATGTGGCTACTTCCGGTCCCATTCCACCAAACCCTTCCGAGCTTTTGATGAGCCAGAGAAACATCCAGTTTATTGAAGAACTGAAAGAGATCTATGATTTTATTATTATAGATTCACCGCCGGTGGGTCTGGTAGCAGATTCTTATGAACTGATGAAGTATTCTGATGCGAATATCTACGTTGTACGTCATGAGTATACCGAAAAGTATATGCTGAAAATGATTACCGAAAAATATCATAATGACGAAATTGCTCATTTGGGACTTATCTATAATGATTATACGACCAAGCAGGGGTATGGCTACGGTTATGGATATGGCTACGGATATGGCTACGGCTATGGTTACGGCTATTTTGATGAAGATAAAAATTATAAAGAACCTTTACTGATAAGAATAAGGAATAAAGTACAGGCAATACTCAATAAAAAATAGAGCTTTAAACCCTCATGTAATGGGGGTTTTTTCATACTTGAAGTATTTTCATTCTATGAAAAAAAGAATATTTTTGCCACTTTGCCGTTTACTTTATAACAAATTATGTTTTTTTGTTTATTTTTAACTAAACATTAAGATTATCATTAATATAAAAATGTTTTATATTTGCAAAAATTAAATTTTAAAATAACCATAAATCCATATTCTTTTATGAATAAAAAATTATTGTTTAGCTTCCTTGCCTTCCTCGGAGTGGTAAGTGTCAAAGCACAAAGAAACGAATTGGGAGTTCGTCTAGGGATGAGTAACCTAGTGGGAGATGTAGGAAGGACAAATTATATTTTACAAAAGCCGTTGGATTTAAACAGAATGTCAGATTGGGGAATCCCTTTTTATGGAGGTGTGTTATACAGATTTAATTTTAATCCCTATCAGACCGTTAGATTAGATTTAGGATTTAATCAGATTCAGTTCAGCGATAAAGCTGCAAAAGAAGAATATAGAAGAAATAGAAACTCATATGGAAAAAATAATGTATTTGAAGCAAGCTTAATGTTTGAATACAATTTTTTTCCAGTTAATAACGAGCAGATAAGCATGGTAAGTCCATATATTTTCGGAGGTGTTGGTGCCTTGATGTTTGATGCACCCAAAGCTACTGTCGTCAATGACTTCAAAAGAGATGCGGATGGTGTTGCGCTGGCTCCTACCAATGAATTGGACTTTAAAACTACCACCGAATATTCATTAGGAAAAAAAGTAACCATGCATATTCCCTTCGGAGTAGGGTTGAAATATAAATTTAACCATACCTGGGCAATATTTGCTGAAGCCACATTCAGATATACCCTTACTGATCAGCTGGATCACAGTAAGATTCTTTCGGAAGATGTAAAAACTTCCTTTAACGGCGATATTCTGGACCCTGTTACAGGTGGTTCGTTATTGCAGTCAGGAAATTATTATGCGGTGGCTAAAGAAAGAGAAGCAGAGTTTATAAACAAGAGAAATATTGGAGATGGCAAAT
The DNA here is from genome assembly GCF_003384725.1 of Chryseobacterium pennipullorum. Taxonomy (GTDB): domain Bacteria; phylum Bacteroidota; class Bacteroidia; order Flavobacteriales; family Weeksellaceae; genus Chryseobacterium; species Chryseobacterium pennipullorum. Next base: position 213,981 of record NZ_QNVV01000005.1, read on the forward strand.
CTAAGGACTGGATGAATACGTTCAGCTTGGGGCTGACCTTTTCGTTTGGAAGACCTCCATGTTATTGTGATTAATATGTCGTTGATTAAAGATAAAATAAATTCTGAGAATTTACCGAAACACGTAGCCATCATTATGGATGGTAATGGAAGATGGGCAAAATCTCGTGGCGAAGAAAGAACCTTCGGTCACAAAAATGCCATTAATGCTGTTAGAAATGCTATTAATGCCTGTAATGAGATCAATATCCCTTATTTAACACTTTATACATTCTCTTCAGAAAACTGGAGCCGTCCGGCTGAAGAGGTGAGTACTCTCATGAATCTGCTTGTAGAGACTTTACTGCTTGAAGCAGAAGAGATCTTCAGCAAAGGATTGAGAATGCACGTTATAGGGAACCTTGATAAACTGCCTGCTTTAGTGAAGGACCAGTTGCAGCGTGTGGTAGAACTTACAAAAGAAAACACAAAAGGAAACCTTGTATTGGCAATTAGCTATGGCTCACAAAATGAGATACTGGAAGCCGTAAAGAATATAAGTTCTGATGTAAAAGAAGGAAAAGTAGCGATAGAGAATATTGATGAAAATTTATTCGAAAGCTATCTTTATACCAAAGACTTTCCTCCAGTAGATTTGCTGATCAGAACCAGCGGTGAAATACGAATAAGTAACTTCCTGCTTTGGCAGATTGCTTATGCCGAATTACAGTTCTTAAACGTGCTGTGGCCGGATTTTACCAAAGATATTTTCTTCCAGTGTATTGTAGATTATCAAAACAAGGAAAGAAGATACGGATTAACCGGAGAGCAGATCAAAGGCCAATAAAATTTTAAGAAAAGAAAGACTCGATAAAATGAAGTTTAGACTATTACCCATCATTATGTTTGCTGCGTCTGCACATTTTTATGGACAAGTAACTCCGCAGGACAGCACCAAAGTAAATAATGCTGTACACGCAGAAAATGAGGTAGGCACTTATACACTGAAAGACATTGTTGTAGATGGGGTAAAAAAATATACACCAGCTCAGATCTTACGATTTACAGGATTAGCCAAAGGCGAAGTCGTTGACATTCCTGGACAGAAGATCAGTAACGCTGTTAAAAAGCTTTGGGACACCCAATCATTTTCCGAAGTGGAAGTGTATGTTCAGAGCATTGAAGGGCAGACTGTTGTTCTGAGATTCTATCTTGAAGACCTGAAGGAACTGGGAGAAGTAAAATTCTCTGGAAAAGGTATCGGTAAATCAAAAAGTGAAAAACTGGCGAAAGACAACAATCTGAAGCCGGGAACTAAAATTACCCAAAACTTAGTTTCAAGCCTTAAAACCAATATTCCAAAAGATTACATCAAAAAAGGTTTTGCAGATGCCAAGATCACTATTCAGGATAAGGTAAATGCTGGAGATCCTGCTTTAGTAGACTGGACGATCAATGTAGAAAAAGGAAAGAGAATCAAAATCGATCATATCGAATTTGAAGGAAACGAAACGGTTACAGACAGCAAGCTAAGAAATAAGGCTTTTAAAGAAACCAAACAGAAACGTTTCGGAATCGGGGGAATCCTGAAGTCATCAAAATTCATTGAGGAAAAGTATCAGGAAGACAAGCAAAGCCTTATCAGCTACTATAACTCCTTGGGATATAGAGATGCAAAGATCGTTTCAGATTCCGTATGGAGAAATAAGAGAAACAACTACGAGATCAATGTAAAACTGAATGAAGGTAAAAAGTATTATATCGGAGACATCACGTTTACCGGAAATACAGTATACGCTACAGAATACTTACAAAGATTATTAGGATATAAAAAAGGAGATATCTACGATGCAGTAGGATTCAACAAAAAAGTTGGAGAAGACGGTGGTAAAGAAGATGATTCCGATATCAAATCCGTTTATATGAATAACGGTTACCTTTTCTCAAACGTGACTCCCGTTGAAAAATCAGTATCAGGAGATGCTGTGAATCTGGAAATCAGAATCAACGAAGGTGAGCAGGCTAGCTGGAATAAAGTAACTTGGCAGGGGAACACAACAACCCATGACCACGTTATTCTCAGAGCATTGAGAACAAAACCAGGAAACCTTTTTGCTAAAAGCGATATCAAAAGAACCTATTTTGATCTTGCTGGGATGACATTCTTTGACCCCCAGCAGATAGGACAGGATATTCAGCCTAATCCTCAAGATAATACCGTAGATGTCAACTGGAAACTTGTTGAAAAAGGATCTTCGCAGGTTCAGTTACAGGCAGGTTACGGAGGTAACAGTTTTATCGGAACTTTGGGACTGACATTCAATAATTTCTCACTGAAAAATTTCCTTAAGTTTAAAGACTTTAAACCTGTACCACAGGGAGACGGACAGACTTTCTCCATCCAGGTTCAGGCAGGTCAGTATTTCCAAAACTATGGAGTGTCATTTACCGAGCCTTGGTTGTTCGGAACAAGACAAACTGCTCTTTCGGTAAGTTTGAACAACTCGAGGGTTAAATACAATGATGCTTACGGAGGCTCTCAGAAGTTGAATATTTTCTCGGCTACAGTAGGTCTGAACAGATTACTGCACTGGCCGGATGATTATTTCTCACTGTACACAGGATTACAGTTCCAGAAGTACGACTTTAATAACTATCCGTTCCAGTTTGGTGATGCCACGGAGTACTACGGAAGTGCAAATAACTTCAGTATCAACCTGGGACTAAGCAGAAACTCTGCAGGGATTGACCCTATCTTCCCTACGGTAGGTTCCAATATTGAAGTGTCTGCTAAATTGACACCGCCATATTCATTATTCAGCAATAAAGACTATGGTTCCATGAAGCCTATCGACAAATACAAGTGGATGGAGTTTTACAAAATCAAGTTTAAAGCAGATGTTTATAACGAGATCGTAGGTAAGCTGGTATTGAGATCTTCCGCTGAAATGGGATTCATGGACGGATACAACAAACAGTTGGGAGCACCACCTTTTGAAAGATTCTATGTGGGAGGTACCGGTTTATTCGGAGGTAGATTTGATGGTAGAGAATTGATTCCTCTAAGAGGTTATGATAACGCAAGTACATACGGTGGAGAATCCACAGATATCACTCAAAAAGGGGGGGGAACCATCTACAACAGATTCACTCTGGAGCTAAGATACCCGATTTCCCTGAATCAGACAGCGAAAATCTATGCATTGACATTTGCTGAAGGAGGTAACGTATGGAATTCCTGGGGTAATTATAACCCGTTCCAGCTGAAAAGATCAGTAGGTGTTGGGGTGAGAGTATATATGGGAGCATTTGGATTGATCGGATTTGACTTTGCTTACGGATTCGATAAGACAATGTCCGGACAAAAATCAGGATGGCAAAACCACTTCCTGATGAACCAATCATTATAAGTATAACTATGAAGAACTTTAAATTAACTTTCACATTTGTATTGCTCTTATTTTTCGGGCTGAACAGCGCTCAGAAAATAGGTGTGGTGGATACTGATGAGATTTTGAATAAATTACCTCAGTATAAAGAAGCTGAAGCCAGGCTGAATGCGCAGATCGATACCTGGCATTCTGAACTTCAAAATCTTCAGTCGGAATACGAGAAAAAGAAGTCCGCATTTGAAAGTGAAAAAGTACTATTGATAGGAGACCAGTTAAAACTGAGAGAAAAAGAGGTAACAGATCTTGATAAGAATATCAAAACAACCACCAGCTTACGTTTTGGAGCCAATGGCGAAATTACTAAGCTGAGAACAAATCTTGTTCAGCCTTTTCAGGATCAGATCTGGGGAGCGATCAAAACAATGTCCGAAAAAAATGGCTTGGGCATAGTTCTTGATAAAAGCAATAACATTAGTGTTATTTTTCTTCAATCAAAATATGATTATACTGAAAAAGTATTGACTATTTTACTGAAAGGTACCGATAAGAAAGAAAAAACTAATAACAATAAAAGCAAAAAATAGATTAACTTTTGCTAAAATTTAGAATCTAAAAACAAATTAAATTATTTATTTACCAGTTATGAAAAAATTAAGTGTATTATTTGCAGCAGTAATGATGGTAGTATCAGTAGGTATGGCAAAAGCTCAAAAAATTGCTACTTTAGATGTAATGGGAGTTCTTAATGCAATGCCGGAAAAGAAAAAAGCAGATGCTGATCTTAAAACATTCTTAGATACAAAACAAGCTGAGATTAAGAAAAAGGCAGACGCCGGACAAGCTAAATTAAAGCAATACAGCGAAGAAGCTCCTAAGAAAACTGCAGAAGAAAACAAAGCTAGAGAAACTGAATTACAAAAAATTCAGGAAGAAATAGCACAAATGCAGGAAAAAGCTCAAAAAGATCTGCAAGCTAAACAAGATGTAGCTTTCGGACCGATTGAGAAAAAATTAAATGATGCTGTAGAAAAAGTAGCTAAAGCAAGCGGATACGAGTATATTATGGATGCAAACTCACCAGCATTCCTTTACAAATCAGGAGCTGATGCTACTGCAGCTGTAAAGAAAGAATTAGGAATCCAGTAATTTCAGCAAATTAACAAAGATTTATAAAACTAACCGCCTCTTTTAGAGGTGGTTTTTTTATTTTTGCGGAATGGAAAAAGAAGTATCAACTACGGTTAAGGTTAGGTTTAGTGACTGCGATCCTATCGGACATTTGAACAATGTGAAATATCTGGATTATATGTTCAATGCCAGAGAAGATCATGTAGAAACATTTTACGGATTTACATATGAAGAATATACTAAAAAAACCGGATGTACCTGGATTGCCATTCAGAATGAGATTGCTTATCTGAAAGAAGTAAGATACAATACCCAGGTCGTTATCAGTAGTAAAACAATCGATATACAGGACAGAACCGCAAAAGTTGAAATCCTAATGAAAAGTCTCGATGAGAAGACGGTTCATGCGGTGCTTTGGGTAACGGTGATCTATTTCAATGTAAAAACAAGGAGGTCCGAAATCCACCCCGAAGATATTAAAGAAGTGTTCCAGAAATTCTATGTAGATTTAATACAAAAAGATTTCCAGTCAAGAGTTAAGTTTTTAAGATCTCAAAATGCTAAGAACTCTTAGAAGATATTGAAGCCCGATAATTTAAAATAATAAATAATTGCAGATGAAAAAAATTGCGGTAATAGGCAGTAACGGACAGTTGGGAAACTGCATCAGAAAAATAGCTCCTGATTTTGAACATCAATATGAATTCCTGTTTACGGATTCTAAAACCCTTGATATCACCAATGAAGAGCAGGTCAATGATTTTTTTTATGACCATCAACCGGATTACTGCATCAACGCTTCAGCGTATACGGCTGTTGATCTGGCTGAAAAAGAAAAAGAAAAGGCTTTTGCAGTCAATGCCGACGGGGTGGCAAATCTTGCCCAGGCATGTGCAGAGTACAAAAGCATATTAATTCATGTGTCTACAGATTACGTTTTCGATGGCGATACCAACCTGCCCTATTCAGAAGATGATTTTACCAACCCAATAGGAGTATATGGTGAATCAAAAAGGAGAGGAGAAGAACTTGCACTGGAAATTAATCCTCAGACGGTTATTCTCAGAACATCATGGCTGTATTCAGAGTTTAATAAAAACTTTGTCAAAACAATGCTCAACCTCTTCTCCCAAAAAGATGAATTGGGAATTGTTGCCGATCAGTTTGGCCAGCCTACCAATGCAAACGATTTAGCCCAGGCTATAATGGAAATTATACAATCATCAAATAAAACTTTCGGGATTTTCCATTTTTCAAACTACCCTGAGACAACATGGTTTGAATTTGCAAAAAAAATTGCTGAGTTCTCAAAATCATCCGTAAAATTGAATCCTCTGACCACTGAACAATATCCAACGCCTGCGAAAAGACCTGTGAGAAGTACAATGTCTCTGGATAAAATAGAGGAGGCCTATAAAATAGAAGCCAGACATTGGGAAAATAGCCTGGAAGAATGTGTTGATATCCTTTCCCAACCTTAAACCTATGAAAAATATAGCCCTTATTTTTTCAGTATTGTGTATTCAGCTTTTTGGTGCACAGAATGTATACCTGACGAAAGTAGAGAAAACGATGGATAATTCGGATAAATTTCTCTATAAAAAAGATCAGGCCATCACCGATGCTGTTTATTTAGGTGAAGCCGAGGTTCAGGGATTTTCAAAAGATGATGCTGCCATTTTTGCGCTGGTCTACAAAAAAGCAAAAGAAATTGGTGCAAATACCTTTGAATGGAAACCTTTTGAAAATATAGACGGAACTCCCCAGGCGTTTAATCCTGCAAATTATAAAATAGCATTGTATTACACGCCCAAAGAAAAATTGACTGTCCAGAATGGCATGCTGTATATATTTGCTTCATCTGAAAAAAATCAGAAAATCAATATCAATAAAACAGACTATACCCTCGCTCCAAGATCATTTTTGAAAGTTAAAATAGTCCCGGGACAAGTGTATACCATCTCTACAAAGAAGCTTTTGGGGTCAACCGTTAAAGTTCAGCCAAAAGCAACCGATGACAATTTATATTTTCAGATTTCATCCCTCAAAGTAAAATCCGATACCTCAGGTGTGGGAGGATTAAATCTGAAGTCAGGCGATATTACTGGTTTGGAAAAGTCTTACGCAGAATTTTTAAGCGCAATTTATAAAGAAGATACACCATAAACATACGACCAGGACGTATTACTGTTTTGTTTGATAACAGATACATTCCGTATGAGCCTTTTATACATAAGGTTTTTACGGAATGTTTTTTAATATTACTGTGCTCAAGCCTACTCATTTTCCAACTTTCCAGCACAAATTTCCTCCAATCCTCGACTATATTCAGGAGCTAGATCCTGCTATCCACTCATACTCCTCGCGCCAACTCCCTCCAGTGCTTAATCCTTCACTTCTCCGATCCA
>NZ_QNVV01000006.1 GCF_003384725.1 Chryseobacterium pennipullorum
TTAAATGGACTTAGTCCATGGCTATATGCTAAAGAGTTTTTGATCAATTAGAGAATATTTTATATTTATAAACTGTTTGAAAAAGGGTAAGTCTTCAAAAAAGGGAAGTCTTCAAAACAGGGAAGTTTACCGGTTTTTATACTACTTCAAGATAAAAAGTAGAAAAAAAATAATAATTAAGAGACACTATCCCGTAAAGTGTGTAAATTAAAAAATCAGAAGTAACAACAATAGATACAAATCTGTACATTTGTTCTCTTCTTGACTTTACGTTCTAAGAACACTCCATAAACATACACCATTGAAAAAAATTTTCTGCTTTTTGCTTATAGCGTTATCTTGTTTAAAATTATATTCACAGGATACCTATGTATTTTTTGGTTCCTTCAACTGGGACAAAGACACGGAAGGTATTTACGTTTATCAATTGGATACCCTTAAAGGCAAGCTTTCAAAAGTAAGTTCTGCTGGAGGGGTTTTGAATCCTTCATTCCTTGCGTTATCTCCCAATGGAAAGTATCTTTTTGCCTGTACAGAGAGTAAAACAAAAAATGCAGGAAGTGTGAGCAGCTTTGCGTTTGATCCAGGAAAGAAAACCCTGCGTTTTATCAACAGTCAAAAAAGTGGTGGTGAAAATCCGGTATACCTTACGGTTCACCAAAGCGGCAAATGGCTGGTCAATGGAAATTATACTGAAGGTAGTTTTGCAGTATATCCTTTGGGTGCGGACGGAACGATCCAGCCTGCTGTGCAGAATTTCCGGTTTTCAGAGGGAAGTGTGGATCCTGGCAGGCAGGAGCGGGCCCATATCCATGCTGCTGTTTTTTCTCCTGAATCTGACTATCTATTTTTACCAGACCTTGGAGCAGACAAGATCCGGGCTTACCAATTTGAAAGTGAAAAATCCGAGCCTGCAGTCATTGCAGAAAAACCTTTTACGGCAACAACCCCTGGAAGCGGCCCAAGACATTTTACATTTCACCCTAACGGTAAATTTGCTTACTGTATTGAAGAAATGGGAGGAGCAGTAAGCGCTTATGCCTACAAAAACGGACAGCTGAACAACCTCCAGAGAATCTACACGCATTCTGAACAATATAAAAACAATTTTGAAGGCTCTGACATTCATATCTCTCCTGACGGCAGGTTTTTATATGCTTCAAATCGCGGTAGTGAGAACAATATTGCCATATTTTCTATTCAGAATGATGGTACGCTGAAAACCGCAGGCTATCAATCAACACGGGGAAAACATCCCAGAACATTCGCCCTTGATGAGACCGGAAAGTTCATGATTGTCACCAATGTGGTGAGTGGCGATGCATTTGTTTTCAGGCGTGACGCCTAAACAGGATTATTAAAAAAGGTGGGAAAGAGAATAAAAATTAAAAATGTAACCAGTGTACAGATCAGAAAATATTGAACCAGCTCTAAAATAGAAAAGGGCTGTCTCAAACATGTGAGACAGCCCTTCTATATTAAATCAGGATCATGACTAAGCAAGATCAAATCTATCAAGGTTCATCACCTTTGTCCATGCAGCGATGAAATCATTTACAAATTTCTCCTGTGCATCTGCACTTCCGTATACTTCAGCTATTGCTCTCAATTCAGAGTTTGATCCGAAGACAAGATCAGCACGGGTTGCCGTCCATTTAGGCTGGCCTGTAGAACGGTCACTGCCCATATACGTTTCCTGATCTTCCGACATTGCTTTCCATTGGGTTCCCATATCCAGAAGATTGACAAAGAAGTCATTGGTAAGGGCTCCCGGGCGCGTGGTCAATACACCATGCTTGGACCCGTCAAAATTAGTATCCAGGACACGCATTCCTCCTACCAAAACAGTAAGTTCAGGAGCAGTAAGTGTCAATAACTGTGCTTTATCTATTAATAAAGATTCTGTAGAAACCGTGAATTTTCTTTTCAGATAATTACGGAATCCATCAGCAACAGGCTCCAGATATCCCATAGACTCCACATCGGTCTGTTCCTGTGAAGCATCCATTCTTCCAGGTGCAAAAGGAACTTTTACTTCATGACCTGCTGTTCTTGCAGCAGCTTCAACGGCTGCATTTCCTGCCAATACGATGACATCAGCCAGAGAGATTCTTTTACCACCGCTCTGAGAACCGTTAAAATCATTTTGAATTCCCTCAAGTATGCCTAATACTTTCTGCAACTGTGAGGGGTTATTTACCTGCCAGTGTCTCTGAGGCTCCAGTCTGATTCTGGCTCCATTGGCTCCGCCACGCTTATCACTTCCTCTGAAGGTAGAAGCCGAAGCCCAGGCAGTTGAAATAAGTTCGGAAATCGATACTCCGGAATTTAAAATTTTTGCTTTCAGAGCTTCAGAATCGTTCTCATCGATCAATTCGTGGTTAACTTCCGGAATAGGATCCTGCCAGATCAGCTCCTCCTGTGGCACTTCCGGTCCCAGGTAACGGGCCTTTGGTCCCATATCTCTGTGGGTAAGCTTAAACCAGGCTCTTGCAAAGACATCTGCAAAGGCATCCGGGTTTTCGTAGAAATGTCTTGATATTTTTTCATACACAGGATCCAGTCTCAATGACAGATCTGTGGTAAGCATAGTGGGTCTGTGTTTTTTAGAAGCATCAAATGCATCAGGAATGATTTCTGCGCCATCTTTGGCCACCCATTGGTGCGCTCCCGCCGGGCTTTTTGTCAGTTCCCATTCATTTTCGAAAAGATTTTTGAAGAAATAATTGCTCCATTGGGTTGGAGTTTCGGTCCAGGTTACTTCCAGTCCGCTGGAAATCGCATCTCTTCCGCTTCCTGATTTATAGCTGCTGGACCATCCGAGTCCCTGCTGCTCTATTCCTGCTCCTTCAGGTTCTTTACCCACATGATCTGCGGGACCTGCACCATGGGTTTTACCAAAGGTATGTCCCCCCGCAATCAGAGCCACTGTTTCCTCATCATCCATAGCCATCCGTCCGAAAGTATCCCTGATATCTTTGGCTGCAGCAATAGGATCAGGATTTCCATCCGGCCCTTCAGGATTTACATAGATAAGCCCCATCTGTACAGCGGCGAGTGGATTTTCAAGATTTCTGGAATGAATATCACCATCAGCATCGTCATCGGTAGGCAGAACTGCGGAACTGCCTTCTACCACTCCTTCAGATCCATGAGCATAACGGATGTCGCCACCCAGCCATGTTTTCTCAGATCCCCAATATACATCGGAATCCGGTTCCCATACATCTTCTCTCCCACCTGCAAATCCAAATGTTTTAAAGCCCATCGATTCCAGGGCAACGTTTCCGGTCAGGATCAGAAGATCCGCCCATGATATATTTCTTCCATATTTTTGTTTGATCGGCCATAACAACCTTCTTGCCTTATCCAAACTGACATTGTCCGGCCAGCTGTTCAACGGCGCAAAACGCTGCTGTCCCGCTCCGGCTCCTCCTCTACCGTCCCCTACACGGTAAGTTCCGGCACTGTGCCACGCCATACGGATAAACAAGGGACCATAGTGGCCAAAGTCTGCCGGCCACCAATCCTGTGAATCCGTCATCAGGTTATGAAGGTCTTTTTTAACAGCTTCCAGATCCAGGCTTTCGAATGCTTTGGCATAATCAAAATCCTTATCCATAGGATTAGAAAGGGAAGAATGCTGGCGCAAAAGATCGACTCTCAGATGATCCGGCCACCAGTCCGAATTTTGAGTTCCGCCACCGGCAACATTATTCTTCTTCATGGTTCCGTTGTGAAACGGGCATTTACTGATGTCATTCAAATCTTTTTCCATTGTCGTTTATTTTATTTTTATATTGATTAATACGTTTAAATCATCATCCGATGTAAGAACAGGACAAACTTACAACGTCTATTTAATAAATACAATCTATTAATTTTTATTTCAACGATAGTTAAAAACTATAAACAAATAAGTTGAGGCACCATCCGGCTTACTACATAATTGTGGTATTAAGTTAGGCATTTTTTAAATCAACCTGTATAGGAGATGCTCTATTTAGAATAAGTCAACGTAAGAGTATCAAGATGGAAGACGGGGGTTGGAAGCAGGAAGTTTTGCGGGCAATATGGTCACTTTATAATACCTAATACGAATGGAGATATGAGAATATTGTATGCGTTCTTTAAAATTCCGGCATATACAACCTCAAATAATTTACTTATCTTTATCTCTATTAGAAAACATGAACACCTATGAAAAAAGTATTAGTTATCATCCTGGTTGCCTTTATCATGATTCAGTTTTTTCCGATTGACAAAACCAATCCGCCCCCTACTCCCGGTATGGATTTTCTTAAAATTAAAAACAGTCCGGAAAAAATTGCAGCCATCATCAAGACGTCATGCTATGACTGTCATTCCAATGAAACCGTCTATCCATGGTATGCCAATATTTCACCAGCCTCATGGTTTCTGAAAAATCACATCAATGAAGGTCGAAAACACCTTAATTTTTCTACCTTTGCAGTGTATGAACCTAAAAGACAGCTTCATAAGATTGAAGAATGTATAGAAATGGTTGAGAAAAAAGAAATGCCGCTGGAGTCTTATTATATAGGCCATCAGGACGCAAAACTCTCGGATGAGCAGCGTACAGCACTTGTTCAGTATTTCAGGAAAGTAAAGCAAGATACAGAAAGAGGAATCATGTTTAATAAATAAAATCGTGGAAAACTGGGAAAATAAACATATTGTATTTTTTGACGGAGATTGTGGAGTATGCAATTTCTGGGTACAATGGATCCTGGAAAGGGATACAAAAGATAAATTCATGTTTGCATCTCTACAGTCTGACTTCGGGCAGCAGTTTTTATCAGAACGGGGATTGGAAACGAAAGAATTCAATACCATGTATTTGTGGAAGCCAGGTAAGTTTTATCTTATAAAATCAAGAGCGGTACTGAAAATTGCAGGTTTATTAGGAGGCATCTATCAACTTTTGTCGATTGGAAATATTTTGCCTGGATTTTTAAGTGATAAACTGTATGACGTTATTTCCAGAAACAGAATGAAACTTGCCAACCAGAAGTGCTATTTGCCGGATCAGCATCAGAAGAAAAAATTTATTCAGATTTAATCAGCAGCTTTATCTGATTTTCGAAAGAATATAAATTATAAAACCGCCGGGGCTTCCCAGCGGTTTTTATAGATGTAGATAAGGTACAGATTCGGAACTTACTGATTCAAAGACCACACCGAATAGCTGTTCGGCGGACACTGAATTTTCACCCATTTATCCCCTTGTGTCGTAGGATACCAGGTCGAATTTCCTGTAAAATCTTTTATCTGCTGGCTGCTCCAGTTGGTTTCAATCCATCTTTCCTGCCAGCTGGATGATGTATTGATATAGACGACCAGCCCCGGATTACCGTTGTAGCCGTTTCGTCTTGCAATATATTCGTCATTATCGGTATACAAAATAGAGGTGTTTCCGGTTGCTTTGTTGTTGTGGATCCAGATCAGGTTATTCAGTTTGTCCTTATTCAGCCACTCTTCATAATCTCTGTAGAAGATTGTCGGGTAGCCTTCATGGGTCAGAATATAAGCATAGGCCGGCATTTTATTATAGATGATATCCGTATCATGATTGGCTACAAAAGTGACGGCTTTATACGGGTTTCTTTTCCACATCATATCATCATTCAAAACATTTAAATTACCATTATCAAAAGCCTCATCCATTTTGTAATAGGCTGCAAAATCAAACACGGAGCTGTTGGCGTTATTGGCCCACCATTCCAGGGTATTGACATTGGAATCCCACAATTCACCTACGGAGAAACCACCCACTTTAGAATTCCAGGTATTCACCACCCATGGGCCAAAGCCTTTAACATAATCGAATCTCCAACCGTCGAACTTCATAACATTCTTATAGTATTTTGCTACAGAATCATCTCTCCCCCACAACCAGTCCTGCACATGAGGGTTGGCATGGCACAGATCGGGAAAGCCGCCAAATGAACCTTCATCATTGTTGCCATAAGCATTTTTATAAAAGTCATTGTAATTCCTGGTAAACTTTCCGGATGCCACTCCTGAAAAATTCGTCCAGGTATTGGTTCCAGTGTATGGATTGGCTTCAGACTGGCCGCCACTGTTATGATTGATGACAATATCTGCATATACCTGCATATTTTCAGCATGTGCTTTTGTGATCAGTTCTTCCAGCTCGGCCCGGGACCCGAAGCGGGTTTCCACAGTTCCGTTCTGATTGAGATCACCGAAGTCATAATAATCGGTAGGATCATATCCCATGGAATATGCCCCATTCTGTGCTTTGGAAGCCGGTGGGAGCCATACAGCACCGATTCCGGCACCGGACCAGGCCGTTAATTTACTTTTTACAGTATTCCACCAGTTGCCGCCGTCGGGAACGTCCCAATAAAACCCCTGCATCATAACCCCGCCACCTGGACCGGCCACAAACTTACCTGCTGTGGATCCGGATCCGTTACCTGTACTGAACGGACGCCCGTCATGCCGGGTTACCTGTATCATTTTATCGTGGACCTCTGCTTTTGCAGAAGGGTCAGTATTCATTTCATCATTAGTCTGACAGGAGCCCAGCCATACTAAAGCCAGCATGGAAAGGAAAAAATATGTTTTTTTCATGGTAACAATTAATTATCAATATAATAACCAAGGTACAATTTTATTAAAAACAAAGTCTGTTCTAAGAGAAATATTTTTGTTTTTAATAATAATTGAATTGAAAAACCTTCCGGGTATTTTCATTAAAAAATCATAAATTTTTCATATTCTCGGAACAATTTTTCTTTTAATGCATATATTTGCATACTATGGAATACAACACCCAAAAAACTCAGCTTCATATGCCGGAATACGGCAGAATTATACAACAGTTGGTTGAGCGCTGCAAAGAACTTCCTACCAAAGAGGAAAGAAGTGAAATGGCTATGGCAATCATCGATTTTATGGGTCAGAGAAACCCACAACTTCGCGACGAGGACAATTATAAACATAAACTTTGGGATCATCTTTTTATTCTGGCAGATTATGATCTGGATGTGGACTCTCCATATCCGTTTCCTACCAGAGAGCAATTGGCAGAAAAACCTAAAAGGATGGAATATCCGAAACTTCAGGGAGACTTTAAGTTTTACGGAAAAAGTATTCTTCAATTGATCGAAAAAGCAATCGAACTGGAACCGGGCGATGAAAAAGAAGCCCTGATCGAAGTGATCGCCAACAATATGAAGAAATCATACAATGTCTATAATAAAGAACATGTGACGGATGATGTCATCTTCCGCCATCTGAAAGAACTGTCTGAAAACAGGTTGGATCTTACCGGAATTGACTCTCTTGAAAAGAGCAAGATCTATTATACCAGTAATAACAACCGAAACAACAACAGTAATAACAACCGGAACAGCAGCAACAGTAACAATAATAACAAAAACCAACCTAACAAAAGAAGACATAACAACAATCATAAAAACAGAAAATAATGAGTGGAACATTTCAAATACGAGGAGGAAAAAGACTGCAGGGTGAAATAACTCCACAAGGAGCCAAAAATGAGGCTCTCCAGATTTTATGTGCGGTTCTCCTTACTGACGAGGAAGTACGCATCAAAAACATCCCGGACATCCATGACGTCAACAGACTGATTGAAATTCTTGGAGATTTTGGGGTAAAAGTGACTAAAAACGGACAGGGAGATTATACGTTCAAAGCTGACAAAGTAAACTTCGACTATGTAAAATCCAGTGAGTTCAAAAAGGACGGAGCAAAGTTACGTGGATCGATCATGCTGATGGGGCCTATGCTTGCCCGTTATGGTGAAGCTTATATGCCGACGCCGGGTGGTGACAAGATCGGAAGAAGAAGATTGGATACGCACTTCCAGGGGCTGGTAGAACTTGGCGCAGAATTCAACTATGATGAGGATGAATATTTCTACTCTTTAAAAGCTAAAGAGCTAAGAGGAAAGTTTATCCTTTTGGAAGAAGCTTCTGTAACCGGAACCGCTAATATTGTAATGGCTGCAGCACTGGCTAAAGGAAAGACAAGAATCTATAATGCTGCCTGCGAACCTTACCTTCAGCAATTGTGTAAAATGCTGAATCGCATGGGAGCCAACATTTCAGGGATCGGATCAAACCTTGTAACTATTGAAGGGGTAGAATCCCTTCGAGGAACAGAACACACCATGCTTCCGGATATGGTAGAAATCGGATCCTGGATCGGGCTTGCTGCCATGACCAAATCTGAGATCACCATCAAAAATGTAAACTGGAACCAGCTGGGGGTTATTCCGAACACTTTCAGAAAATTAGGAATTGAGCTTGAGCAGAGCAATGATGACATTTATATTCCTGCTCAGGAACATTATAAAATCCAGAAATTTATAGACGGTTCTATCCTTACGATTTCAGACGCTCCATGGCCGGGATTCACTCCGGACCTGCTGTCTATTATTTTAGTGGTAGCTACTCAGGCCAAAGGAAGTATTCTGGTTCATCAGAAGATGTTTGAATCCAGATTATTCTTCGTCGATAAATTAATTGATATGGGAGCGCAGATCATCTTGTGCGACCCGCACAGGGCTACGGTAATCGGGCTGAACCAGGAAGCTCCTCTAAGAGGAACCACCATGGTTTCCCCGGATATCAGAGCCGGAAATGCTCTTCTTATTGCAGCACTGTCTGCAGAAGGCAAATCCATTATCCACAATATCGAGCAAATCGACAGAGGATACGAGAACATCGATGGCAGACTGAAAGCTATCGGTGCCGATATCGAAAGAATTTAAAATTACTTATCAATAATGAGCGTTCAGAGTCATCTGGACGCTTTTTTTATTGCTTGGAAAACCACAAGCTCTATCATCTGCCGTTATAATGATCTCCAGGTATAAAAAAGTGCCCGATAAAAACCGGACACTTCGAGTAATTAAAACTATATGAATCTCACTTATAAATATTTTCTGCAGATGTACTCCACTGTTGTATTTAAAAGTTTATTTTTATTCAGGTAGGATTCCAGATGCTGATAATCCTCTGAATTGACATTAATATATAACTGTACCGAACCAAAACTGTATCCGTTCACATATTCTACATTGGCTGACAACACTCTATGACAGATGCCCAACTGATTATAGATGGTATTCATTAAATGTTCAAATTTCATTTTCCCATTCAACTCTATTTCCAATAACAATTCTTTTTTAGGCAGGTTCAGTTTGTTTTGCAAGACCTGCAGGCCTGGATTAGGTGTAATCATCACTAAACATTTTTGGTTAAACATTCTCAGATCATATACGCTCTGCGTTTAAATCTGTGACAAAAATATAAAAAAATATTAGTCCACCAAATTAGTAGACTAATATTTTTAAAAAAATTTACATATAAAAAAAGAAGCCATTACAGCTTCTTTAATTATTGCAGTTCTAATTCAGGATCAGAAATCATGTAAGGAGGTTGGAAAGACATAAAGTTAATGAGAATCAACAGTACTTCTTTTTATCGTTTCCCGGCTTAAAGATCTCCTACCCTCTCCAGTTTATCAGAACCTGCCAGCCCGTTCGGATTACAGCCCGGCTCTCCTTCCGGAACCTGGATATTTTTCTTATTGTAAAATTCTTCCCAGAATGTATTGGTTTTTCTTGTTTTAGGATCAATGAACGTCATCGGTTCAAGGATGAAAATATGATTTTTTCTGAAGGCTCTTTCTACAAAATCCGAACAGTAATAGGAATTTTCATCCAGAATATAATCGAAATTATAAGGCTTTCCCAGCATCGAATGGGCCTTTTGAATTGCATCCGGAATGAATTTCCGATATTGAGGCTTTAAGCGGTAAACAACTACCCTCTGTCCTTCCACTTCCTGATCTTTAATAAATTCGTTCAGATTCTGCCTCTGAGCGCCCCCTTTGGGAGCAGCATGCAGCACATACCTGTCAGAACCGGCTACTTCAAGGATACCGATATGATCGAAAGAAGCAACTTCTTTTTTCTGGGTCACATTGTTAATAGCCCCTGAAAGTCCGGTCTCTTCCGCCGTGACAAAAAGCAGGTCACCATTCTGGAGATTGGCTGTATTCCTTTGTGAAAGACACTGAACCGATACAATGACCAGAAAAACCAGAAGCAGTGGAATGATTGTTTTTTTGAATTTTTTAGGAACTGGTATTTTTAATGCTGGCATCTGATTTTTATTTCGATCAAAATTACAAAATAGAATTCATTACATTTGTGGGAATATAGAGCTATTTTCATCCAACAAAAACACTGAATACATCTTTTATGCCTCATATTTTACTTCTCGAAGATGACAAAAGACTCTCACGGCTTATCGGCAGAGGACTTCTGGAGCAGGATATGGACGTAAGCTTTGTCTATGACGGTGAAAAAGCAATGGAAATGGCATTATCCCAGGATTTTGACCTCATTATCACGGATATCATCGTTCCGTTGAAAAACGGTCTTGATTTTTGCAGGGAAATAAAGGCTTTAAAGCCCAACACGCCTGTCATCATGCTTACCGCACTGGGAACTACGGATGATAAGCTTGATGGCTTCGATTCCGGGGCGGATGACTATCTCACCAAACCGTTTGAAATGCGTGAACTGATCGCCCGCGCTAAGGTCCTGATGAAAAGATTTTCGCTCCAGGCCCATACGGATCAGGTCCTGCGTTACGAACAGATAGAAATGGACCTTAAGTTGAAATCAGTCAGCAGAAATGGCATTTCCATTAAACTCACTCCAAAAGAGTTTAATCTCATGAAGTATATGCTGGAAAATCCGGAAAGGGTTTTATCCCGTTCTGAAATTGCAGAAAATGTATGGGAAACCCATTTTGATACAGGCACCAATTTTATTGATGTCTACATCAATTACATCAGAAAAAAAATAGACCGGGATTTTGATAATAAGCTGATTCACACAAAAGCAGGAATGGGGTTTATTTTAAAGAGAGGATACGAAGAACAGCAGCAATAAGATTAAGACATGAAAGTCAGAACAAGGCTTACTTTACTGTTTACTTTTGTCACGGCGATGCTGATGGTTTCCTACGGTATTGCAGTGTATTATTCTTCGGTAGAAGCAAGGGAAAATTCGTTTTATGCGCAGCTCAACAATGAAGCCGTCGCCAAAGCCAACCTTTTTTTTCAGAGCACCCTGAATGAAAAAGAAATGCACCGCCTTTACAAAAACAATACGAAAACCATTAATGAGGTTCAGGTTGCCATCTATGATCAGGAGTTTAATCTGATCTATCATGACGATTCAAAAGTAGATTACGTAAAAGAAGATCCGAAAATGCTTTCCCGTATTTTAAAAAATAAAGAAATCAGCTTTTTTATTGATGATCTCCAGGCTGTAGGAACGGTGTATCCTCATGAAGGAAAGAACTACCTCATCACAGCAGCAGGATACGACCAATATGGATATCGTTCGATCAATCACCTTCTCACCATCAGCATCATCGCGTTTATCAGCATCCTTATTCTTACCTATCTGGCCGGAATATTTCTTTCCAAAAAAGCACTGAGTCCGTTGAGTGCTATGGTAGACCAGATTAAAAAAATTACTGCCGGAAAACTTCAGCTCCGCCTGAAGGTATCAAAAGAAAAAGATGAACTTAATGAGCTGGCTCAGAATTTCAACGGAATGCTGGAACGGCTGGAAAATTCTTTTGATGCCCAAAAACATTTTGTATCCAATATTTCACATGAGCTGCGGACTCCCCTTTCAGCGATGATTACAGAGCTGGAACTGGCTTCTGAAAAAGAACAGACGCGGGAAGGATATCAACAGACGATTCAATGCGCACTGGGTGACGCCCGTAATATGGTGAAACTTTCCAACAGCCTGATGGACCTTGCCAAAGCAAGCTACGACCCCAATGAAATCAGCTTTTCTGAAGTAAGGCTTGATGAAATACTCCTTGAATCTTATGCTACCATCACAAGGGAAAATCCGGATTATAAAGTGTCCGTGAACATCAATGATACCTTGGAAGAGCACCAGCTTATCATGCAGGGCAATGAATACCTCCTGCAGGTTGCTTTTAACAACCTTATTGATAATGCGTGCAAATATTCGCCAGAACACGTCTGTTCCATCGCAGTTGGCATCGATACCGAAGGACTTGTGATCAGTTTTACCAATTCCGGAATTGTTATTTCGAATGAAGATTTAAAGCATATTTTTGAGCCTTTCTACAGAAGTGAAAACTCTAAACAAGAAAAAGGATACGGAATCGGACTTTTCCTTACCGAGAAGATCATCCATCTCCATCATGCGTCCATTATCGTTGTATCAGGAAATAACGAAACGGTTTTTACCGTATTATTCAACCATCAGGCTTAATCTTTAACCGCTTTACTGAAAACTGTGGTTCCTATGCTGGCTGCAATAACGCACATAATAGAAACCCACTGCAAAAACGTTAATTGCTCTGCCAAAAACAATAATCCTGAAAGTGCAGCAAAGGCAGGTTCCAAGCTCATCAGAATACTAAAAGTCTTTGCCGGAAGCCTTTTCAGAGCAATCATTTCCAATGAAAACGGTAAAGCACTCGAAAGAATAGCGACACCAAGACCTTTGATAAAAATGGTTGGAGTAAGATTGAAGACCGCTCCATCCCATATGGTAAATGGAATAATCACCAGACTTGCAAAAAGCATCCCCGTAGTCACAGCGTCTTTTCCATCCATGATTTTGGAAACCTTTCCACCCATTACGATATAGAGAGCCCAAAACATCCCTGCCAGGAAAGCCAGACCAAGTCCTACCAGGTCCACATGGTCATTCTGCCAGGGAACAATAAGTAATATTCCCACACAAGCCAGCAGGGCCCATATCACGTCCAGTAATTTACGGGACAAAGCCAGGGCCAGAAACAGAGGTCCTGCAAATTCTACGGTCACTGCCAGCCCCAGAGGAATTCTTTGGATGGCCATATAAAAAATAAGATTCATCGCTGCCAATCCTACCCCATATATCGCACAGTATTTCCATTTCTGTTTTGTGAATTCCAAAAATTTAGGCCGATTGATCAACGTAAGCAGAACCGCCGAAAGCACAATTCTTAATGTAACAGTTCCAATGGCTCCTATAGCAGGGAAAAGCTGCTTCGCAATAGAAGCTCCACCCTGTACACAGATAATCGCTAAAAGTGTGGCGGCTACCGCTACATCTGATTTTTTCATTTCTAAAATTTATAATTCACCCTACAATATCAGTATGAAGTCTGGGAAATAAAAAAATCTTGTTTCCCTGCGATGAACTGCCGGAATCATACTGCAAAAGACAGATCAAATGTATTGAAATTTTACCTTCCAAAAAACACTATTGTTTGCAATAGGTCCTGCCCTCACCCTAAGATTCTTAAGCCATCATACCGTGAAGCACCTTTCCTTCTAATAAAATTCTAATAACATTCTAAGGCTTTTCTAACGGTAAAAAAAATACTTCATTTCTACTTTTGCACAGTAAAAAATAAAGCATATGGACCCAGATCCTTCCCGTAGTTATCAACCAAAGCTTTAGTTGTACCGCTTTTCCCGTACAGCTGATAAGCTTCATCAAAACAGGAAAAGTTATGAATACATTTGAATTTACCCTTCGTTTACTCACGGCATTCTGCCTCGGGGCCGGTATCGGTTTCGAAAGACAGTGGCGCAAAAAGAATGCGGGACTCCGAACCAATACTTTGGTCTGCATAGGCTCCGCTGCCTTTGTCCTGATTGCCATCAGAATTGGTGGTGATGCCGCCGGAAGAATCACCTCCTATATTGTAAGTGGCATAGGTTTTCTCGGTGGTGGGGTCATCATGAAAGACGGCCTTACCGTAAGAGGACTGAATACCGCTGCCACCTTATGGTGTTCCGCTGCCATAGGAGCATTATGTGCCCTCGGATATCCCATAGAAGCACTGATTACCGTCTTCTTCATTGTCTCCACGAATATATTTCTCCGGCCTGTACTCTCGTCCCGAAAAGACGCCCGGAGCCAAAAACTTGTCCGCAAGAAAAAAAGTGAAACAAAAACAAAATCAGCAATAGTACCCAATTTTTTTAGATCATGAAAAAAATAATCTTATGCAGTATTATCCTTTTTACAGTCTCCTGCAAAGACCCTATACCCCAACCCCCGAAAGAACAGGAAATAAAAGCGGAAGGAGATCAGGTAATCATCCCTGAAAGCAGCCCCGTTTTAAAAAAAATATCAACATTGCAGGTCAATAACCAGGAATACAATCACGACATTACCTCTGTAGGAACCATAGAAGCTATTCCTAATAATTATGCTGAAATAGCAAGCCCGTTTTCCGGGAGAGTGACAAAAGCATTCGTTACTATTGGTCAGAAGGTCAATGCCGGAAGTCCTCTTTTTGAAGTGCTTTCTTCCGGTTACCTGGATATACAGAAGGAATATTCTGATGCACTGAATGAAGCAGGACTGGCTGAAAAAAAATACAAACGCCAGCAGGACCTGGTAAAGCACGGAGTAGGAATCCAGAAGGAGCTGGAGGAAGCAGAAACAGAATTCAAAAACAAAAAAATATCATTATCCAATGCTTCTACTGCATTGAAAATATACAACAGCCAGGGTAAAAGCTCCGGAGGACTGATTGTAAGAGCTCCCATCCAGGGGGAAGTGATTTCAAATAAAATCGTCACGGGCCAATATCTCAGGGAAGACGCTGAACCCGTGATGGTGGTTGCAGAATTATCAAAAGTTTGGATCTCCGGAGAAGTAAAGGAAAAGGACCTGCGGTTCATCAGGAACGGCGATCAGGTATCTGTAAAAGTAAGTACTTATCCGGACAGGGCAATTACCGGCAAGGTATATCACATCAATGACTGGGTAGATGAAGCAACACGAAGTATAAAAGTATTGATACAGTGTGACAACCCTGACAGAACATTAAAACCTGGCATGTTTGCCACCATTACGTATTCCACCGATTCTGAAAACACAATTATTATCCCGACCTCTGCATTAATGCAAAAAGATGACCATCAGTATGTATGGCTTAAAACAGGAAAAAACCGCTTCACAAAAAGAGATATAACCACAGCTGAAGCCTCTGAAAAAACGGTAAAAGTTACTTCAGGTCTTACTACAGGTGATGAAATAATGACTACAGGAGGAATTTACCTGCTGGATGTAAAATAAATGTCGAATGAGGGAGCAGCATGTTCCCGCTAAACTTAGCATATGAAAAAGTTATTAACCGTTTCTATTCAAAAAAAGTGGCTGATACTGGCCCTCTTTATATTATTAGGGTTTTTCGGATATTATTCATGGACAAAACTTTCCGTCGAAGCATATCCGGATATTGCTGATACAACTTCACAGGTCGTTACCCAGGTACAGGGATTGGCAGCTGAAGAAGTGGAACAGCAGATCACCATCCCGCTCGAAAGAGCCCTTAACGGTATTCCGGGCATGCATGTCATGAGGAGTAAGAGTACCTTCGGACTCTCCATGATTACCATCGTTTTTGACGACGGAATAGATGATTACTGGGCAAGACAGCGCATTCAGGAAAGACTTGCTGAAGTTTCACTACCCTATGGGGCACAGCCGGGGCTGGATCCCTTGACCTCTCCTGTAGGGGAAATCTACAGGTATGTCATTGAAAGTGATAACCAAAGCTTACGGGAACTTACCGATCTTCAGAATTTCGTGATTATCCCCAGGATAAAACAGGTTTCGGGAATTGCTGATGTTACCAATTTCGGGGGTATTACCACCCAGTTTCAGGTTGAGCTTGACCCCGGTAAACTTGAACAGTATGGACTTTCTTTGGCTGAGGTTATTGAAACCATCAGTAAAAACAATGCCAGTGCAGGAGGAAGCATGCTTCCACGGGGGGATCTCGCTTATGTTGTTCGCGGAATCGGGCTGATTAAAAATCTTGATGATCTTGGGAAAACCGTTGTCAAAACAGAAAAAGGAGTTCCTGTTTTCCTGAACGATATCGGAGCTTTAAAGTATGGAAATCTTGAACGCAAAGGAATCCTGGGGTTTACAGACCGGCAGAGAAATTACAATGAAAGCGTAGGCGGAATTGTTCTTTTGCTGAAAGGTCAAAACCCATCACAGGTACTGACAGGAGTTCATGAGGCAGTAGAGGAACTCAATAAGAATATTCTGCCTGCCGGAGTACAGATCCACACGTATCTGGACAGAACCGACCTGGTAAAAACTACTTTAACTACGGTATCCCACACATTAACAGAAGGAATTGTACTGGTCATCATCATACTGATTGTCTTCCTGGGAAGCTGGAGAGGAGCTTTACTCACCGCTATTACAATTCCTTTTTCTCTTCTTATCGCCTTCATTCTCATGTATTTCACCAATATCCCGGCCAATCTCCTTTCTTTGGGCGCTATAGATTTCGGGATTATTGTAGATGGATCTATTGTAATGCTGGAGGCTATTTTGAAGAAAAGAGAAGATCATCCGGATGAGGAACTTGAAGAAAAGACCATCATTCAGAAAGCGGCTGAAATTGCCAAACCTATTTTCTTTTCAGGGGTTATAATTATCACCGCCTATCTTCCTCTGTTTGCCTTTGAAAGGGTGGAAAAAAAACTGTTTACCCCTATGGCATTCACCGTAGGCTATGCATTGTTGGGAGCTTTAGCTGTAGCCCTGCTGCTGATCCCGGGACTGGCCTATATGATCTATAAAAAACCGAGAAAAATCTATCATAACAAATGGCTTGAAAAAGTAAGCACAGCTTACGGAAAGGGGATTGATAAGATAATGTCTGCCCCGCGAAAAATCTTTATTCCCGTGGGAATAGTACTTCTGGGAGCTGGCATCCTGTCATATCACGTGGGCAAAGATTTCCTGCCGGAGCTTGATGAAGGATCTATCTGGCTGCAGGTACAGCTCCCTCCAGGCATTTCTTTGAAAAAAGCACAGGAAATGAGTGATTCTCTACGCCTCAGAACAATTAAGCACTCCGAAGTAACCTATATTATGGTGCAGGCTGGCCGTAATGATGATGGTACCGATCCATGGACTGCTTCCCACTTTGAAGTCTCTGTAGGAATAAAGCCTTATAAAGAATGGCCGTCGGGAAAAACAAAGGCAGACCTTATCCGGGAACTGGCAGAAGATTATAAAGGAATGCCCGGTTTCACGGTAGGATTCTCCCAACCTATGATCGATGGGGTAATGGATAAAATATCCGGTGCACACAGTGAGCTGGTTGTCAAAATATATGGTGATGATTTCGCTGGAACCAGAAATGTTGCCGAAAATATACTCTCTCTACTCAAAAAAGTTCCGGGATCAGCAGATCTGGCGATTGATCAGGAGCCGCCTCTCCCCCAGCTGCAGATTATTGCGGACAGAAATAAAATCGCACAGTACGGGCTTAATGTCTCTGATGTCACTGACCTTATCGAAACAGCTCTCGGCGGAAAAGCAGTGTCCCAGATATTTATCGGTAACAAAGTCTACGACATTTCCTGCCGCTATGTGGAAAGCAGCCGGAATACACCTGAAAAAATCGGTAATCTGATGCTGGCTTCATCTTCAGGAGCAAAAATTCCGCTTTCCCAGATTGCTGCTGTGAAGCTCAGTACAGGAGAAAGTACCATCACCAGGGAAATGAACAAAAGACACCTTACCGTAAAACTGAATCTGCGGGGAAGAGATCTTACCTCGTTCCTCAGCGAAGCCCAGCAAAGCATTGAAAAAAATGTACGCTATGATCATGAGAAATACCAGATCAGATGGGGTGGCCAGTTTGAAAATAAAAACAGAGCTTACTCCAGGCTGGCCGTCATTGTCCCGTTAGCCCTGGCCATTATGTTCCTGTTGCTTTATGGAGCATTTGGTACTTTCAGACAGGCGATTGTATTGATGAGTATTATTCCCCTTGCTTTATTTGGTGGAATGCTGGCTCTTAATATCCGTGGAATGTCATTGAATGTCTCCTCTGCTGTAGGTTTTATCGCTTTATTCGGAGTAGCCATTCAGAATGGAGTGATCATGGTCTCCCACATCAACACCCTGCGGAAAAATGGAATTGACCTTAAAAATTCGGTTATGCAGGGCGCGAAAGACCGCTTCCGGCCTGTATTGATGACTGCCTCTGTTGCTATCATCGGACTTCTGCCGGCATCTTTGGCCACCGGAATTGGGTCGGATGTTCAGAGACCTTTGGCAACCGTCATTGTCTACGGACTGATGTTCTCCACCTTCCTTACCCTGTTTGTATTGCCCGCAATCTATTATTTAGCTGAACAACGTTTTGAAAAACAAAATGCATCTTCCCATGAAATCTAATATTTTTTTTAGCCTGCTTTTTTGTGTATTTGTAAACATAGAGCTTCAGGCTCAGACCGAAAAACAATCCTTGAGCTTCAATGAATATCTTATGGATGTTAAAGATAAAAACCTTGGTTTGGCTGCGCAGAAGTATAATATCAGTATAGCAGAAGCATCTGTTCTTACCGCAGGGATGTTTCCCGATCCGCAGATAGGAATAGAAAGTTCCAACAATGGAGTCTCCAAAGACATGGGCTACACCATGGAAGGAGAAGTAAGCTGGACCCTGGAACTTGGTGGTAAAAGAAAAGCAAGAATAGAAACGGCAAAAAACGAAGCTGAGTATTCAAAGTTACAGCTGCAGGACTACCTGAGAAATCTTCTTGCCGATGCAACCCTCGGGTATGTTGATGCTTTAAAGTCAAAGGCTCTTTTAAGTGTTCAGAAAGAATCCTACCAGACAATGCTGAAGCTGGCGAAATCAGACAGCATCCGGTATAAACTGGGGGATATTTCCAGGGTCACTTCCCAGCAGAGCAGACTTGAAGCAGCGTCTTTACTTAATGAGGTATATCATCTGGAAGGTACCGCCCAACAGTCCGTGACAGCTCTTTCTGATTTTGTCGGAAGTGATAGCTCAGGAAAAGAGATTATGGGAGACCTCAACGCTTTCAACAGGACTTTTGAATTAAATGATCTTATTATAAAAGCGTTTAATGAAAGAGCAGACCTTTTAGCTTCTAAACAGAATATCCATACCACCAGAAGCCGTATTAAACTTGAAAAAGCAAACCGTGTCATTGACCTGGGAATAAGTGCCGGTGCGGGCCGCAATACCGTTGCTACTAACGAAATAGCTCCCTCACCAGCCGTCAACACCGTAAAACTGGGGCTTAGTATTCCGTTGAAGTTTTCAAACCGCCGGAATATGGATCTGAAGATCGCTGAAATGGGTTATTCACAAGCGGAAACCGAATACAGACAGATTGAAAACAGGGTCCGGATGGAAGTAACGCAGGCTTACCAGCAATATGTATCGGCCCAAAATCAGTTGCGCCAATTTGACAACGGTATGCTGAAAGAAGCAGAGAGCATTCTGAAAGGAATTACCTACAGCTATCAGCGGGGAGAAAGTTCAATCCTGGAAGTTCTCAATGCCCAGCGTACCTATAATGAGCTGAGACAAAACTATTTTCAGCTCCTGGCAGAAAACGCTTCTGCCTTAATTGAGCTGGAGCGGAAAACAGGAATCTGGGATATTGAATTTTAGAATAAATGGAAGCCAGGAAGCAGGAGGGCCGGACAGTTTTACAACACTTCCCTCTTCCAGCCCCCAGCCTCACAAAGCCAATCCAAAAAAAAGCTCCGAAATCATATTGATTCCGGAGCTTTGTATTACTTTTTGTATTGCGATTCGTACGTACTGATCCAATCTTCGGGAGTCATTTTCCGGCTCAGTTCAGCAATCAGGTCAAAAGGAATATCCTCCGCCTTTTTGAAACGGATACAGGATTTTCCCATATCCAGTTTCTTTTTGGAATGTTTCGGAAATTCTGCAACGAACCATTCTAAAAGTTCGGGTCTGGCGTATATGCCCATATGATACAACGCAATAAAATTCTTCTGGGAAGCCACACTGATGAATGGTAACGGCATACCCGGTGTACAGTGGTACCCTGCAGGATAAGTTTTCAATGGAACACCCCAGCCTATCATTCCATAGCTGGCATTTTCTTCAAAACCTTCCGGAAGGTTATCATTCACCGTATTAAAAAGTTTTCTGAAAGAATCCTGCCTCTCTGCAGGAATCTTAGAAATATAGTCTTCTGTGGACGCGGCCTGAATCTGCATGTTTTAATTTTTTTCTAAAGTACAATTATTTTACAAAATTATATACAGTAAACATCTGAACCCGAACCCCGTTGGTTTTATGAGCGTAATCTTACATCAGGCGCAAAAGTTAGGGAGGCAAGCAAAAAGTTGAGTTAATGTGAATAGAAAAAATAATATTGGGATTGTATACCAATCACTGTTTGACTCCGTAGGACTAACATTCATCGACTGAAGAGAGATAATCGTCGATTTTAGAGTATAAGTAAGAAAAATTAACCACAGATGTTTAAGTATATTTTTCAGAGGTTTTTTCTAATCGGCTCACCCCCAATAAGAACTATGAAAAATAGTTGTAAGTATTCTTTAATCGACCTAGGAATCAGGAGCGTTAAAAAAATTGTTCTTGAATCCGTTAAAAAATTTCCAGTGTTTGAGCATGGCTACCCTATTGAGTCGAATAACCAATGTAGAATCCATGCGAGTTTGGAAATTTTAGGAGGCAAGGTCAATTTTTAGCGGATGATTCCAGTCTTGAACTTTTGTATACTTTTGCTTCAAGGCAAAAGTATAATAGGAAAAAAAATCGTCTCTCCACAACTTTTGTACCTGATCCGTAATCTTAAGGTAGGTTTCCAGCAGACCTCTTTTCATCAGTAAATTCTTGTGTGGAAAAATATTTCTCATAAGTGCAAAAAAAGGCAGCTATACAGAATATAGCTGCCTTCAGTAATTATTAACTCAAAAAATTACTTTTTTACTGCTTTAACCGTAGATTGGGAACCATCTTTAAAATAAAGGGTTACAAAATACAATCCGGTGTTCAGATTGCTCAGGTTAATTTCTTTTACAGAACCTTCAATTTTCAGTAAGGCCTTTCCTGATACATCCGTCACTGAGATGGATCTTACCTCTCTGGTATCTGAAATATAAAGAATATCTTTAAAAGGATTGGGATGTACCGCAGCCTTTCTTTCCGAACGGCTTACCTCTGAGGTACTCAGCTGAGCACTTTCAACCGTAAAGTCATCTACATAGAAATTATAGTCCTGGTTATCATACGTACTTCCTGAAGTCCCATAAAAAGCAAACATTGTATTGCCACTGTTGTATGCCGTTAGATTATAAATATAATCATTTGCCGTATTGGAGATAGAGGTACTGTTGTCCCACGTCTGCAATATGACCCAGGTATTGCCTCCATCATTGGAAACCATAAAATGTACAACATCATCAGATCCCATGGCTGAAGCCGCTGTTCCGGAATACGTGGTTACACCGTATTTAAATTTTACTCTATACCCTCCTGCCGACAAATCAAAAGGAACTGTTTTCAGCCATCCTGTTCTGTTGTTAGAATATATATTCATGTGAGCAGAAGGCCCGTTGGCTGATGTATTTAAGAAGTTACGCTGCGACCAGTATGGGCTGGATGTGGTACCGGTAGATCCTGTATCAGGAGTACCGCCGGTCTGGTTATTCACCCAGCATGTCCCCGGAAAGCTGCCGAAATCATTGGTATATGATGGCAGTACAGAACCACATAGGGTGGTAAATGTTTTAGGGAATGACCAGGCACTTTTAGCCGTAGTTCCATTGCAGTTCGTTCTTACCCAGTAGTAATAAGTTGTGCTTGGAGAAAGGCTGCTGAGCGTATAAGAAGTCCCCGTCACATCAGGGTGATTGGGAACCGTGGCACTGTTAGGTACTGTAGGGCTCGTACTGTAATAAATATCATGGCTTACTCCCGGTGTTCCCGAAGGTATGGTCCAAGAAATATCAGCCGTATTGGAGCTCACCGTTCCTGTAGGTGACAATACCGGCGAAAGACAGTCTGTATAAGCTTCTGCAGAGAATGCAAAAATATTGGCAACTCCTGAGCTGTTGGTTTTGGTAACCGTTACACTCTGGACAGGCTTAGCCTGATTGGCCGCATCAATATTTAAAACGGTCTGATAAAGCCGTGGATTGGTGCTGCTTGATTCCAAACCATTGCTTGTGATAAGTATTCTTCCAATCCCCTGAATGGCATAGTCGGATCCCCCATACCAGTCTGAAATACTTTGCCCTGTAAAGGTCTGTGAAGTATTGTCTGTAAAGTTCACAACAACATCTACCGTAGAAGCCCCACTTCCGCTTGTAGAAAGCATATATAGCTTGAAAGCAGCTACAGGATTGGAAAACGTCATTGTTCCGGTATTGCTGCCGGCTGCATTTGTATCGATCCTTAAGGAATTATTTGAGCTTAGATCTCCAAGCTGATAGCTTAATCCCGGAGTTGAAGCTACCATCGAACTGATCATACCATTGGCAGGAATACCGTATGTAAGTGGTGTGCTGGTTCCTGTAAGCTGGAAGTCCCGTGCTACGAAAGCATAGGAAACGCCGTCAACATCAATGGTAGTAGAAGCTGAAGCAGGGCCTACTCCATTAGCAATTACATCGGCATTATAACCGGAAGAAACCGGCAGTGTCTGAAAATTTTGCCCCATCATACCTGAGGCTGCAAAAAGAGCAATAGCGGGAATTGCTCTAAAAAATAAATTTATTGTCATTTTATTCACATTTGTGTGTTAAATTAATAAAAATATTGATACGTAAAGATTATTTTTTAATAAATATTTAAAATAAAATTAATTTTACTTAAATATCAATATCATAATTATCAACATTAACTTTTAAAAAGAAATAAAAACCCTATAGATGAGTTTCTTCTTATGACCTCTTAATTTTATTATTGAGAAATTAAATCTTATTTTTGTCATACAAATTTTTAAACAATGCCGAATATTTCAAACAGAGCACTGCACATGCCGCCATCGCCGGTAAGAAAACTGGTTCCTTTTGCCTTACAAGCTAAGCAGAAAGGAATAAAAGTATATCACCTTAATATCGGGCAGCCTGATATTGAAACTCCGGAAACAGCTTTAAATGCTTTAAAAAATATTGATTTAAAAGT
This sequence comes from Chryseobacterium pennipullorum, assembly GCF_003384725.1. GTDB lineage: Bacteria > Bacteroidota > Bacteroidia > Flavobacteriales > Weeksellaceae > Chryseobacterium > Chryseobacterium pennipullorum. The sequence goes on from NZ_QNVV01000006.1 coordinate 23,082, forward strand.
ATTGGAATATGCGCTTTCTGAAGGTAATATAGAATACAGAAAAGCCCTTACAGAGTATTATCATTCGATTGGCTTTTCAGACCTGACTCCTGATAACTTTATTGTTACCAATGGTGGATCTGAAGCGCTGAATTTTGCGATCTCTACCCTGTGTGACGAAGGGGATGAAGTGATCATTCCGGAACCGTATTATGCGAACTACAATGGTTTCACCAGCACATTCGATGTGAATGTGGTAGCAGTTCCATCTACGATCGATACAGGTTTTGCCCTTCCTCCCATTGAAGAATTCGAGAAAAAAATCACAGAAAAAACAAGAGCAATTATCATTTGTAACCCAGGGAATCCAACGGGATACCTGTACACCCGTGAGGAGCTACAAAAGCTTGCCGAAATTGCTTTAAAATATGACATTGTTATCATTTCAGACGAAGTATACAGAGAGTATGTATATGATGGGAAACAGCAGATCTCAATGCTTGATTTCCCGGAACTGAGTGAAAACTGCATCATCATAGATTCAGAATCTAAGCGTTACTCGATGTGTGGGGTAAGAATCGGATGTATGGTAACGCGTTCTGCCAAAATCCGCAACGCAGCCATGCTATTTGCACAGGCGAGACTAAGCCCTGTTCTTCTGGGACAGATTGCTGCAACGGCAGCACATCAGAACGATGGGCCATACATCAGAGCGGTAAGAGAAGAATACACGCACCGAAGAAATGTTCTTGTTGACCTTCTTAATGCAATCCCTGGAGTGATTTGTCCTAAACCAAGAGGAGCTTTCTATTGTGTAGCGGAACTTCCGGTAGATGATACCGAAAAGTTTGCACAATGGCTGCTGGAGAAATATTCTCTTAACAACGAGACCATTATGGTAGCTCCAGCAGGAGGATTCTACAGCGATCCTGAATTAGGGAAAAAGCAGGTAAGAATCGCTTACGTCCTGAAAGAAGAAGATTTAAGAAAAAGTGCTGAAATTCTTAAAAATGCTTTAAAGCAATACAGACAAGAATTTAGCCTGTAAATACACAATGATGCCGACAACAAAAAATACACTTCAGAAAATCCTGTTTTCCATTCTTTTGCTGTCGGCATTTTTTTCCTGTGATTCCAAAAAGGAACAACAACCTGAAGTTGCTACAAATCCAAACGAGATTACCTACATCAGCATCTCCCATATTGGCGGAACTTTGGGTGAATACCGGATCATTAAGGTCACCAGGGATTCTGTTTTTGCGGAAAAAGGTGCTACGGTAGACAGAACTCATGAAGAATGGGCTTCATCCATCACTGCAGAAACCTGGACACGGCTGATCTCATCCATTCAGGTAAAGGACCTTGACCATATCAAAAGTTCTCCAAGCCAGCAGTCGGTAGACGGAATCGATGAAACATTCCAGATACGAACTCCGAAAAAAGCTCACATCTTTGTCAATTCTTTTGTAGATCAGACCCATTACAAACAGCTTCAGGAGTTTAAAGAACACTTAGATAATATTCTTCCAAAAGAATACAAATAAAACATGCAAGAAAATTTTTCCTTAAAGCCATACAACACTTTCGGCGTTGATGCGAAATCGAAATACTTCACAGACATCAGGACAATCGATGAACTGCGGGATGCTCTTAGCTTTTCAAAACAACACCATCTTCCCCTTTTGTTTTTGGGAGGCGGAAGCAATATCCTGCTGACCCGGGATTTTGACGGCCTGGCCATTAAAATTGATTTGACAGGAATTTCCCGGGAGGAAATCAATGATAATGAAGTTCTGGTCACCGCAAAAGCAGGTGAAAACTGGCATGAGCTGGTCATGTATTGTTTGAAGAACAATTATGGCGGATTGGAAAACCTTTCTTTAATTCCCGGAAATGTGGGAACATCACCGATGCAGAATATTGGCGCTTATGGAACGGAAATCAAAGATGTTTTTGTAAATTGTCAGGTATTGGATTTAGAAGATCAGACCCTTAAGGTTTTCAATCTTGAGCAATGCAGATTCGGGTACAGGGATTCCGTTTTCAAACAGGAAGGAAAAGGACGGTATGTCATCCTGGAAGTAACTTTTAAGCTCACCCGAAAAGATCACCACACAAAAACAGAATATGGAGCAATAAGATCTGAACTGGATCACCTCGGTATCAAAAACCCGACCATTCAGGATATTTCCAACGCTGTGATCCATATCAGGCAGAGCAAACTGCCGGATCCCAAAGAAATCGGAAATGCGGGAAGTTTTTTCAAAAACCCGACCATCCCTTTGGCTCAATTTGAAGCATTAAAGCAGCAATTTGAAAACATCCAGGGTTATCCTAACGGGGATATGGTAAAAGTTCCTGCGGGATGGCTGATCGAGCAATGCGGATGGAAAGGGAAACAGCTTGGAAACGTCGCTTCCCACAAGCTCCAGTCTTTAGTAATCATCAATGCTACCGGAGAGGCAACCGGAAAAGAAATTTTTGACTTTTCTACTCAGATCATCAAATCGGTACAGGAAAGGTTTGGAATAGAACTTGAACGGGAAGTGAATATTATTTAAAAGGAAGTAATAAATGGGAAAAAATCTGACAGAAAAAGAATTTAAAAGGCTTATTCAAAAGCATATTAAGAATACTGATTTTGTCAAAGTATATCTTGATCATGATAACGATTCTGCTATCTTTGGTTTTATCGTTAAGTTTTCTGATCATTTTCTTATGATTGAGGAGTCTAATGACTTTGCTCTGGTAGGCGTTAAAATTGTTCCTTACAGCAAAGTGAGAGGAATACGCCACAGTAGATATGATAAAATTTCTAAAGCGATTTATTTAGAGGAAAAACTTGTCCGTTTTGATCAAAATATCATTGATAAAACAAATGTAGAAAACGGAGAATCTCTTTTCAAATCAATCAAAAAGCAGGATTTCCACTGCAGCATCGAAAGTAAGAAAAACAAAAGAGATATTTTTTCGATTGGTGAAATTTTAGAAATTGATGAAAAATCTGTAGTTATTAAAAATTATGATCCTGCAGGTAAATTCACCACTCCCCATAAAATCTCTTTTAAAAATATACACGTTATTAATTTTAACGACAATTATACCAAAGTTTTCAGAAAATACCTGAAATAAAACACAAAATACATACGTATGAAAATCGCTATTCTTGGAGCCGGAAATATGGGCCTTTCCTTTTCAAAATCATTCTTAAAATATGAACTGATCAAGCCTGAGAGCCTTCATCTGATCATCAGAAATCCGTCAAAAAAAAACAAAATAGCTGAAGAATTCCCCAGATCTCAAATTTCTACTTTCGAAGAGATCACGGAACTGGATGCAGACCTGATCATTATTGCTGTAAAACCACAGGATTTCCATTGGGTAGCTCAGAATATCCGCTTTAGCGTAAAAGAAAACCAGATGATTTTATCCATTATGGCAGGAATCAATATCGAAAAGATTCAGAAATCTCTGAATCATCCGCTTGTGGTAAGAGCAATGCCTAATTCTCCCACGCTTCTCGGAATGGGAATTACAGGATATACTGCTGCAGACGGTATTTCTTTCAGCCAGTTGATCAATATTGAAAGGTTGCTGAACAGTACCGGAAGATCCGTATATCTGGAAAATGAAGAACTTCTGGACGGTGTCACCGCGCTTTCAGGAAGCGGACCGGCATATTTCTATTATATCATTGATGCTATGATCAAAGCAGGAATGGAAATGGGAATTGAAGAAAACCTGTCTAAACTGTTTGTAAAGCAAACGATGCTTGGGGCGTATCATCTGATCAACAACTCAGAAAAAAACCTTGAAGAACTTATTCAGGATGTTGCTTCCAAAGGCGGAACAACCGAAGCAGCCCTTAAAACATTTGAAGAAAACAGCTTGAAGGAAATTTTAAAGGAGGGCATTTTGAATGCTGAAAAAAGAGCTAAGGAACTCAACAGTTGATCCTTTTTTCAATCCAGCGACAACACAGCCACCCCAGATAAACCCCGAAAGTATTCAGCATCACATCATCGAGCTCAAATATTCCCATTCTTGTAAAGTAATGAAGCGCTTCCACAATAACAATCGCCGAAACAAAAGAAAAGATTAGTGTTTTCAGATCCCTTAATGCCGGCAAAGCCCAGCCGAGAAAACCAAAGGGAATAAACATAGTGATATTTCCGAGGACTATTCTGATAATATCTTCCCATCGGATGGTATTCTTTATAAACTCTATGGTAGAAAAAACAGGCTCCACACGGATCAGGTGATCCTCATACTGAAACCTGCCCATCCCGAGAAACATCAGGTAGAGCAGAAACAGCGTATAAGGAACAATTAAAATTTTATAAACTTTCTTTAACATCCTGTGCTAATATATTCATTTCAAAAACATTAAATTTGTATGTTAAAACAATTTAATGAAATACGTTCTACTTACACTTATTTCAGCAATGCTGCTGTCGGTTTCATGGCCAACTTATGGAGTTCCGTTTTTTATATTCTTCGCGCTCGTTCCGCTATTGATGATGGAACATGGGGTGTCCAAATTTTCAGGCTACAAAAGAAAAAACTGGGTTGTTTTCGGACTTTCCTACCTTTGTTTTGTGATCTGGAACATTGTCACAACGGGATGGCTGTATGGCTCTAAAAATCCTGACGGAAGCCATTCTCTGATGGCCGTCGTATTCCCTGTTCTGGTGAACTCCCTTCTCTACTCACTGGTATTTCAGTGTTATCACTGGTACAAAAATGCTCAGGGAACGTATTGGGGGCTGGCATTTTTCATTGCCATATGGATGAGTTTCGAAAAATTCCATCTGGGTTGGGAACTTACGTGGCCATGGCTGAATCTGGGTAACGCATTTGCAGATTATCCAAAGCTTATCCAATGGTATGATACTCTGGGAGCAACCGGTGGAAGCTTCTGGATTCTTTCCATTAACATTCTGATATTTTACACCATAAGAACATGGGAAGCAGGAAGAAAGAAAAAAGATTTAATTAAAAACAGCTCAATTGCGGGGGCTTTAATTATTCTTCCCATGATTATTTCCGTCATCAAATATTATAATTTTGACGAGAAACCGTCGGGACAGGTTAACGTTCTGATGTTACAGCCGGACCTGGATCCGTATGCCGAAAAATATTCCAAAGACAGCCTGACCATTGAACAGGATCTACTGGCGCTGGCAGAGAAGAACTCCACAGGCAAAATAGATTACTATATCGCCCCGGAAACAGCACTTCCGGGAAGAGGATCGATTTCAGAAACCGCTTTTGAGAAAAGCTTACTGCTCAACAACGTCAAAAATTTCCTAACCCAACATCCGCGGGCAGTTTTTGCAACAGGGATTTCATCACATCAGTTTTACCTCAATGGAGCCGACAGACCCAAGGAAGCTTATGAGATCAATCCGGGATTGTGGATAGCGAGCTACAATACCGCTGTGCAGCTTGCACCTGGTCAGAAAGTACAGGTATACCATAAAGGAAAGCTGGTACCGGGAGTTGAAATCTTCCCTTACATTAATGTCCTGAAACCTATTCTAGGGAATGCCATGCTGAATCTGGGTGGTACGGTAGCATCTTTGGGTACTGATAAAGAAAGAATTGCCTTTTCAAACCCTTACAACAAAGGAAAGATGGCACCTATTATCTGCTATGAAAGTATTTATGGGGAATTCGTTACAGACTATGTAAAAAAAGGAGCGAACTTTCTGGGGATTATGACCAATGATTCCTGGTGGGGCGTAACGGAAGGCCACAAACAGCTTTTAGCCTATGCAAAACTGAGAGCGATAGAAACCCGTCGTGAAATTGCAAGAGCAGCCAACAGCGGCATCTCTGCCCATATCAACGCTAAAGGAGAAGTGACAGCGGATACTTTCTATGGCGACCAGACCACTCTGTTCGCAAAGGTAAACCTGTATGAAAACATGACCTTCTATAGCAGAGCCGGAGACCTTCTTTCAAGGTTTTCAATTTTTGCTTTGGGATTTTTATTGTTTTATTTCCTGATTGAATGGTTCAAAAAGAAAACAAAGAAAGCGTAGTTTTTAAACACAAATTGCGCTAATCTTCATATAAATAATAACAAATATCTGCTGATCAGCAGGATTTGCGAGCGATTAGTCTTCTCGCTGATTTTGCAGATCACGCAGATTTTTATTCCATAAAAAAAGAAAAGCCAGCTGGACGTCTGGCTTTTCTCATGATAGAAGATAGAATAATTCAATTATTTAATCGTAAGTTTTCTCGTGGTTATTTCGTTTTTTATCTTCAGTTTTAAAATATAAACTCCTTTTGGCAGATGAGAGACTTCAATCGATTGGTCGCTGCGTAGGACAACATTCAGTTTTCTTCCGTCCGCTGAATACAATTCAGCTTCTGAAACCTTTTCTCCTTTGATGTATACTTTATCAGAAGCAGGATTAGGATAAACGACAAGTTCGTTTTTTATCCGAACATCTTTTGTTCCCAGGGTACCGCTTATGTCAGAAGGAGCAGAATACACTTTAGACGCATCAATAGACCTTATACTCCAGTAAACATTCTGAATGGAAGGGTCAAGCTCTAGGAACCATGACGGTGTTGTCACTATATATTTGGCGATATCCTGAGCTCCTTGTGAAGATCCTACCTTAATTTCATAACGCAGTGCATTGACAGGTGTTTTATCATCCGTTGCCCCACTCCATGAGAAATTGAATCGGTTTCCATTTTTGGTCATATTCAGGGAGGTAGGTGGCGTTGGCGCCAAATTGACTTCTGTGGAGTTGTTTGTGAAAACTTTGGTCAGTGATGGCAAGTCGGCAGCTGACCAGTCAAATCCGCTCAGCAGAACATCCAGGTGACGATCATGATCAAAGTCAAACAGCTGTACGAAACCAGGCCCTCCAAGCTGATGCAAGCCCGTAACAGTGCTTTCGGTGAAGGTCTGGCTTGCTGCATTATAGAGATAAGTTTTTACTACAGCATTGTAATCTACATTTCCGGATACAATCATATCATAGTACCCATCATTATTAAGATCCCCAACACTTACCGAAGCATCAGAAAAATCAGGCATACTGATCTGCTGAGTAACCAATGTTCCGGTACCATCATTCATTAAAACAGCAAAATACCCGTCATCATTCTGGTCTTTTCCTACTACTACGACATCCTGGAAACCATCTCCATTGAAGTCTGCTGTTTCTATTTTCCCTACTGCTACAGGATCGAAAGTCTGGGCAAGAGCAAGTGTCCCGCCCTGATTTATGTAGACCTTGGATATCGGATCGGAATTGATATCTGACCCAATCAGGACAAGATCCAAAAGATGATCATTGTTAAGATCCACGACCTTAAAACTTCCGTTCTGAGTTCCCTCTACCCAATTCTCAATCATATCGAATCCCGACCCTGTATTTCGGTATAGATCCAGGGTATTCACAAAACCTCCTCCAGTATGACCAAACTGAGTTCCATTAATGGCATAATCGAGCTTACCATCATGATTAAAGTCAAAGACTTCCATCGATCCGTAAACTTTTCCCGGCAGCTCCTCTTCTTTTACAAAGTCTGTTCCGGTATTCTTAAATCTGTAATGTTTATAATTAACAATATCCATATAACTAAGTCCGGTGGAAATAATATCCATCAGCCCGTCATTATTGTAGTCAATAAATTTTATATCCCCAAGATGGGTTGCATCCAGACCCAAACCTGCATATGCCGATAATGCCGCCCCATCATTTTTATATACTTCATTAAAGGTCTTGTCTACATTTCCATCTCCATCCGAATCAATGGCTCCGTTTATCACAATATCCTGTGTCCCATCGTTATCCATATCAGCAATATCAACCGCTGAATAGTAGAAATTGTTCATCCCGGTCTGTATCTCTGTGAAACTTTGTGCAGAAGCAGCGACGGGAAGCATAGATAAAAGAATATAGATCCTCTTCATGTTATTCTTATTTAGATTAATTAAAAACAAAGATAGAATTTTAAATTATTTTCCTTCAAAAATGGCTGTATGAAATATATCAGCCCTGATTCTCTGTGCCATTTCGGGGATTCGCTTATTTTAAAATTCAATATTATTAATCAGCCACTTATTTGCAAATATTTTCCAAAAGATTTGTCTATCTAAAAAATTCTTCGTTATTTTGCACTCTCAAATATTATACAAATAAGAACATCGAGATATGTCAAGAATTTGCCAAATAACAGGAAAGCGTGCAATGGTTGGTAACAACGTTTCTCACGCTAATAACAAAACGAAGCGTCGTTTTGAAATTAACTTATTGGAGAAGAAGTTTTACCTTCCGGAGCAAGATAAGCACGTAACACTGAAAGTATCAGCTCATGGATTGAGAGTGATTAACAAGATTGGAATCGAAGAAGCTATTGAAAGAGCTACTAGAAACGGATTGATTAAAAAGAATTAATACATCATGGCAAAAAAAGGAAACAGAGTTCAAGTAATCCTTGAATGTACAGAACACAAAGAAAGTGGTATGCCAGGAATGTCTAGATACATTTCTACAAAGAATAAAAAGAACACTACAGAGAGATTAGAGCTTAAAAAGTATAATCCTGTTCTTAAGAGATCTACCCTTCACAAAGAAATCAAGTAATTTATAAATAATAATTTACCATGGCAAAGAAAGTAGTAGCAACCCTACAAAGCGGTCAGTCTAAAAAGATGACTAAAGTGGTGAAAATGGTTAAGTCTTCTAAATCAGGAGCTTACGTTTTCGAAGAAAAAGTAATGAATGCTGATGAAGTAGATGGTTATTTAAAAAAATAATCAGTACTTTATTTACAATATAAAAAACTACTCATATTTTGGGTAGTTTTTTTATTTTTATATCTCAAAAGGATACACAAATGAAATCGTTAGTCATTCTGTTATTAGGCATTGGCCTCCAAGGCTCTATAGACGCCCAAAATAGCAAGAACCAAGAAAAAGGAAGCCCACACAAAGGAGTTACACTCATTGTCCTGGGAAATGTACAGGATGCAGGCTCACCACAGGCAGCTTGCAAAAAAAGCTGCTGTGCAGATCTTTGGAAGCATCCAAAACAGGACAGAAAAGTAACATCACTGGGAATCATAGATTATGATCTTCAGAAAAACTATATTTTTGATGCCAGTCCGGATTTCCCTCACCAACTTCAATTATTACAAGAACAATCCGGTACAGCAGATAAGACAGCACCGGATGGAATTTTTATTACCCATGCACACATTGGCCATTATACCGGCTTGATGTTTTTAGGAAGAGAAGCCATGAATTCCAAAAACGTTCCGGTTTATGCTATGCCAAGACTTAAGAAGTATGTTGAAAACAATGGTCCATGGTCACAATTGACCCATTTAAAAAATATTTCGCTCCAGGAAATGCAAAATGAAGTGCCTTTGCAAATTAACACGCATCTCCAGGTAACCCCTATTCAGGTTCCTCACCGGGATGAATACTCGGAAACGGTAGGATACCTGATCAAAGGCCCGAATAAAAAAGCGCTGTTCATCCCTGACATTGATAAATGGAACGTATGGAAGCATACAGTCACAGATCTCATCAAGACTGTTGACTATGCGTTTCTGGATGCTACATTTTACGATGCAGAAGAAGTAGGGTTTAGAGATATTGCAGAAATTCCACATCCATTGGTAACGGAGAGTATGGAACTTTTTAAGAGTTTGTCCCCTCAAGACAAAAAGAAAGTATATTTTATTCATTTCAATCATACGAACGCACTTTTACTTCCGGATAGCCCGCAAACAAAAGCTGTTTTGGCAAATGGTTTCCGTATCGCCAGACTTGGAGATAAGGTAGAATTATAACATAAATAAGAGAAACAATACCCATGTGCAAAGCCGCACACTACCTGCAAAATAGACCATAATTTATGTGTAATGTAAAAAAAACACTGATCTTTTGGGTAGTTTTTTTGTTATCTTTGCTCACCGGATTATGAATCAATTAAATATGAAAAAAATTCTTACTCTTGGGTGTACGATATTTTTTCTATTTTCATTCAGTCAGAAAACAATGGATCCAATAGAATATAAAAGTTCACCAAAAGTTTTCAGCATTAAAGGGCTGTCTCAATCAGTAAGCATTGACTGTGGCAATTCCAGGATGATTTTGTTATCCGGACAGGTTCCTTTAAGCGCTGAAGGAAAGCTGGTGGGAAACAATGTAGAAGAACAGACTCATCAGGTTTTCAGAAATATTGAAAATATCCTGAAAGAATATGGTGCTACAGGTAAGGATATTATAAAGCTGGGTATTTTCATCACAGATATCACAAAAACGCCTGATTTCAGAAAAGTCAGGGATTTACATATCAATCTCCAAAACCCTCCCGTAAGCAGCCTTATAGAAGTGAGCAGGCTTTTCAGAGATGATGTGCTTATCGAAGTGGAAGCCACAGCAGTGATTAAAAACAAATTAGAATAAGCTAAAACTATGAGTTGGTTTAAAAATATTTTTAAAAAGGAAGAAAAAGAAACTCTGGATAAAGGATTGGAAAAATCCAGTCAGGGATTCTTTGAAAAAATGACGAAAGCCGTAGTCGGCAAAAGCAAAGTAGATGACGAGGTACTGGATGATCTTGAAGAAATACTGATTGCCTCCGACGTGGGGGCCTCTACCACTATTAAAATTATAGAACGAATTGAAGAGCGCGTTGCCAAAGATAAATATGTTGGGGTAAACGAACTGGATAAGATTCTTCGTGAAGAGATTTCCGGATTGCTTCTCGAAAATCCTCATGCAGGAACCGGGAATATTGATGCCTCCAAAAAGCCATACGTCATTATGGTAGTAGGGGTAAACGGAGTGGGAAAAACAACAACCATAGGAAAACTGGCTCACCAGTTTAAATCAGAGGGTAAAAAAGTAGTTCTTGGAGCGGCTGACACCTTCAGAGCCGCTGCAGTAGATCAACTTGTAATCTGGAGCGAAAGAGTGGGTGTTCCTATTGTAAAACAGGAAATGGGATCTGATCCCGCCTCCGTTGCATTTGATACGGTACAAAGCGCTGTGGCACAAAATGCTGATGTGGTCATTATTGATACTGCAGGCAGACTTCATAATAAAGTCAACCTGATGAACGAACTTTCGAAAATAAAAAGAGTTATGCAGAAGGTAATTCCTGATGCTCCTCATGAGATTCTGCTTGTTCTTGACGGCTCTACCGGCCAAAATGCTTTCGAACAAGCCAGACAGTTTACTGCTGCCACTGAAGTGAACGCCTTGGCGGTGACAAAACTTGATGGAACAGCCAAAGGCGGTGTCGTTATTGGTATCTCCGATCAGTTTCAGATTCCTGTAAAATATATCGGTGTCGGAGAAAAGATGCAGGACCTGCAACTTTTTAATGGTACGGAATTTGTAGACTCATTCTTCAAGAAAAGATGATTTATATCATATTTTCCCTTACATTAAGAAATAATCACTTTAAATATTAATAATTAAAATCTTAAAACTATGGGAATTTTAACTTGGATCATATTTGGTCTTATCGCGGGAGCTATTGCAAAATTAATTATGCCTGGAACACAGGGCGGCGGATGGCTCATCACAATTATCCTTGGAATCATTGGAGCATTTGTTGGAGGATTTATAGGAAGTTTCCTGGGCTGGGGAACAGTTGACAATTTTGATTTCAGAAGTATGTTGCTTGCTATAGGAGGATCACTTATCGTGCTCTGGATTTATGGAATGGCGACAAGGAAAAGCTAACTGACAGTAATAAAAAAATAAAATCCCGGATCTGAAATTCAGATCCGGGATTTTTGTTTACAATATAATTTAGTTAGTCGATTCTAATTTGATAAGGCATTTCCATCTTGATGTCAGACTGCAGTTTTTTATCTGTAATCTGTTGTAAAATCTCATAATTGGATTTCCCTATTTTATTTTTAATGATCCTTGCAGAAACATCTTCTTCATTCAGGTCTTTGAAAATCTGTTCAAGAGGAGACATCTTTTTAGGAAAAGAGTCTACATGATAGGATTTCAGTCCGGCTTTCTGCGCAGCGAATTTCACGGCATCATTTAATGTTCCCAATTCGTCTACCAGACCAATCTGCTTGGCCCGTACGCCACTCCATACTCTACCACCGCCTACACTGTCGATCTGTTCGAAAGTCTGCTTTCTGTTTTGCGTTACAAAATGCACAAATCTCTTATAGGTACCTTCCACACTTTTGGTCATCATATTAACCCCATAAGGAGTTACTCCATTCAGTCCGGAATAAAACATTGAATTGGCATTGGTAGCGACTACATCAGCACGTATTCCATTTTTATTGGCGATATCCTTATAATAAGGCAATACTCCAAAAACTCCTATAGAACCAGTCAATGTATTGGGCTCAGAATAAATTTTGTCTGCTGCCATAGCCACATAATATCCGCCGGACGCCGCGTAATCCCCAAAGGAAACAATAAGAGGTTTTTTCTTTTTCAGCTGCTGAAGCTCAAATAAAATTTCATCTGAAGCATTAGCACTTCCGCCCGGAGAGTTGATCCTGAAAACAACAGCCTTTACTTTATCATCTTCCTGAAGCTTCTTAATATACTTTACGTATTTGTCTGAATAGATATCGCTATATCCGTCTCCATTATTAATGGACCCCGAGGCATAGAGTACAGCAACTTTTTCTCCGGACTTATCCTCATCAGCATATGAACTGATATAGCTGGTAAGGGAGATCTTGTTGAGCTTTTCTTTTTCTTTAATGCTTAATTTCGATTTAACCAGATTCTCATATTCAGTTTTCTGAATAAGCTTATCAGCAAGTCTGTATTTTAATCCCTGCTCAGGAATCATTCCGTATAAGCTGTCCACAATTGTTCTGAACTGAGCGGTATCAATTTTTCTGGAAACCGCCATTTTATTAGAGGTATTCTTCCAAAGATCGTTCAGAAGAGTACTTAGCTGTTCCTTATTTTCAGGAGAGATATCGTTCCTTAAGAAAGGCTCTACCGCCGACTTGAATTTACCATGACGGATCACTTCAATCCCGATTCCGTATTTATCCGCAAAATCCTTAAAGAATGTAACTTCAGTAGCAAGCCCTTTCAGTTCTATTCCACCCGCAGGATGCAAGTAATACTGATCTGCTACAGACCCCAGATAATATGCAGACTGAGAAACAGCATTTCCATAAGCGTACACAAACTTTCCGCTTTTCTTAAAATCTTCGATCGCATTTCGAAGGTCATCGATCTGAGTAAGACCTGCATTCAGGTCATCTGCCTCAATACTGATCCCTTTAATATTATCATCTGTTTTAGCTTTATTGATAGCCTCCAGCGCATCATACAAAAGAATACTTTTATTCTGGCTGCTTATACCGAACAACCCCATCTCTTCTTCAGTAGGACTATCTATGATATTGGTCTTTAAATTAATCGTAAGAACCGAATTCTTTTTCACCACCACCGACTTATCACTTCCCATAGAACTGAACACAAGCATCATAATGAAAAAGATGAAAAATAAAGCGCAAAGTATCACAATTGCAACTATATTTGCCAAAACATTTTTGAAAAAACTTCTCATAAATCAATCAATTTTCCAATATGTCGCAGCATAAGGTAGTTTTGTTACTAGGAAGTAACCTTGGAGACCAAAAAAAAAATGTAGAGCTCGCCTTAGAGAAAATCAAGGATGCCGGAAACATCATTTCACAAACTAGCGAATTTTTAATATCTGAACCCGTAGAATTTGCCAGTTCCAATATTTTTTGTAATATTGCAGCAATAATATTCACGCATCTTTCACCAATTCAGTTGCTTGATTGTATGAAGGGAATTGAGGTGGAAATGGGAAGAATTAATGATTCAAAAGTCCTGGGAGGCTATACTGACCGGGTAATAGACATTGATATCATTACATTTAATAAATTAAATTTTACATCAGAAAGATTAATTATCCCTCACAAAAAACATCTTTTTGAAAGGGATTTTTCCAGAATATTATTAAAAGATTTTATTTAACACATAAAACATATCGTATGAAATTAGGTTTATTATTACTGGCTACGACATTGCCAATTGCAGCTTTCGCTCAGGACAACAGCACTACAGTAAATTCTTCTTCAGAATATCCTAATACATTCTCCTCAGGTTCCGCTAACGTACAACCTTTCGACAACAAAGCCAGACGTTTCAGAGACTGGTCTATTTCTGTTGGAGGTGGTCCCGCATTTATGACTCATGCTGACCTTACTTCTCTTCGTAAGGACAATGTGAAATGGGGGTATAATGCTTACGTGAGTGTTGACAAACAAATTTCGCATGCATTCGGTGTAAGCCTTATGTATACGAGAGGAGAAACAAAACAGACCGGCCAACTGGCAGGAGCTGCAGGAAAGCTGGCAGGAGTTGCTACTGCAACAACGCAGTTTGACCAGATTGCCCTTATGGGAGATATCAACTTCTCTAACCTGTTGAGAAGAGTAGACAATCATTCGCCATACAGATGGGCTTTCCATGGGTATATGGGAATCGGGCTACAGGGATTCAGAACATCATTGCATGATAACAATGAATTCAGATGGAGTGATGCCCCAAAAAGAGTTCCTTTATTCATCAAACAAGACATTGATATCAACTCCATATTCTATCAGGGAGGTCTAGGTATAAAATATAACGTTTCAAAACTTATTGATATTGAAGCAAGAACCATGTACATCATCAGTGGTGATGATGAGTTCGATGGCGGTGGATGGGCTGGTCCTCATGATTATGACCCTTCTACACCAGGCTCCAAATACAATATGATTAACGACAGAAGATCAGATAATATCTGGACAGTAAGTTTAGGACTTTCTTTCAAACTTGGGAAGCAGACATCTCATTTAGCATGGCATGACCCACTTCAGGAAGCATACTACAAAACCAATGTTCTGGAAAATACAGCTACAGACTTTGTGGTTTGTGAAAAAGGAGATGCTGATAATGACGGAGTATGTGATGATTGGGACAGACAGCTTGACACTCCTGCAGGAGCAAGAGTAGATGGTGCTGGTGTTGCCTTGGACATGGATCTTGATGGAGTTATCGACCTTTATGACAAGTGCGTAACTGTGCCTGGACCTGTTGAAAACAACGGATGCCCGACCAAATAACACTTCAAAAGACATTATTTTTCAAAAGAATCAATAAATACAAGATGAAATTAAACTTAGCAATTGCAGCATTAGCAATCGCGGTACCAACTGTGATCTATGCGCAAGACTCTACGGCGGTATCTGCTGGAAAGTATCCTGATACTTTTTCTTCAGGATCTGCCAATGTATCTCCTTTTACACAACAATCCAAAAGATTTAATGACTGGTCTGTATCAGTAGGGGCAGGAGTTCCATTGATGCAGTCAGCCGATCTGACTTCCATTAAGAATGGTAATGGTAAAAACCTTATCGGATATTCTGCTTATGTGAGTATTGACAAAGCTATTTCTCATGCTTTCGGTTTAAAACTACAATACGACAGAGGAGAAACAAGACAAGGATGGTTCAATACCAAAGATGCTGCGCCTGACGCAAAAGCTGTAGCAGGAAGAACCCAGTATGACGCGATCTCTATTTTGGGAGACATCAACTTTTCTAACCTTTTAAGAAGAGTAGACAATCACTCTCCTTACCGATGGGCATTACACGGATATGCAGGTATCGGTACTCTTGCTTACAAAGCATTTCAGAAAGATGCCCGTGGACAGAAACTGATGACAGAGATTAAACCGTTCAGTCTAGGATCACTGTTTATGCAGGCAGGTACAGGGGTGAAGTTTAAAGTAAACAGAAGAGTTGACCTTGAAGGAAGACTGATGTATGTAATAACCGGCGATGATGAATTTGACGGTGGAGGTAAAGCTTACAGCGCAGTCAACCAAAGATCTGAGCAGACTTCAGATAATTTCTTCAATGCAACTTTAGGTCTTACTTACAAATTAGGAAAACATGAATCTCACGTCATGTGGCATGACCCACTTCAGGAAATCTATTACAAACTTGATGTTTTGGCTAACAAAAACCAGGATATTGAAGTATGTAAAAAAGGAGATGCTGATAACGATGGAGTTTGCGACGATTGGGACAGACAACTTGACACTCCTGCAGGAGCGAGAGTAGACGGTGCTGGTGTTGCTCTTGACACAGACCTTGATGGTGTAATCGACCTTTACGATAAGTGTGTAACCGTTCCAGGGCCAGTGGAAAACAATGGATGTCCTGTGAAGAAAGACAACAATCAGACTGCTGTAGAAGTTGAACAAACTCTTAAAGATATTTATTTTAATTTCAATAAGGCTACGATCAGACCTGAATCTAACAGTAAACTGGATGTTGCCGCTTCAATCATCAAAGAGAACGGAGGTAACTATCTTTTAACAGGTCATACTGACCGTAAAGGAAATGCAGCTTATAACCTGCGACTTTCAAAAGAAAGAGCTGCCGCTGTGGTAAGAGCATTGGAAAGCAGAGGTGTCAATGAAAATATACTGAAATCAAGAGGTGTAGGTTCTGCAGAAGCAACCATTCCGGTTACAGCTTCCGATGCCGAAAGATTGGCAGATAGAAAAGTAACGGTACGATTTGTAGAAAGTTCTGAATGGAATTCTATCCAAAAGAAGGACTACGATGATGCTCCTGCAAAGAAGACCATCAAAAAAGTATCAACTAAGAAAAAGAAAAAATAATTTCTTATTATCATCTTAACCGAAAAGTATTATTCTTTTCGGTTATTTTTTTTCTACTACGGAATATTTTACATACCTTTATATCATTTTCCGGGCAATATATATCAAATACGCAAAGTAAAATTGGTTTTGTTCTGAAAAAAATTAATGTAACTCACTTTTATTATAAAAAAAATCATTTAAAATAACTTAACTTAAAAAAATAACACTATGAAATTAAGTTTAGCAATTGTTGCATTAGCTTTGGCAGTTCCTACTGCTACATATGCACAAGACTCTACGGCAGTTTCAACTGGAGAGTATCCTAATACTTTTTCTTCAGGGTCTGCCAATGTATCCCCATTCACGAATCAATCCAAAAGATTTAATGATTGGTCTGTTTCAGTAGGTGCGGGGGTTCCATTAATGCAGTCAGCCGACCTGACTTCCATTAAGAATGGTAATGGTAAAAACCTTATCGGATATTCTGCTTATGTAAGTATTGACAAAGCTATTTCTCATGCTTTCGGTTTAAAACTACAATACGACAGAGGAGAAACCAGACAAGGGTTCTTCAATACCAAAGATGCTGCGCCTGACGCAAAAGCTGTAGCAGGAAGAACACAGTATGATGCGATCTCTATTTTGGGAGATATCAACTTCTCTAACCTTTTAAGAAGAGTAGACAATCACTCTCCTTACCGATGGGCACTACACGGATATGCAGGTGTCGGAACTCTTGCTTACAAAGCATTTCAGAAAGATGCCCGTGGACAGAAACTGATGACAGAGATTAAACCTTTCAGTCTAGGATCACTGTTTATGCAGGCCGGTACAGGTTTGAAATATAAAGTGAATAGAAGAATTGACATCGAAGGAAGACTGATGTATGTAATAACCGGTGACGATGAGTTCGACGGTGGAGGCAGAGCCTACAGTGCTGTGAATCAGCGATCTGAGCAGACTTCTGATAATTTCTTCAACGCGACTTTAGGTCTTACTCTGAAATTAGGAAAACATGAATCTCACGTCATGTGGCATGACCCACTTCAGGAAATCTATTACAAGCTTGATGTTTTGGCTAACAAAAACCAGGATATTGAAGTATGTAAAAAAGGAGATGCTGATAACGACGGAGTTTGTGACGATTGGGACAGACAGCTTGACACTCCTGCAGGAGCGAGAGTGGACGGTGCCGGTGTTGCTCTTGACACAGACCTTGATGGTGTAATTGACCTTTACGATAAGTGTGTAACCGTTCCGGGACCAGTAGAAAACAATGGATGTCCTACAACCACTACAGGACCGGTAATAGAAACTGAAACTAAATTGGAAGGGATTGAATTTGACTTAAATTCTGACAGAATTTTACCTTCAAATACTCCAATCCTGAATAATGCCGTTAA
The DNA here is from genome assembly GCF_003384725.1 of Chryseobacterium pennipullorum. Taxonomy (GTDB): domain Bacteria; phylum Bacteroidota; class Bacteroidia; order Flavobacteriales; family Weeksellaceae; genus Chryseobacterium; species Chryseobacterium pennipullorum. The sequence goes on from NZ_QNVV01000006.1 coordinate 41,149, forward strand.
TTATATCAATTCTTCAACGGGTTCTTACAATGTAATCGGAGCTACTGATACAAGAGGTACTGACGCTTACAACCAGAAACTATCTCAAAGAAGAGCTAATAACGTTAAGAGTTACCTGATCAAAAACGGTGTTCAGTCTGGTAAAATAAACGCAGTAGGTAAAGGTGAAAAAGACCTTAAATACCCTGAGTGTGAACCAGCTACCAAGTGCCCTGAATGGAAAAACAGAGCTAACAGAAGAGTATACTTTGAAGCTAAATAATAAGCTTATTAATTTATTATAGAAAAGTCACGCATCGCGTGGCTTTTTTTTTCATAATACTTTTTTTATTTTTACCCTATGATTTCTCCGCAGGACTTTCAAAAGCTAAAATATGACACTCTTAAATATTTCTGGGGTTATACTGACTTCAGAGATGCTCAAGAGGACATTATCAATGCTGTTATTAACGAAAAAGACACCCTTGTTCTGCTGCCTACAGGAGCAGGAAAATCTTTATGTTACCAGCTTCCCGCTTTGCTGAAAGAAGGAACATGCCTCGTCATCTCTCCTCTTCTTGCCCTGATGAAAGACCAGGTGAATCAGCTTAAATTCCGGGGTATAGAAGCTGAATATCTATCCTCAGAACTTGATGAGTATGATGCAGAAGCCATTTACAACCGTTGCAAAGAAGGGTTAACCAAGCTACTGTATGTATCTCCGGAAAGATTAACCAATACTCAGTTTCTTCAGAATATGGAGGAAATTCAGCTTTCATTTATTGCCGTTGATGAAGCGCACTGTATTTCAGAATGGGGTCAGGATTTCAGACCCAGCTACCAGAATATCAAAGGTTTCAGAAGCAACAACCCTGAAATTCCTTGTCTGGCACTCACAGCAACTGCAACGTCTAAAGTATTGGACGAAATTAAAAATAAACTTGACCTCAGAAAGCCTTCAGTTTTCCAGAAAAGTTTTAAAAGAGACAACATCAGGATTTTTGCAGAGGAGGTTTCGGATAAATTTCAACGTGTTCTGGATATTCTAAAATACAATACCGATTCGGGAATTGTCTATGTAAGAACAAGAAAAGAAGCAGAGCTTTTGACTGAATTTCTTCATAAAAATCATCTCAAAAATGTAGATTACTTTCATGCAGGGTTAACTCATAAAGAAAAAAACGCAAGGCAGAATCTCTGGAACAGCAGTGATCAGCACGTCCTGATTTCTACGAATGCGTTTGGAATGGGAATCGACAAGGATAATGTACGCTTTGTCATCCATTACTCTCCTGCAGCATCTATTGAAAATTATTACCAGGAAATCGGAAGAGCAGGAAGAGATGGAAAAGACAGTTTTGCCTATATGCTCTGGAACAAGCAGGAGCTCGTGAATTTTGATCAGATCTTAAAAAATCAGATTCCCAATAAAGCAGAATTTTTAAAAATCATCAGTTACCTCTACTCCATTTTCCAGGTAGCCGAATTTGAACTGCCTGAAAAGACATTCCAATTGAATATAACAGGAATACAGAACTTCACAAAACTGTCGAAATCAAAAATAAACAATGTCTTAAACTTCCTTCACAACCAGGAAATCATTTATTACAACGACAATAAAAGCCTTTCTTCCCTTGAACTATTCATTAAGGCTGATGAGATCGATCAGCTGCCACAGAAAGATGCGTATTTCTTGGAACAGCTTTTCCGAACAGTTTCAGGGATCACGACCCATAAAGTAATGTTCAGCGAGCAGCAGGTAAGCAATAAGATCGGAGTCAGCGGCCCATTGATCAAGGACCGTCTCAAAGAACTGCAGCAGAAAAACTATCTTGAATATATAGATGGGGCTTTATCAAGCATAAAATTTTTAAAACCCCGTGATGAAAGAGTTATAAACAGTACCTACTGGAAACTGTTTGAGCATATCCAGAGAAATAAGATCCAGAAGTGGGAGGAAATGAAATTCTATACAGAAAGCAACGACTACTGTAAAATGAAACTTATCCTTGCTTATTTTGGCGAAAAGAATTCAAAAAACTGTGGCCAATGCTCGGTATGTGAAAAGAATAAACAGTCTATTTTCGGAAAAAATATTTCTCAGCAAATTATTAATCTGCTGGCTAAAAAATCTTCCACCATTGAGGAGCTTTCTGTACAGCTAAGCTATCACTCTAAAGAGAATATTCTCGAAAACCTGATATTCCTTCTGGATTCAGGGAAAGTAAGAATGCTGAACTTCAGAACGTATGCGCTTAACCGGGAGTGACACCATCGGTATTCTATATCATCCATCACCGGGCTTATACACTGCAATCAGTTACCGTTTCAGGTTTCTGGTGGTTATTTCTTAAATATCTATAACAAAATTTTCAGGCTCTTAAACACTCTTTCCTCAACCCTTCCGGACTCTCAAACCAAAAAACTATCTTTGCATCATGAAATCATTAAAAGTTGTTTTTTTAGGAACTCCTGAATTTGCAAAAACTTCTTTGGAGGCTATCCATCAATCCCATCACCAGGTAGTAGGTGTCGTTACTGTTGCTGATAAAGCAAGCGGCCGTGGTCAAAAGATCCACCAGTCTCCCGTAAAAGTCTATGCTTCAGAACATAATATTCCTGTTTTTCAGCCGGAAAAATTAAGAAACCCAGAGTTTTTGGCAGAACTGAAAGGTCTTGACGCAGATGTTTTTGTTGTGGTTGCCTTCAGAATGATGCCAAAAGTTCTTTTTGAAATGCCTGAAATGGGTACGTTCAATCTTCATGCCTCTTTATTGCCAGACTACAGAGGCGCTGCACCCATCAATTATGCCGTCATCAACGGTGAAGAAAAAACGGGAGCTACCACTTTCTTTATTAATGAAAAGATCGATGAAGGAAATATACTACTTCAGGAAGAAATAGCAATTTTGCCGGACGAAAATGCAGGAAGTCTTCACGACAGGCTTATGGAGATGGGATCACATTTGGTAGTAAAAACATTGGATGCGCTTGCTCAAAATTCAATTGAGGAACAGCCTCAACCTCAGGTTGAGCACCCTAAAAATGCATATAAAATATTTAAAGAGGATACCAGAATCAACTGGCATGCTTCTTCTAAAACCATTCACCAGTTTGTCTTGGGAATGTCTCCCTACCCTGCCGCTTTCACTACTTTAAAAATTGGAGAAGAAGAAAAGGGCTTAAAAATATTCAAGGGTACATATGAGCTTTCGGATCACGAAAAGCAATCAGGAGCCCTGGACATTTCAAAGAACGGGTTTAAAATCTATACGCAAGACGGAGTTTATTATCCGGAGGAACTTCAGCTGGAAGGTAAAAAAAGAATGACTGTAAAAGATTTTCTGAATGGCTTTCGCAATTTTGACAACATCACACTAAGAGACTAAATATACATTTCATATTTCAAAAGTCACAAGAGTTGTTTAGATTTTTGTGACTTTTCAGTTGATGATTAGTCTTTGCCAACAATATTTCGACGAACCCTGCTTAAAGACCCAGGGGTTACTCCAAGGTAAGCTGCAATTTGAATATTGGTAAGACGCTGGGCTGTTTCAGGATATTTCTGTAAAAACTCTAGATAGCGTTCTTCAGAGGATTTGCTTAAATTGTCAATAACCCGTCGCTGAAGCGATATAATCGACATCTGCATCTTGAGCCTCATCAGCTTTTCAATTTCAGGTATTTCTACGCATAATCTTTCTTTATCTGATTTCTGGAGAATAAGAATTTCACTATCCTCAAGAGCCTGGATGTTGAGCTTTGAGGGAATACTGTTTACCAAACTGTCAATGTCCGAGATCCACCAGGTTTCAATGCCAAAGTATAATATTTGCTCATCAGCATTGCGGTCTGTATGAAAGACTTTGAAACAGCCATTCGTGACAAAACCTTCATAGTTGCAAATTGTTCCTGCTCTCAGAAGAAATTCTTTCTTTTTGACTTCCTGCAGGGTAAATGCATTACAATATCTTTCCAGCTTTTCATCTGAAATATCTATGTACTGCCGGATATGTTTCTTCAAAAGCTCTGTCATGACTTAAAAATAAAAAAAGGTTTAGAAAAATCCTAAACCTTTTACCTTTTTATGACAATAAATCTTCGGTAATAGTAGTTAACCGCTGATCTTTAATTTCTTATAACTGCACCATCTCACTTACTTCCACATCATATCCTCCGACCTGTGGTTTGATATTCGGGTTTTGAGTAATTACCTTGAACTTATTGATTCCTAAGTTCTTCAGGATTTGTGTCCCAATACCATAATCTCTATAGTTATAGGCTAAAGTAGGATGCTGCTCCTGCCCGTCCTGATAGTTCAGGAACTGCTGAAGCTTTCGCAATGTATTTTCAGAACTGGAAACATTGTTGATAAAGATGATGGCACCTTTGCCGGCCTCATTCACCATATTCGTTACTTTTTCCAGTAAAGGTTTTTCTCCGTTATTTAATCGTGTCAGGACATCAAAATAAGAATCTGACGACTGTACCCTTACCAAAACCGGTTCATCTACTGTCCACGCTCCTTTTGTCAGCGCAAAATGGATCTGATCATTGGAAGTTTCTCTGAAAGCATAAAAATCAAACTCACCGTAATGCGTTTTTACTTTTTTCTCCTCCAGCCTTTCTACAAGATTTCCTTTTTTAAGCTGATAATGGATCAGATCTTCGATAGAAACGATCTTCATATCGTGCTTCTGAGCAAAAGCATGAAGTTCGGGCAGACGAGACATAGTACCGTCTTCATTCATGATCTCACAGATCACCCCTCCTTCTTTCAGACCTGCCAGGTGGGTAAGATCTATTGCAGCTTCAGTATGTCCTGCTCTTTTCAATACACCGCCTTTTCTTGCACGAAGCGGGAAAATATGTCCAGGTCTCATAAAATCTGTAGGTTTGGATTTTTCATCCATCAGGGCCAGAATGGTTTTGGCTCTGTCCCCTGCTGAAATTCCGGTAGAAGTTCCGTTACCCAGAAGGTCAACAGATACGGTGAAAGCAGTTTCTTTAGGGTCGCTGCTTCTGCTTACCATTACTTCAAGACCAAGCTCATCACATCTTTTCTCAGGAAGCGGCATACAGATCAGCCCTCTTCCGTGAAGCGCCATAAAATTAATAATTTCCGGCGTTGTCAGTTCCGCCGCACAAAGAAAATCGCCTTCGTTTTCTCTGTCTTCATCATCCACTACTATGATTATTTTACCATTTCTAAGGTCCTCAATAGCCTCCGGAATAGTATTTAATTTAATATCAGACATTTTTACTTTTTATTTGTGCAAAGATACTCATAAAAATAAGCATCTGCCAATTAATATGGTTGGTTTATTACGCTTCGGATAAAGAGTTGACCGCTTCTCGTATGATTTCATAAGACCTTAATCTTTTCTGATGGTCGTAGATATGTGAGTTGATCATGAGCTCATCGACATTGAACTTTTCCTGAAAATCCTTAATTTTTTCCTTAATTTCAGCATGATCTCCGATAAAGGTATATCTGAGTTTCTGGAGCACCATAGATTTCTCCATCGGTGACCATATTTCATCCATATCATCCACAGGTGGCGCAAATGGTTTCCTGTCATTTCTAACAATATTGATGAATGCCTGAAACAAGGTCGTGGACATTTTGTACGCTTCTTCTGAGGTTTCTGCTGCAACCCCGTTTACACAGGCAATGATATAAGGTTTATCCGCATATTCTGACGGTTGAAAATGCTCTCTGTATATTTTAAAGGCCATTTCCATTTGCTCGGGAGCAAAATGTCCTGCAAAAGCATACGGTAAGCCAAGCTCCGCAGCCAGCCATGCGCTGTCTGTACTGGAACCCAGAATATACAACGGGATATCCAGTCCTTCTCCCGGAATAGCCCGTACCATCGCATCAGCATTTTCTTTGGAAAAATAGCGTTGAAGTTCCAGAATCTGTCTAGGAAACTGTTCATTGATTATAGCAGGGTTTCTTCCCAGTGCCTGGGCAGTCAATCCATCTGTTCCGGGAGCTCTGCCCAGTCCAAGGTCAATTCTTCCCGGGAAAAGAGATTCCAGAGTTCCAAACTGTTCGGCAATAATCAGAGAACTGTGGTTTGGAAGCATAATCCCTCCGGATCCTACTCTTATCTTTTTTGTTCCGTTGGCTATAAATCCGATCAGAACGGAAGTAGCGGAGCTGGCAATACTCTCCATATTGTGATGCTCGGCCAGCCAGAATCGTTTATAATGTAAATTTTCGGCATGATTGGCAAGTGACAGACTGTCTTGAAACGTATCATGAATGCTTTTTCCCTGCTTTACCGGTGCAAGGTCTAAAACAGAAATTTCAAAATTTTTCATATCGGGATATTCATTTTTTAAAGGTGATGAAGAATCTCCTTTATTGATTTCATAATTATAAATTGTTGGCTTCAATAAAACCAAACAAATTTAAAACATAAAAACTGCATTAGTTACTTTTTGTAATTAATAAAACCGATCGGTCAGTTCAGGGAAAAACTATTGGATAATTTGAAATTGCCTCAAAATAATTGGTAATGAATTTTGCAATATATTCAGAAAAACAAATATTACAGTAATAATAAATCACAAATAATAGAAATAAAATAGTACATTCGTAGTTGAAGCACTGAACTAAAAACACCATTAAAAATAGTATTATGAACAAAAAAATTAATGAATTCCTAAGTCTGAAAACCCAGACAAAAAAAACAATTCTTGTAAGCTTTATGATGATTGCTGCATTGTCATCCTGCAGTAAAAACAGTGATGAGATGATGCCAGAAGCTCGGGATACTCCCTACCCTGCTGAAAATCTCAAAAAAGGTCTATTGGGAGGCCAGGAAATTACCTACGAAAGAAAGAATGGGATGAACTTTTTCCAGGGGGATATTGTTTTGTCTGATCAGCAACTTGCCGAAGGAGGCACAGCCTCTAAGGGGGGTGCCAGTTTTTCAAGATGGCCAGGCGGCAAAATTTATTATACCGTCGCCAGCAATATGGGATCAATAAATGCGAATAAAATTACGACTGCTGTCAATGAGTACAACGCCAAAACCAATACCCAATGGATTCCCCGTACGAATCAGAGTAATTATGTAGAGTTTATTTTCGGAAGTTCATCCGGATCAGACGGATGGGCTCATATCGGATATCAGGGTGGAAGACAGACTGTTTCTCTGGACCAGTATATTTCTGTAGGATCTGTCATTCATGAAATGGGGCATACGGTGGGACTTTACCACGAGCATTCCCGTAAAGACAGAGATCAGTACCTCAGCATCCAGTGGAATAACATTCAGAACGGACAGGCTTATAATTTTAATATGTATACTTCCGGAACAGATATCGGCCCATTCAATATCAACTCGGTGATGATGTATTGGCCAAATTCGTATTCTAAAAACGGACAGCCTACCATTAAAAGAGCGGATAACACGAACTTTACCTATAACAGAACAGGCTTTACAACAGGAGATATCAATACCATCAATGCTATGTATCCATAATTCTGAACCTCATAGCGCCATCATTAAAAAAAAGGAAAAGAATTCTCTACGAATTCTTTTCCTTTTTATAATTATAGTGGTTAATTAAAATCCTGATTTCATTAAACTCAAAGTCGGCAGGCAATGCACTTTTCCACTCCGTCAAAGTTTCGTGGGGATTTTTATAAAATTCCGTTTCAAAAGCTTTGATCTTATCGGTAGTGATCACTCTGGCAATATCCAGCAATCCCTGCTCTGCAAACTTCGCAAGATGTCCTATGACCGTTTCTTTCACTAATCCCCGTTCAAGAGCAATTTCTCCGATCGTTTTCCCCTGTTCAAACAATTGAAAAGTTAGGACCTGTGACGGCACTTTAGCTATTTTCAGACTGATTTCTTTATCATTTTTGTCATCCAGAAGTTTGGTTTCAAGAAGATGAATTTCCTTTAGACTGTTCAGGTATTCTTCCATATCTTCCAGCCAGTTTCTGAATTCTTCATTATACTGCTTAAGTCCCTTGGCTCCTTTAATTTCAGCATAAAACTCTTTTAAAGGATCAAAAATCTTATTCCGGGTTTCGGTAAAAAAGAAATTAACCGCCCCTTTCGTCTTACTTTCAATTTCTGACCATTCCTCCTTCTGCTCAATAAAATTATTCACCTTTTGAGAAATGACCCGCTCCAGCTTTTCAAAGATTTTCCCAAGCGTAACGGCTTCGTGCTTCAACTGAAGATAAAGCTGATTCGTTTTAACGTGATCGATATTTCTGGTAACAATAGAAAGATTATTCCATTGTTCCACCTCTTTCAGAAACCATACACAATCCAGTGTCCTGAGAACCTTCCTGATACTGTAGTCGTACTTTTCCTGGTTCAGAATCGCTTCTACATGATCGTTAGCTACTGTATCCGTATGAAAACTGAGGATTCTGTTATCTTTAAAAATAACTTCAGGGGTAATCTTTGATTTTAATACAATCCCTTCCAAGGTTCTGCAACGTGACAAGGCAACATACACCTGACCTGCAGTAAAACTCTTTCCGGCATCAATAATCACTTTATCAAAGGTTAGCCCCTGACTTTTATGAATGGTTACCGCCCAGGCAAGTTTTATCGGAAACTGTTCAAAGCTTCCCAGCACCTCTTCTTTGATATTTTTATCAGAATCCAGAAAATATTTTTTCTGTTCCCAGACTTCTCTTTTCACAACGATTTCTCTTTCGCTTTCGTCCAGAACCACCCGGATCTCATTTTCATCAAGACCGATAATTTCTCCCAACTTCCCGTTGAAGTATTTTTTTTCTCCGGAAACATCATTTCTGATAAACATGATCTGGGCCCCGATTTTCAATTCCAGAAACTGTTCATTGGGAAACTGATTTTCTTTAAAATCACCAATAAGCTTTGCTTCATACGTTTGGGCATCTACTTTTATTTCTTTCAGCTTCTCCTGGTTGATCTCATCCGCCATTCTATTGTGCGAACAGAGATATACATAAGATTCCTTACCCATATCGAAAGCAGGATCATATCTGTCATCCAGCAGACCAAAGTCAATATTCGCTACATCACCGTCCCGGATTGCATTCAGAATTTCAAGAAATTTTTCATCAGACTGTCGGTATACTTTCGTCAGTTCGATAGTAACCAAAGGAATTTCTTTAATGGCGTGGCTGTCAAAAAAGAATGGGGAATGATAGTACATTTTCAGAATATGCTCATCCCTTACCACCGGTGGAAGCTGGTACAAATCACCGATAAACAACATCTGCACCCCACCGAACCTCTGATTATTCCTTCTTATGAAACGAAGTGAAAAATCCATCATATCCAGGACATCAGCTCTCAACATCGAAACCTCATCAATAATGATGATTTCCACCTCTCTTAAAAGTTTGAGTTTATCTTTACGGTATTTGAAATGCGGCATCAGATCGGCAATATTATTGGCCAGGCTGGTGTCTATTCTATCTGTCGTAGGCAGAAAAGTTCTCAACGGTAATCCGAACATAGAATGAATAGTAACCCCGCCTGCATTAATGGCTGCAATTCCCGTAGGAGCTATTACAATATGTTTTTTCTTTGTCCGTCTTACAAAATCATTAAGAAAGGTCGTTTTTCCTGTTCCCGCTTTTCCGGTCAGGAATACGCTTCTGTTCGTGTACTCTATTAAGTCAAAAAAATGATTGTTCATCGTTGTCAAAAATACGGAAATGAATTGAATTTCTTACCTTGGCATAAGTTTTGAAAATTCTTAAAAAAACTAAGTTTATGATGAAAAAATTTTTCATACCTATTCCGTTGGTCGTATTGTGTACTCTTTTTAGCCTGATTTCCTGTAATACATCAAAAAATGCTAACAACAATCTTCCTGTGGATATTGCAGACAGGCCCGCAGATGAAGACAGCCAGAAATACGATCAGGCTCAACTGGATAAATTAAAAGCCTCTATTGAATCGGAAGTTTCCGGAGAAAAGTGTACTGATGCCAGCGAATGGAAATTTGCACCCATGGGAGTAAAAGCCTGCGGCGGACCTCAGCAATATATTGCCTATCCCAAAAAAATAGAGACTGCTTTTCTGCAGAGAATCACTGATTATAACGATAAGGTAAGGGTGTTTAATGAAAAATATAATATTGTCTCGGATTGTATGATGGTAATGCCACCCGTTGCGCTTAAATGTATTAAAGGAAAAATACGGCTCATCACTAATGATGACACAGAAAAATAAAGCAAAGGTTTTTAATCAAATCGAAAAAAGCTATGTCCGTAAACATAGCTTTTTGTATTTATTTACCCGTTTCGGGTTACAAATCAGACTTTCATCTACAGTTCATAATCCTTTACGTTTTCTTTATACCAGGAGGAGTATTTCACATAATTATCTGCAATTCTGTTGACTTCTCCTTCAAGAAGCTGTGCATTGATATCTTTTATTTTTTTCGCAGGAACCCCGCCCCATACTTCTCCGGATTTGATATGTGTGCCCTGGGTTACTACCGAACCAGCCCCTACAATGGAGTTTTCTTCCACCAGGCAATCATCCATTACAATTGCTCCCATCCCAATCAGGACATTATCTTTAATTGTACATCCATGAACGATGGCATTGTGGCCTATAGATACGTTGTTTCCAATGTTCAGAGGGTGCTTCTGATAGGTACAGTGGAGCATTGCGTTGTCCTGTACATTCACTTTATCACCCATTTTGATATAATGTACATCTCCCCTGATTACTGCATTGTACCAAACACTGCAGTCTCTTCCCATGGTAACGTCTCCGATAATCGTAGCTGTTTCAGCTAAAAAGGTATTTTCTCCTATCTGTGGAATCTTTCCTAAAAGTTCTTTTACAAGTGCCATAATATTAATTTGAAAATTTGAAAATGTGCCCGTTTGAAAATTATGTTATACTATCTTTTCAGGTATCTAAGTTCTAAATTACAGTGATAGCAAAAATCTAACTTCCAAATTCCAGCTTCTAACTTCTAATGCGTATTTTTGTATTCTCAAATTTAACGAAAAAATGCGTACCGTACTTATAGAACCAACCGAAAACCCAAAAGTGATGAAATTTGTAACCGATTACAATTTGATTCCGGGGTCTTTAGAGCTGGACAGAAATTCAGATATATCGGAAATCCCTTTGGCTCAGGAGCTTTTTAATTATCCTTTTGTAGAGAGAATCTTCATTACAGCTAATTTTGTAGCGGTTGCCAAGCAGGATACCATCGAGTGGGAACATGTAGCTGAAAGTCTGAAAAACGTCATTGAAGATGAATTACTGGCCAATCCCAGAATTTATCTTCAGAAGAAAAAAGAAATGTATCAGATCTATGCAGAAATGACTCCTAACCCGAATGTCATGAAGTTTGTTTCGAACAAACTGCTTATGGAAGGCTTCGTGGAAGTAAAATCCAGAGAAGCTGCGGAAGAAGTTCCTTTAGCGCAGGCCATATACAAAGAGTTTGATTTTGCTACGGAAGTTTTTATCTCTGATAATTTCGTTGCCGTGACCAGAGACAATTCAGTAGAATGGCATCAGGTAATGATGGCCGTTCGGGCACTTATTGCTGAGTACCTTCAGAATGGTGGTGAAATCTCAAAAGTAGAACCTCAGAAACATGAAAATCCTGTTGAAAAGATTATCAACAGAGATTACACAGAAGTTGAGCAGAAGATCTCCGACATCCTTAACGAGTATGTTGCACCTGCTGTGGAAAATGATGGTGGAAAAATTTCTCTTATGGAGTATGATGAGGCCAACAAAACAGCAAAAATGCTTTTACAGGGAGCATGTTCGGGATGCCCAAGCTCTACCGCTACTTTGAAAAACGGAATCGAAAATATTTTAAAGCAATTCGTTCCCGATTTAGTAGAAAGAGTGGAAGCTGTAAACGGATAAAACAATTGAGATGCCTCCCCGTAAAAAAGTGATTGTCATTATTGGAAGTGCTTCAAAGAATTCCAGCAACCAGAAACTGATAGAGCAAGTACTTCAAAAGATAAATAACATAGATTTTAAGGTATATGAAGACCTTTCTGTTATTCCTCATTTTGATACCGCTTTAACTGACTGCAATACTCCGGAAGAAGTTCTGAACGTAAGAGAAGATATTGAAAATTCGTCGGGGGTAATATTTTCAACTCCGGAATATATTTTCAGTGTTCCGGGCAGGTTGAAAAATCTTCTGGAATGGTGCGTCTCCACAACCGTTTTTTCTGAAAAGCCTGTTGCTGTAATTACCGCCTCTGCCAGTGGAGAAAAAGGCCATGAAGATTTATTATTAATTTTAAAGACTCTGGGGGCTGCAGCAGATGATAAACATCAGGCATTAATAAAAGGGATAAAAGGCAAATTTGATAGTAATGGCTTACTGGAAAGTAATACCTTTGCTAAAGTATCAAAATTAGTAACAGATTTTACAACTTCTGTTCATCATTAAAAATTAGAATATTGAATAAGAAAGGAATTTTACTGGTAAACCTTGGATCACCAAGATCAACTGCGGTAAATGATGTAAAAGAGTATCTTGATGAGTTTTTAATGGATGAGAGAGTGATCGATTATCGTTGGATCTTCCGTGCTCTTCTTGTCCGTGGAATTATCTTAAAAACAAGACCTGCAAAATCTGCTGAAGCTTATAAAACGGTTTGGACTGAGGAGGGCTCACCACTCGTTGTGATTACTGAGAAGATTCAGAAGAAACTTCAAAAGCTGGTGGATGTACCGGTTGAAATTGGTATGCGCTATGCAGAACCGAGCATTGAAACCGGAATCCAGAAGCTGGTGGATCAAGGAGTATCAGAGATTGTTCTTTTTCCTTTGTATCCTCAATATGCAATGAGTACTACAGAAACTGTAATCGAAAAAGCAGAGGAAGTAAGAAAAAAGAAATTCCCGAAAGTAAAGATCAATTATATTCAGCCTTTTTATAACAGGGATATTTATATCAACTGTCTGGCAGAAAGCATTAAGGAAAAGCTTCCTGAAAATTTTGATGCCCTGCAGTTTTCTTATCATGGTGTTCCGGAAAGGCATATTTATAAAACAGACCCTTCCAAGACCTGTAAAATTGATGAGGCGAATTGTATCCACAGTCAGGTGGATACTCACAATGCCTACTGTTACAGACACCAGTGTTATGCAACCACAGAGGCTGTTATTGCCAGAATGGGACTGCCCAAAGAAAAAACCATTGTTTCTTTCCAGTCAAGACTGGGGAAAGATAAATGGATCGAGCCTTATACCGATGAAACACTGGAAACCATTCCTGAAAAAGGAGTTAAAAACCTTGCCATTGTATGTCCGGCATTCGTTTCTGATTGTCTTGAAACATTGGAAGAAATTTCTGTGGAAGGAAAGGAGCAATTTATGCATGGTGGAGGTAAAACATTCCACTATATCCCGTGCCTGAATGATGAGGACCGATGGATTGAAGTCGTAAAAACACTCTGCGAAGAAAAGCTGGATGATTTTTATCTGGTTTAGCCTGCTGTAATCAAAATAATACATAAAAAGGCCACAGGAGTTTTTCCTGTGGCCTTCCTATGAAAAATATATTAAAGTAAGTTATTTTTTGATCAGGTTTCCTGCTTTCAGGCCGTTGACCATTACAATATATACTCCTGAAAGCATGCTAGCCGGAAGCTGGATCTCTAGTTTGTTCACTCCTTCCGAGGTTTCGATTTTCTCTGAGATTTCTCTTTTCCCTGTCAGGCTGATCACTTCTACAGTTCCATTTCCCGCTTTCCCTTCGAACATTATTGTAAATCTGTCTTTAGCCGGATTAGGGCTTATGGTATAAACCGGTGTATCTACTACGGTAGCTTTTCCTGCTGGAGAAGTACCGCCGCCAACACCTACTGCGTTCCAGGCATTGGTTACCTGAGTTACTTCATTACTGCCGGCCCCATACAAATCCGTTGCTGCCTGAAGAGAATAGGTTCTTGCGTTGGCATAGGTGGACGTAGAGGTAAGATAAGTAGTCAGTGTTCTGTAAGAAATAGCCGCCGCATTATCCAGCCCGATTCCGGACACATTGTAGGCAAAGCCTTTATCATTGGTTCCTGATCCTCCCGTTACCAGTAAGTAATACCAGAAATTAAGAACTCCCGAATTGGTATGTACACCACAATAGTCATTAGCCTGACTTGGGGTGGAACAACCTGAGGGTGTTGTTGCTTTCCAGTAGGTTCCCATATAGGTATCCGGCTGACTGTAGGCATTAGGATTAGCCATATTTCTGATAACATAACTGAAATCTTCACCCAATGTCCAGCTTGCCTGTGTTGGTCTTGCCCATCGCTCAATGGTATTTCCGAAGATGTCTGAGAATCCCTCATTTAAGGCTCCCGGCTCTCTCTGGTAGACAAGGTTTGCTGTCTTTGTAGTCATCCCGTGGGTGATCTCATGGCCACAGACATCCAGAGCCGTTAAAGGCTTCCCTCCATTAGTCCCTGAACTTCCATCCCCATACGTCATCCTTGATCCATCCCAAAATGCATTAAAAAAGTTAGTTGAATAGTGAACGTAGGATTTTATGGCAAAATTGTTATTGTCAATACTTTTTCTTCCAAATTTAGTATACAAATAGTCTACAGTCATTTCTGCGCCCCAATGGGCATCCGTAGCATATTGGTCCTTGTTTGCATTTACATTATTCCAGTTATTATCCGTATCAGTAAAATCTACTGCTGAAGCATAACTGGTTCCTTTTTTCAGATTATAGGTTTCTACTGCTGTTCCTCCGCTTCTTCCTGTTTCCCTGAGTCTATAGCTTCCGTTATAAGAATCCGTCATAATACTGCGTGTCCCGCTATAAGCTGTAACCGCCGTTCCGGGAGTATTCACATCATGAATCAGCGCATTCACTCCCAAAACCTTCCCATTCTTGGCATCCACAAATACATGCTGTCTTCCCAATGGTTTTTCTGAATAAATATCAAATTTGTAGGCCAGCTGTAATTGGGTCAGCCTCTCATCTGACGGGTCCGAATAGTAGACCAGCTCGCCTTTAGGAGCAAAACTGGCGTTGGGATCGTTCATGTCTTTTTTGATAAACTCCTCTTCTGCCCTGTTTTCCCATTTATAAGAAGCTGCTCCTACAAAAGACAGGGCATTCTGCAAGGCAATGCTTTCAGAAATATTCGCTTTCTTCTCTATTCCTGAAGGAACCTGAAGCACCCATTTGCCTGATTCTCCAACAATTTTTCCATCTTTGGTCTGTACGGCCATCATTCCATATTCTACCGGAATATCATTGACAGTCTGCTGGAACCTGTGGGTTACAAATCCAAGTTGGTCTTTTTCTACACCCAGTTTAAGGCCCTTGGCCTCAATGAATCTCTGTGAGGTTTCATCGAACAACACAGGATTTCCCTTGAAGGCTGGTCCGTTTTTTTCAAAACGCATGAAATCTGCGTGTAATCCATTTTTTCCCGGGTTGAGTTTGTCAGGAGCGTTTTGCCCATAAGACAATGAGAAGGCAGCAATACTTACCGCCAGAATAAATTTTGTTTTCATAATTATATCTGTTAAATGTGTCAAACGAATTTATAATTTTTTCACATAAAAGGGATTAATTATTGTATAAAATTCAATTGATATTATAAATCATTAAACAAACCATAATGATGATTTTAAAAAGAAAGGAAATAATCAATAATAATATTACAAACAACACAACTTTAAACTAAAAATATAAATAAAAATCAATATTTTGTGAATTATTTTTTATTAATATTGCGATTTACAAAAATTTGCACCAGTCATAACGCATATTTATAAAAAAATAAAGGCTGTCTTTATCAAGACAACCTTCTCTCATTCTATGCTGATACACAGTATTTGCTATTTGCTTATGGGCGTTCTAAATTCGCCGTATCCCATCAATCCATCATAATTTCTTCCAAAAGGAGCATAATATAAAAATGCCTGGTATAAATTTTCTGTCTGCCAGAAATTACCATTCACTTCTCCAAAATTAAGAGGTCCATCGCCTTGTTTTGTTGCTAAAACGTAGTTATAAAAACCCTGTTTCAGATAGATCCGCCCTACATACTGCTTTGTGGCAGGATCATACTGCATCTGATTTTCTTTGCTTGGCTTAAAATTATTGAATCCACCCAGCACATAAATTTCCTTATCTACAGGATCTGATTCTAGATAAAAATGTACCCACGCATAATCAGCTTCTCTTTCCGCATCCCTTTCTCTTCCTAAATCATTTCTTCTGTAATACCACGCTCCGTTGACATCAGGCTGGTACTGATAATTCAAAGGAAATGCCCATACCGGATGCAGGTACGTCTGGTTCACATCGTCTTTCAGTTCAGTGGCACGAACCATATCGGCGGCCATATTCATATTTTTATTGTCAAAGTAATAAAATTCGTTGTCTCCCGGAAAAACAAGATTCATCTGCTGAAAAAGCAGCTGATTACCTAAAGTTGCACTGGGTTTCTGATTAGGAATAATCATGTTGGGGTTGTTATTCTGCATCACATAAAGGCTCATGGAATTCACATTGGAAGAAAGATCTCCTCCTGCCGAGACTGCCTTCACCTCAACCCTTTGATTGAGATCAGGTTTTTTTGCATCTGCAAATCTTGAAATATTCAATGCCAGCGAAGCTGCATTTTCTACCAGGTAGAATCTTCTTTTGAAAAGAGGCTTCTCTACAGAATCCTTATAGACGATCAGCTCATAATTTCCTGAGATCTTCGGCTGTATCTTATCATTCGGAAAAACCAGTTTATAGTGGGTGTAGGCCTGGAGGGTATTGAAAGAATACTGGAACTGATCCAGAAGAGCATTCTTATTTCCCGTAGCAAACTCTGTAAAAAACAGGTTATCATCATTCCAGTTCCGGTCATAATGTTTAATGGTATAACGATAAATCTCACTGCCATTGGTAAGATCATCGAAGCTTAATACCAGTTGTTCACCCATTTTAATGACCGGTGTTTCGTCATTCGTCTGCGGGTTAAATAACTGGATACTCTGGATATTTTGTCCATAAACCAGTCCGCCCAGAGAGAGTAAGAGTATTCGCAAAGTTTTCATTATGACGAAGATAACGAAAAATAGCCATTTTCTTAATAATATCGTATTTTTGAAATAAAAAATATTCGGATATGCTTCAGATTCAAGGCTTCGTATTTAATTTTGCGAGCGAAAATACATACATCATCTATAATGAAAATAAAAATGCATGGTTGATTGATCCGGGAAATATGAATGAGCGGGAAACCCAGGCTATCGATGATTTTATTACCAAAAATGATTTAAAGATTACAAAGATTCTTTTAACCCATGCACATATAGACCACGTTCTTGGGCTGCAATGGGCTTTTGACAAATTTAAGGTTCCCGTTACGATGCATCAGGAAGATCAGGACGTATTGGATATGCTGCAGGCCAGTGGGGTAAGATTCGGGATGAAGCTTGATCCTGCAAAAGTAGATATTGAATATATAAAGGAAGGAGACGGACTGGATCTGGATGGGGAAAAATTTAAGATCTATCATGTTCCCGGACATTCTCCCGGAAGTGTTGTTTATCATAACGAAAACCAGAAATTCATGATTTCCGGTGATGTTCTTTTTGAAGGAAGCATCGGCAGAACAGATCTGTATAAAGGAAACTATGAACAGCTGATTGACGGAATTGCCAAAAAACTTTTCATTTTAGATCCTGATACCCAGGTTTTCTCCGGCCATGGAAATCCTACAAGTATTGGTTTTGAGAAGCAGTATAACCCATTTTTTAAATAGGGATTCAAGTTTGAAAGTAAAGGATATTTGTTTCGTTGCTGATCTGGCAGATAACGCAGATTTTATGCATCTGTCAAGGTTTATCAACCTATACAAAAGAATTTTTTTCTGCCAGATTATTTAGGTTTATCGATATATACATAAAAAAACCGCCAGGAAAATTCATCCTGGCGGTTTCAAGTTATAAAGAAATAGAGTTTAGAAATCTAAAGTGATAGAAGCCCTGGCAGCAGCTCCCATAATAGGCCGTGCCATGATCGTACCATCTCCTGTCGGTGATCCGGCTCTTGGATCTCCTTCAGTAATTCCAATGGTATTAAAGATGTTGGTTCCGTCAACAGCAAAACGTATTTTGCCAAGCTGATAGGACATTCCTGCCCCAAATTCTGTGAAAGAAGGCAATGTCTGTACATTCAGCTCATCCTGGAAACGTTTTCCGTAATAGTTCATGCTGACATATGCTCTCCATGATTTTGTAATATTCACTGCAGGAGCAATATTGAAGTAGAATTTCGGCATTCTTCGTACGGTATTTCCCTCCAGAAGACTTCCTTCTTCAAGGTCTTTATATTTAGGATTCTGCACTGTTCCATTGAAGGTAACTTCCAGCAAATTGTTGAACAAACGGGCATATCCTTCAAGCTCTACTCCATAATTCTCTGTATTGGCAAAAGTATTTTCTGATTTTCCGCTGGAAAAAATATCGGTAAACGAAAGATTCTTTAATGATGAATAAAACGGAATCACTGCCACATCAAAAGTACGGGAGTAATATTTATACCCTACCTCCAACTGGTTCGTTGACACTGATTTTAAAGGCTTATCAGGATTTGGATTGGAGAAATAATTATAGTAAGCCTCTTCGTTTGGAGACCTGAATCCATTGGAGAAACGGGCATACACTGCATTTTCTCTGTTGATCTTGTAGTTGGTAGCCAAGGTAAAAGAAACCTTATCAATATTGTAGTTCCAATAGGTAAATTTGTTCCCCAGCACACTCATATTATCATCCGCTGTGGTGGTTTCGAAACCGTGTGTACCATCTGTTGTCAGTCCCGAATTATTTAAGTTGGCAGTGGTTGTATTGGCAAAGTTCCCTTTATAATAATCACGGCTGTAACGGAGACCTCCGTTCACACTCCACGCATCGGTGATATTATAATCCAGATTAACATATACATTATTTAAACTTCCCTGGGTCTGGGTATCCCGCTGTAAAAATGTCATATCCGTTACCCCATTATAGGTTTTGGAATACCCAACATCCGAAGGATTCAAAGCGGTGTCTACAAGATTCAGCAGCTGGGGTCTGTCTGTAGCTGTTGTCAGGATATTACTCCAGTTCCAATATTGATGAGACTTCCATGTTGATTTATAAAAACCTGCTGTTACATTTCCGTTGTCAAATTTGTAATTGAACTGCAAATCATTCACAAAATTATTCATCTGCTTATCGATAGCCCAAAATCCTAATTCCTGAACATGATCAGGATTGATCACCGCACCATTGCTTACCAATGAATACTGATAGGTATTTCCAGAAATCCCGTTAACCTTTGCAAAGTCGCCAGAGGTCTGAGGGCCGCCAGCCGGGAAAATCCCTGTATAATTCATATTGATATTGGTATACCTCGTTTTATTCAGCACGCTGAAATTACTGCCGAGATCGTATTTGAACTCCGCACCCAGCACATCCACCTTCGGATGAATTCCATCTTCCAGATTTCTGCTGAAAAAGCCGCCTCCCGCCTGTGGTATATTCAACTGACTGATTGCCCGGTAACTGTACGTTCCGTAGTTAGGGTCAAAATTGGGAAATCCTTTTAAGTCATCTCCGTTCTGCACCAACGGAATAGGAAGGAAAAATGTATTTCTGTCGTCCAGTTTTTTATAGTATACTTTTGCATACCCTTTATCAAAGACATACTTAAGATTCATCCGGATCTGACCTCCATTGTTAGCCTTAAAGCCAGTTTTTCTTATTCCGTCATCTGTTCTGTAAAAACCGCCTACATTAAAAAACAACTGATCTTTCACCAAAGCTCCGCCCAAATTTAGATCCGCACGCATCAGGCCATAGGTACCGGTCTCTATTTTAGCAGTTCCCTTAAAATCATTTGTTCCTTCTTTGGTAATAAAGTTGATAAGACCTCCGGGAGAATTATTGGCATAAATAGATCCTGACCCTCCTCTCAAGGCTTCCAGACGGCTTACACTGTTGTCTACGCGAAAGAAATTATCAGCATTGGCAAATTGTAGCGCCCCGTCTTCAAAAACCGGCAGCCCGTCTTCCTGTACCTGCACAAATTCATAAGCTCCGGCAGAAGGAATTCCTCTGGCGAAAAGATTGTTTCCCACTTCCCCACCGGATGTTTCCACGGCAAACCCTGGAACTCTCTGCAGTAAAGCCGCAGCACTGATAGGATTCTGCTTCTGAATCTCTTTGGCATTAAAAGTGGAAATAGCGGTACTGGATTCTATTTTTTTCTTCGGATTGGAGTTCCCTGTAATCACAATCTGGTCGATAGAGGAAACCTTCACAGAGTCCTGTGGCGTTTCCTGAGCATACGCATTATTGAAATACAATGTAGCTGTAGCAGCGATTAAAAATATCGATCTTTTTTTCATAGCCCTATTTTTTATTGTTAGTTTCAGTTTTGTTGTAATTTTAAATACACTCCATTCGTCCATCCGAATCCGTCCTGATTAGGGTATTCCCCGCCGCCTGCTATTGTTTCTGTGTCTAATGCATTGTATTTTTCCATCAGTTTTCCAGTGTTGTTGTAGACTCTTTCCACATTGGAACACCAATTATCCTTAATTTTTTCTGCGAGTTCATGAAAGCCATAATTCTTCATTGCCTTGTAACCTAGCCATTGATAAGGTGCCCAGGCATTGGGTAAGTCCCATTGCTGGCCCGAGTTTTCGGTGGTCGTCACCAGCCCTCCCTGATAGAGAAACTTTTCAGCAAGTGCTTCAGCGATGGCCTCTGCCTGTTTTCTGTCTGCAATTTCAAGATATAAAGGGTAAAGAGCAGCTATGTGTTCAGACATTGTGTTTGTGTTTTTTTTAAGGTGATAATCTTTATACAACTTTGTATTTTCATCCCAGAAGTATTGGTTTATCCTTTGTCTTCGATTAGCTGCTCTTTCAGCAAAATAATTTTCTTTTTCACTCAGACCCTGAAGTGCTGAAGATTTGGCCAGGGTAGATTCCAGATGCCATAAAAGGCAGTTGAGATCCACCTGTGCAAGATTCAGTGTTTCTATGGTCTGTATATTTTTCTCATCTGCAAACCATCTGCTGGAGAAATCCCAGCCGGATTCACAGGCACTTCTTATGTTTCGGTAAAATTCATTCCCTGAAGCATTTTCGCAATCCTCGATATCAATAAGATAACTCTCAGGGCGGGGCGTATTTTCCTCGTCATAGTATCGGTTCAGAATATCTCCTGATGCTGTTTTGACCACTCTTTTTTCACTGGAGCCATCTACCAGCCTCTCTTCTCCATCCATCCAAAAAGCATATTCCTTTTCCAGGCTGTCATAATATTTTATATAGAAGTCTTTACTATCTGTTGTTTCTGCCAGAAGATCCAGCATCAGTGAAAAGTAAGGCGGCTGCGAACGGCTCAGGAAATGCGTTCTGCTCGCATTCGGTACAAAACCAACTGTATGAATCAGGTAAGAACAGTTTTCAACAATATTTTCCATCATTTCCACTCTTCCGGAGACCTGTAATCCCAACATAATAAAATAGCTGTCCCAATAAAAAAACTCATTGAAACGTCCTCCCGGAACAATATAGGGTTTAGGTAATTTCAACAGGGTTCCTTTTTCTTCATATGCAGTTCGGGTAAGCTCGTCCCACAACTTTTCAATATGCTCCTGAATAGGAAGCTGATCTTCTCTCTGAATAGAGATTTTTGCTCCAAGAAAGTCAAAATGATCCATCACAAAAGTTTTCAGATTAAAGCCGTCTGTATTCCTCTCCTCTTCATATTTCGAATTGATTTCTGAAATCGGAATCAGGGGAACAGCATCAGTCATCATCTTCTGATCTTCAAAAATTTTCGACTTTTGTACGTCATCAAAGAGGGCTTGAATTTCGCTGATGTAAAGGGAATTATTCATTTATTTCTTAGGATTTATTTTTAATTTGTTCATGAAAACAGCTGAAATAATCAGCAATGAAAGAGGAATCAGCGACAGATAAAATGCCTGCTGCCCACTGAATTCCTGAAAGACAAAACCCGTGATAACAGAACCAATCGTTCCTCCGATTGCTGAAAAAACCACAATCAGCCCAGACATTGCGCTATGTAAATATTTAGGAATTGAGGCCAGGATCACAGAATTGATACTTGGATAGATCGGAGCCAGCAATCCTCCCATCAAAGGAAACAAATACACCACAAGAGGCGCGTTCAGCCATCCCGTATCCGCATCAATGTGAATATGATGAGTTAATGGCAACACTAAAATCAAACTTATGGCAAAGCCAATCACACAAAAGGAAACGACATATATCCAGCTGAACTTTTTCGAGAAAAAGCCTGATAAAAATCTTCCCAACGCAAAAGCTCCGGCCAGAACCGCTCCGGCCTGAATACTCATCGAGGTCGGTAATTTCAAAATCTCTTTATAAAAAGTAGGGGTCCAGGTCTGAAAGCTTTGCTCTACCAATACAAAAAGAAAAGCACACAACAAAAAACACAATACTTTCTTATAGCTGAATAGGCTGACACTGTTTTTCAAATCACCCAGCAAATCGGTTTTTTCACTTTTAGCTTCTTTCTCATTGAGTTTTGAAAAGAATAAAAATAAGAATGACAGAGCAGAGAGCCCTCCCAACACCCAATAAACATTCAGCCAACGGGTAGATTTCGGATTATGATCATCAATATAGAGACTGAATAACAGATTTCCAGCCAATACTCCGATCATGAAAAATCCTTCAAGAAACCCCATGAAGCTGGAATGTTCCTTATCGGTATTGGTCACCAGACCGATCGACGTAAAAACTGATATTTTAATCAACGCAAAAGAAACTCCGACAATCGCAAATAACAGTTTAAAGAACCAGAAACCATCAGCGAACGGCATGATAAAACACATACAGCCCACTAAAAATAAGGCGATCAGCATTGAGTTTTTGATCCCGATCTTTGGAAGAAATGAGGCCAGAATGAATGAACATATAGCAATAGGAAGATCTTTAAATCCTTCCAGCACACTGGCAGAAGATTTTGATATCCCAAAATTCTGCTGAACCTGCAGGATTACCGTCCCCACAGAATTCAAAAGAATAGCGAAAACAAAATAGTTCAAAAATAAAACAGCCTTTATGTTGAAATTTTTCATGCAGATCATTTCTTGCTGGCTAAGATAGAGGCATTTCCGTTAACGATAATTTAACACAGTAAATCAATATTTGAACAATATTAATATAATTAGTATTTTTAATGGATAAATATGATTAATTAAATGAAAGTCACTTTTGAAAGAGTCGTTCCAAATGAGAAAAGCTCGTTCCGGACAATTCACAACAATTCCCCGATTTCAGAATTCAAATGGGAATACCATTACCATCCGGAAATTGAGCTGGTATGTGTCATTTCAGGGAGTGGAACACGCCATGTGGGCTATCATAAAAGTAACTATACGAATGGAGATCTGGTATTGATCGGATCCAATATCCCACATTCAGGGTTCGGATTGAATTCCATTGATCCGCACGAAGAAATTGTCCTTCAGTTCAAAGAGGAAATTCTTCAGTTTCCCGAACAGGAAGTGGAAGCCCGATCTATTAAAAATTTGCTGGAACTCTCAAAATATGGGATTCAATTCCATAACAAAGTGAAAAATGCAATGCTTCCCAAACTTAAGCTTATGCTGGAATGTGAAGGTTACAAAAGATATTTACTGTTGCTTGAGATTCTTTTCGAACTTTCAAAATGTGAAGATTATAATCTTCTGAATAAAGAGATCATGCCGTATACCATTATTTCAAAGAATAAAGCCAGGCTCGAAAATATCTTCACCTATGTAGAACATCATTACGATAAGGAAATAGATATTGAAGACGTTGCTAAACTGGCCAATCTCACTTTACCGGCTTTCTGCAATTTCTTTAAAAAAGCTACCCAGATCACCTTTACAGAATTTGTCAATAGGTACAGAATCAATAAGGCATGCCTGCTGATGGCACAGGATAAGTCTATTTCAGAATGCAGCTATCAATGCGGGTTCAATAATGTCACCTATTTCAATAGAATGTTTAAAAAATATACAGGGAAAACGCCTTCAGAATTTATCAGAAATCATTCTCATAATAAAGTCAATATAGATTTGAAGTTCGAGAAAGAGGCAAAATCTAAGGTAACTTTTTAACAAATAAATCATGATCAGCCACCTGCGGAGTGAAAAAGTTATGTACAGATCATACTTTCGTATTGTCTTTCCATAGTCATGCACAGTTAAATATCCTAAACAAAAAGCCACTCAAAAAAGAGTAGCTTTGTATTATTATAGGAAACCAGCAGCTAAATAACCGGCAACTGATTAGTAATTATTTCCATTTGATATTACATCCCATACTTGGTCTTTGAATTTCTTCCTGAGCCTCCCCGGCCAAAAGATTTTCAAAAGCAATAATCAGATCTTCACCTGTAACATCTTTATTATTACCTGGTCTTGAGTCATCCATCTGGCCTCTGTAGATAAGATCCAGTTTATCATCAAAGAAATAAAAATCCGGTGTACAAGCTGCATCGTAAGCTTTGGCTACTGCCTGGCTTTCATCAAATAAATAGGGAAAATCAAAATTTCTTTCGATCTGGAACTCAATCATTTTTTCTGGAGAATCAGCCGGATATTTCTCAATATCATTAGCATTGATCGCAATAAATTCGATTCCTTTGTCATTATAGTCTTCGTACAATTCATTGATCTTGTCAATTACATGAAGAACAAACGGACAATGGTTGCACATAAAGATCACCAATGTTCCTTTTTCTCCTTTCAGTTCTTCCAGAGATTGAATTTCATTGGTTTTTGACGGATTAGGAAGTTCAAAAAACGGAGCTTTCGTTCCTAATGCCAGCATATTTGAGGGAGTATTCATATCCTTTTAACTTTGTTCACAAAGATAAAAATTTCTTTTATTAATTAGGAAGAAGAGATTTCTATTTTTTAGTCGGGCAAGGAATCTAGAGAGCGAAGATATTAGACCCTCCAAAATAGTTATAGTCAAATTCTATTATTGCATTATTCAACCCTAAAAATTACTTCCAGCTGGTATCCTTCCAGCTTTCCTTCTCAATTTACTTTACTTTAAACTGCTGACATATCTATAAAATTCATAATATTCTTTGGAAGTTATATTAAAAAGTTTGTAGTTTTGCTAACACTGTTAGAAATTACATCATGGGCTTACATGAACGTCGTCAAAGAGAAAAAGAATCTATCCGTGCAAATATCTTGCAGGCGGCTTTTACTTTGGCTAAAACGGAAGGATGGGCATCACTCTCCATGCGGAAAATAGCAGATGCTATTGAATACAGCGCACCGGTAGTATATGATTACTTTGAAAACAAGGAAGCTATTTTATTTGAAATCTCATTAGACGGCTTTCACAATTTACATATAGAACTATTAAAAGCACAGAAGAAACATGACAGCCCGGAAGATCAGCTTGTTGCTATTGTGGATGCCTACTGGAACTTCGCTTTTAAGAATAAAGAATATTACCAGCTGATGTTTGGTTTAGGAATGCAGTGTTGTGGAAAGGGGCAGATGAAAAAAGAATTTTCCTCGTTCCAGGAAATGATTTATGAATGTACCTATGACATTATTAAGAAAAACGGATCCAATCCGGATAATGCCTGTCATATGTCTCATGCTTTATTTTCAGCTGTTCACGGAATGATCTCCATTATGATGATGCGTACTGCAGATATTCCGGCTACCATGAATAAAACGACTTTAGACGAAACTGTTTCGGCTTTTATTAAGTCTTTATGATTTTTTTTGAATTAAAAATTAACACCGTTAGGAAAATTAACACTGAATTAATATTAATAATTCATGTTAACCTTAAAAAAAACAAAAACCATTTATGTACAATTCCATCCATTCAATTACCAAAGGTACTTAATTTTCTCTTACAATTAACACTGTTAGTAAAAATAACAGACATTATATCACACCTTTATATATAAATACATTAAAAACAATTTTCATTTATGGAAACAATCGATCTGATCGGACATTAAAAATTCTGTAATTTTTTTTGAACAAATATTAACACTGTTAGGAAAAAAAACAGCAATTATTAAAAGAAACTTTACTTAAATCTAACACTTCATTAAAAAAATTAACTAAAATGAAAATACCTGGAAAAACAAGGTTAATTGTACTTATTTCAAGTATCATTTTTTTACAGAGCTGCACCAAAGCAGCAGAAGGATCCAATGCCGCTCCGCCAGCTCCTGAACTTCCGGTTTATACCGTTATCACCTCTCCTGCTACCACTTATCAGGAATTCCCTACCGCATTGGAGGGAAAAAACAATGTGGAAATAAGATCCCAGGTAGATGGATATCTGGATAGGATCTATGTAGAAGAAGGGGCTTATGTAAGAGCCGGACAGCCATTATTTAAGATAGACTCCAGAAGCTATGGTGAACAGATGAATATGGCTCAGGCCAATCTTCAGGTTGCCAACGCCAATATACAGAAGGCAAAAGTAGAAGTCGACAGGCTTCAGCCCCTCGTTGCTGCAAAGGTAGTTTCTGATGTACAGCTTAAAACTGCAAAAGCCAATTATGAAGCAGCTGTTGCAGCTGCCTCACAGGCAAGAGCATCCGTAGGAAATGCAAGAATCAATGTAGGATTTACCACGATTACAGCACCGGTAAGTGGCTATATTGGAAGAATTCCTTATAAGAAAGGAAGCCTGATCTCAAGAACAGACCCTAATCCGTTGACCTTATTATCGGACATCAGCGAGATTTATGCTTATTTTTCTTTGAGCGAACTGGACTTCATTGCTTTCCAGAACAAATATCCCGGAGCTACTTTAGAGGAAAAACTGAAAAATATGCCGATGGTAGAGCTGGTAATTGCTGACAACAGCACTTATCCTGAAAAGGGAAAGCTGAGCATTGTGGACGGACAGTTTGACAAAACTACCGGAGCCATCAGTGTACGTGCCGTTTTCCCTAATGCGGGCGGAACTTTAAGAACCGGAAATACAGGAAGAGTGCGCATGCCGCAGCTGATCTCAGAAGCATTGGTGATCCCTCAGGAATCTACATTTGAAATTCAGGACAAAACCTACGTATATGTGATGGGCAAAGACCGGAAAGTAACGGGAAGACCGGTGAAGATCTCCGGAAAAACAGACGGTTACTACTTTATTTCCGAAGGCCTTTCACGAGGAGAAAAAATCGTATTCACCGGCCTTGGGAACCTTAAAGACGGAGCTTCCATACAACCGAAAGCCATTTCTTCTGACAGTCTCTTAAGAGCAAAACCATTATAGGAATATCCTGAATACAGAAGACTTAAAAAAATAAACTTCTTATGTTAAAACAATTTATAGAAAGACCGGTCCTTTCAACGGTCATCTCCATAATACTCTTATTATTGGGAGCCCTGTCTCTCTTTAATTTACCGATTGCCCTCTTTCCGGACATCGCTCCACCGAGTGTACAGGTAACAGCATTCTATCCGGGAGCCAACGCAGAAGTGGTAGCACGTTCGGTGGCTACCCCGATTGAGGAAGCCGTGAACGGGGTTGAGAACATGACGTATATGACCTCAAATTCCAGTAACGACGGTACAATGACACTGAGTGTCTTCTTCAAACAGGGCGCTGATGCTGATAATGCAGCAGTAAACGTACAAAACCGTGTATCGAAAGCGATGAGCCAATTACCCCAGGAGGTGGTACAGGCCGGTATTTCAACACAGAAAGTGCAGAACAGTATGATCATGTTCATGGGTCTGACCAGTGAAAATGAAAAACAATACGATGAATTATTCCTTCAAAACTACCTGAAGATCAATGTTATTCCTCAGATACAGCGTATTCCGGGAGTAGCACAGGCTCAGGTATTTGGTACAAGGGATTACTCTATGAGAATCTGGCTGAAACCGGACCGGCTGGCTGCCAATAATTTGTCTCCACAGGAGGTTCTTGGAGCTATTAAAGATCATAACCTCGAAGCAGCTCCGGGACGTTTGGGACAGGGAAGCAAGGAAACGTATGAATATATCCTTAAATACAAAGGAAAACTGAATAAGAATGAAGACTATGAAAACATTGCTATTAAAGCGAATAGTGACGGTTCATTCTTACGATTAAAGGATGTGGCAAGAGTAGAATTTGGTTCTTATACGTATACCGCCACCAACAGAGTAGACGGGAAACCGGTTGCCGGATTTGCTATTTTGCAGACCGCCGGTTCTAATGCCAATGAAATTCTTACTGAAATAGAGAATCAGGTTAAAGTGATGGAAACCACTCTTCCAAAAGGGGTTAAACCCATCATCATGTATAATTCCAAAGACTTCCTGGATGCCTCTATTCATCAGGTTGTGGAAACACTTGTCATTGCCTTTATCCTGGTATTTATTGTAGTATATATTTTCCTCCAGGATTTCAGATCCACGTTAATCCCTGCTATTGCGGTACCGGTGGCGATCATCGGAACATTCTTCTTCCTTCAGCTGTTTGGTTTCAGTATTAACATGCTTACGCTGTTTGCACTGGTTCTGGCCATTGGTATTGTAGTGGATGATGCAATTGTGGTGGTGGAAGCCGTCCATTCCAAAATGGAACAGACGGGAATGCCTGTGGAAAATGCTACGATGAACTCCATGAGTGAAATCTCTGGAGCCATTATATCCATCACCCTGGTAATGTGTGCCGTGTTTATCCCGGTGGGCTTTATGCAGGGACCTGCAGGGGTATTCTACAGACAGTTTGCTTTCACATTGGCCATTGCAATTTTAATCTCAGCTGTTAATGCATTGACATTGAGTCCTGCATTATGTGCAATGTTCTTAAATGATCCTCAGGGAGAACATGGTGAGCATGGCCACAAAAAAGGTTTTGGAGCGAGATTTTTCAATGCATTTAATGCAAGCTTCAATACCATGACCAGAAAGTATATTTACAGCCTTAAGTTTTTAATTAAAAACAAATGGGTTGCTGTAGGAGGTCTTGTAGTCATTACAGCAGTAAGTGTCTTTCTGATCAAAAAAGCACCGTCAGGATTCATTCCTACGGAAGACCAGGGATTTGTATTGTATGCCGTGAATACTCCTCCGGGAAGTTCATTGGAAAGAACACACAGAGCAACAGCACAAATTGATAAAATTATCAACAGTGAGAAAGCCACCAATCACCTTTGGGTAGCCGATGGGATGAACTTCATCAGTAATGCTAATGCTTCTCCGTATTCTGCCGGCTTCATTAAACTTAAAGATTATGACAAGCGTGGCGAAATGAAAGATCCGGATCAGATTGCGGGAACTTTAACAGGAAAGGTAAGCCAGGTGAAAGACGCCAATGCATTTTTCTTCAACTTCCCTACTGTTCAGGGATTCGGTAACGTCTCCGGATTTGAATTCATGCTTCAGGATAAAACGAATGGTTCTTTTGAACAGTTGGGAACAACCACTCAGCAGTTCATTGGTGAATTGATGAAACGTCCGGAAATTGCATTTGCCTTTACTACTTATGCTGCAGGAAACCCTCAGTATACTATTGATGTAGATACTGATAAAGCCAACCAGCTGGGAGTTTCGGTAACAGAGCTGATGCAGACTATGCAGATCTATTTCGGAAGCAGCTTCGTATCAGACTTCAACAGGTTTGGAAAATATTATCGTGTGATGGCGCAGGCTGATATTCCGTACCGCACCGATGTCAATTCTCTCGAAGGAATTTACGTCAAAAACAAATCGGGAGAAATGGTTCCTGCGAAAACACTGGTAACGCTCAAAAGATCTTTCGGACCTGAAACGGTAACCAGAAATAACCTTTTCAATGCAGTAACAATTAACGGAACACCAAAACCGGGATACAGTACCGGAGATGCCATCAAAGCAGTGGAAGAAGTAGCCCAGCAATCACTTCCAAGAGGGTATGGATATGAATGGACAGGGATTACCCGTGAGGAGATCAAGACAGGAGGACAAACCGTATTTATCTTTCTGCTAAGTATTCTGTTCGTATACTTCCTGCTGGCAGCACAATATGAAAGTTATATTCTACCGTTTGCCATCATCCTTACTATTCCTACGGGAGTATTCGGAGTATTCGCTTTTACAGGATTAGCGGGGATAGACAATAATATCTATGTACAGGTCGGGCTTATCATGCTTGTTGGGCTTCTGGCAAAAAATGCCATTCTGATCGTGGAGTTCGCTGTACAGAGAAGAAAAGCCGGTAAATCATTGATAGAATCAGCACTCCAGGCATCAAGACTACGTTTGAGACCGATCCTGATGACCTCATTTGCTTTTATCGTGGGAATGCTTCCACTGGTATGGACACAGGGGGCTTCCGCAAAAGGAAACCACTCCATCGGATACAGTACGGTAGGAGGAATGCTGACAGGAGTAGTATTCGGAATTTTTATCATTCCGGTAATGTATGTGATTTTCCAGTACCTGCATGAAAAAATGCCGAGCAGAAAAAAGAAAAGACTTCTGAAAAAGCAGATGGAAGAAGAGCTTTTAGGGGCTGCTCATTAATAAAAAATGAATAACAAAAACTTAGAGAAAATTTTAAGACCACCAAAGATTTAACTATTCTCTTATTGTTCTTAATGGTTTTACAAGCTAAATATTTTCTCCTACTAAAGACAATTTTGCCTGAACGAAACCTCTCTGAGTTTTGTATTCAATTAAAAGTCTATTACAACTATGAAAAGAGTAAAAAATATTATATTAACATTTGCGATCGCTATAGGATCTGTTTCGTGCGTGTCTAAGCTTGCATACGCAGAGCCTGATCTTGCGCTTCCGGAAAAATTCCAGTACACCGCAACTGCTGATACCGCCAGTATTGCCAATCTGGAATGGAAACAGTTTTTCAGCGATCCTATTTTACAGGCACTGATAGAAAAAGGAATTAAAAATAATTTAGATCTTCAGATCGCCCTGAAACAGGTTGCCGCATCACAGGAAAAATTGAAACAGGCAAAATATATGCAATATCCGGACGTAGGATTTGCTGTTTCTGCACAAATTTCAAAACCTTCTGAAAACAGCATGAACGGAAAAAGCTTAAATTCATTTTTAGGACAAAGCCATGTTGAAGATTACAATGCCGCCTTCAACCTTTCATGGGAAGCTGACATTTGGGGGAAAATTAAAAACCAGCAGGAAGTTTCAAGAATGCAGTATCTGCAGACTTATGAAGGATCGAAAGCGATTCAAACCCAGGTAGTGGCAGCCATTGCGCAGGGATATTACAATCTACTTATGCTCGATAAACAGCTTGGTATTGCAAAATCTAATCTGGAGCTGAGCAGTAACACATTACTCATTACCCAAAAAATGTGGGAAAGTGGGGACAACACCTCTTTAGGGGTACAGCAAGCTGCAGCTCAGAAACAGGCAACAGAACTTCTGATCACTCAGCTGGAACAGAATATTGCCATTCAGGAAAACGCTTTAAGCATTCTTGTGGGTGAAATGCCAGATAAAGTAAACCGAACGATTGAAATGTCTGACACCTCTCTACCTCAGAATGTCGTTGCAGGGCTCCCTGCCGCCATGGTAAGCAGAAGACCGGACGTGCGACAGCAGGAACTTGTTTTGCTGGAATCAAATGCGGTCGTAGGGATTGCCCAGGCCAATATGTACCCGGCATTAAAAATTACGGCCAATGGAGGTGTCAACTCCTTTAAGTTTGACAACTGGTTTCAGATTCCGGCTTCGTTATTCGGATCTGTACTGGGAGGGCTTACTCAGCCTATTTTTCAGAAAAGACAATTAAAAACAGACCTGGAAGTAGCTAAAATTCAACGGGAGAAAAATGTTCTTGCATTTCGCCAGTCGGTATTAAATGCAGTAGGTGAAGTTTCTGATGCATTGGTATCCAACGAGAACTTAAAAGCGCAGGAACAAAAAGCAGCTGAACAGGCTACGACTTTGAAAGACGGAATTAAAAGTGCACAGCTTCTTTACAAAGGAGGTTCAGCCAATTACCTGGAAGTAATCACCGCTCAGGGGAATTCTCTTCAGGCAGAACTGAATCTTGCTTCCATTAAGAGACAGAGATTAAGCAGTATAGTAGATCTATACAGAGCTTTAGGCGGCGGTTGGAAGTAGTAAATTAAATTATATTTGTTTTAAGATGCGGTTCTTTTCAGAGCCGCATTTTTTACGATTTTTATTGCTGAAATAAATGATCATTTAACCATTAAGAATAGGTAAGTTGTTAAGTTTAATTAAGAAAAATCAAATAGATTTTTTAAGAATACTTCATAGGCGAAGCTTTCTTAATATTCTTAACCCCTTAATAGCTTCTTCATGGTTTAAAATGATTCAGGTAAAATTTATCACTGAAATTGCTCTCCAATCCATTTCAGCAAATCTTCAAAATCATTTTGAGAATACCCAAGCTGTAAATAATGAATGTCATCCGCTTTTCTGTACCAGGTCAGCTGACGTTTTGCATATCTCCGGCTGTTCTTTTTAATTTCAGAAACAGCAAAATCAAGATCCCATTCGTCATCAAAATATTTGAATAATTCAGAATAGCCAACCGTATTCAACGCGGTAAGACCTTTGAATTTTTCCAGACTTTTCACCTCATCCAAAAGCCCATTCTCCATCATAAGGTCTACCCTACGGTTGATTCTGTCGTAGAGTTCTTCTCTTGATGCTTCAATTCCGATACGGATCACATTGAAATCTCTGCCGTCCTGAGAAACAGCAATATGCTCAGAATATTTTCTACCCGTCTGCCAGATAATGTCTATGGCCCTTAGCAGTCTTCGGTGATTATGGATATCTACTACCTCATAATAATCCGGATCAAGATCTTTCAAAATCTCCTGAAGTTTTTCTATACCTTCCTGATCCAGAATGTTCTGAAGTTTTTCCTGATTTCCGGCATCAGCTTCAGGCAAATCATGAAGCCCCTCAATCACTGCTTTTTCATACATCATACTGCCCCCTACTAAAATAACAGTATCATGCATGCTAAAAAGTTCATTGAGTTTTTCCAGAGCATCTTCTTCGTACTGCCCTATTGAATAATATTCTTCTACGGATAAATTTCCGATAAAATGATGAGGAGCTGCTGCCAATTCATCTTGAGATGGCGATGCCGTTCCGATTTTCATTTCTTTAAAAAACTGTCTGGAATCACAGGAAACAATTTCCGTATTGAAGTGCTGAGCAAGATCAATGGCCAATCTTGTTTTACCAATTCCGGTGGGGCCTACTACAGAAATCAAATTTTTCTTTTTCACAGCGCTAATTTACGAAAATGCATTCATTTGAATTTTTCTTCTGCAAAAGAAAGCTGCTGTTATTTTGAACCATTAAGATTTTATGAAGAAATTGAGAATAGTAAGATGAGCTTCGCTTTTAGTATAACGCTTATCAAAATCTATTAGATTTTTCTTAATTAAACTTAACGGCTTACATCTTCTTAATGGTTCGAAAATAACTTTAGAATGAATAATCAGATCGTTTTACGTTAAAGTTTCATCTTACTGCATTATACACTTAAATGCTTATCTTTGTAGAACAATAAAAAACTATGATTTTATCAATGACCGGCTTTGGTAGAGCCGAAAATGTTTTTGAAGGAAAGAAAATTACAATCGATATTAAATCATTGAACAGCAAGAGCTTTGATTTGAATATTAAAATTCCTTTACGTTACAAAGAAAAAGAATTTGAAATCAGAAAAATTCTTAATGATAGAATTATCCGTGGAAAAGTAGACTGCTACATCAATCTGGAGAATCTAGAAGAATCTAATGATGTGAAAATCAATAAAAGTTTAATTGATTCTTACGTCAATGAACTTAAAAATATTGCATCAGATGGTCCCGATTTCGAATATCTGAAAATGGCAGTGAGACTTCCTGACGCCATTACCTCAAGACCAGATGAACTGACAGAAGGTGAATGGGAAGCTTTGGCAAAAATCGTTAATGCTGCAGTAGACCGTTTCGAGGACTTCAGAAAAACAGAAGGCCGGATTTTGCACGAAGAATTAGACCGCAACATTAAGAATATTGATCAATATCTGGGTGAGGTCCTTCCATTTGAGGAAGAAAGGATCGTCAGTGTGAAAGAACGTTATCAGAAATCCCTTAAAGAATTTGAAAATGTAGACGAAACCCGCTTCTATCAGGAAATGGCATACTTCACTGAAAAGCTTGATATTTCTGAGGAAAAAGTAAGGCTTACCCAACACCTGAAGTACTATAAAGAAGTAATGGATAATGAAGATTATAATGGAAAAAAACTAGGCTTTATTTCCCAGGAAATCGGAAGAGAGATCAATACATTAGGTTCGAAAGCCAACCATGCTGAAATTCAGAAACTGGTGGTCAAAATGAAAGATGATCTAGAAAAAATAAAAGAACAAACGTTAAACGTATTGTAGCAAGGGATACAAAATGCAGGGTAATCACATCTTATAAAAGTGAACCCATGTCTTGAACCCGAAATTTGAAACCCAAAAACATGGATAAAGTAATTATATTTTCAGCACCATCGGGGAGCGGAAAAACTACATTGGTAAGACATTCACTGCAAGTATTTCCTGAACTGGAATTTTCAATTTCCTGTACAACCAGACAGCCCAGAGGAAGTGAAGTACATGCTGTGGATTATCACTTCTTATCTCCTGACGAGTTCAGACAGAAAATTTCAGAAGATGCCTTTGTAGAATATGAAGAAGTATATACTGATAAATATTATGGTACTTTGAAATCTGAAGTGGAAAAAATCTGGAATCAGGGAAAAGTTGTTATTTTTGATGTGGATGTAAAAGGAGGTATTTCTTTAAAAAAATATTTTGGAGAAAAAGCATTGTCTATTTTTATAGAACCGCCATCTATTGAAGAACTGGAACGAAGATTGATTTCAAGAAATACAGATGATGCTGAAACTATTAAAACCCGTGTTGCCAAGGCAGAGGAAGAAATGACCTACGCAAAAGGATTTGACAGAGTGGTTATTAACAGTGATCTGAATAAAGCAAAAATAGAAATAGAAAGTTTAATAAAAAGTTTTATAGAAAGAAATTAGAAGTTAGTTTAAAGTTCAGGAAAATTATCCTTGTTTTACACTAACCTCTAATATCTAATCTCTAACTTCTATAAAATAAAAAATTGAGGTTGATATGAGTACCGAAACATTAGAAAAAGCTAAATCTGCAATTCCTGTAAAAGGATTTCTGGATATCAGAGATATAGCAATTCCTCAAGGAGAAGAATTAGTGAAAGCTATTCTGAAACTGAAAGAAGAAAAGAACGCAATCATTCTTGCGCATTATTACCAGCCGGGAGAGATTCAGGATATTGCAGATTTCCTTGGAGATTCTCTTCAGTTGGCAAGACAGGCCAAAGATACGAATGCTGACATGATTGTATTCTGTGGAGTACATTTTATGGCAGAGGCAGCTAAAATTCTAAACCCAACTAAAAAAGTAGTTCTTCCAGATACTATGGCAGGATGCTCTCTGGCAGACGGGTGTTCAGGAGAAGGGCTAAGAAAAATGCGCGAACAGCATCCCAATGCATTAATTGCCACTTACATCAACTGTAATGCGGAAACTAAAGCAGAAAGTGATATTATCGTAACAAGCTCCAATGCAGAAACAGTAATTGAGGCTCTGCCAAAAGACAGACCCATCATTTTTGCGCCTGACAAAAACCTGGGAAGGTATCTGTCTAAAAAAACGGGTCGCGATATGATCCTGTGGGACGGAAGCTGTGTAGTTCACGAAGCATTCTCCATGGAGAGAATTGCCCAGCAGCTGGCAGATAACCCTGATGCAAAACTTATTGCCCACCCTGAAAGTGAAGAAGCCGTTTTAAAGCTTGCCCATTTTATTGGTTCTACCTCTGCCCTGCTAAATTTTGTGGAAAAAGATGACTGTCAGAAATTCATCATTGCCACCGAAGAAGGAATTCTGCATGAGATGAGAAAACGTGCTCCCCACAAAGAACTTATTCCAGCGTTGGTTTTCGATGAAAGCTGTAACTGTTCGGAATGTTTCTATATGAAGCGTAATACCATGGAAAAACTGTATTTGTGCATGAAGTATGAGCTTCCGGAAATTCTCATTGACGAAGAATTACGATTGAAGGCACTTAAACCTATCGAAGCGATGCTTGATCTTTCAAAAAGTATTAAATAACGTTTTCTTGATCACTAAATCAAAGAAAACAAAATATCTTAGACCCTATTTATTTCAAGAGGGAATAGTATCTTTCTTAAAATGTAAAAAAGCACTGTTTGCACAGTGCTTTTTTTACTTATAAAAGTCCGAATAATCCGGACCATAACAGTCTGCACTCACATCTACACAATTTCTGCAGCTTTCAGACAAACTCCAATAGTTCCAGCAGGTATGGGTATATTCCGGGCCATCTCCGTAGTTACCTCCGGTAGGACATCCGATGCAGCCCTGTACTCCTTTACCTTGAATATCTTTTAAATTGATTCTCGATAATTTTTTCATATAGTTTTTGATAGGTGTATTTTTTACGAAAAGATTTTTATACATCTCCGAAACACAACCTGCTTACACCAATACAGTTCCTGGTTCTGCAGTAATCTGGTAACGCAAAATAATTTTCGCACGTTCCGTCGTATTCAGGTCCGGGGCCATAATGATTTTGAGTGGGACATCCGTTGCAGATGGATGCAACAGCTCCTGTAACAGTTTTCAGTTTTGCTCTTGGGATCTTTTTCATGGTTATAGATTTGTCACGGTTAAAATTAAGTTTAATACATAGGCATGTAACATTTCCCACCAGGTTTTAGCCAGCATCCCCATCTGCCACCACCCATAAAGCATACAAACTGTTCTCCACCGCATGCATCAATCTGATATTGTGTAATACCCCCACTGATCATTTTTTTTTCCTCAGGTGATAATTTTTTAATTGTTTTCATAATGGTTATTTTTTAATATTAGAAATGTAGAAGAATTCTTTTATACTCTTCTTTTTTTATTAGTATGGGCCGGAACATTCAAAACTTACCAGTACCATTTTTTTACAGCATTCCGGTAAAGCATCATAATCTGCGCATGATTTAGGCTGGTTGGGGCCATATGGTCCGGGGTGGCAATATTCATAGCATGGACCTATACCTCCATGAATTGATTTTAGATTCTGCCTTTGTAGTTTTTTTGATTTTTTCATATTAAGTAGGTTTTAGTTAAGAAGCTAAATGTAAGATTTTTAACCAGTTAATCCAAGAACTTTAACAATTACATCTCCAAAAATTGAATTAAGAAAAAGCTGATATACATTTTGCTAATTCAAAATAATTTGTACATTTGCCTCACAACAATGAGTTTTCTAAGAAACATATCAGATATCTCTGACCTGAAATTACCTATTTCGGGCCTATCTGCTGTTTCTACTTTTACAACTACAACGTCAACCCCATAACGGGGTAAATTTTCACATATTATTTTCCGGTACCCGTACTCTTTTTTTAAAGAGTAACTGTTTCATTTTACCCTAACTCAAAAAAATAATTGATGAAAGTTTTAAAATTTGGCGGTACATCCGTCGCCAACGCCCAGAATATCCTGCTGGCAGAAAATATCATAAAAAAGCAATCTTCACAGGACAGAGTTGTTGTCATTCTATCAGCCCTTCACGGGGTTACAGACAGTCTTATTCAGGCTGCAGAATGTGCATCCCGAAAGGACGACACCTACGTGCAGATTGTAAAAAAGCTTGAAGAAAAGCATCTTAATCTTGTCAAAGAACTTATTCCGCTTTTAGAACAAAGCTCATGGCTTAGCTTTGTAAAAAAACACTTCAACGATCTGGAAGATCTTTACAACAGTATTTTTGTACTGGGTGAGTTTACCGATAAAATAAAAGACAGGATTGCCGGTTATGGTGAATTTTTGTCTTCAAACATTATTGCTGCCAGATTTCAGTATGAAGGCCTTGATTGTCTTTGGATGGATTCTGCTGATCTTATCAGAACAGACAGTAATTTCACACATGCCAAGGTAGAATTTGAACGTACTGAAAACAATTTTAAAAATTATTTCAAAGCGCATCAGAACCGAATCACTGTTGGTCCCGGTTTCGTAGCCCGTGATGAGAAAAAAAACACAACTACTTTAGGCAGAGGTGGGTCAGACTATACAGCATCAATCATAGCGGCAGCGCTCGATGCCAGGGAGCTGCAGATATGGACTGACGTAAGCGGAATGATGACTGCAGATCCGAGGCTTGCTTCTTATGCAAAACCCATTTCAGAAATTTCTTACCACGAAGCTATGGAACTTTCTCATTTCGGCGCTAAAGTTCTGTATCCACCTTCCATTCAGCCGGTCATGGTCAAGAATATTGATCTGATCATAAAAAATACTTTTGATCCTGAAGCACAAGGAACTGTGGTGACCCACAATCTGAACAATTCAGAGCAGGAAAAATCACAGGTTGCCGTAGGAATTTCAAACATGAGCAACATTGCCCTTCTAACACTGGAAGGAAGTGGTATGGTAGGGATTCCCGGCATTTCTGCAAAATTATTCCAATGTCTGAGTCATGAAAAGATCAATGTTATTTTAATTACCCAAGGATCATCAGAACATTCCATCACGATTGCAATTGATGAAAAAGAGGCTGTTCATGCAGAACACGCAATAAATTTTGCTTTTGCAGATGATATCAACCTGGAAAGGGTCTCGAATGTAAAAATTGAAACTGCTCTTTCCATTGTTGCCATTGTTGGAGAAAATATGAAAAGCAGGAGTGGTGTAAGCGCTAAGATGTTTGGATGTCTGGGAAATAATGGAATTAATATCAGAGCCATTGCCCAGGGCTCATCAGAACGAAATATAAGCATTGTGATCTCCGAAAATGACACCAAAAAAGCCGTTAATGTCCTTCATGAAGAGTTTTTTGAATCAGAGGTCAAGCAGGTTCACCTTTACATCTGTGGAACTGGCAATGTAGGCACAAAGCTGATCCAACAGATCTATGCACAAAATCCTTATCTGAGAGAACATCTTTTCGTGAATATCAGGATTTCCGGACTCTCAAACAGTCGCAAAATGATATTTTCAGATCGGGGAATTTCTGAAGAAGACTATCTGAACTGGCAGAAAATGGGAACAGAAGCATCACCGGAGAATTTTGCAGAAGAAATGATCACCCGCAACTTAAGGAACTCCATTTTTGTTGACATTACAGCAAGCCGGGACCTTCCAAAGGTTTATGAAAGTTTACTGAGAAGAAGCATTGATATCGTTGCCTGCAATAAAATTGCGGCTTCTTCAGACTATGAAAAGTATCGGACATTAAAAAATACAGCTAGAAATCACAACTGTAGTTTCTTCTTTGAAACCAACGTAGGGGCTGGACTTCCTGTCATAGGAACCATCAGTGATCTGATAAAAAGTGGTGACCGGATCACTTCTATACAGGCTGTATTAAGCGGAACACTGAATTTTGTCTTTAATAATTATGACGGAAGCCGGACTTTCTCTGAAGTCGTTGCGCAGGCCCAGGAAGAAGGATATACCGAACCGGACCCCAGGCTTGACCTGTCCGGGACGGACGTAGCAAGAAAAATTTTAATTTTAGCACGGGAAGCAGGCTATCCCCTGCAGTTTGAAGAAATTGAAAACACGGGATTCCTCCCTGAGGATTGCATGTTGGGAACCGTCGAAAATTTTTATGCAAAACTTACCGAGCATGAAAGTCATTTTAAAAACTTATTACAAAGCGCTCAAAGTGATGGCAAAATATTAAAATATACCGCAGAATTTAAAGATGGAAAAGCAAAAGTCGGTTTGCAGCATATCGCACCTGGCAGCGACCTGTTCCATCTGTATGGTAAAGATAATATTGTTATTTTCAAAACATTGAGATATTCTGAACAGCCGCTGGTGGTGAAAGGCGCCGGTGCCGGTGCAGAGGTCACAGCAAGTGGTGTATTTGCTGATATCATACGTTCTATCTAAACACTTCAATATGAAAAAAATAAAATTAAAAGTACCTGCTACCGTAGCCAACCTGGTGTGCGGATTTGATATATTAGGAATGGCTGTACATGAGCCTTATGACGAAATGGAGATTACAATTTCCAAAGGTCCGGAGATCACGATACAACATGAAGACCCATTCGGGCTTCCTGAGAAAGCCTCTGAAAATGTTGCGGGCATTGTGCTTATGAAAATCAAGGAGCATTTTCAGCTTACCCATGGTTTTGAGGTCATCATCCGTAAACATATCAAACCGGGCAGCGGGCTCGGCTCCAGTGCGGCAAGTGCCGCAGGAGCCGCCTTTGGAGCCAACGCATTACTGGGAAACATCCTGTCCCGGGAGGAGATGATCCATTTTGCCATGTTTGGTGAGGAACTTGCCTCCGGAGTCCGGCATGCAGATAATATTGCCCCTTGTATTTATGGCGGAATTACGTTGGTAAAATCTACCCATCCTATTGATATTATTCCCCTGAATGCTCCTGACCTTTTTGTAATCGCAGTTCATCCCCAGGTTGAAGTAAAAACCTCGGATTCAAGACAGATTTTAAAGAAAAATATTTCCATGAAGAGCGCAGTGGAGCAATGGGGAAATATTGCCGGACTCGTAGCAGGAATTCAGAAAAATGATTTCGCTTTGATCGGCAGGAGCCTCAATGATGTCATTGTAGAACCTGTCCGCAGTATTTTGATTCCGAAATTTGATGAGGTCAAAATGAAGAGCTTACAAATCGGAGCATTAGGTGGAGGTATTTCCGGATCGGGGCCGTCGGTTTTCATGCTGGCTGCAGAAAAGGAAACCGCAAAAAAAATAGCACAGATGATGAAATCGGTGTATGACGAAATTGAAGTGGAAAGCTTTGTATATGTTTCAAAAATAAATCCGGCAGGTATTCAAGTTGTAGAAGAGTCGTAAAATTGTTAACAGAAAAAAGATGAAATATTATAATTTAAAAGACAGCAGTGAAAAAGTTGATTTTGCAGCTGCCACCATAAAAGGACAGGGGAAGGAAAAAGGATTATTCTTTCCGGATCACATTCCTCATTTTGAACAGGAGTTTATCAATAACCTAAGTCAGTATTCCGACCATGAGATTGCCTACAGGTGCATGAAAGATTTCACATCCAGTGAAATTCCTCCGGAGATACTGCAGGAGATTGTACAGGAAACGATCAGTTTCGAAATCCCTCTGAAAAAGATCAGTGATAGAATTTCTATCCTGGAGCTTTTTCACGGCCCTACCCTCGCTTTCAAAGATATCGGGGCGCGGTTTATGAGCCGTTGCCTATCCTATTTTCTTAAAGACCAACATCAAAATGTCACCGTTCTTGTAGCCACTTCTGGGGACACTGGTGGGGCTGTTGCTCATGGCTTTTATAACCTCCCAGGAATTGACGTGGTCATCCTTTATCCCAAAAGCAGAGTAAGTCCTGTGCAGGAAAAGCAGCTTACCGCACTTGGCGGAAATATTTCCGCCCTGGAAGTCAACGGAAGTTTTGATGATTGCCAGGACTTGGTTAAACAGGCATTTTCAGATATGGAAATTAATAAAAGTCTATTTTTAACATCAGCCAATTCCATCAATGTCGCGAGATGGCTTCCTCAGCAGATCTACTATTTATTAGCTTTAAAGCAATGGCAGCAGTCTGAAAGCTCAGATCCTGTAATTGCAGTACCCAGCGGTAATTTCGGAAATATCTGTGCAGGACTGCTCGCCCATTTCAGAGGGCTTCCTGCAGAACATTTTATAGCCGCCTGTAATCAGAATGATCCCGTACCGGATTACCTGCAGACTCAAGATTTTAAACCCAGAAAATCTGTATCTACCTTGTCCAACGCAATGGATGTGGGAGACCCAAGTAATTTTGTAAGA
Source organism: Chryseobacterium pennipullorum (assembly GCF_003384725.1). Taxonomy (GTDB): domain Bacteria; phylum Bacteroidota; class Bacteroidia; order Flavobacteriales; family Weeksellaceae; genus Chryseobacterium; species Chryseobacterium pennipullorum. The sequence goes on from NZ_QNVV01000006.1 coordinate 83,002, forward strand.
ATTCTGGAACTTTTCGGACATCAGTTTACCCTTTTACAGAAGAAAATTTCAGGGTTCTCAATTGACGATTCCCAAACCATGGAAACCATTACGGAAGTATACAATAAGTACGGGTATATGCTTGAGCCTCATAGTGCCGTTGCATTTGCCTCCTTGAACCTCTATCTTCAGAAAAACCAGGACAAAAAAGGATTTATTCTGGGAACCGCACATCCTGTGAAATTCCCTGATGCGGTAGAAAAATCGACTGCCATACAGGTTGAAATCCCAGAATCATTAAGAGCCCTGATGAAAAAGGAGAAAAAAACTGTTGAAATAAATTCAGATTTCGAAGAATTAAAACGATTTTTGCTTCATAAAAATTGAAACAATGAGCAAAATATATCTTGAAGACGTAAAAATATATGCCTATCACGGGGTTCTGCCTGAAGAAAATACGATCGGTACCTATTATATTTTAAATGCAGAGCTTCATACCGATCTATGGAAAGCTTCAGAATCTGATGATCTGAATGATACCATAAGTTATGCAGATATTAACGATATTCTTCATCATGAAATGAAGATCAAATCCAAGCTTTTGGAACATGTTGCCGGAAGAATTATCACAAAAATCCATGACCGTTTTCCACAGATCGATTATATGAAGCTTAAAATAACAAAGACCGCCCCACCCATGCAGGGAGAAATGAAAGGCGCCAGCATAGAACTGGAAAAAGGCTTCAAACCGGAAAATTAAAATTCTTATTTTCGTTGATCAAAAACATAAAAAATTGAAACTCGCTAACCTACTATTTTTGATACTATTCGTCAATGCCTTCGGTCAGACGGATGCTGACAATCAATTGATAAATTACAATTTTCCTAAGATAAGGTCTAGTATTACTATGCCCGTGACCATTCCTCTATCGGAAATAAGCAATATGATTAATGCTTCCGTAAAAGATCTGGTTTATCAGGATGACTCTTACACAGATAATAATAACGACCAGTTTAAAGTTAAGGTCTGGAAAACAAGGCCCATCCGCCTCGTAGGAGGTACCAGTCAGAATCTCCTGATTGAAGTTCCTTTGAAAATCTGGGCAGAAAAAGGTATTGGAACATTAGGCGTTTATACGTATCAGAATACAACTTTTGAAACGGTGATGTCTTTTAATACGACCGTCAATTTTAAAAATAACTGGACCATTACAACCACTACCCGGCCGAACGGCTTCAGATGGGTCACCAAGCCTGTTCTCGATTATGGGAAAATACAGATCCCCATCACCTCTATTGTAGAGAAAAGCCTGCGGGAACAGCAGGAAAAGTTTTCTAAAACCATAGATCAGCAGATGACTACGCAACTGAACTTTCAGCAGTATGCCCTGATGGCCTGGAATACTTTTCTGCAGCCTTTCAATATTTCCGAAGAATACAATACCTGGCTGAAAATAAGCCCGGTTGGAGTGAATATTACACCCCTAAAATTCTACGGAAACCAGATTAATACAACCCTGGGAATAGATATATATTCGGAAACCTTCACAGGAAGTAAACCAGCAGCGTCTTTACCGGTAAGTACAGCCGCCAATTTCAACTTCTCTCCAACCGTAGCAGATAAATTTCTTTTACAGACTACAGCCAATATTCCCTTTACAGAAGCGAGCGGTATGGCAAGAAAAACGTTCTTAAACAAGGAATTTGATATCAGGGATTCCAAAGTGAAAGTGACAGACATCAGAGTCTATGGCGTTGACAACAGAATTGTCATCGAAGCACAGACCGATGGATATTTAAAGGGGACTGCCATTATTTCAGGAATTCCGGTTTATGATGAAGCCAAGAGGAAAATTGTTTTGTCTGATACCAAATTCAAACTTAAAACCGTCAATATTCTTCAGAAGACTGCATCCGTTCTTTTTCAGGGAAAGATCGTCAAGATGATTGAAGAAGAATATGGTATTCCCACCCAGGAGCTCGAAGAAGCCTCCAGAAAAAGTATTGAAGATGCTTTCAACAAAGAATATTATAAAGGATTAAAAATGAGTGGAAAAGTATTCAATCTTAAACCGAGCAAAATTCTTCTGAACAGCACAGGGATTACAGCTGTCATCGACACGAATGCCCAATTAAAGCTGATCGTCAACGGATTTTAAATTAAATAAAGGTTATAAATGAAAAGTATGATGAATATAGCCCTGCCTGATAATACGTTATAACGGATTCAAGACTTCTTCCTTCTACTTCAGTAGTAATAAGAAACCAACCTTGGGACTTACCATTTGGCGGTCTCATAGGTTGAATCTGATCCTATTACTATTTTCAGATAAATCAATAAAAAAACCTCTAATTGAATTAGAGGTTTTTGAGGTACCTAGCGGATTCGAACCGCTGTAGATGGTGTTGCAGACCACTGCCTAGCCGCTCGGCCAAAGTACCATGTCTTACCATTTTTGAGGTGTGCAAATATAATAAAAATTCTTTATGAACAAAAGTTTTTACGCAATTTCTTTCTTTCCAAGGTCCTCAATTTCGCTTTTCTCCTGTTTTTCAGCGTCATAATTTTCATGCCTATTTCCCCGGTTTATCAACAGATGACTTTATCCGCTTCTCTCTTAAAGAAAAAGCATTCACGAGTATAAAGAGATCGTAAAATTGTAGAAGCAACAAACTATGTGGCTTACATTCAAAAATCAAACAAAGCTCTTCCTTTATAGAAGAGCTGATAGATAATGCAAAAAGTAATGATGGATTGAAAATTATTTATACCAAAGATAAAACGTGATCCGCCACCAATTTTATGAGTAGCATCATATCAGGGTAAAAAAAAATCCTCGGAAATTCCGAGGATAAAAACTAATAACCATGAAAACTCAAATTAAACATGAGTTGCATTTGTATATTGAAAAATCGTGCCAAGAATTTCATTTTTATGAAAAAAAATCAATTTTTTTTCATTTTTTGATAATTTTAGTTTGAGATATTAGTCTTAAATTAACATATATTAAAATAAATCGTACAATAGGTAATGATACTGATTACAAAATAAAAACAAATTAAGGCTGTATTGTTAAAAAATCAATAATTTAAAATGAACTAAAGTTGAACGATCTATACTCATAAAATATTCCAGCGTGATTCGGAGTTAAAAGAAAAGTATAGAATGAGCAATTTGGCATAATTTATTCTGCTATTACAGAAATGTATAAATCTAATATCATGGCCCATAAAAATTTTAGAAAAGAAGATTTCGTACAAAACAACGAAAAGCAATATCAGATTGAATTTAAAAAACAGCTGGTAGGTGAAGGAATCAACCTTATTGTAGAAAGACTGAATGAAAAACATGAATATGAAACAATTCAGGCACAGATCACCAGATCCAATGATAGCATATTCATCATTTGGGATCAGCCATTCGATGGAAGGATCATATTTGAAGAATAAAAAAGCCTCCAAGAAGGAGGCCTCAAAAAACACAAATGATGAAAAAAAAATTTTATATCAGAAATAAATTAATCGTTTAATTCTTCCTCAAAGTTATATTCATGTATTTAATTAGTTTATGAGTAGAATCATAAATTAATTTTATTTTCATAAATAATTATTGGTATGATTATTTTACAAAAGCACTATTATATATAAAATAATACAAAATATAACAGTTTATACTTAAAATATCCTACACCCATTACAATATCTATGTAATACAATATAAACTGCTTAACACCTATAATCGCAAAACTCCCCAATTTTTGAGGAGTTTTTAATCATCTGGATGCATATATGGATAAGAATACTGAACAAGTCTATCAGATTCTTATATCAAAAGTAGATCAAATTTTACCGTTGTTATATGAGCGGAATCATAATCTGTATACATTTTCAGGTAACAGAAAAGAAACGGCCTCCTTACGGAGGCCTAAAAAACACAAATGATGAAAAAAATCTATTTAGAAAAATCCAAACAGAGTATCTTAATCGGCTGCTGTCACGCTAACCGGATATAGTCAGTTTTTGATTTATGACGACGTCTAATAAAAAATCCCCGTGCTGAGGATTTGTAAATGTAAGGAAATATTTTGTTTTCACAAAGTTATTCTTCCCATGCAATAGGAACATAGATCGTAATATACCCATCCGCGTCCACATTGGCTTCAGAAACAGTAGCAATTACCGTTCCATAACCTACCCAGCCGCCTTGCCCCTGTATCCCGGAGAAAGAATAGGTTCCTGCAGGGATATCTTCTTCTGAATACTGTGGAAGTGATCTGTTATAACCATTGCTGTAATAAGTTTCGCCAGTAACCGTATTTTCTGCGACAAAACCACCCAAATCATATCCGGAACCTGAAAGAATTTTTGTTCCAGTCTGTGAAAGCAATCCATAACGAACTTTAAACGTCTGGGTTTTCACTTGCTTATCTGATACTTCTGAACGGGTATCAGATTTTCCTTCTACTAAATTCCCGGAGGAAAACGATGTTGTAACAGTCAGCAGTCCTATAACCGCTGATGCTGTAAAAATTACTTTTTTCATATTAAGATAACTTGATATTTCAAATATAGCTAACTTATATGAATTGAATGAAAATAATTGATTAACAAAAAATTACATTGAATAATTCCAGAATTGGCCGTAAACGCGCTTGATAAAAACAAAGTGTTTCAGAGCATACCTGCTCATTCTGATCATGGAGAATATATATTTTGAAATCATAAATTTCAACTTTAACAGTCTTTAACTAAACTTGGCTTCATAATTGAAAATAAAACTAAAACTAAGTCGAATGGCTTAAGCTTATTAAAATTTGAGTTATGAAAAAGATTGTATTGGCAGGTTTTTTATCCGTTTTTTTAATGACGGCCTGCAAAAAAGATGACCGAACTGCTGAAAAATCTCTGGAACAACAAAAGCTTGAGTTTCAGGCCAGACAGCTTGAAATAGAAAAACAAAAACTGGCTATTGAAAAAGAAAAGCTGGTGTATGAAGCCCAGAAAAAAGCAGACAGCATTGCGGAAAGAAAAACAAAAGCGACTGCTGAAAATAATTCAAGACCACAAGTGATAAGAGAAACCAGAACGGTATATAGAGACCGAAGATCGAACTCGAATTCCGGAAGTAGCAGCAATGGAAATTACGCGAACAACGGAAGTGGCACTTCACAGGGAACCACTCAGAAAAAAGGAATGAGTAAGGCCGCTAAAGGAACTATTATCGGTACGGTAGGTGGTGCAGCAGCAGGTGCTATTATTGCTAAGAAAAACAGAGGACTCGGTGCTGTGATTGGTGGCGTTGTAGGAGGAGCCACAGGATATACCATCGGTAGATCCCAGGATAGAAAAGACGGAAGAGTACAACCCCGCTAATATATTTTAACAGGAACATATTATAAGATTGCTTATTTTTAAGCAATCTTTTTTTATGGTATTACTTCTGATTTCCTCAGTTTTTATTATTCCGGTTCTTATAGGCTGGGGAAAACTCGTGGAGCCTGTTTTCGGGATTTTATTTGAAGGGATCAGTGGAAAAGTATTGTCCGGAATCCTGGCAATCAGCCTGCTATGGACGGTAATCTCTTTTTTTTTTCCCCTCAATATTTATATAGAAATTCCAACCCTTCTGCTGGGGCTGTTTTTCTTCTTCAGGAGTAAACTCTACATGGATCTTTATCTGTTGACTAAAAATGATTCTCTGCTCTTCGCTGGAATTTCAATGGTTATTCTTCTGGCAGGCTCATTTTATCCTTATATCCTGGACCATTTCGGTTATTATGTACCTACCATTAAATGGCTTACAGAATATGGATTAATAAAAGGAATTTCCAATCTGGACCTCACTCTGGGGCAAATGTCGGTCTGGCATATCTTTCAGGCAGGCTTTTCTCATTTCTCAGATCCTTTTTTAAGGATCAATACCGTACTCCTGATAATATATACCTTATACAGTATCGAAAAGAAACACTGGATTCACCTTTTTTTTCTTCCTGTATTATTCATGTTTTCACAATCACCAAGCCCTGATCTTCCGGTGATTGTCTTTGCATTAATTATTGTCAATGAAATTCTGTCTGAAAATAAAAATACGTTTCTTCTTTTTGCATTTTCAGTATTCGTTTTTGCCATAAAACCTACAATGATCTGGCTTCCGCTTCTTGTTTTCTTATGGGCTGTATTGATTTTAAAATCAGATTATAAAAAACTGTATTTTGGAATTCTCATTCTCCTTTTATTCTTTATCAAGAATCTCTGGACATTTGGGTATCCTGTTTTTCCGGTTGCCACAGGAGATCTGGAATTATCCTGGAAGCCCAATCCAGAAGTTTTAAAAATATCGTCGCAGTATGCTGTTCAGAAGACCTATGATATGCAGTATTCTTACGAAGAAATTCAAAAATTTTCAACATTTCAATCAATCAGAAACTGGCTTTTTTTAGATGGTATTAAATCTAAAATTAATATTTTATTTATTCTGAGTTTACTTGTTTTTTCTCTGTTTGCATGGATAAAAAAAAGAAAGCTCATTTATCTTATCTGTATTTCTATATTCATAAAAAGCATCATCGTTCTGATCTTTTCAGCACAGTACAGATTTTTTATCGATGTGTTTTTTGTCATATTCTTTATTCTGTTCTACGAGTATTTCAACCGTAGAACATCCATTGCAGCTTTTACCGTATTGAGTGTATGTTTTATTTCAGCACTCTCTTTCCCTGTTATGATCAGGCAGTATATTCCAAGTTTCAGACTGGGAAGCTTTTTGGCTGGGATAAAAAAAGAGCAGTTTTACAAGCCACTAACATATAAATATTTAAAATTCAACTCTTTTAAAACCGGAAATCTATACTTTAATGTCTCTAAAAATTATCCCTATAACTTTGACACCCCTGTTCCTTCTATTTCTCCTGAATATATTTCCGATGATGTAAAAGCAGGAATTTTCCCTCAGCTTTTGGATAAAAATGACATAAAAAAAGGATTTATCTGGAAAAAAATGACGCCAGAAGAAAAAAAGGAAGCTGAAAAGGTGATCTATACTATAAAAAAGGATGATAAATAGAACAAATCCTCAAACTTTATTATGTGGAGAAAAAAAGGTAATTTTGTATTATGTTCAACACATTAGGTAATCTTCTTAGTCTTACAACATTTGGAGAAAGTCACGGAGTGGCTTATGGCGGTATCATCAATAATTTCCCAGCGGGCTTAACGGTAGATCTGGATCAGGTTCAGTACGAACTGAACCGGAGAAAACCGGGTCAGTCAGCAATCGTTACCCAAAGGAAAGAAAGTGATACTGTAAAGTTTCTTTCAGGAATCTTTGACGGAAAAACCACGGGAACTCCCATCGGTTTTATCATTGAAAACGAAAATCAGAAATCAAAGGATTATGACCATATTGCTGGAGCATACCGTCCCAGCCATGCTGATTTCACTTACGATCAGAAATTCGGTTTCAGGGATCATCGTGGGGGTGGAAAATCTTCCGCAAGAGAAACAATGAACTGGGTGGTAGCCGGTGCATTGGCAAAACAGCTGTTACCGGATATTCAGATCAATGCCTACGTTTCTTCGGTAGGTGATATTTTTTGTGAAAAGCCGTATCAGGCCTTAGATTTTTCTAAAACAGAAACGAATGATGTTCGTTGCCCTGATGCTGAAACCGCAGAAAAAATGATTGCCAGAATCAAAGAGATCAAAAAAGAAGGCAATACCATCGGCGGAACCATTACCTGTGTCATCAAAAATGTTCCTGTAGGAATTGGAGAGCCTATTTTCTCGAAACTTCAGGCCGAACTGGCTAAGGCAATGCTTAATATCAATGCCTGTAAAGGATTTGAGTATGGAAGCGGTTTCTGTGGTGCAAAAATGACCGGAAAAGAGCATAACGATGCCTTCAACACAGATTTTACGACAAAATCCAATCTTTCCGGAGGTATTCAGGGAGGTATTTCCAATGGAATGGATATTTATTTCCGTGTGGCCTTCAAGCCTGTAGCCACCATCTTAAGACCGCAGGACAGCATAGATAAGGAAGGAAATCCTGTCACTGTAGAAGGAAAAGGCCGTCATGACCCTTGTGTAGTTCCAAGAGCAGTGCCCGTAGTGGAAAGCCTTGCAGCATTTGTACTGGCAGACCTCTTCCTGATTAATAAAACAAGAAACATCAATAATTTTTAACATAAATATATTTTGGTAATGAAAAATTACTGGGATCAGGGGATTTCATTTGAGAAATACCTTCAGATAGCAAAAGAGAGATTAGAGCATCCTGCCAACCCGCAAGAATCTGAATATAAACAATATTACGAGCTGGGACTTCAGCGAATGGACAGAACTGTAAAGAAGTATGTTCCCGATGAAGAACAGCTAAAAGAACTGGCTGCCAAAAACTTTGACGGAAAAATTTTAATTATTTCCGAAGCATGGTGTGGTGATGCAAGTGCAACAGTACCTGCACTCTTCCGCTTTTTTGAAGGCCATAATAAAGTGCGCGTCTTTTTGAGAGACAGTGATAAAAGCCTTATCAATCAGTTTTTGACTAACGGAACAGAGTCTATTCCTAAAGTTCTTATTCTGGATAAGGACTTCACCGTAAAAAATACATGGGGACCTCGCCCGAGATATGGGTATGAGCTTCTTATGAAGTACAAGGCTGATCCTGAGGGGTACCCGAAAGACAGCTTTTATAATGACCTGCAAATCTATTATGCTAAAAACAGAGGTAAGGATGCAGTTCAGGAAATTTTAGATCTGCTATAAAAAAAGAATATGAAAAAGAGCCTTATTTATATTGTACTGATCCTCATTATCGGTGTTATAGCCTTTATACCGGGCGTAAAAGATTTTCTGAGGGAGCAGTTCTTCCCAATTGCAACTATTGAAAATGCTGTACATGTAAATGAAGAGGACTACGATGTAGACCTGAAAGGAATCAATGCACCCAGCACCAATCTCAAAAATTTTAAGGGGAATAAAGCCGTTTTTCTGAACTTCTGGGGGACCTGGTGTCCACCATGTCGAAAAGAATGGCCAAGCATTCAGAAACTGTATGATTCCAGAAAAGGGAATGTAGATTTTGTGCTCATCGCCATGAATGATAAGGAGGAAGATGTAAGAAAGTTTTTAAAAGAAAACAATTATACCGTCCCGGTGTATATTGCCCAAAGCCCCATTTCTGAAAAAATTCTCCCGAAAGTTTTTCCTACCACTTTCCTGCTGGACAAAACAGGAAGGATCATGATCAAGGAGGATGCATCAAAGGATTGGGATACAGAGACTGTGCATCAGTTCATTGACAACATCATAAAATAATTTTTTAACTTATTTTATAATTTGTTGGTACAGGATTTGCGAAATTTATAGCATTGAAAAATTTATTTAATCCAAACACAAAATGAAATATTCAAAATTAAATCTTGCAAAAGAAGCTATCAGTCACAAGGGCTTTATAAAAAAGATCCCTGATATTTTCAGAATGGTCAAAATGTGGAGAAAAGGAATTTATCCTATGAGATCTATTGACATCATTCTTCCTTTACTGGGAGTTTTGTACGTGATCTCTCCAATAGACCTTCTTCCCGAGTTTGCCATACCGGTACTCGGTGTCATGGATGACCTGGCAGTATTGTCGCTTACCATCCCTAAACTGGTAAAAGAAGTAGACAAATTTCTGCTATGGGAAGCCGAACTGAAATATAAGGGCACCCAGGTTATTGATGCCGAAATCGTAAAATAATAATTTATATAGTATCAAGCCATCCCGTGAGATCCGGGGTGGTTTTTTTATTTACAAATGAGTGATAAATTTTTAAGCCTTATTTCAAATTCTTAAATTTGCAAAATCTAATAAAAAATAATGGAAAGTAAAAAAGAGTTCTTCTTAGAGTGTTACAAGCTGGGGATCATTAAATTCGGGAGATTTACATTAAAAAGTGGAATTGAAAGCCCGTTCTATGTAGACCTGAGACCTTTGGCCTCAGATCCTAAAATTTTAAAAAATCTTGCTAATTATCTGTTGGAGATGCTTCCGCTGGATAATTTTGATCTAATCTGTGGAGTTCCTTATGCTGCTCTTCCTATGGCGACAGCAATGTCACTGGAAAGCTATATTCCATTAATTATTAAAAGAAAAGAAGCGAAGAACTACGGAACCAAAAAGCTAATTGAAGGGATTTACCAGAAGGGACAGAACTGCCTGTTGGTAGAAGATGTGATCACTTCGGGGAAATCGTTGGTAGAAACCATTGCCGAAGTGGAGCAGGAAGACCTTAAAGTTTCGGATATTGTGGTCGTACTGGACAGAGAACAGGGCGGAAAACAATTATTGGAAAGCAAAGGATACAGAGTACACACTCTTTTCAATATTTCTGAAGTCTGTGGAATTCTTCAGGAGAACGGAGAATTATCTGATGAGGAGGTGGCAAGAATTCAGGATTTCCTTCAGGGTAACCATATTCAGTTTGAAGAGGAAATCAGACTTTCTTATGAGCAAAAACTTCAAAATGCCCAGCATTCGGTTTCAAAAAAATTACTGGAAACCGCTCTCGCAAAACAATCCAATCTGATTGCCTCTGCTGATGTTACAACAACACAGGAGCTGTTGGATCTTGCTGAAAAAGTAGGCCCGCATATCATCGCTTTAAAAACCCATATCGATATTATCTCAGACTTCAATTACGAAAATACAATCACTCCTTTAAAAGAAATTGCGGCAAGACATCAGTTTTTACTGATGGAAGACAGAAAATTTGCAGATATCGGAAATACTCAGGAGCTACAGTTTACCAGTGGTGTTTTCAAAATTACCAATTGGGCAGATTTTGTAACTTCACAGGTCATTGGTGGATTCGAGTCTCTGGACTGCTTCAGCAATGTAGGGGTGGTAGCCATTGTAGGTATGTCATCCAAAGGCACGCTTACTACTGCCAGCTACCGTGAAGAAGCTTTAAAAATAGCACTGTCTCATCCTAACGTAATCGGCGGAGTGTCCCAGAATAAAATTCCTGAAGATCTATTGTTATTCACACCCGGTGTAAACCTGGCAGATTCGGGAGATGGAAAAGGACAGCAGTATAATACCCCCGGGCATGTCTTCAAAACACTGCATACCGATTTTATTATTGTAGGAAGGGGAATCTACAAATCACAGGATCCTGAAGCTTCTGCAGTAACTTATAAAACTGAAGGCTGGAACGCGTATATTAATTCTTTGGAAAAAAAGGAGATTAAGAATTAAAACTCTCTAAAGTGTTTACAAAATAAGTTATATTTGAGCCTTTATCACCACTATTTGAAAAAGATCAGCATTTGCCTTATTTTATTTTGGGGAACCTTACAGGTTTCTGCACAGAAAGACAGTATTCATATTGAAGCTAAACTTTCTGCAGACCGAAAAATACTTGAAGTCAATCAGAAAATTGTTTATTACAATTATTCTGACAAAGACCTCAATACAGTAAAGCTTCTGAATTGGGTTTCTGCATACAACAGACGTGGAACGTCTTTGGTCTACAGAAAACTGGAAGATAGAAATAATGATTTGCATTTTGCAAAAGGCGACCAAGTGGGAAAACTTCTGGAACTGAACATCACAAATTCAGAAAATGAGAATATCCCTCTCAATACCTTAGCTGATGAAAATCTTTTCCTTCCTCTGAAAAAGGTGGTAAAACCTGGTGAAAGTATTACTTTACAGTTACAATACACGATGCAGCTCCCTGATAAAAGATTTACAGGGTACGGAACTTCCGGACAGAATACTGCTTTAAAATATTTCTTTATTGTTCCGGATCATTTTGATCCGGACAATATATCTCCAAGAAGTTACAATGATATCGAAGAGTCGGTAAGCTTCAACACGTACTGGACTATCAATTTTGACATCCCGGTCAACCATTTTATTGAAGGTAATTTACCCCAAATCCAGATGAATTCTTTTAAAGGCTACCTGGATTCTGATCCCGAATTTTTAATTTCACAAACCCAATATCCCTCCATAAAAATTAACAATGAAGGGATAGATACCGAGATTAAGTTTGGTTACACATTAAAACCGGAAGAAAAACAAAATCTTGAATTCTATCTTCCGCTTCATCTGAAGTTTCTAAAGGAAAAAACAGGAGCCCTTCCTGGAAGAATTTTCATTTCAGATAAGTTCAGAAATAATGAGGATTTTTTCGGTAACAATGATATCACTTTCTGGAAATTCAGATTCAGGCTGTTTACAGATGCTGAGAAAACCGATCTTGACTACTTTGGGATCATCACCAAGAAAGTCCTTGATCAAAACATCATTGCCGATAAGGAAAAGGACCATTGGTTTAAAAACGGGTTAAAATCTTATCTTGAAATCCAATATCTGAAAAAATTCTACAGAGACACAAAGATTCTGGGAAATTTGCCGGAAACCAGAATTTTTGGATTAAAGCCTTTAAAATTATTTCATGCCTCCAAAGTAAAACTTCTGGACCGCTACGGACTGGCATATCAGTATATCATGCTGCAGAATCTGGATCAGAAAATCGGTGAAGACTTCAGCGCATTGAGTAACTTTAATGATATGGCCATCAGCGGCTTTGAAACGGGAAGTCTGTTCAGCTATTCTGCTGAAAAAATGGGAAGTGACAGTTTTAATGAGATCGTAAAAAACTATGTCTCCCGCAATTCAGGTAAAAGAACTCATCCTGAAGACTTCCTCAAAGATCTTTCGCAAAAAGATACCTCGACAAGCTATCTGACAGATTTTTTTAAACAGAAAAACAGGGTAAATTTCAGGTTAAAACACATTGACAAAGAAAACGATTCCCTACAGATCAGAATTGCAAAAAACACCAATGCTTCCATACCTGTAAAACTGGAAACTGAAACCAGAGAAGGAGAAAAAAAAGTATATTGGATAGATACAGAGGAAGATAAGCGTATGACCAGCCTATCTGTTCCTGCTTCGGATAATATTTATAAGGTAACCCTAAACAGCGGCTATATTTTTCCTGAATCGAGTTACAGGGACAATTTTCTTTATGCCAAAGGATTATTCTCAAATGCTAAAAAAATAAAGTTTAAATTAATAAAGGATATCCCTAATCCGGAATACAATGAGATCTATGTAAGCCCAAGGGTACGGTTCAACAATACATACGATAAATTTCTTCTGGGCGTCAACTTAAAAAATCAATCTTTATTTGATCAGAAGTTTTTGTACTCGGTCACACCTACCTACAGTACAGGAACAGGAAAACTGACCGGTTCCGGAGCAGTCTCCTACTCTTTTCTTCCGGCAGAAAGTTTTATCCGAAGCCTTACTTTTGGAGTTTCGGGAGCCTATTTCCATTATGATTATGGTCTGGCCTACAGAAAGGCATCAATTGCTTCCACACTCAGTTTCAGAAAAGACCCGAGAAGCACGGTAAGCAGAAGCATCGGAATTTCCTATAATTATTTTGAAAGAGATCTGAGTGCAAAAATGATTGCCAATAACGATTACAGTAAATATAATCTGTGGAGTGCAGGTTACGGGTACAGCGATAGCCAGATGATTCATGAAAAAAGTCTAAGCCTCAGTACTCAGGGAATGGAGGATTTCAATAAAGTAACCGCAGAAGGTTTTTACAGATGGGAATTTGCCCCAAGACAAAAACTGAGCCTTCGTTTGTTTGCGGGCTATTTTCTTCGAAACGACACCAGAAACAACCTTTTTAATTACGGAATTTCAAGAGTTTCAAACTATGCCTTCTCTTACAGTCTGTTAGGTGAAAGTGCCAGCAGCGGACTTCTTTCACAACAGTTTATTCTGGCTGACGGTGGTTTTAAATCTTTTATCCCTGGAACGGTCAATCAATGGATCACCTCTATGAATGTGGATTCCAGTGTATGGAAAATCTTCCATGTGTATGCTGATGCAGGAATCTATAAAAATAAAGATATGCCCGCTAAGTTTATATGGGACAGTGGTATTAAAGTACGAATTATTCCGGATTTTCTGGAGGTTTATTTCCCGATACAATCATCATTAGGATTCGAGCCGGCATTTAAAGACTATGCAAAACGGATCAGGTACACACTCGTTCTGAATCTTGGTTCTATCATCAATGCTGCCCGGAGAGGCTGGTATTAGTGAAAGCAAAAGAACAGCTGTGCCAGCTGTTCTCCATCTATTATCCTATTATTAAAACTAATCTTTAACGATTTTCTGTGAAATCGGAACGTTATTTATAGTTCCCGTCACTATATAAGTTCCTTTTGGAAGTTCTTCAATATCCAGAAAAGACGCAAACTTTGTAGGTGATTTTTTGACAATTTGCCGGTAGGAATCAAATACTTTTATATTCTGAACATCAGTTCCGAAAATAATTCTTCCATCTTTAACAAAAGGGTTCTGTACGAAACCCGACAGTACTGCTCCCTCAAGAAGGTCTGCCAATTGATCAGTACTTTCTGCTCTCCTGATAATGGTCGTTATGGTGGGAGATGGTGCAGGCTTATTTCCTTTATACTGATCTGCATTGGGGCCATATCCAATAAAGTCAAGTACATTGGGAGCTGTAGGCCCTGTTACCTGGACAATATTTCCTGCAAGAGCAATTTTACCGGATGTACCTGAAAACTGTATTCCTGATAAAGAATTGGGTGTACCGTCAAAATTGTTGACAACAGTGGCAATAAAATCCGGTGTCGGCAGGTCTACAACCCCATTGGCAATTGCAGCTTCCTGAATAAGATAAGTCTGATCGGGTCCCAAAGTAAGATCGGGCAAAGTATGATATTGGGTAAAAGCTCCTACTGCCGGAGCATATTGTATACTGGCTCCCGTTAACGAAACAAAATTGGTCCCGGTATTCCTGAGAATAATATAACTGTTCTTTGGTAATGTACTGGCATTTTCGGTGCCCCCATAGATCTCACTGATGATAATCTGGGCGTTTGTAAAGGCAGCCATCATTATTAAACCGGCAATAGTAAAAATTTTTTTCATTTAAATAATTTTAGAACTAAGCTGTGGTAAAAACATCAAAAACGGTACCACGGCCTTGGGAAATTTACAAAAAAAACATCACAAATAGGCTATATAATAATCCACAAAAACAAGGTCCTTAATATAAAAAGTCCGGCTATTTCTTCGAAATGGCCGGACTTTTTATAATTGATCTCAATCTAGATTAGTTTTTTAGAATTTTTTGAGATACTGCTTCTTTATTTACTGTACCTGTAACGATATAATTCCCTTTTGCCAGCTCAGCAACGTTTAGGGTTCCATTTTGTTTTACAGAAGCTTCTTTTACAATCTGTCCAAACATGTTAAATACTTTCACATCTTTAACATCAGCCCCGAAAGCAATTTCATTGTTTGTAACGAAAGTATTTTTAACCATTCTGTATTTTGAAGCCAAAACTTCGCCAACTGCTAAAGTTCCTGTAGTTACAGAGAAATCATCAAATGCAACAAGCGTAGAATTATTGTAAGCACGTACCTGTAAACGTAATTTAACAACATTGGCTGGAGCTGTTACTGTAACAGAATACTGAGTCCAGGTGGTACTGGTTGGTAAATAACCGTTATTTGGTCCTCTAAGAGGGTCTGTAGCTGCAGTAGCACCCTGATATATTGCTCCATTTGCCGCATCTAAATAATTCGCCCATATTCTTGCATCTGTATTGTCCCCACTAGCCTTATACCAAAAAGATATTGTATATGTGGAGCCAGGGTTTACCGCTATTTCCTGCTCAAATCCAGTTGTGGCAGTTGCACCAGTATACTGCACAGAATTTATTCCGCCATGCGGATCAGTTGTTGTTATAGTTGGCAAATAGTATGCTGTGCCAGAGCCTGGGTTAGTTGCTGTCCAACCTGTGGTTCCGTTTTCAAAACCAGGGTTGTTAACTAAATTTTGTGCGCTTACAAAAGCTGTAGCAGCTACAATTCCTAAAATAGTAAAGATCTTTTTCATAAATAATTTTTTTTTAAGTTCTAAAGTAAAAATACAAAAAAACCGATAGGCACCGAAAGTAGCATTGTATATTTAACAATTAATTAAAGTAGCCTGTTACAGATTTCTCAGAGATGGCTTAATCATAGGCGTTCACAGTAACGAAATAAATCCCATTTAGTAGATTTTTTTTGCAATTCCACCATCGAAAAATCACAGTCAGCTGAAATTTTTACAGTTTAAGTTACCTTACACATACTACCCTATTTGTACTCCGTATGCGAACCTCCTGTCAATTACATCTGCTTAAAATTTTCAAGATCTTACCTTGTATTATTTATAATTTCAGGATTAACATGACTCTTACCTCTAAAGCCCTCACAATATTTGAATTAAATTTCTGTTAATAATAGTTGATCCCTTACTGTTAACATTTTTTAATTATTTTTACGAATTATTTTAAGGACTTGCGGAATTGTATTATTCTATTCATGTTATTCTTCCTAGGCATATTTTCAGGAAATGCCCAGGTTTTTTCATGGAAGAATCCCAACGTTCCCGAAGACAGCATAAAAAAGGACAGTATTTTAGCGGCCAGACTTGAGCAGGATATCTTCGCCAAAGATACTCTGGACTTCATCAGAACCAATAATAAGATCATTATTGACGAGGCGGTGCTCGCAAAAAATGACAAAAAGAGGTTTCTGGGAGAACTTAATTCCAAAGGGTCTATTATCAGGGGAATTACTTTTGGGAACAACCAGGGTCAGTCCGTACAAAGTTCTATGGATCTCCAGATTTCCGGAAGACTTTCAAAGGATGTCACAATTCTGGCCAGTATTTCGGATCACAACCTGCCTATTCAGGCTGATGGTTATACCCAGACTTTAGAGGAATTTGACAAGATCTATATGCAGCTCAATATAAAAGATAAATCTATTTTGAGGGCAGGTCACCTTGATCTTGTAGAGGCCAAGAATTACTTTGCCAAATATCAGCGGAGAAGTATGGGAATCCAGTTCCAGACTATATTGGGGAAAGAAAACAAAACTCTTATTGATGTCTCTGCAGGAGTTGCACGAAGTGAATTTCACAGGATCCGTTTCCAGGGGGTGGAAGGGAACCAGGGGCCATACCGTCTTACCGGTAAAAACGGTGAACAGTTTATCACCCTGATCTCAGGCTCTGAACAGGTTTTCATCGATGGAATCCTGATGAAAAGAGGAGAAAACCAGGATTATGTCATCAACTACAATACGGGAGAAGTGACTTTTACCAGTTTCCGCCCTATCTTCCAACAGAACTTTATTACCATTTCTTATAATTACGCCAACAGGAATTATTCGAGGTACCTGTTTACGGGAAAGCTTGAGCATCAGAGAGAGCGGTTTAAAGTGGGCCTGAATTGGTTCATGGAAAATGATAACAAAAATGCGCCCCTCTCATTAAACTTATCCAAAGAAGATGAACAGATCTTAGCTGATGCAGGTAATGATCCTAATTTGATGTATGCACCCTCTGGCGTGATTACTGAATATGACGTTAATAAAATTTTATACCGTCTTAATCCTGCCGGAAATTTTTATGAATTCTCAACGGATCAGAATGATACGCTTTACCAGGTTTCTTTTACCTATTTTGGGGCAAACAAGGGAGATTATAAAACTTCTCAGACTACAAATAATGGCCGTGTCTTTGAGTATGTAGGTCAGAATGCCGGTGATTACCGCGCTGTAAGAAAATTACCTTCACCCCAAAAATCGCAGGTCTACACCTTAAATTCCGAATATCTGCTGAACGACGGAAAAATCGGTACAGATATCTCATTAAGCAATTATGATGTCAATTTATTTTCATCGAAAGATGCGGATCAGAATATCGGGTATGCATGGAGGGTTTTTGGAAATAAAACTTTTACAAAAAATGCATGGAAAGGAACGCCGAGTTTTGAATATCAATATATCGACAGACAATTTCATATCCTGGATCGTATCAATGATGTGGAATTCTCCAGGGATTTTAACCTTGCCCAGGAATTCAACAAAAGAACGCAAAACAGATTTATTTTCAGTTTCCTGAACAAATGGAATAATAAATCCACAATCAACTACCGTGTCAACTATCTGAATGAGCAGGATTCTTATAAGGGCATTAAAAATGATCTGGATTTTGGCTGGATCACAGGAAAGTTCTTCACAAAAGGAAACTTGTCTTACCTGAATACAACCGCAACGTTACAAGATACCAAATTCATCCGCGGTGGTGTTTCTACGGAGTTTACCGGTAAAAAAGGAAGCTGGGCGATAGGAGGAAGCATGGAGCATAATGAAAAAAAGTACAACGATACCCAACTCATGGATGTGACGAGCTTCAGCTGGAAAGAACTTTTTGTACAGAAGAAAATCGGGGACAGTACCCGGACAAAGCTATTGGCAAAAGTGTATATGCGTGATAATGATTCCGTACGGGATAACAGGCTCCAGAACATGAATAATATCCTGGGAATCATGGCTGAAAGCCAGATCATCAAGACTGAGCGAACGACTTTAAATGCATTGATTCATTACAGAAAATTTTTCTATTCCGGTGCCGAATCTGATGTCATACGAAACAATGACTTCGTGGTTGGAAATATTCTTTATAATCAACAGCTTTTCAGAAACGGGATGCGCCTTCAGGCTTTTTATGAACTTGGGAACGGGCAGGAAGCGCAGCGGGAATTCCAATACCTTAAAGTGACAGATGGACAAGGTGTATATAAATGGACCGATTATAATGGTGACGGTATTCAGCAGCTGGATGAATTTGAAATTGCTGAGTATTCCGACCTTGCTCAGTATATCCGTGTGTACACCAATTCCGTACGCTATATTCCGTCCAATAAAAATAAACTCCAGTTGGCCTTATTTGTCAATCCGGCGATTGTTTTCAATTCTGAAAATGCATTTTTGAAGCGATGGAACTTTAATATTTCATTAAATTCACAGAACTCATTCTATAAAAAAGATAAAGTCCTGGTGCTGAATCCGTTTGAAAAAAACAGTGATCAGATTCTTAAGAACCAGAACATTCTGACCTCAGTACAGTTTAATCCCACAGATCAATCCGGCTGGAACGGAAACTACCGGTTTATTTCCAATGACAATCTGATCAATGCCAACTTCAGTAATGAGGAACGCGAGCAGACCTCTCATTTCCTGAATATCGGCTACTGGTTCAATAAAGAATTCAGAATCGACTGGGAGAATTCGGTACATGATATTAAAAATTCATCCCAATTGTTTACAACAAGGGATTACCGGTTAAATAATTTTGAAACCAAGCCCAAAGCAACCTATAAATTCACCGATGCCATCCAGGCCGAACTTTCTTCTGCCTTCCGTCAGAAGGAGAGGTTAGACGGGGAAGAGCTGTTAAAGGCATTCGACATTACAGGAACCGTACAGTGGGAACGCAGAAAAACTTCCATCCGGGGTAATTTTTCCTTCATCAGCAATAATTTCACCGGAAATAACTTCAGTATCGTAGGAAACCAGATGCTGGATGGTCTTAAGCCTGGAAAAAACCAGGTATGGAGTGTATTCATTCAGCAAGCCATCAACTCTTTTATTCAGCTTAATCTGAATTATGAAGGTCGAAATTCAGGGGACAGAACCATCCATATTGGCAGCATGCAGGTAAAGGCAAGCTTCTAACAACTTACTCTCACACCACAACATTTTTAAGTCTAGCTTCTTTCATTCATCGTACACCAGACTCTACATCATACTGATAGATATTATCATATTTTCTTATAATTAGAATTTTGTAAATTTGCACCATGATAAAAATAGGCAACATAGAACTGCCGGAATTTCCGCTTTTGCTAGCCCCAATGGAAGATGTAAGTGATCCTCCGTTCAGACGTTTGTGCAAAATGCATGGTGCAGATTTAATGTATTCAGAATTTATTTCTTCTGAAGGCTTAATTCGCGATGCGATCAAAAGCCGTAAAAAACTGGATATCTTTGATTATGAACGACCGGTTGGCATACAGATTTTTGGTGGGGATGAGGAAGCAATGGCTATGTCCGCCAGGATTGTAGAAACCGTAAATCCGGACCTGGTTGATATTAATTTTGGATGTCCGGTAAAAAAAGTTGTCTGCAAAGGTGCCGGTGCCGGCGTTTTAAAAGATATTGATCTGATGGTTCGCCTTACTAAAGCAGTGGTGAGTTCTACTCATCTTCCTGTGACCGTTAAAACCCGTTTGGGCTGGGACAGCACCTCCATTAACATCGATGAGGTAGCGGAACGTCTTCAGGAAACAGGCATCAAAGCATTAACGATACATGCCAGAACCCGTGCACAAATGTACAAAGGGGAAGCAGACTGGGAACACATCTCAAGAATCAAACAGAATCCTAATATTGAAATTCCAATTTTTGGTAATGGTGATATAGATTCTCCAGAAAAGGCTTTGGAATACAAACAGAAATACGCTTGTGACGGAATTATGATCGGACGAGCTGCCATCGGATATCCATGGATTTTTAATGAAATCAAGCATTTCTTTAAAACCGGAGAACACCTGGCCGCTCCCACCATTGCTGACCGTCTGCTAGCTGTGCGCCAACATGCGGAATGGAGTGCAGAATGGAAAGGCGAGAGATTGGGATTGGTAGAAATGAGACAGCATTACAGCAATTATTTCAGAGGAATTCCACATTTCAAAGAGTTTAGGAAAAAATTCCTTGAAGTTTTCACTCTAGTGGAAATGGACAGCTTAATTAAAGAGACTCAACAGTTTTACGAAGAATATCAGGAACAGGTATAAACAAAAAAACCATCAATTGAATTGATGGTTTTTTTTTCCTTTTAATAGAATTTAGTATCCTTCTGACGAGGTCTGGTTCTTTATTAATGCAAGTGCTGATGAGGTACCAATTCTTTGTACACCCATACGGATCATTTTCTCAGCATCTTCAGGGGTTCTTACCCCTCCGGCAGCCTTTACAGGAAGTTTCCCGGCATTGTCGAGCATGATTTTTATCCCTTCAAAGGTTGCTCCGTTCGGTTTTCCACCCGTGGTTTCATAAAATCCCGTTGAAGATTTTACAAAGATTCTGGACAGATCACTTTCTGAAAAATTCTCTGTTGCCCAGGTGGAAATCTTTTGGGTAAGATCAGCAATCTGATCATCAGTTAAAGCAGCAATTTCAATAATCCATTTTACAACTTTATGATGGTTAAGGGATAGCTGTGTACATTGTATAAATTCATCTTTTACCAATGCGGTATCTCCTTCAAGATAGGCACTATAATTAATAACAAAATCCAGTTCATCTGCTCCGTCTTCAATGGCTTTTGAGGCTTCTGTAAGCTTCTCGTCCACTGAATAAGTTCCTTCGTGAAAGCCAATTACAGTCCCCACTACAACATTTGAATTTCTTTCCTGGATATATTTCCTGATCTCCTTTACATAGTCCGGGCGGATCATTACAGCAAAAATGCCATGATCAATCGCTTCCTGAGCAAGTTCTTTATCTTTTTGAAGAGTTTCTTCGTTTGAAATACCTGACTGTTGTGGTGTCTTCAGATATGTGGAATCCAAATAGTGGGCTACGTTCATAATAATTATACTTTCAATTGTCTGTAAATACCTTGTTCTAAAGATATAAAGGTTTCTGTTCTTGTTACTCCTTTTAATTTCTGAATTTTGCTGAGAATCTGCATCAGATGATCATTGTCTTTGCATAGCACCTTTAGAAATATGGTATAATTTCCTGTAGTATAGTGGGCTTCCACTACTTCATTGATGTCATGCAGAGATTTTACTACATCCGGATAGTGACTGGGCTGGTCCAGAAATACGCCAATATAGGAGATGACCTTGTACCCGATTTTTTTGGGATTAAGGAATGAGATTGAGTTTTCAATGACTCCGGCGTGTTCCAATTTTTTGATTCGTTGATGTACAGCTGTAGTGGAAATTCCTACATTTTTTGAAATGTGAGCTAAAGAAGTTTTAGCATTGTCCATCAGCATGTAGATGATTTCTTTGTCAATCGAATCTAAATGATAGCTTGTGTTACTCGAATTTTTCATTTTCTACTTTTTTATTATCTATGTTTTTTATCGTAAACTTTTAAATTTAACAAAAACCGGAAAATGGTCGCTGTATCCGCCCAAATACCGCGTACCGGCATATGTTCGGAAGGGACGTCCTTCAAAATTTCTGACCCTGCTGCTGATTTTTTCAGAATTAAAAATATGAGCACTCTGAAAAGACAGAACACTATTATCGAGAAGGGATCTCGACATCATAATCTGATCATAAAGCAGTCCAGATTTATAATGAAAAGTAGAATAATTTCTTGTAGAAAACAATTCCTGAAAAGGGTTCATCAAAACCTTCTCATGATCATTGTCATAGAGAATTTGTACTAAATTTTCATCATCCGGGTTTTCGTTAAAATCACCACACAATATCACATGTTCTTTATCATCATCTACTATTTTCATGATTCGTTCACGAATCTCACTCAATATAAAGGCTCTTTTTGGTTTATTGATATCTTTCTCGCGCTTAGAGGGAAGATGGGCGATAAAGACATTAATAATTTCCCCTTTATATTTTATTTTTGAAAAAAGTACGTCTCTGGTTGTGTCGTAATTTCCTGTGTTTTTATTTATTATCTCAAAAAAGAAAGTAATGGTTTCAGAATCGATCACCTCTACTTTATTTTTATTATATAACATGGCTACATCTACCTTTCTCTCATCCATAGAATTGTAATGTACAATTCCATATTCAGAATTAAAAGGGTCCATCATGACAAGATCTTCTAAAACTTTCCTTCCGGAAACTTCAGATAATCCTATGATGAATGGCAGTGTACCATTATCCTCCTTCATTAATTGAAAAACGTGAGAAATTTTAAAAAGCTTGTTTTTATATCTTCTCTCGTCCCAGTTTCTCAAACCTGACTTTGTAGGATCAAGTTTATGGATAGGTTTTGGATCTGGTAAAAATAAATTTTCGACATTATAAAAAGAGAACAACTCCATCAGCACAAATTTCTATACTTTAATTTATTATGTTCTTTTCCTTAAAATGTAAATTTATTATTTTTTTTCAAATCTCATTGAGGGCCTAATATATACTAAAATCAATTTCCAGTAATAAACAATTCAAATATATTAAAAAATATCAATAATACCAATGACCATGAATTAAATATTCAATTATTTCAAAAATATACCGTAAATATTGAAATCAAATAAAATATCATGAAAAATAAAATATTTAAAATAAAATTTCAAAAACAAGCAAAATCACACGATTTTTTCCGTATTTTATAGTCATGCAACAAATATTATTCCATTCGACAAAAAGCCTGATGGAATATGTGTTTGAAGCAAAAATTATTTTCGTTAGTTTTAAAGCAGATCCGGACGTTTTTCTTTTGTAATTCTTACGGCTTCATCATGTCTCCATTCTTCAATTTTCCCAAAATTTCCGCTTAGCAGAACCTTGGGAACTTCCAGTCCTTTATACGTCTCCGGTCTTGTGTAAATGGGTGGAGAAAGAAGGTCATCCTGAAAACTATCAGTCAATGCACTTTGTTCATCATTCAGAACTCCAGGAAGCAAACGGATAATGGAATCAGCAAGAACACACGCTGCCAACTCTCCTCCGGTAAGGACATAATCGCCTATTGAAATTTCTTTGGTAATATGAAGATCTCTCACCCGCTGATCTATTCCTTTATAGTGTCCGCAAAGAAATATCAGGTTATTTTTAATAGATAAAGAATTGGCTATTTTCTGATTAAGGGTGACCCCATCAGGAGTCAGATAGATGATCTCATCATAATTTCTCTGAGACTTAAGTTCAGAAATACATTTGTCCAGAGGCTCCACCATCATGACCATTCCCGCACCGCCTCCATAAGGTTCATCATCAATCTGTCTGTGCTTATTGACAGCCCAGTCTCTGAGGTGGTGAAAGTGCACTTCTGCCAAACCTTTATCCATTGCTCTCTTCAAAATAGAAGTTGTAAACGGACTTTCCATCAGTTCCGGAAGTACGCTTATGATATCAATTCTCATTGTAATGTTTCGTTTTTCTTACTAGGTAATATAATTAATCTTAAAGAAGAATCTTTGTTGATATAGCTCCACATCCAGTTGAAGAATATGGCAAGCTTATTTCGAACGCTCAAAATGAGCATTAAGTGGAGAAACATCCAGAAATACCAAGCCAGGAATCCCTGAAACTTTATAAACGGCAGATCAACAACGGCTCTGTGTTTTCCAATTGTTGCCAGGGAGCCTTTGTCGTCGTATTCATACTCCTTCCACTCCTCTGTATTTTTCTTTAAAAGATTTTTACCTAAATTTTTGGCCTGATTAATAGCTACGTTGGCTACCTGTGGATGTCCCTGTGGATATTTTGGGGTTTCCATGTAGGCAATATCTCCAATTGCATAAATAGTATCGTAACCCTTTATTTTGTTGTATCGATCTACTATATATCGGTTCCTGACCAGTTTTTCTTCAGGAAAACCAGCTATGACATTCCCGGTTACTCCGGCTGCCCAAATCACATTATTAGACGGAATCGCGCGGCCGCTTTTCAAGTGCACCTTATCGCCATCATAATCTGTCACTACCTCTCCGCTCAGAAAAGTAACACCAAGATCTTTCAAATATTTTTCGGATTTTTCCTGGGCTTCACTGCTCATTACGGCAAGGGGTTTTTCGGTAGAGCTTACCAGTATTATCTTCAGCTGGTCAAAGTTCATATAAGGATAATCTCTGGGAAGGATATCTTTTTTCATTTCAGCAAAAGCACCCGCCAGCTCAACTCCCGTGGGTCCGCTTCCTACAATAACGATATTCCAGTTTCCGTCGTCGCTGCGGCTTTTCTCAATGATGAGTTTCTCAAACGTCATCAGCACATGATTTCTGATACTGATAGCTTCCTGGGTATTTTTCATTCCGAAGGCTTTTCCTTCGAGCTCTTTATTACCGAAAAAATTAGTTTTACAACCTGTTGCAATGATCAGTTTATCATAGGTAAATTCGGCTTCATCCGTAATCACTTTATTGTTGACAGGATCAATCTCCCTTACATCGGTCATCCGGAACTGTGTATTTCTGGACTGCTGAAAAATCTTTCTGAAGGGAAAAGAAATATTGGAAGGTTCTATCCTTCCTGAGGCAACCTGATAAAAAAGCGGTTGAAACATATGATGATTCATCCGATCCAGAACAATAACTTTTTTGTTCTTATTATTCAATGTTTTTGCAAGCTGCAGCCCCGCAAATCCTCCTCCTATAATGATGATTTTTTCGCGTGTTTCCATAATACACAAATTTACTGATTTTATTTAGCATTTAGCAGTGAAAAAAGTTAGTTTTGCAAAACTTTATGACACCAAAAAAGTACACCAAAAAAACTGCCAAACGAGTCCATAAACACCGACGGAACAATTATTTTTTCCGCAGAAAGGTCATATTGGTTATTCTGATTATCGCTTTGATAGGGACCGGTTTTTACCTGAAACAATCTGTCAGTTATTATTATGCGCTGTACTTTAATAAGTTCACCCACAAAAAACTTCATAACAGCGAAAAAGAAACGTTAAGGATTCAGAGAATTCTTTCCGGCAATCTCGACAAGACCTACGGCTTTGACATTTCCCATTATCAAAACAAAGAAGATATCAAATGGGACAGCCTGAGCATTGGAAACAAAACCATTCCACTGGAATTTGTTGTCATGCGGGCTACCATGGGAAACAGGAGTGCTGATAAACACTTTGCTGAATTTTGGGAAAAAGCAAAAAAGCACAACCTTATCCGCGGTGCTTATCATTTCTACAGGGCGGATGAAGATCCCATTATTCAGGCGAATAATTTTCTGGCGAATGTAAAACTAGAAAGCGGAGACCTCCCCCCTGTGTTGGATATCGAAAAAATACCTAAACGTAAAACCAATAAAAAACTGATTGAAGATCTTAAAATATGGTGTAAAATTGTAGAGGAAACCTACGGTGAGAAACCCATTATTTACACGTACTACCATTATTATAAAGATTTTCTGAAAGGTGAATTTGAAGAATATCCGCTTTGGCTGGCTAATTACAATGATGTTCCCGCTCCATCTCCCAACGATGACTGGGATTTTTGGCAGTTCACGGAAAACGGGATTGTTTATGGCATCAATACCAAGATTGATCTTAATATTTATAATGGTAATTCGTGGTCTCTGAAAAGACTTACATTAGATTAATAAGGCTGGAAGATGGATGCCGGGAGAGGAAAGTTTCCTAAATCCCAAACACCAACTTTACATTTATTTTCTAATGACTCAAAAAAAGCTCCTTTTAATTTCAATGTTGAGATTAAAAGGAAATTTTTAAACTTCCTGCTTTACTTCTTTCCCAGAAAATTGAGAATATCCGCATTAAGCTGATCCGGTTTTTCAAAAGGAACCATATGTGTAGTATCCTTATATATTTTCATTTCTGCATTAGGAATTTCTTTAGAAATAAACTCGGTATGGTCTTGTTTTATAACATCTCTGTCTCCTGCAATAATCAGAACCGGACTTTTTATTGTATTTAAATCAGCTTTACTGATGTTAGGTTCCGTAATCATGATTTTTAAGAGCCTACGTTCATTGATGGTTTCAGCAGAACCCAATTGATTCAGCTGTGTCATTTGACTGGTGAAATGTTCAATAAGTTTATTTTCTACACCTTCAGGAAAGGCGTTAGCTCCAATCGCTACCAGTTTATTAAGATGATCGGGGTATTTCAAGGCAAATTCGAGTCCTGTGTTTCCGCCATCACTCCAACCGACAATATTGATTTTATCAAGCTTCAGATGATCTAACAACGCTTTTATATCATCTGCAAATAATTGATAACTAAAATCTCTTTTGGAAATATCTTTACTTTTTCCCTGCCCTCTTGTATCTACTGCAATTACTTTATACTGTTTAGAAAGCACCGGGATCTGCTGATAATAATCTTTTATGCTTCCCGAATTACCGTGAAGCAATACCAAAGGTTCGCCTTCACCATATACTTCATAATAAAGATCTGTATCCTTCAGTTTCATATACTTCCCTGCAGATTCATTTTTCCCGTATATCGATTGATCTGCTTCCTGTATATTGTTTGAGTTGTCCGCTATCCAACCCTGAGGAACATCATCATCTGCAAAGCCATTATCGTCCTTAGTCTCTTTTCCGTTTTTATCCATTTTCACATCAATATTAATAGCAGGTGCTGCAATCGTCATTTTTTTCCAGTCGCCATAAAACTCTCTTATAAACCCTGTTTTCAATAACGCCGCACTAATCTTAATATTTCCGTTAAATGCTTTTAAAAATTGAATTCCAACAAAGAACTTTCCATTAATCCAGATGTCACGATCATTGACATCAAGTGTATAAGTTCCGTCTTTGATCATATCTTCAGTAAGCTGAACAGTAATTTCTTCATCCAAAATATTTTTATCCGGAAAACCGCCTTTCTCACTATAAATACTATATCGCATCAAAACCGGTTCTGTAGAAGTGAAGTGAGCAATATTCAGGTTGATATTTTTGATTTTAGATCTTTTCTTTGCATTAAATGCTAATGCTGTTTCTCCCAGAAAATTATTTTGATGTACTGCAGGATTTACTGAATATAAAACATTTTTGGTTTTAGTATTAACACCCCAGTTTTTATCTACCAATTTTTTAGGCTTTATTGCGATGGCCTTAATATTTTTAGTTTTCTCAATTAAAAATATTTTTTGCAGGTTATGCATTTTAAAATCCTGGACGGTTTCTTCGTATACTTCATACCCCGGCACTGCGATTTTCACCTTCTGTTGTGGATCCAGACCGGAAAGGTCTATTGAAAATTTTCCTTTTCCATCAGAAATTGTTCCGGTAGTTTTCTTTTCTACTCCAATTTTTACATAAGGAACGGGCTGGTTTTCATTTTTAGAAATAATAGTTCCGGAAATCGTTTGTGCTTTAAAGGCAGATACTGCCATCAGAAAGAAGAAAACGCTAATTTTTTTCATGTTAAAAGTTTGCTGCAAACTTATCTATTTAGAACGATCATTATTCATAAGGTCTTATTAAATTTAATGCCTTTTCAGTTAAAATTATTCTAATTATTTGTGATTTAGCGCTAATTCTAAAAAATTTAATAATGCTCTTCTATAGAATGTTCATAATTTCCTCCCATGAATCTACTCTCTCATAGGTATCATCTTCTACAAGCTCATTATGAGGCTGGGTAAAAATCAATCGCTGTCCTGAAAAGTGATTTAAATTTTTCGGATAATCGTCAATCATTATATCTCCCGAAACAACTCTTTTACTCCCGCAAAGAACAATTTGTTCCCAGGTGATAAATGGAAAATGCTCCTCCAGCCAGTCATATTTTTCTCTTAAGCTGTTCGGGAACTCCATTCCGGCAGACACGATATAAAGTTCATATTTACTGTTAAGGTATTCCATCGCTTCCCTGCTCCCTTTCATTACCGGCAGTGTTCTGAAAAAGCCGACTTCGTTGACGTGTTTTTTACCGTTGGGAAAAGCTTCTATTTCCGGCCGGCCCACCACATCATTGATTTCTACTTCTCTTCCCGTATCTCTCTTCTCAAACTGTATCAGCTGATGGTATACATCTGCCATAACCCCGTCCATATCTACGATTACTTTTTTCATTGCTTCAATCGGTTTTTCATTATTATTTTAATTATATCAAAATTAATGAATAGTTCTTTCACCCAACGGACACAGTCTATTAAAAAATTATAAATATTCATTTTTATAAAAGCTACTGCAAGAAATTTTGTGGTTACATTTTTGTACTTTTGCCGTTCAATTCAACAATAAAATCAAACCATAATTCCAATGAATTACGTTTCTGTAGAAAATCTTACCAAATCTTACGGCATCAAAGTTTTGTTCAAAAATATTTCTTTCCATATCAATGAAGGGAACAAAATTGCCATCGTTGCCAAAAACGGAAGCGGAAAATCTACCCTTCTGAAAATATTAATGGGTAAAGAAATAGCAGATAGCGGGAACGCGATCATTAATAAAGATATCCAGGTTGTTCTTTTCGATCAGGAAATCGACTATGATCCCAACCTTACCATTGACGAATTTATGATGACTTTGGATTCTAAACCGATCCTTGCTCTGAAAAACTACCATAAGTCTCTTCTTTCT
Source organism: Chryseobacterium pennipullorum (assembly GCF_003384725.1). Taxonomy (GTDB): domain Bacteria; phylum Bacteroidota; class Bacteroidia; order Flavobacteriales; family Weeksellaceae; genus Chryseobacterium; species Chryseobacterium pennipullorum. The sequence continues at coordinate 112,147 of NZ_QNVV01000006.1, forward strand.
ACAGACTCCGTCTTCATAGAACAGGCACTTGCTGACATGGAACTTCATAAGGCCTGGGATCTTGAAAATGAAATGAAGCAGATTCTTTCACAGCTCAAAATCACGGATCTTGAAGCGAAGATGGGGACTCTGTCGGGAGGACAGATCAAACGTGTGGCGCTGGCCAAGCTGCTCACAGAGACAAGGGCAGAACACAGACATACTCTGCTCATCATGGACGAACCTACCAACCACCTGGATGTGGATATGGTGGAATGGCTTGAAAATTATCTGAACAAAGCAAAAATCACGCTACTGCTGGTTACCCACGACCGTTACTTCCTGGACAGTGTATGCGACATTATCTGGGAAATGGAGGATCAGAATCTGTATGTTCACAATGGCTCTTATGCAACCTATCTGGAAAATAAAATGATCCGTGAGGAAAACCTTAATGCTACCATTGATAAGGCCAACAATCTTTACAGAAAAGAACTGGAATGGATGCGCAGACAACCGAAGGCACGAACCACTAAATCCAAAAGCAGGATCGATGCTTTCTACGAAACGGAAAAAGTAGCGAAAACCGATACCCGAAAAGATGGTCTGGAACTTGATTTTGAAATGAAACGCCTTGGCAACAAAGTTCTTGAGCTAAAGCATATTGATAAAAGCTTTGGAAACAAGCTCCTTCTGAAGGATTTCAGCTACCAGTTTCAAAGAGGAGAGAAAGTAGGGATTGTGGGTAAGAACGGAGCTGGGAAATCTACTTTACTGAACATTATCCAGGGACTTGAAAAAGCTGACAAAGGAGAAATTGAAATCGGAGAAACGATTTCTTTCGGTTATTTTTCCCAGAAAGGACTTGCTTATAAAGAGGACGAACGTGTGATCGATTTTATTAAGGAAATTGCAGAGTTTTATCCTTTAGCAAATGGAAGAAGTCTTTCTGCATCGCAGTTTTTAAGACTATTCTTATTTGATGATCAGACCCAGTACTCACCTATTTCAAAGCTTTCGGGCGGTGAAAAAAGAAGGCTGCATCTGATGTATATTCTCTATCAGAACCCTAATTTTTTGATTTTTGATGAGCCAACGAATGACCTTGACCTTCCTACATTAACAGTTCTTGAAAACTTCCTGCAGCAATTTCAGGGATCATTGATTATCGTTTCCCACGACAGGTACTTCATGGACAGAATTGTAGGCCATGTGCTGGCATTTGAAGGAAATGGAAAGATCAGAGATTTTGTAGGAACTTTCTCAGAATACAGAGAAGCCAAAAGCCGCGAAGAGACTTTAGAAAAGAACACTGTAATAAAACAGGAACCGGTAAAGGAACCCGAGGCTCTTGCGGAAAGCAATACTAAAAAAAGAAAACTCACCTTTAAAGAACAAAGGGAATTGGAAACGATTGAAAAGGAGATGCCTGAACTTGAAAAGGAACGTGCAAAAATTTTAGATCAGCTGAATAATGAAGCAGATTATGAAAAGATTGCCAGGCTTTCTGCAGCGCTTGAAACAATTTCGGAAAAGCTGGAAAACCATGAAATGAGATGGCTGGAGCTGCAGGAAATACTGTAGTCATATAATATAAAGGTATGAATTATGCATTGCTTTTAAAAACAAGGTTTTGCATTTGACAGGAATTTTATCACCCCAAAACTGTTATGCCCTTCAATGCATAATTCATCACTGATATTTTATAAATCAATCACCTTCCTTTCATTCGAACTTACCATGGAAGCATCAATGATTTTCATATTCTGGATAACTTCTTCTCCGGGCGAGGGTAAAGCATACCCGAAAACGATGTACTCATAAATCTGCTGGTAATAGTCCATATAATTTCCGGAGTCACTGGAAGTGAAGATTCTTTCCGTGTCTCCATTTTCATTCAGAAAGTTGAGAATTCCATCCGGTTCATTTAGCGGCTTGGTCCATTCTTTTCCATAAACCGGAATAGTTCCGGCCACCAATTCAGTTTCCTGACTGTCTGTCCTTTCCTGTAAAAAACTTCCTTTATCTCCGTAAAGCTGATATGCATAATGGGCTTCTTTGCTGAAAACCGAGGATTTCAGCCGTACTCTTAAATGATCTTTATAAAAAGAAGAATTTCAAAGTAGTCGTTGGCAAACTCTGCCCCTTTCATAGAAAACACATCGGCAAACAGCTTTTCCGGATAACCGAAACTATAGAGTGCCTGGTCTACGAGATGAGCTCCCAGATCATGAAGCGATCCTGATCCTTCTTGGTCCGGATTTTCTTTATGTGGCTTTCCACTGGGTGTTGTACGAAATCTGTCGAAGCGGATTTCCACTTCTTTGATATTTCCCAATTTTCCATCCTGCAATACTTTCTGCACCTGTAAAAAATCACGGTCAAATCTCCTGTTCTGGTAGACACTTACAAACAAGCCTTTTTCGTCAGCAAGCTTCACCAGTTCTTCAGCTTCTGAAACATTCACTGTAAACGGTTTTTCAACAATAATATTTTTTCCTGCCTCCAAAGCTTTTTTTGCATATTCATAGTGAGTTTGTACAGGAGTGTTGATGATAACCAGCTCTATGTCTGCGTCCTGAAGCATATCTTCTACACTGCGATAAATGGTCGCTTCAGGATATTTTTCCTTAGATTCCTCCTTACTTCTTTCCACGATAGCAGAAATATAAAAGCCCGGATGTTCTTTTAAAAAGGGAGCGTGAAATACTTTCCCACTCATCCCAAAGGCACAAAGTCCTGTTTTTACCAATTGCATACTTTATATTTTCAACAAATATATTCATAAAATCCGGTCCATTTCCCTTTCACAGGAAGTATAGAAACAATCCATCAGTCAGCTTTTAAGAGCATGACAAAAGTCATACATTTATGTTTATCGTGGTCAATTACTTACATTTGCGCCTATTCTATATAAATAGTACAGAAATGCTCTGATAAACCAAGGATATTCTGATCATCTAAGGTTAATTCCAAGTTACTGGTTATATTCTACTCATTGTGGTTGATCAGCTACGAAACAAGATATGGAGTCCTGTTTTATCAGCAATTAAATGGCTATGGCAAGAAAACCCTAGAGGCATTTCAGCAGTTTCTGCTTTTGATAGTAAAAAAAACAAAAATAAAATATGGATAAGATTAAAGACACCAGGAGTTTCATGAGAATTACACACCGGTATCTGGGCTATTTCCTTGCCGGGATTATGGCAGTGTATGCATTGAGTGGGATTCTTTTGGTGTACAGGGACACTGATTTTTTGAAAAGCGAAAAGAAATATGACAAGACCCTTGCGACCCATCTTTCTGAGAAGCAACTGAAAAAAGAGCTTAAAATGAAAGGTCTTGAAGTAGAGAAAACCGAAGGAACTGTTTTGTATTTCAAGCAGGGAACCTACGATTCGGCAACAGGAAAAGCCTTATATGCGAAAAAAGAGCTTCCTTTTGTCCTGGATAAAATGGTTTCGTTGCACAAATCACAGTCCAAAGACGCCATTTCGCCACTCAGCGTATTTTTTGGAATTTCACTGTTCTTTTTTGTCATTTCAAGCTTCTGGATGTTTAATCCTAAAACAAAGGCTTTTAAGCGGGGCATCAAATTCACAATTGCAGGTCTGATTATTTCAGTGATCCTTCTGTTTATTTGATGAAAATGATACGAATAATTTAAAAATATATCTACACTGGCACTTTGTGTAGATCTCAAATGTAGAAATGATAAATTCTTTTGATTTTGGCGGCATCCTTTTTTCGGATCTAATATCACTTATTTATCATTGAAGAATCATCAGTTATATTGTTAAAAAATTAAATTGTATCTCACTCATAATCTTAACATTAATTTAGAAATATTGTCTAAAATTAAGAGTCTGGCACATTTATTGTTTTTTCTATAATTCGGGAATAATAAACATTTAATTATTAAAATAATAAATTATGAAAAGACTTATTTTAACAGGGATATTAGCTGTAGCAGGTTTAACAGCAACTGCAAACGCTCAGATTCAAAAAGGTAATTGGATGGTAGGGGGTAACCTTGCAGGCGCCAACTTTGGATTAAACAAAGGAGGTGGTTATGACTTCAATATCCAGCCTAAAGGAGCTTATTTTATTGAAGATAACATTGCAGTGGGTGGATATGTTGATTTAGGCTTCAAAGGAGCTAAAGATGCCCCAACTACATTCACTTATAATGTAGGAGCATTAGGACGTTACTATCTTAACCCGGGAGAGCAGGGAGTAAACAACCTGTTACATCACGGTAGATGGTTCTTAGAAGGTAATTTAGGTGTTGGAGGAACATCAATCTCTAAAGGAGGTTCTTCTTCTAACGGTCTTAACTTTGGATTCGGTCCTGGGTATTCATACTTCATTACGCCAAACATTGGTTTAGAAGGTTTGATTAAATATGATGCCAATGCAGGATTCGGAAGCGGAGGATATACCAACAAAATTACTTTTGGTTTAGGTTTCCAGATTTATCTTCCTACGTCTAAAGGAAAGCAAATCATCAACGATGTTAAGTAATCACTGAAATACTTATAAAAAAATGAAAGCGCCCCTGAATTTTATTCCGGGGCGCTTTTCGTACAAATTAAAACTAAACTATAAAAAATCAAATAAATCATATATTGGGTTGCGGCGTATACCTGAGATAGGGTTTTATTTCTGTGACGCCTTTTGGAAATAGTTTCAGAGCTTCTTCTGTAGAGATGGAAGGAGGAATAATCACCTCATCCCCATGGTTCCAGTTAACCGGAGTGGCAACCTGATGTTGATCCACCAGCTGTAAAGAATCCAGCACTCTGAGAATTTCGTTAAAATTTCTTCCTGTAGAAGCAGGGTATGTAATAATCAACCGTACTTTTTTAGCAGGGTCAATAATCAGTAAAGAACGCACCGTAGCTGTCGCTGAAGCATTGGGGTGAATAAAATCATAAAGTTCTGAAATTTTCCGGTCTTTATCTGCAATGATGGGAAACTGCACTTCTGTATTCTGGGTTTCGTTGATATCCTTTACCCAATTCTGATGGTCTTCTACTCCATCTACACTCAAAGCAATCACTTTTGTTCCCCGCTGTGCAAATTCATCCTGCAGCTTTGCCGTATATCCCAGCTCTGTAGTGCATACCGGTGTATAATCTGCAGGATGTGAGAATAAAATCCCCCACGAATCTCCCAAATAATTATAAAATTGAATATCTCCTACTGATGATTCTGCCTGAAAGTCTGGTGCGGTATCTCCTAATTTGATTGACATACGATTTGTTTTTATAGTCTACAAATTTAGTAGACTTTTTGGAACTGGCAAATTTTTTGCTGAAAATTTATATATTTAATTAAAAAAAGTATTCATGGAGAAAACTGGACTCAGCTATGTTGATGTTGTTTATAAGGTATTGGAAAACTGGTATGTAACATTTGCCGAGCTTACCCCAAAACTAATCGTTGGTATATTGGTATTTACATTCTTTCTTATTACCAGTAAATATCTAAGCCAGGCATCGGTAAAATTATTCCATAAACTCTTCCCTAAAAGTCAAAAGGAGAGCTCTCTGGTGACCTTAATCGGAGCATTCAGATTTCTTATTATGCTGATGGGAACATTTATTTCCCTTGAAATTATGGGATTCAGTGGTTTCCTCTGGAAATTTATCGGAAGTCTTGGGGTTGCCGGGGTTATCGCCGGGGTCGCTTTGAAAGATCTCGTTTCAAGTATTTTCTCAGGAATGCTGATAGGAATAGATAAAGCATTTAAGGTGGGAGACTATATCACTATAGGAGCCCATTCGGGAACAGTGCAGGAGATCGGTTTTTTAACGACTAAAATCCTTACTGATGATGGCAAAAAGGCTTATATTCCGAATCAGGTGGTTTTTAACGCTCCGTTTTACAATATCACAGCGTCTCCGCAGCGGAGAATAATTTTAAATTTTGAAATTCCTGCTGACGAAGATATCAGCAAGGCACAGAAAGGAATTCTGGAGGTTGTTAAAAATCTTGATAATGTGGACAGACTGGATACTGCTGAAGTTATTTTTACGGATTTAAAGCAGGGGTCATTCAATCTTCAGGTTAAATTCTGGATCAAAATAGGTGCTAACCTGGCTCAGGTCAAAAGTATGGCCTATCTAAGTATTAAAGAACGTTTTGACACTGATAAAATACAGCTTGTAACTCCTACGAGCATCAGTATTACCAATGGAGATAATACTCTGCAGGGAAACGAGGATAAATAATATGTACACGGAATTTATCGGATAATAAATTTAAAAATTAAACCTTATAGGTTTTAAAAACCTATAAGGTTTGGACATCATTGGATATAATTGGACATAACAAGAACATGCACCTTTTACATTTCAAAATAAAAAAACCGCTTCACAAGTGAAACGGTTTTTTTATTTATCTTAAAATTTCAGCTTACGCTAAAACTTCTTTTACTTTATTTGCAGCTTCTTCTAAAGTAATTGCAGAGTGAACCGGAAGACCAGACTCATCAATTAATTTTTTAGCTTCTACAGCGTTAGTTCCCTGTAATCTTACGATCAATGGAACCGGAAGGCTACCCATTGCTTTGTAAGCATCTACAACTCCCTGAGCTACTCTGTCACATCTTACGATACCTCCAAAGATGTTGATCAGGATTGCTTTTACATTTGGATCTCTTAAGATGATTCCGAAAGCAGTCTGTACTCTCTGAGCATCTGCAGTACCTCCCACGTCAAGGAAGTTGGCAGGGTTACCACCTGATAATTTGATGATATCCATAGTTGCCATAGCAAGACCTGCACCGTTTACCATACAAGCAACGTTACCATCCAGTTTTACGAAGTTAAGACCAGCTTCACCAGCCTCAACATCCATTGGATCTTCTTCTCTTGTATCTCTAAGCTCAGCTAAGTCTTTGTGACGGAACAATGAGTTGTCATCTAAAGTTACTTTAGCATCTACAGCAACGATTTTGTTATCAGAAGTTTTTAGTACCGGGTTGATCTCGAAAAGAGAAGCATCAATTCCAGTATATGCATTGTAAAGAGAACCGATGAATTTTACAAATTCTTTGAAAGCATTTCCTTCAAGACCTAAGTTGAAAGCAATCTTTCTAGCCTGGAATCCTTGAAGACCTAGAGCAGGATCAATGATTTCTTTGTGGATCAAATGAGGAGTTACTTCAGCTACATGCTCAATATCCATTCCTCCTTCAGTAGAATATACGATGGTATTTTTACCTTCAGCTCTGTCTAAAAGAATAGAAACATAAAATTCTTTAGTTTCTGACTCACCTGGATAATATACATCCTCTGCAACCAAAACAGAATTTACTTTTTTACCTTCAGCAGAAGTTTGTGGAGTAATCAACTGCATTCCGATGATGTTCTGAGCGTTTTCTTTAAGTTTATCCATGTTTGGAGAGAACTTTACACCACCACCTTTACCACGACCCCCTGCGTGGATCTGTGCTTTTACTACCCACCCTTGAGCGCCAGTTTCAGCAGTTAGTTTTTCAGCAGCAGCTACAGCTTCGTCTACGTTATTGGCAACGAAACCACGTTGGATAGCTACTCCATACTTTGATAAAATCTCTTTTGATTGATACTCGTGAAGATTCATATTATTTTTATTATTTTATTTAAAAATTTAAAGGTTGACAAATTTACTAAAAAGACATGGAAGTTCAAGTTTATTGACTTAAAATTTAGAGTCTGACTGACTTGATTTTTAACATATCCCCCAAATTTGCCTTATTCTTCAGCCAATTTTTCAGACTGAGATCCGATAAACGGAATTTTCGGAGCCAGAAAATATCCGGTGAGACTGGCAAACAATATGGGAACAAAATAAGTAAATCCGGTCAGCGTACCCAAAATAATAGTTGTACTCATCGGTGTTCTGGTTACACAGGCATTAATGGCCGCCATACAGCTTACAATCGCTAAGGTAGTGTCTACCATTGGAAATAAGTTATGGATAATTAATCCTAACGTAGTTCCCACAAAAAACAATGGGATAATGAAACCTCCTCTCCATCCGGAAGTTACCGTAATGGCAATAGCCAGTATCTTAAAAACCAGAATCAGAATCAGGAAGTTTAATCCATAATTTCCGCCGATCAACTGATTGATTTCATGATGCCCGAAATATCTCGTAATGGGAAAATAAAAGGCAATAATTCCTAAAATAATTCCTCCCGTAAAGGTTTTGATATAGATCGGAAACTTTCTGTATTCAAAGATTTTCTTGAAGAATTTGACTACAAAAATAAAAATCCATCCAAAAAAAGTGCCTACAATTCCAAACAATGCAGCATATAAAAAATCATATACTCCGGTATAATGGTAAGCCTTAAGATCCCATGTTGCCCCAATTCCCATATGAATGATCAATGCAAACATCAGGTAACTGAAACAACTTGCCACCAAAGCCGGAATAATGGCTTTATAATATTCAACCGCATGTTTATGATGCAGGATCTCCAATGAAAAAAGACTTCCTCCAAGCGGAGCACCAAATAATGCCGTAAAACCTGACGCCATCCCTGCAATACTGAGGGAGCGCAGCTCTTCTCCTTTTAGCCTGAAAATTTTCCCCAGATAGGTTCCGGTAGAACCTGTTACCTGAACCAGAGGCGCTTCAGGCCCCAAACTCCCTCCCGATGCGACACAAAAAAGTGAGGACAAAATCATGGAAGGGTTATTTTTAGGTTCCAGCTTTCCTTTATTGAATCTGATGTTATTAACAATCAGGTGAATTTCCCCTGGATCTCCAATAAAGTGAATCACCAACCCTGCCAGCAATCCACAGATTGCCATTGTGGGGATCACCTGCCATCCATGAAATTCGGCAAGAAATTCAGTAAAATGCTCCAATACGATCCAATATCCACCAGCAATAATTCCGCCTACAAGACCTGTAACGGCCCACATAAAAAAAGTACGGCTGAATACAAAAGGATTGAATCTTATCGGCTGATCCAAAAGATTGAACGTTCTAATAAGCCGTCTTCTCCTGTTGATTTTCATTTTTAAATTCTGTTTTTAGCAAAGTAAAAAATAAGCATTGCCCAGCTCAGGATCATCATCAGTCCCCCAAGCGGTGTAATGGGTCCCAGAAATTTCAGATTCATTCCCAGATAATCCTGCATGCTCAGAAAATAGATACTCACTGAGAACAAAATGGTTCCTGCAATCATCAAAATGGAGGTCCATTTTTCTGCAGAAGTTTCAAATTTTAGAATATATCCTATGATCAGCAGGAAAAATGCTGCATACATCTGATATCTTACTCCTGTTTCAAAACTTTCCAGTCTTTCCACAGCTAATATTTTCTTCAAGGCGTGTGCTCCGAAGGCACCGAGTATTACAGATACCATTCCGTAAACTGCTCCAAAAACTAACGTAATTGTTTTCATTTTATAACTCTTCTAATTCTAGGGTTAAATATTTTTTTGTTTTAGCATCCTGCCAGGTTCCTGAGATTTTATTTCCATCCATATCTGCTTTTATAAATGCTCTTGGGATCCATTGACTTGTAGTATCATCGTAATGGTCATTTTCTGTAATCAGAATATGATTACCTTTCAACTGTCCATCCCATTTGATTAGCTTTTTAGTCTTATCATACCAGTATTCTGCCTGAAAGGCACTTATGCCCGATTGATCATGATCAGGGTAGAAGCGTGTCACAAGAACGGTGATCGGATATTTCCCGTCGATGTTACCTTTGTACAGTTTATTTCTGAAACTGGTCTTTTCTATCCTGTCTGACCCGGAAATTAAATTTTTCAGATACGGACTCCAGTATTTTTCAAATTCTTTATAGGGAAGTACAATTTCATGACTGCCCAGCTCGTCCAGAGCCCTCATCGCATGGTTAGAACATCTTCCGGCTACAAAAGTCATTTTATCTTTTCCAAAATAGTATCTTATCCCTTCTAAAGTATGCTCGGTAAAGCACCCTTCATATATACCGATCTGCTCTTCCGTTTCTTCGGTACGGTTTTTATCAGATTTCAGCTTTGCAAGAAAATCAGAGATCCTTTTTTTCACTTTTTTCTGGATGATTCCCTCTACTGTTTGGATGGCATCCGGCCGAAATAAGTCCTCGGCATTGATAAAGTTACCTGTTCGCAGATCAAAATTTTTCCAATCTGAAAATTCTTCCGGATACGCTCCTGAAGCTTCCCCATGAATACCGATGGTCAAAATATGATCTGGTGTACTCAGCTTTTCCCAATTATAAAAGTAAATATAATTTGAGTAAGAAGTTGTGCCTGACGAAACCAGCTTAAAAGGGTTTCCTTCTGCTCCCGGAACATGCTCAAGCTGATCCACCTGAAGGAAAGTGTTTATTTTATTTTCTACTTTACGATTGTGCTCATAGGATACGACCGGAAAAACTGAATCATCGGTTTTAGGCTGCAGATTACTGATCTTCAGATTTTTATGCTGTGAAAAGCCAACACCAAAAATCAACAGGAAAAATAAAATGCTCCTTTTCACGATCTGGACTTGATATACATTAGAATAAACTTGGCCACCAAAGTCGAAATACCCAGTATGATAAACATATTTGCAAATCTCTTGGAGCTTCGGAAACCTTCGTTATTGGTTTTCTTTAGAAAAAATCCAAAGAGCAGGAATACAATAGGCAAGATGATCTGTAGCATCAGTTTCCTCTCATTTTGTTAAACTCATTGATCACCTCATGGTGGCTCACCGTCTTATCTTTGAAGTAGGCCACAAAATGCTGCTTTTCTTCTTCTGTTGCACCCAACTGGTTCAAAATATTCAACAGATGCATTTTCATATGTCCCTTTTGTATACCTGTTGTAACTAAAGAGCGCAATGCTCCAAAATTCTGCGCAAGACCCGAAACAGCCAATATACTCATGAGCTCCTGTGCTGAAGGTTTCCCCAGAAGTGCCAGTGAGAATTTCACCAGAGGGTGCAGATTTGTTAATCCACCCACTACTCCGACTGAAATCGGAAGATCGATCCAGAATCTAAAAATTCCGTTATCGGTTGTACAATGTGTTAAAGATCTGTACTGCCCGTCTCTGGCTGCATACGCATGAGCACAGGCTTCCGTTGCTCTGAAGTCATTTCCGGTAGCAATCACCACCGCATCTACTCCGTTCATCACTCCTTTATTGTGAGTGGTTGCCCGATAAGGCTCAATTTCGGCAATGGTAACCGCCTGCTTGAATTTTGAGGCAAATTCCTCGGGAGAAATCCCGCTGTCGTCTTTCAGGTCTTCCATTTTACAGGAAACCTCAGCTCGCACGATACAGTCTGGTGTAAAATTGGAAAGGATATTCATAACAATCTGTAATGAATTTTTCTCTTCCTGGGTAAAATCCTCACTGACTGCCACTTCCTGCTTCAATGTTTTACCAAATTGCTCCAGGCATGAATTGATAAAGTTTGCCCCCATAGAATCTACGGTATCAAAGCTGGCCTTCAGCTGGTAATAATCCGGCATCTCTGCAGTCTTATCAACGAGACTGATGTTAAGAATACCTCCACCACGTTTTCTCATATTGGAAGTGATATCTTCTGTAGCTTCCATCAGCTTTTTCTTTAAACTGAAATTAAAGAAGTGAAGGAGTTTATGCGGCTCTACATTAAATATAAAATGGGTGTGTCCCAACTTTTCAGTATTGATAATGGTTGTTTTAAAGCCCCCTTTATCGATCCAGAATTTGGCTGCTTTGGAGGCTGCTGCTACGACCGAGCTTTCTTCTACGGCCATGGGCAAAGCCAGCAGTTTTCCGTCAATTAAGAAATTCGGAGCGATTCCGTAGGGCATATAGAAATTGGAGATCGTATTTTCAGAAAATTCATCGTGAAGCTTCTGAAGATCAGCATCATCATTCCAATATTGTTTTAATATATTTTGATATTCCTGGTTTCCCTGAAGATATTCGTTTACGAGCCAGTCTATTTTTCCCTGCTTTGGAAGCTTGGAAAAACCTTCGATTGGTTTATGATTCATAGTACAAACTTTAATGAGCCGTAAATATAATGATTTTGAGGCTTTTTTTTATGGATAACTTCCATGAAAAAAATTTGATATTTATCAATTTTGGAACTAAATTTGAACACTGTTAAAAGACAAATTTGATACAAATCATATCAATCATTTTAGAATATGAATTTTGAACGCCTGAAAGAAAAGCTTGAAATCCTTGCTGATGCTGCAAAATATGATGTTTCCTGCTCATCAAGCGGAGGTACGAGAAAAAATAAAAAAGGGGCTTTGGGAGACAGCTCTGCAAGCGGGATCTGTCATACCTATACGGAAGATGGCCGTTGTGTTTCTCTTCTCAAAATTCTATTGACCAATCACTGCATTTATGATTGTGCTTATTGTGTATCCAGAAGTTCAAACGATATCAAAAGGGCTGCTTTCACCGTAGAGGAAGTGGTAGATCTTACCATTAATTTCTACCGTAGAAATTATATTGAAGGGTTGTTTCTGAGCTCAGGAATTTTCAAGAATGCCGATACGACAATGGAACGACTTGTACGGGTTGCCAAAAAGTTACGTCTGGAAGAAAATTTCAATGGATATATTCATTTAAAGTCCATTCCGGGAGCCAGCGATGAACTGATGCAGGAAGCAGCTTTATATGCAGACCGTTTGTCTGTAAATCTTGAAATTCCAACCGAAAGCGGTTTGAAATTACTGGCTCCTGAAAAAAACAGAGAGGACATGATTAGCCCGATGCGTTATATACAGAAAGGCATTATTCAGTATCAGGATGAAAAAAAGATTCTTAAAAAAGTTCCCAAATTTGCTCCAGCCGGACAATCTACACAGATGATTGTAGGGGCTACCAATGAAAATGACCTTCAAATCATCAAGGTTGCGGATCACTTTTATAAGAATTTCAATTTGAAAAGAGTGTATTATTCAGGATATGTTCCTGTTCTTGAAGACAAGCGACTTCCGTCATTAACTACAGAAGTTCCTATGCTTCGCGAAAACAGGCTGTATCAATCGGACTGGCTGATGAGGTTTTACGGGTTTAAGGCGGAAGAAATTCTGGACCCCACGATGCCTTTTCTGGATCTGGAAGTGGATCCGAAATTAAGCTGGGCATTGCGGCATCTGGATCAATTTCCCATTAACCTTCAAACTGCCGACTACCAGATGATCCTAAGAATTCCCGGAATCGGAGTGAAATCGGCACAGAAAATAATCAGTGCGAGACGTTTTCAGGTTTTAACTATTGATCATCTCAAGCAATTGGGGGCAGCAGTAAACCGGGCGAGGTATTTTATTGATTTTAATGCAGGGAATGCCTATTTAAGATATTTAACGGATAAAAATTTAAGAAAACTGTTGATTGGAGGAAGTGCTTCAAAGTTTCACAACCAGTTTTCACAACAGCTGAGTTTATTTTAATTTTCCAGATAGTCTACTGCAAAGCCGATCCAGTCTTTAACACTTTCGTCGAGATAAATATCCGGCTGAACTCCTATATTATCAATAGGATAATCCGGTAATCTGAATGAACGGTAAGTAGGCATCAGTAGTTTGTAATTATTACATCCATAATCAAAAAACATCGCATTCGCATAATCCAAAACTCCTGATGACGGGATTCCCATAATTTTAACTTTTTTGCTTTGTTTTGCATTTAAAAGAAAATTTTCGGCAGCACTTCCTGTATGATTATCTGCTAAAACTACAATTTGAGAAGGGCTCTTAACAGCCAGAGAGATTGAATCAACAGCGATCTTATCCTGGTTATAATTCACATATTTTCCAGGGTTACTTTTTAACTGGGCAATTCTTGTTTTTAAACTGGTTATATCTTCTTTATTTTTGATGGAATCTTTGGCTATTCCTTTCAAATAATTTTCTGAAGTTTGAATTAATGTAGGTGACGCCAAATATTCTACTCCAACTCTTCTTATAGAATTGGTCATGATGTAAGGCAAAATAGTTCTGTAAGCATTGTCTGTTCCTCCTCCGTTACCTCTTACATCAATAATCCAATACTCTGCTTCCTCCAGCATTTTCTTATTGTCCTTTAGTAATTTTTCTATCTGATCTACAAATGAATAACTGAAATACTGAAGCCTAATCATCACCGTCTTTGAACTTATTTTTTTGATATACGTTCCATTGATTTCATTGATTTTACTTTCCATCTCATTAGCACTCAATGCCGGGCTGGGAAGTTGTTTTGTAAAAATGGATTTGATCTCATTGAAAGACAAAAGAGCGTTATCATACATCTGGTATTTTCCTTTTTGTATAGAATGATCCTGGCTATAATATTCATAACTTCCATCTGAAAATAATCTGAATTTAATTTCGTTAGGCTTCCAGTATGTTGGGTCAGCTTTTATAATAAATCCAGCATATTGTTTATCACTTAATTTTTTGATACCAATTTCATAACCGTCATTTTTCCAAATCCCTTCAAATTCATCTTTTTGCTTTTGAATATCTTTTCTGAATTTTTTTAGATTTATATTGAGTAACTCAGTATGAGTCTCCGTACGGGGAACCGTCTGATTAATCTGATTGGGTAAAACCCAAATATGCCTGTCTTTGAAAAAGCCCGTATAGCCTTTCAACACCTCTAAACAAGCTTCATCAGTTCTCACATTCTCAGAAGAATAAAGTGCATTTTTCTTCAAGGTTTCATATAAAAACTTATCTTTTGTTTTGGTATTAAATCCAGGATATTCACTTTCAATTTTCAAAATTATTTTCTGTAATGTCTCTTTACAATTACACTGGGCCTGTGCATTCCAAAGATTACAAGAGAACACAACAGCCATCCACACAAAAAGTTTAATTTTCATTAACAATATTTTCAGGCAAAAAAAAACAATTAACGAGTATAAAAATTGTAAAAATCATTCATTTTGTAAGTTTTGACAGATCCATGCGAAATCTTTTTCGGTCACTGATATTTTTTCCACTATTTTATTGGGTGAAAATCCTGTAAGGTTTTTAAAATCTTTAATAAAATGAGACTGGTCATAGTATTGATTTTGATAGGCAATCCCTGTGAGGGAATTTCTTGGCTTCAGAATATCATCCAAAGCCTTCCTGAATCGTATTGTTTTTAGGTAAGATTTGGGATTCTGCCCGAGATTATTTTTAAATAAGCGGAATAGTGTAGCTTCACTGATTTTAAGATTTTTAGAAAGGTCATCAATACTTAGAAATTCATTAGTATTAATAAGAACCAATGCTTCTTTTATTTTGTAAGGAAGATTATCTTTTAAATTTTCACAAAGCAAAATTTCGAGTTCTTCCGCTCTTTTTGCAAAATCATTCAAATCAAAAATTTGATCTAGAAAACTTTTTTCAAAAGAAAATATCTCATCAAAAACAGTATCGGAAAGCATGAGGTTTTCATAAGCCTCATTTGTAAATGCTCTTAGTGCTGAAGGTTGAAAAACAATGCATATCTGATCCAGGGCACCATGAATATTGACATGGAAAGGGAGCTTATGAAATCCATATAACCTGCTTACATATGTACTGCCATTGCTAATTTTACAAAGATTAGTCCCGCCCTCATTCGTATAAAAAACCTGATTTTGTTTATAAATTGCAAGACATAAGTTCGTATTGGGAAACGTCGTATAATTTAAAGGTTCCTGATCTGTTTTTTTAAAAAACAGGAAATACTGAATATATTTTTTCAGGATCTCATTTTTAGGTTTTACGATAATTGAGTTCATCTTTGTATTTTAATTTTGGAGCGTCATTGGTCCTGAACTTAAAAAAATAAATTAATGCAAAAATGATCAGGCCATAGGGATCTCACAATTGTAACTGCATTAAAAATCTACCCCCATAAGAGATAGGTTTGCTGCACAATTATTGACCGATACGGTTATATTTTTTCAATAACTCCTGAAGTTTATCTAAAGATAATGCCTCCACCTGATGACCCTGATAACCTTTCATAGAAGTGGCCATAGTGAGAGAGTTAAGTACCGCTTCTTCTGTAGCCTCGATAGCGGCCATAAACAGTTGCGAGGTATAATCATTATGCAGAGTAGGCACATGAACAACCGGGCTGCCCGGCTGATGTTGTATCCTTGATCCCGGATCTGTTGAAAAAGCAATGGCATATTCTCCACTACCGTGAGATGCTATACCACCGGTTCTTCCTAATCCGATGATGGTTCTTGCCGCTAATCTTTCCAGGTTACGGCTATCCAAAGGAGCATCAGTTGCCACAATAATCATACACGAGCCGTCAACATTATTTAATAGCTGATTGCTGAAAGAGAATTTTTTAAGCTCTTTTCCTACAGGAACGCCATCCATTTGCAGAACACCTCCGTAATTGGTCTGCACCAATACTCCCACCGTATATCCTCCAAGACTTTGGGGCAACTTGCGAGATGATGTACCGATTCCACCTTTATATCCAAAGCATACGGTTCCAGTTCCCGCACCAACATTCCCTTCCGTTACTGAAGTTCCTGCTTGCTTTATGGCATCAAGAACATCTTGTTCTGTTATATAGCGTCCACGAATATCATTAAGCCATCCATCATTAGTTTCTCCTACCACCGCATTTACAGACTGCACTTTTTCGTTTCCTTTTTGCTGGAGCGTATGCGTGATCAGGGCACTCATTCCCGTACTTACATTTAAGGTATTTGTTAGTATGATGGGGGTTTCAAGATTACCCAATTCCATAAGCTGAGTGACACCCGCCAATTTCCCAAACCCATTTCCCACAAAAACAGCTGCGGGCACTTTTTGCTGAAAGATATTTCCGTTATGTGGCAATATAGCTGTGACTCCTGTGCGGACGTCATCCCCTTTTATTACTGTTTTATGCCCTACGAGAACACCTGAAACATCTGTAATACTGTTCTGCTTGCCAGGTTCCAAAACCCCTGGTCTTAATCCCAATTCGCGGACTCTTTTTTGAGCATAAGTATTGATACATAGAATAGTGAGAATTGAAATAGATAATTTTCTGAACATCTTATATTTTGTTTTTTTTGTGTTTTTATGGTATTCTTAGTCAATGTTTGGCTGGGAATTTTTCAAAGATAATAAATAACAGATCAGGTGCAAACGTTAGAGAAAAATGTTTTTTCTCATCTTAATATTATATTCATATTACTATATTTCTATTATAATTAAATTTTAAGCTGTTGTATTAATTAGGGCGGACTAAAGTCCGCCCCTATTGATGTTGGAATATTGACATCTTCAGTCTTTTAACATATCATGTCGCACGGATTTTTTTTGCTATTTTGTATAGTAAATTCTATGAGCCATGCCCATTATTTTATATTTAGAAAACCTTAACGTCCGAAAACTGAAAAAGCAATGAAAGACCGCTTTCTTACGTGTCGGGAAAAAGATTGGGAAGTATTATAAGATTTTACTACAGAGAATATAGATCTGAACATTTTAATGGGCGTTCTTTTTCATTATTTTTGTGTTACCTGCATGACCAAAATACAGAATTATGACTACGCTTATTTATGACGGAAGTTTTGACGGCCTTTTCACAGCGATATTTGAAGTTTTTGAATACCGCTATCAGGATGTGGACATTGTGGCCAGGGAAAAGTTTCACCAGGAAAATATTTTTGCTGAAATACATGAAACCATTAGTCAACCTGAAAAATCGGAAAGAGTTTTAAATAAGCTTGAACAGAGTATCGGGAAAAGAGGTATTCATCAGCTTCTGAAAGTCTTTTTATCTGAAGATCCGGAGTTGGAAAAAATAATTTTATCTTCTGTACGACAATCTGTAAAGCAACAGGAAAAAAATATTCTCGAAAATTTTGCAGATCCTGATATTCTAAAAATTTCGAAAATCTGTAAGTCTGTAGACCGCGAAAGACACAGAATGACTGCATTTGTCCGTTTTGAAAAAATGAAAGATGGTGTTTTTTTCGCCAAAATAGATCCCGATTTTAATGTTCTGCCTTTAATCCGAAAACATTTTAAAGACCGCTACCAGGATCAGAAGTGGATGATTTATGATCTACGGAGAAACTATGGGATTATGTATGATCTTGAAAACTGCGACTTCTTTTATCCTGATGAGAAACTGGATCTGAACAAGTACAGAGATAAGTTTCATGACGAGGAAAATCAGTATCAGACTCTCTGGAAACGGTATTTTACCAAAACCAACATTGTTGAAAGAAAAAACATGAAATTGCATATCCAGCACGTTCCGAAAAGATACTGGAAGTATTTAACTGAAAAATAGTGAAACCTATGATATTGTGGATAACTTTTTTCAGTGAAAAATGATACCCACCTTTGTATAGCTTCCGTATGTACGGGGATTAGCCAAAACTATAATATACAATAACTTATCACTAACTAACAATCAACATTTCCACATTGTGGATAACTTTTTTATTAACTACAGAATATACTTATTAAAAATAATCCATTGACAATAGGCTTTCGTAAGTCAATATTATACAATCAATTACTATAAAAATACATTTAACATGTTCAGTTTGTGGATAACTTTTTATGTACAGTGATAAAATAATGGAAGCCTTCCTTTAATTTTTATATCATCTTAAAGACTGATGGGTGGTATGAATAAAATCCATCTCTTTTTTCATATTGTGGATAACTTTTTCGTCCTGATCAATGAGGAATCTTTCTGCTGGCGGGTATATCGCAAGGTTATAGTGATCAGCCATTTAACTAAAAAACATTCACGTTTCCATATTGTGGATAACTTTTCTCAACAATACGAGAAGAATAGAATTGCCTCGATTCCCGGCATAAAGCACTTTACGCAATCTATTAAGCATCATAAACCTAAGAAAAAATATCCGTCAAAAAAATGATATTGTGGATAACTTTTATTTCCGGATAGTTCGCAGCGCTTTTCTGACAATATATTGGGTTTCTTTTGTCGGGCTATTCTTAATCCATTCATCACAAATCTCTGTGACAAATTCCGGCTGCGACTTGCTGGCATCATTTAGCCAGTTTCCCACGCTATCCTGTACATATCGGGAAGGATCAGAATGTAATGGTTCTAAAATATCCAATGCCAGCCCGGGATTTTGTTTCAATTGACCAATATGTTCACACCATACTCCTCTGGGTCTTGTAGATTCACAGGCAAAACGTCTTACATTTTCATCATCATGTCCGCTCCATTCTGATAAAATAGATATACTTTCCGGGAGTTTTTTTGAAATATCATGACGTACAGTCATCCAACTAATTTCCCGTACGCCAAAATGGGAATCAGCAGCAAAACGCTGTATCCGCTTTAATTTTTCTTTTAATGGTAAAGCCTGGTTTTTTCCAACAGTATAAGCCGCCCAGCAACGAACAAGGTCCGAGGGATGGGTTGCAAGTACTGATAAAAACGGCTCATCATTATGGGCAGAAGCAAGACTGAGTAATCCTGTTCCAATAGCTTCATTAATGCTGTTAACGCTCTGTTTCTTCAGCTGATCTACGCTTTCCAGAATATTGTTCAAATATTTGCTTCTGTTCTGCTGTTCAAGAAGGTTTTCAAGCAAAATCCGCTGGTCTACTGCCAGCCATTCGGTAAGATTCGCCGTTTCAATTTCTCCCCGATTCAGTTGGTTTAAAATAACTGGCGGAATATCTTTGATAGAACGGGCTCCTTTACGTTTTTCTTTCATAATATTAAAGTTAATTCTTCCACATTTATCTCTGTTCATGTGATTTACATTTAAAATTGATAGGTGACGATTCTGTCAGCTTCCAGAATTTTTGGTGGAAATATGGAAGCCAGCTCCGTATTCAAATGTTCCATCTGTGCTGCTAAAGTAGTCATTGCTTTTATTTTTATTATTTTTACAAAGATCTAAAAGCCTTTATCAATAGGCAATACCGCATATTTTTCTCCCATAGGGATAAAAAAGTCAACATTATGGAAACAAAGGAAAGAACTGAACAAAATAAAACCTGTCCATTGGAAGTAGCCGTACATAGTATCAGTGGAAAGTGGAAGATTCCTATTGTGTGGCAGATCAATGAAGGAAAAAAACGACCAAGTGAATTTTTGCGTGGCATTGCTAAAGTAGACCGGCGGGTACTCAATCAGCAACTTTCTGAAATGGTAGATGATGGCATTCTGACAAAACAAGCTTTCAATGAACTTCCTCCCAGAGTGGAATATACTCTTACAGAACTTGGCGAAAAACTGGTTAAGATTCTCTGGCAGCTGAATGATTGGGGAAAACTCTTACTTCCTGATGAAAAAGTGTAAGAGACCTGAATGTACAGATTTTCAGAATCTTTATTGGCAGATATGTGAAAAAAAATGATATTTGCGTTTACTAAAAACGCATGAAAAAAGTTATCGCACCCATCACAGCTCTTCTCATTTTCTCCAGCTGTACAAAAGAAAGACCACCGGACCGTCTATCCGCTGAACCGGACAGTAATAAGCAGACCACTGCAGAGAATTCTTTGAAAATCAATAAGGACAAAAATACCATCCGGGAAAGGTTTTCTCCTCCGGGTGGCTATGAGTGGGTTGAAGAACAGGCTGATTCTTTCGGATATTTTATTGAAAATTTTAAACTGAAACCTTATGGAGCCGAGATTCTAAAATATGACGGGACCCCCATTTCTACTCAACATCTCCATGAAGCTATTTTTGACATTGATACAGGAGATCAGGATCTGCAGCAATGTGCTGATGCAGTGATCCGGCTGAGAGCCGAGTACCTGTATACAATGAAAAAATACGACCAGATTAAATTTCATTTTACCAGCGGTGATCTTTTCAGCTGGAATGAGTACAAAAACGGAACAAGAGCATTGATCAGGGGCAATTCTGTCAGTTTCACAAAAACTGCTGGCTTTGATGATTCTTATCAGAGTTTCAGAAAATATCTAGACCTCATCTTCAATTATGCAGGAACCATTTCACTGAATAAGGAAACCTTTCCTATAGCAAAAAACAGCGAGTTAAAAACCGGGGATATTCTCATCACTCCTGGAAGTCCCGGACATATTGTTTTTATAGCCGGAGTATGCAAAAACAAAGAGGATAAAAAATTATTTTTACTGAGCGAGGGCTTTACCCCTGCACAGTCTATCCACCTGTTATCCAATCCGTTCAACAAAAGCATTTCGCCATGGTATGAGCTGGATATCAGCGCCCTTCAAACCAAAACGGCAAGATATATTTTTAAACCCACAAATTTCAGACGCTTTTAATTATTGATATTCAAAACTATTGGAAACTTACTGCTATAATGTGAACTTGTTTTTGTAAATTTGTGTTCGAAATTTTTTACTTGATGAAAGAGAGTGCTGTAAAAAAGATTGCAGTTCTTACTTCAGGAGGCGACTCTCCGGGTATGAATGCGGCATTAAGAGCGGTAGTAAGAACCGCCAATTACTATAATATCGAATGCTACGGGGTAAGAGAAGGCTACAATGGACTCATCCACGATGATTTCCTGAAAATGGGCCCTCGTTCCGTAAAAAATATAATCAACCAGGGTGGAACCATTCTAAAATCTGCCAGATCTGCTGAGTTCAGAGATAAGGAAGGCCGTCAGAAAGCTTACGATAACTGCGTGAAGCTGGGCATCGATGGACTGGTATGTATCGGTGGTGACGGAACATTTACCGGCGCAAAGGTCTTCAGTGAAGAATTCGGCATCAAAGTAATCGGTGTACCTGGAACAATCGACAATGATATTTTCGGAACAGATAACACCATCGGATACGACACAGCACTAAACACCGCCATGGAAGCAATAGACAAGATCCGTGACACTGCCACTTCACACAACAGGGTTTTCTTTGTAGAAGTAATGGGGCGCGACGCAGGTTTTATCGCTTTAAACAGTGGATTGGCAACGGGTGCTCTAGATATCCTTATTCCTGAGAAAAAAGACAGCATGGATGATCTTTTCGCCAACTTCAGAAAAGCTGAAAAAACAGGAAAAGCATCAAGCATTGTAGTGGTAGCAGAAGGTGAAAAACTGGGAAGCATCTATGATCTTGCCAATAAGACCAAAGATGAATTTCCGGAATATGACATCCGTGTAACCGTCTTAGGCCACATCCAGAGAGGAGGTTCTCCAAGCTGTGCAGACAGAGTGCTGGCCAGCAGACTGGGATATGGCGCAGTAGTAGGGTTAATGGATGGTAAAAGCAATGTAATGGCAGGAATGCGCTCTAACGATCTGGTGTATACCCCGATTGAAGAGGCCATCAAAAAGCATAATGAAATCAATAAAGATCTGATGTTGATTTCAGAAATTTTAGCAATCTAATTATTTTTATAATCTAATAAAAACAAACTATTATGTCAACAATTAAAGTAGGTATCAACGGTTTTGGTAGAATTGGACGTCTTGTTTTCAGAGCAATGACTGAAAGAGACAACATTGAAGTTGTAGGAATCAATGACCTAATCAATGCAGAATACATGGCTTACATGTTAAAATATGACTCTGTACATGGTATTTTCCCAGGTGAAGTTTCTGTAGAAGGAAATGATCTTGTAGTCAACGGAAAAAAAATCAGAGTAACTGCTGAAAAAGATCCTAACAACCTGAAGTGGAATGAAATCGGTGCTGACTATATCGTAGAATCTACAGGTCTTTTCTTATCTAAAGATTCTGCTCAGGCTCACATCAATGCTGGTGCAAAAAAAGTAATCCTTTCTGCTCCTTCTAAAGATGATACTCCAATGTTCGTAATGGGTGTAAACCACAAGGAACTGACTGATGATATCAAAATCTTATCAAACGCTTCTTGTACTACAAACTGTTTAGCTCCTTTGGCTAAAGTAATCCACGATAAATTCGGAATTGTAGAAGGTTTAATGACGACTGTACACGCTACCACTGCTACACAGAAAACTGTTGACGGTCCTTCAATGAAAGACTGGAGAGGAGGTAGAGCTGCGCTAAACAACATCATCCCTTCTTCTACAGGGGCTGCTAAAGCGGTAGGAAAAGTAATTCCTTCGTTAAACGGAAAATTAACAGGTATGTCTTTCAGAGTTCCTACGGTAGACGTTTCTGTAGTAGACCTTACGGTAAGATTAGAAAAAGCTACTTCTTACGATGAGATCTGCGCGGCAATCAAAGAAGCTTCTGAAGGTGAATTGAAAGGAATTCTAGGATATACTGAAGATGCAGTGGTATCTCAGGACTTCGTAGGAGATAAGAGAACTTCTATCTTCGACAAAGATGCGGGTATTATGCTTTCTCCTAATTTTGTAAAGCTTGTTTCTTGGTATGACAACGAAATGGGTTACTCTAACAAGTTAGTGGATATGCTGGTACATGCTGCTTCTTTATAATAAGTAGTTCGCAATACATAATATAAAACCTTCCCGATGGGAAGGTTTTTGTTTTCAAACTTATTGTTTTTCCAATTCTATAAAAATTTTGAATTTTGCATTTCCCGAACAATGCCTTTTTTTATCCGGAAAAGGATCTTTCCAGTTTCTGATAGAGATTACCGGAACATTCCATCCATATCTGATCCATTTCAAATTTTTATGTTCAAACATCTTCTCTTTAATCCACGCATTCGCTGTGGCTTCAATATGTTTACGCGGTGTTGGTGCATGGCCACAGCCTTTGACTCCTCTCCAGGATGAAACAAGGTCTCCCTCAATCCTCAAAATATTTGATGCAAGTATTTTATCCTGCTGGATTTCAGGATTAGCAAATTTTGCATTTAATGAATCTCTCACTTGTCCAAAGAGCACTCCTGTCCAAAGCAAAAGTGGCAGTAAAATTTTCGGTCTCATAATTATTTATTTTTAGGGTTAAAGTTTTGCAGATGATAATAAGAGTATGGGAGATTCAGCTCGGAAAATTTTTCTTTTCAGAATTGATATCTGATGACTCTTAGCTTCATCACAAAGGTTGGACTTTTATCAAGACAAAAAAATAACCCGTTTGTGGTATTTTTTCAACCTCCTTCAGGGAACTGATAAATCTCAGCAGCAGTTCAGCATAAAACTTGTATTTTTATCTGTCATGGACCGAATAATGATACAACCCCGCTTTAAAGATGCTCTGCATTTCAAAAACTTCTGGGAAAGAGGCAATGGAAAGCAGCTGATCGCATTCTCAGGAGCCGAAGTAAGTTTTAATGACTTTGAAAAGTTCTCACCATTCTTTTATCATGTAGATGAAACAGGCGATGAGGTTGTAAAAGATGTTTATTTTACCAAAAAATTCCATGAAGCTTCCCGGGAGATTGAACACTACATCCGAAATGGAGTTTCTGAAACAGATGCTGTACCTGAAAGTGTAAAAAAACTCTTTGCACAAACTCAGAAAGTCCCCGAATGGTTAGATTATAATTTATTAAAAAGTGGTGCCGAGCTTTGTATGAGAAGCAATCTGGATTCTTTAATTTCATTGAGAGATTACTGCCTGATCGGAGGCTACGATTATGCCTATCTCAACAAACCGCTCATTGTGACAGAGGCCCTGAAGAAAGGGGCTGTAAAACGGTTGTCGGAAACATTAGACTTTTGGGTAAATGCTACGCGTTATAATGCTCTGGAAGTTCATGCAAAAGGATATGAATTTGCCATTAAGACCCGCCTCATCCACTCCTACGCAAGGCTTTCTATTAAAAAACATTATAAAGAATGGGATACTGAAAACTGGGGTGAGCCTATCAATTCATGGGATATGATGGCTACCTATATCGGTTTTAGCCTGGTGTTTCTTCACAGTCTTCAAAAGCTGGGAAATACTTTCTCCATTCTCGAAGAGCGGGGAATTTTCCACCTATGGAAATATGTGGGGTATCTTTTGGGAATCCCCGAACAGCTTCTTCCTGATGATAAAAAACAGGCTACCGAGTATTTTTATCTGTGGACCTCTATACAGCCTCCTTCTGATAAAGATTCTGTCCTTCTGGCTCACTCTTTACTGAATGAGTCCCTGGAAAATCCTATTTTAAAATTTGAGTTTCAGAGAAAAAGTTTAAGATATCTTCACATCTGTTGTACCTGGTTTCTGCTGGATGACGAGGTGTGCAAAAGGCTTCAGATTCCGGAAGCTTCTAACAGATTATTATTTCCAAAATCAAAAATCCTCTTCAATAGAATTTATGATCGTCTTGTAAGCCGGAACTCCAGGATAAAGCGAGGCCATAAAGATCAGATGAAGGTACTGGAAGACTATCTGAATATCACTAAAAATTCAAATTTCCATTAACCTCCCTTTTGAGGAAATAATCAATGATTAGCATCTGAAAATTAATGTTTCCCAACTTATTGGGAAAATATGGAAAATTATATCTGCTCACTTTTTTCAGAGTGATCGGGTGAGCGTTTTCTGCTCCTGAAATTCCAAATCAGGTACAGTAAAAACAAAATCAACCAGACGCCAAGGACTGCACTGATGAAAAATCCCACGATAGATGGGTGAAGATAGTTCGGTTTGTAAAACAGACGATCAAGAGTTGTAAATTTCTCTTTTAACTGGCCTCTTTCGTAAGTATTTCGTATTGCATTCAGAGGCTCATTCCGGTGATCCCGATAATAAAAAACATCTTTGGTAAGTTCTTTCGGAACCATCTGCGATTCTATATTATATTTTTTAAAAAGAATATCCAGCTTCTGAAACGAAGAAAGTAATGAGTCCTGACTGTATTTGTAAAGCAAATTGTACCTTTTCACTGCATTTTGATACTGTTGGTCTCGTTCAGGAATGTCATGCAATGGAAAAAACAAGTATTTATTTTCAAGAAAAATACACATTTTATCATCATATTCAGGATGTACTTCTACTCCTTGGAATATAATTTCAGTGCTGTCCCCGATCTCCTTTTTGGAAATAATTCTTTTTCCCAGCTCTTCAGCGTCAAGCCCAAGAATGTCAAGCACCGATTTGGCCTTATTATTCAGTTTCTCATGATTGGCACTCAGCATGGTCAGGGTATCAATACTGTAATATCTGGATTCTGTTGAGAAATAATCGTTATGATCACCCGGCTCGTAGTACACTGTATCTCTCACTTCAACCACAGGGTAAGGTTTGGGATATAAAACATTCTTGGGATTAAACAGACTCTCTGAGCTGTAGGAAGTATAATTGTATAAAAAAGGCTGTAAGACATTCAGCAGCGTCTTATCTTTATTAAGGTCTTTTTCGGGCAATTCGGTTCGTAGTTTTGCATTTAACCCGAAACTGTAACTGATAAAAAAAGTCAGAGAAAAAAAAGAAACTAATAATAGTATAGCACCAATTCCCATAGTTTTTGAAAGCTCATTTCTTTTTTTAGAATGATTCCTAAGGAGAAAAATAACAAAGAAAAACAGAAAAAGACCGGATACGAAAACATGAGAAATAGAAACGTCATCATAAAATTTGAACCTGTAAAATTCTGTATACATATAAATTCCCTTAAGACCCTCAAATTTTATATATCCGTACATAAAGTAAGCCAGATGTATAACAGCCAATACAGCAAAGGATTTTATCAGGAAGCGTTTTAATTTTCTGTCCATAGAATGATCTTAAAAAATAGTGTTTTAAGATAAGCATTTTTTATATTGGATGGATAAAACTGTGGTGATACTGATCAATTTAAGTAGTATAACCGTCTACAAATACAAGCCAATTCAATACCCTGTAAAGGCTATAACTCCTAAAAATTCTCCTGTCCGTATTAACTTCTGCCTTGATCTTCCGGCTTTCGGCAATACTTTTCTGATCGTAAATTTATTTTTCAACATTCTTCATACCACATTTTCGCATCTCCTTCGTTATGAATAAGATCACTCATCAAACTTTATCATTTTTTAACTCTAAAAGCAGCTTTCAAAGGTAAATAATATTAGTTTTTCATGTTTAAATTATGTATTTTTGAGAAATTATTTTAATAGCGATGAGTAACATTGAAGATAAGAAAAAAGCACTGGCACTTGTGCTTGACAAATTAGATAAAACATATGGAAAAGGGACGGTAATGACTTTGGGAGATGATGCCGTAGACACTACAATAGAAGTAATTCCTTCAGGATCTTTAGGATTGGATATTGCTTTAGGAGTAGGCGGTTATCCAAGAGGCAGAATCATCGAAATATACGGCCCTGAATCTTCAGGTAAAACAACACTTACCCTTCATGCGATTGCAGAAGCTCAGAAAGCAGGTGGTATTGCTGCATTTATTGATGCAGAGCATGCTTTTGACAGAACCTATGCTGCAAAGCTGGGAATTGACTTGGAGAACCTGATTATTTCTCAGCCAGACAACGGTGAGCAGGCATTGGAAATTGCAGATAACCTGATCCGTTCAGGAGCTATTGATATTGTGGTGATCGACTCTGTAGCAGCCCTTACTCCAAAAGCAGAAATTGAAGGAGAAATGGGAGACTCCAAAATGGGTCTACATGCAAGGCTGATGTCTCAGGCTTTAAGAAAGCTGACCGCTACGATTTCAAGAACAAAATGTACTGTGATTTTCATCAACCAGTTGAGAGAAAAAATCGGTGTTATGTTTGGAAACCCTGAAACAACGACAGGAGGTAATGCTCTTAAGTTCTATGCTTCGGTAAGAATCGATATCAGAAAAGCAAGCGCTCCTATCAAACAGGGCGATGAAGCTATCGGTAGCCGTGTGAAAGTGAAGATTGTAAAAAACAAGGTAGCTCCGCCTTTCAAGCAGGCAGAATTCGATA
Source organism: Chryseobacterium pennipullorum (assembly GCF_003384725.1). Classification (GTDB taxonomy): domain Bacteria; phylum Bacteroidota; class Bacteroidia; order Flavobacteriales; family Weeksellaceae; genus Chryseobacterium; species Chryseobacterium pennipullorum. The sequence continues at coordinate 139,784 of NZ_QNVV01000006.1, forward strand.
TCATGTATGGAGAAGGAGTTTCCAAAGTAGGAGAAATTCTGGATACGGCAGTAGATATGGGAATTGTGAAGAAAAGCGGTTCTTGGTTCAGCTATGAAGAAACTAAGCTTGGCCAGGGACGTGATGCTGTGAAGGACGTTTTAAAAGATAATCCGGATCTTTCTGAGGAATTGGAAAACAAGATCAAGGAAGAATTGAAAAACAAATAAGTTTTCAAAAAAAATAATGACAAAGGCAATCTTCGGGTTGCCTTTTTTTGTTTTTAGCCAGGATGAATACTTTTATAAAAGTGTTTGATCAAGCAGGAATACGCTTAGCGTTAAAACAAAAAAGAGGCTGCTCATTAAGAACAGCCCCGTATATGTTTTATCATCTGATGATTATCCGGAAATTTTACCCTGCAGCTGTAAAGCTCCCATAAGCTTCATCCCTTTGGTCAGTGTATCAAATCTCATATTTTCTTTGCTGACAAAAGCATCAATGGTAAAGAAATCCTCTATTTCTTCATTTGTAATCAGTTTCAGCTTCAGGATATACCCTTTTACACTTCCGTCATCGAGCAATTCTGTTTCCCGGAAATCAACAAGCTCACCTATAAAATCAAAACATGCATAGTTTGGCAGTTCCTTACTAGGCATATAGGTCGTAAATTCTTCACTTATGCTGGTACCATCCGGAAGATCAAATTTCTTATGAATATCCAATGCAAAAACAATAGCACTGATGTTCACATTGAGAGGAGATTCGGTGAGATATCTGTTTTTGTTTTCTGCATAATCTGTTGCAAAAAACCAAACTCCAAAAGTATCTCTTGCAGGACCGCCAACAATAGCTTCAATATTATTTACATTTTCCCACTCGCTGATTTCCTTTGTTTCAAAATCCAGCGAAAAATCTGTTTTCACTTCCGGATAAATGGTACTGAATTCACCGGCAGGGATCACTTTGAATTTCACATCTTTAAAATCCGTGTATTTCAGCTTATCCTGCTCATAGTTTGGATCATCCATCATACACAGCGCCATGATCTCTTTGAGAAACTGGGTATATTTTTCCTCGTTTTGGATACTTTCATACCCAAATATACCACCCCACATATTTCCCAGGGTATGGGTATTTGATTTTGTAATTTTAATACCGTTATCAGTCATTGCTTCAGGAGATTTGATCTCTTCTCTGTTGGTAAAGTAATCTTTCCCTTCAGTCAGTTGATTGCTTATGATCGAATTATTTTCCTCATGGGAAAACTCAGCAAATCCTTTAAAGGAAATATTTTCATTTTCAAAGATATAAGGCATTGCCGTCTTCCCTTTTCCGAAATCATTAAAATGATAAGAAAGCGTAATGGCCTTAAGCTCTTCCTGGGTAGTTGCCAGATTGTGATTGTCATCGTTATCAAACTGCGAATGGTACAGAATAGCATATGACTTGATTTTTCCTTCCTTTAATTCGTTTTCAAATTTCTCTTCCATCATATCAATCACCTGCTGTGCAGACAGTCCATAGGAAGGATCTGTGATCATGTAGGCAAAACCTTCTACTTCTCCACTTTCCTTTTCGAATGCAGAAATAGGAGCAAAATCTCCATTCAGCTGAAGAGCTATAGAATATACAATATAATCTTTATAGGTACTGATCTTTTCAAACTGATTGTTGACCGTTTTCTCTTCTTCCTTCTGAACAGGTATTTCCGGCATAGCTTCGACCTCTACCCTTTCTTCTGTTACTTCTTCCACTATTTTTTCTGCCGGCACTTCGTGCGCCGGTACTGGAGTACCACTATTTTCCTGTGTATTATTTTTTTTCTTAAAAAAATCAAAGATTCCCATACTGTTATTTATAATTGGCGGTAAATATAATAAAAGACAGCAACAGAGACATCATAAAAAAAATGCCATTCTGTCACTTTCTCCTGCATGGTATTTTTTTTGAGAAAGATTTAGAAATTAAAAATCTAAAATATGATGACTAAAGGAAATATTAATGTATCTGTGGAAAACATTTTCCCGCTTATTAAAAAATTTCTTTACAGTGACCACGAAATATTCTTACGAGAATTAATCTCTAATGCAACGGATGCCACTTTAAAACTAAAGCATTTAACAAGTATTGGGGAAGCAAAGGTTGAATATGGGACTCCGAAACTTGAAGTTAAAATCGACAAGGACCAGAAAACCTTGCGGATTATTGATCAGGGGATTGGTATGACAGGCGAAGAGGTTGAGAAGTATATCAATCAGGTAGCTTTTTCAGGAGCTGAAGAATTTCTTGAAAAATATAAAGACTCGGCTAAGGATTCCGGGATTATCGGCCATTTTGGACTGGGCTTCTATTCAGCATTTATGGTGGCTGAAAAGGTGGAAATCCTCACCAAATCGTATAAAGATGAGCCAGCTGTACGATGGATCTGCGACGGAAGTCCTGAATTTACTCTTGAGGAAACGACAGAAAAAACAGACCGGGGTACGGAAATTATTCTTCACATTGCAGAAGATTCTCTGGAGTTTTTGGAGGAAGGAAGAATCCGTGAACTTCTTTTAAAATATAACAAGTTTATGCCTGTTCCGATCAAATTCGGAACCAAAACCCACACGCTTCCATTACCGGAAGATGCGCCGGAAGATGCTGTAGCAGAAACGGAAGAGGTGGACAATATTATCAATAACCCGGTACCGGCATGGACCATTGCGCCAAGTGAACTGACCAATGAAGATTACATGAAGTTCTACCACGAGCTGTATCCAATGCAGTTTGAAGAGCCTCTTTTTAACATTCATCTCAACGTTGATTATCCTTTCAATCTTACAGGAATTCTCTTCTTTCCTAAATTGAGCAATAATCTAAATATTGATAAAGATAAAATTCAGCTGTACCAAAACCAGGTATTTGTAACGGATGAAGTAAAAGGAATCGTTCCGGATTTCCTGATGCTTCTGAGAGGGGTAATCGATTCTCCGGATATTCCATTGAATGTATCCCGTTCTTATCTTCAGGCAGACGGTGCGGTGAAGAAAATCTCTTCTTACATCACTAAAAAGGTAGCGGACAAGATGGCCTCGCTGATCAACGAAAACCGTGAAGATTACGAACAGAAATGGAATGACATCAAAGTAGTGATCGAATACGGAATCGTTACGGAAGAGAAATTCGCTGAAAAAGCCGACAAATTTACACTATATCCTACGACCGACGGAAAGTATTTCCTTTGGGATGAGCTGACTGAAAAAATCAAACCGCTACAAACGGATAAAGACAACAAACTGGTTATTCTGTATGCTACCAATGCTGATGAGCAGCACAGCTACATTCAGGCTGCAAGAGATAAAGGGTATGAAGTTCTTTTATTAGACTCCCCGATCACTCCACACGTCATCCAAAAACTGGAAACCTCAAAAGAAAATATTTCATTTGCCAGAGTAGATGCTGATCATATCAACAATCTGATTAAAAAAGACGAACCGGTAATCTCAAAACTGAATGAAACAGAAAAAGAATCTCTGAAAAAGAACGTAGAAGAAGCTATTCAGGATTCTAAATTTACGGTACAGCTTGAAGATCTTGACAGCAGTGATGCACCATTTACCATTACCCAGCCGGAATTCATGAGAAGAATGAAAGAAATGCAGGCTACAGGTGGTGGCGGTATGTTTGGAATGGGAGGGTTTCCGGAAATGTACAATCTGGTAGTGAATTCCAACAGTGACCTGTCTAATCAGATCCTGAAAACTGAAAATACGGAAGAGAAAGAAAGTCTGATTAAGCATGCTTTGGATCTTGCCAAACTTTCTCAAAACCTACTGAAAGGAAAAGACCTTACAAATTTTATCCAGAGAAGCTATAAGCAACTGGAAAAATAACATAAAGAAAGCTGTTTCATTTGAAACAGCTTTTCTTTTTATACATATCCAGAAGCTCAAACTCGATCGTCACCATCAGTTGTGAACCAGCTTCCCACAGATCAGACAGCATTCTCGTCAAACTCTGTAAATTCAGCACCGGATCATTTCATGTTTGGCTTGTATCACGTTTCGTCAATCAGACTCTGCAGGCTAAAATAATTAACGATCACCTTCAATAGCATTCAAATTATAAAGCTTTTAGCGTTTTTCCCTTCGCTGCCCGTGGTTAACTTCATCTTTTTTCTGTTTTTTATTGTATACATTGTGCTTTTTTTCCATTTTTGTATAAAATGTCGGTCATGCAAAAAGAAAAATTACGACTCATCAGAAAACAAAAAGGCTATACGCAGCAGCAGGTAGCTGACTTTATCGCTACGGATGTATCTAACTATAGCAGAAAAGAAAGCGGTGATGTAAAAATCATCAAAGATGAATGGGACAAGATTGCCCGTTTTTTAGACGTCGCGGTAGAAGATATCTATGAAGAAGAAGAAGCTAAAGTCATTGTAAATAATGATCACCCGATATTTAATGACAGTTCTTCGGGTGGAAATGGAAATTTTAACCAGTTTAATAATATTCCGGGATCAATCATTGAAAACCTTCAGGGATATATTGCCTTATTAAAAGAAGAAAACGATAGACTTAAAGAGGAGCTGAAAAGCCCAGCAAGGATTAAAAAATAAATTAAGATTCATCGAATTTGAACAACAACAAAACTCCAGCAGCTTCGCCGCTGGAGTTTTGTTGCATTATAACCGGTCAATAGCCTTTAAAATTTCTTCTTTATTATTAACAAGCCCTTGCAAGTGGTCTCCCTCAGATTGAATAAAAAATTTAGTTTTAGAAGTTGTATTGTCAAAAACTAATTTTCCCTGTTCATAAGGAATGGTTTTATCATCCTTAGCATGGATCACGAGTACCGGTAATTGATGTAAGTATTTTACATCATTCTTGGCTGCGTAAGGGGAGATCATGGTCTGTAAAATAAAATCTTTATACTGAGGTGCAAAGTGAGCTGCTATATCTGTAAAAGAAGCCATTGGACAATCCAGAATAAGACCGGATATTTTAGAAGAGTTATTTTTAGCCAGATGAGCGGCAATTTGAGTTCCCAAAGATGCCCCATAAAGATAAACTCTGGTATTTTTAACATCTTCTCTTTTCATCAATTCATCAAAAAATTTTTGCCCGTCTTCTGCTATATTTTTATGTGTTGGTTTTCCTGTAGACAATCCATACCCTCTCAAATCGACCATTACTACCTGATAGCCTGCATCTACTAAAGGTTTTGTCATAAATTGATAAGTAGTAACGTTACCCGCTGCACCATGAAAGTAAAAAATAGTTTTTTTAGTTTCTTTTTTAGGCTTTGCAATGAATGCTGTAATTATATTATTGTCCCCGACCTGGAGTTTAATAGAATCTGAGATTTTCATTTCAAAAGGATTCATTGCTTTGTGAGGCTGATAGAATTTATCATCCATCTGAGCTTTTGAAAATACTGCTATAAAAAGAAGGGCTACAGTAAAAATTGATCTTGGTTTCATGTTATTTGTTTTAATGATGAAACAAAGATATTGTGACTGTCTATTATCAAAAAAAATAGGTGACTGGATTGTCGTTTTTATATGCTGAATCGTTAAATCTATAATACTAAATCTCTTCTAACGGATCCCAGAACAGGTTTTTGAAATTTTTTATTCTAAGATTTTCAATACTTATTCCTTCAGCCTCCAACCTGGACTGGAATTCAGGTACTGATAAAACTCCTGAACTGGATATGACGCGGTGTGCGGGAACATCTTCCGGACATCCGCCCATGGCCTTTCCAACACGACGGGAATGATTGGGATAACCCACTGCTTTTGCGATAGCACCATACGTAGACACTCTTCCAATGGGAATAAGCCTTGCCACCTCGTATACCTGCTGTTTGAAAACTTCGTCCATAATACCTGTTTTAAATGCCAATATGGTATAAGACCATATAGGTTTTGCATCATTTTTGAATTCTTAATGATTCAATGATGTTTCATTAAAAAAATAAAGATATGAAAAAATCATTTTTCCGGGCGTTGAATGCCATCAATAAAAAGATTCTCCCAAAGTTGAGCGGTAAGGATCCTAATACCCTGACTAAAATGGAGAAAGGAATTCTGGCATACCGGTATTTTGTATTGGTGAATTCTTTGGATTGACATCTCCCTCAGGTAGCACGGATTTTTACAATTTTTTTTTATTTTGGAAAACCAGGAGATGTACATACTTTAAATACTAAATGTTGTACGGCACAAGATTTTATTTCTGATAAAATTGTATATCATTATTGATCTGACCCATTAAGACCATTTAAGTTTTTAAGAGCAGTAAGAGAATAGCTAAAGCTGTTTTTTAGCGTTGTGCTTTATTTTTCCATCGAAGATGGAACTTAATTATTCTTACCGTCTTCATTTTTCTTAATGTTTTCAATAGTTTCAGTTTTCAAAACAAATCTATTACCCTATTCTACAATAAAAAGCGCTCCAAATTATATTGAAGCGCTGATATCTAATTTTCTTTAAGAGTTTTTATTAAGCGTTTTCCAGGATGTATGAGAACATCAGTGGAGCACAGATTGTCGCATCACTTTCAACGATAAATTTCGGTGTCGTAATATCCAGTTTACCCCAAGTGATTTTCTCATTTGGAACAGCTCCTGAATATGATCCGTAAGAAGTTGTAGAATCAGAAATCTGACAGAAATACGACCAGAAAGGGATGTCGTGCATTTCCATATCCTGATACAACATCGGTACAACACAGATAGGGAAATCTCCGGCAATACCACCACCGATCTGGAAGAATCCTACTCCTTTTCCAGCTGAATTCTTCGTGTACCAGTCTGCCAAATAAGTCATATATTCGATTCCTGATTTCATTGTAGTCGCTTTAAGCTCTCCTTTGATGCAGTAAGAAGCGAAGATGTTACCCATCGTAGAATCTTCCCATCCCGGAACCACAATTGGAAGGTTGGCTTCAGCAGCAGCGATCATCCATGAGTTTTCTCTAGGAATCTCGTAATACTGCTCCAATACTCCTGAAAGGATCATTTTGTACATATATTCGTGTGGGAAATATCTTTCTCCTTTAGCTTCTGCATCTTTCCAGATCTCCACAATATGTTTCTGCAATCTTCTGAATGCTTCTTCTTCAGGGATACAGGTATCAGTCACTCTGTTCAGTCCTCTTTCCAAAAGGTCCCACTCCTGTTGTGGAGTAAGGTCTCTGTAGTCCGGAACTCTTTCATAATGCGAGTGTGCTACAAGGTTCATCAGATCTTCTTCAAGATTAGCTCCTGTACAAGAGATGAAGTCCACTTTTCCCTGACGGATCATTTCTGCAAGAATCTTACCCAACTCTGCAGTAGACATAGCTCCTGCCAGGGTAATCATCATTTTTCCACCGTCTTTAAGATGCGCTACATATCCTTTAGATGCATCTACCAACGCTGCTGCATTGAAATGCAGAAAATATTTTTCTATAAATTCAGAAATCGGTTTGCTCATTTTTTTAATTTTTGCAAAGATAAAACTTAAAAATGGAATGCAGCCCAACCACTTTGAGAAAGTCTTCTGTGAAAGTTATTTTTTATCATTTGTTAAATAAACAGACAGGCGGCTGGTGAGATGTGGACATTGAAAAGCATAGCCCGATGGGCTATGCTTTAACTACACTTTATGTATAGGCAATCTATCCTTCCCAGGATTCCACTTTCAGGATTTCAATTTTCCTTTCACCATCTCTGAAAGGCCATTCGATAACATCTCCTACTCTATACCCAACGACTGCAAGCGCAATATCGGAAAGTATGGAATGTTTATTCTTTTTCAGCTTTTCTTTGATGGAAGGCACAAAAATGTATTCATGTTCAAAATTCAAAGTATGGTCCTTCAACGTTACCTTTCTATCAACGGTTACAATATCGGTGGGTAAGTCTCTTCTTCGAACCTGTTTGGCTTTTCTGAGTTCTGCGGTAAGCCGCTTTTCTTCTTCCAAACTCACCTTTTTTCTTCTGAGGGTATCTTTTATAGCATCATAAATCCCTGTAGTCACAATAATCTGATCGGACATTTTTTCAATTTTTAAATTAAAAATGCAGTTATTCCCGATGATCCAATGTAGAATCCAGCCTGTGTAAGGCCTAATCTATGGATAACCGCAAAGCAATAAATAAAAAACCGGGGTGATTCCCTGTCTTGGATCCTGACAGGGCTTAATTGATAAAGTCCTTAGAACTTTTCAGAAATGAGTCTGTATGGAGATAAAGTAATGACAGCAGCAATCCTGCTCTCCGCCACACTGCAGATAAAAGAATTGTTGCTGTCATGAATATTTTTATTTTTGAATTCTATCAAATATACAACTTAAAAACGGAATGTCACAACTCCGCTTAGCGAAACTCTGGTTAGACCTTCTTTTTGATCGTCCCCAAAGTCAACGGTTGTTCCGTTAAATTTCATTTTGTTTAATGTTCCGCCTGTTATACTTAATTTTGGTCCGATAAAAATGTTGTCTGAAAGGGCATATTGGTATCCAAAACCGGCATCCAATCCCAAATTAGAACCTGTTCCCTTTACACTCCCTGTTTTTGTAGTATAAGAAATAACTCCCAATGCCGCATCCAGAAATATCTTATGTTTTGTCGGCTCATTATAATTGGAATACATAAAGGAAGGTCCGATAAATGTAATATTATCGGTAGTACTTATCGGAAAGGATACGGTATATCCCTGGGGATCACGTGCTGATAACATTCCATTACTCGATGCAGTATAATTGGAAAATTTTAGTCCTATTCCAATATTTCTGATGTTGTAATAAGCAGCGATATCAAAATGAAGTCCGCTTTTTAAGCCTTTGATATAATTTTTTTCTTCCCTGGAAAGCCCGGAAGGTGTTTCTGCCACCCGCCAACCATATCCTACGGATGGAATAAAAGAAAATTTTTGAGCAAAAGAAAATAAGGAACACGAAATAGCTCCCAATAGCATTAGTTTTTTCATCATTTTTTGAAATTTCGACAAAAATAAGATTTTCTCCAGAAGATCCTGCTAGAATTTAAATTTTCTGTTTTCTTTTTTATCGGAAAGTTTCTTCTTATTGTCTAGTCTTTTTTGCTTTTGGGCTTTTGAAGGTTTTGTTGCTGTTCTCTTTTTGGGTACAATAAGTGCTTTATTTACCAATTCTGTAATCTTTTCAATGGCTTTATTTTTATTCATCAGCTGGGTTCTGCTTTCTGAGACCGACATGAATAAAAAGCCTTCTGCATTGATCCTGTTTTTAAGCTTGCTTTGGATGAGTATCTTTTCATCGTCAGTGAAGAAGCCAGAAGCATCCACCTTCCAGAGTACAGTGACAGCCGTCTCTACTTTGTTGACGTTTTGTCCTCCTGCTCCACTGCTGCGGGAAGTTTTGAAACTGAGTTCTTTTGAAAAGTCTTTCATTATAATCGAATTTGAGTGAGTGCTGCGACTTTTAATTTTCACTGATGATCTTACAGAGCTCTATTCGGTTTACTTTTCCGTTAGGCGTCCTCGGAATCCCGCTGATAAACAAGATCTCTTTAGGTCGGTGAAAGTTTTTCTCAAATGGTATTTTTGAAATACTGTCTTTCAGAACTTCAGACGGCTCTCCTTCTATCACAAGTACCAATTTCTGGCCCAGACTTTCATCCTGTAAACCTATAAAAACGGATTCATTAGGTATCTCTTTTTTCACCAGAGCCTCAAGTAATTCGGGAAAAATCTTTGCTCCACCTGAATTAATTACATTATCTATTCTACCAAGAAATCTGAACTGATTACCCTTCTTAATTTCAACTAAATCATTAGTCTGCAAGACCTCAGCATTTACGGCGGGAGCAAAGATCTTCATACAACCTCTTTCGTCTAAGGAAACGGATACATTTTCAAAAGCGGTAAAATATTCTTTTGCCACAGGCATGATCTGTCTTAAAGCAATATGAGAAAGGGTTTCTGACATTCCATAGGTTTCAAAGATACGATTGGAAGCACCAGGATTTATCTGATGGATCTCATTTTTAAGGCTTTCTGAAACCGCCGCGCCACCAATGATCAGATTTTTAATCAGATGTAGCTTATCCAATGAATGTTCCACCTGAAGAGGAGTCATCGCACAGAAATCTATTTCTTCTTCTAAATTTTCAACAGGTTGTAAGGAGGGCTCTGCCACGATCAGTTTTAGTTTCCTTTGTACAGACCGTACGACCATCATTTTTCCTGAAATATATTCTACCGGCAGGCAGAGCAGTGCGGTATCGCCTTCCTTCAATCCCAAAAAGTTGCAGGTCATGACTGCAGAATTGATCATTTTCTTTTTTTCAATATCAAAAATTTTAGGCGCTCCCGTAGAACCTGAAGTCTGAACTTTTACCGTTTCGCTCTCTGAGATCCATTCCTGTAAAAAAGATCCCACCTTTTTTTCAAATTCCGTATTGAAAGATAATTGATTAATATTGAGATTATTGAAGTCTATCAGCATGTTTTCTGTAAATAAAATGTACAGTAAATTTAAAAAAAAATTTAAAAAGTTCTTGTAAGTAAAGAAAAAAGCTGTAAATTTGCACCACTAAAACAAACACAGACTCATGGTGTAGCGGTAACACTACTGATTTTGGTTCAGTCATCTGGGGTTCGAATCCCTGTGAGTCTACAAACCACTCTTTTTAAAGGGTGGTTTTTGTTTTTTATCTATAGCCTATTGGTAAGGTTACGGATCGATGCCAAAAGTTGTGGAAAAACTATTTTTGTACTTGATCCGTGAAAAATATACTTAAACATCTGTGGTTGATTTTTTCACTTATATATTAAAATAGAAGATCATCTCCCTTCAGCCGATGAATGTTATTTCTACAGAGTCAAACAGTGATTGGTATACAACCCAATATTATCTTTCTATTCATATTAACTCAACTTTTTGCTTGCCCTCCAATTTGCGCCTGATCCTTTATTATTCAGGATCAGTTAAAAAAAATATCCCCCGAAAATTTCGGGGGATAAAATCAGTAAGTAAATTCCACAGTATTGGATTTGTACACCTCAGCGGTTCCCTGAAGCTGAACCTGCATCTTATATTTTTTTCCTTTTTGCAAGGTATAGTAATAATAAGAGCAGTCGAACATTTTGCAGGGATATGCTTTAAAAACCTCTTTTTCATTTTTGTAGATCAAAAAATCGAAATTGAGAGATTCCGGCTTATTCGCTGTAATAGTGTATTTAGCCTTTCGCTTTTTTTCAGCCTCCTTCAATTCCTTCTTATAATAGGAAGGATCTTTGTCAGGATGCGGTAAAATGGAAGCACTTCTTTGGGGAACGGGCTTTCCATTCTCGTCAAACAAAAAAAGATATAAATTACTGTTATCATACATGGGATATTCTGATATTTCCCCCAACATGAACAAAGTAGTTGAATTAAGACTTGTACTCAGCTGTAAATTCTCTTTGGAAAGAATATTGACCTTGATTGTAGCTCCCTTGGTATATTTTAAATCAATTTTTACCTGAGCATTAAAAAAAATTCCCAAGATTAAAAACAGCATTCCAATTATCTTTTCCATTACCAATTATTTTTTTCTTTAAAGTAATTATACCATTGTGTTGACAATTCTGAAGGTGCAAAATTGACCTCCCACTCATAAGCTCTGAATTCCAGGGCGTCATCATAATACATTTTTGCGGGAACTTTATCTCCTTTATAAATTTCCAGGTAATTTTTATATATCGACTTAGCCGTACCATCAGTAAAATCTATTGAATGGATCAATTCATGGCCTATGGTCTGATACAATTTAAAGAATGTAAATACCTTTGTTTTATTAAGGGTTATTGCCCCGGTAGATTCATCTGTTTCGCCCAATCTATTGCTTTTGGACGTCTTACCATAAGTAATAGATGCATTTTTTGCGTCTTTACGCATTTTTGCAAGAGTTTTCGTTTTTAAAACGGTATCCAGACTTTCTTTAGTATTAGGTGCCTCCTTATTAACATCTTTTACGTCTACATCGTTCAGCTCCTGTTCTGCAATAGATTTCGTCTGCATCCTATGCATCATATCATTTAACCCTGCCACCATACCTCCTATGACAGCTCCTTTCCAGAAATTGCCTCCTGTAAGCTCTGATGCTACACCACCTGCTACAGCACCAAAAGCTACATTTCCTATGGTACTGTTTGCAAATTTTCCAGCCACTGCTCCAAAAGCAGATGCTCCAAGGCTTCCTAATGCTCCCGAAAAGAATGACTGCTTAAATCCTCCGTTCTGCATTAAAGATAATGCACCCTGAGCGGCTCCATGTACTACAGCTTTGGCCACTACAGCAGCATCGCCGAGACTCTTTGCAAATTGGGTAGCGGCCCCTGCCGTACTGCTGAATATACTTCCAATACCAAATGTGACGGCTCCTGAAGCGGCCCCAAAAAATATGGCTTTTAAACCTCCTGCTAAAGAAACTCCCTGATTGGTAATTGCAGCCGTTAAAATATAGGATGTGAATCCAATATACGCGCCAATGATCACTGCTTTCCAAAATAAAATACCGAGTCCTAAAAACTGGAAAAACTCTCCGTTTGGATCATTCATCATCAGCGGATTATTCATTACATAACCGTATTTATTATAATTCTGGGTATTATAAGGATCCTGAATATTTTCATCTGCATTTAAAAATCTTCTTAACAGGGGATCATACAATCTTCCATTCATATGGATCAGCCCAACTTCCATGAAGTGTTCATGTGAGGTATAGCCTCTTTCTAACAACACGGCACCAGTGCTTACCATTTTCTTAATCATTTTGGCATCGGTAATCACAGATCCGCTTCCTACCTGCAGATGGGTAAAGTTGCCCCAGGCATCAAAATGTCTCTGTTCCAATTTATTACCCGCTTCATCACTAATTGCCAATATGCTTCCTAAATAGTCTTTGTGTAAAAATTTATAAGAGCCTTCATTCTCTGTATAATTCTTCATAAAGACAATATTACTGTCATAAGGGCTTCCTTCGATAAAAATAGTATGTTTTTCCTGACCTGTTGCTGTATTCTTCAACACTTCAAAACTACCATCCTCACTGTAGAACTTAGTAAACCTACCCTCCTGATCTGCATTGAAATTTCCACCATAGGTAACCATCTGCCTCATGGCAGTTAACCCATACTGAAATGCAACATCTCCCACTTCGCCATCAATAAATACAGGGTCATTATTTTCATTGTATACGATAGTCTGAATCAAATCATTTTTATAGTTCTGAACTCCCTCTGCATTAAGAGACATTCCCGTAGGCTGATATAATTTGGCTGAATTTTCAAATTTAATCTTTCCTATCTGGTTGTTCTCTGTAATCCTGCCTCTTACATCATATACATTGGTGTGCGACTGATTGGTAACAGGATTAGTCCATTTGATCAATCTGTCATTATCATCATAGGCAAAGGACTCCGTAATATTGAAATCTCCTGCTGTAACTCTTCCATTCAATCTGTTTTTAATCGCATCAAACTGATATTTGATATTTAATAGATTAGGCTTCACTGCCGATCCATGTTTTATTTCTGCTAAATAGCCATTGGAAAGGTTATAGTCACTAATCACATCTACGGCACCGAGTTTTGCTCTAAGCACCCGTCCCTTAGCATTGGTTTCGCTAAGCTCCCAAAGAATTTTTCCGGAATTTTTATCTTTTATCTGAGAAAGCTCTCCATTCCATGCGCTATATACATTTTCAATGGTTACTTTGGTAAGTACTCCTGAAGAGTACAATTGTTTTTCATAAGATATGACTCTCTGTTTGTCGTCATACGTAATTCCCTTCTGAATAAAGTATTTACCATTGCTGCTTTCTGAGGTTGAAAGCATCCTTCCCTGCGGGTCATATACGATATTAGAAGTATATGCTTTTCCTTTTGAAGTTCCGTTTTTAGAGGTAAGCCTCCCTTTATTGTCGTAACCGAATGAAATTAATTTATCGGTAGCCTGTCCACCATCTAAGGTTGACAACTCCTTCTGAGCGACAAGCTGTCCAAAGTTGTTGTAGGAATATTCCTTTGTACCTTTAGGACTGATCACTTTTGCGGTCTGTCCAAAACTGTTGTATTCATACTTATAAACGCCATTGGACGGGTCATTGAATTCTGTCTTTCTGCCCCAAACATCATACTTGCTAGTCACAACATTCCCGGCATATTGTGCCTGGATTTGTTCCCCTGCGGCATTATAGGAAAAATTAATAGTTCCCCCTTTATCAGTGGAAGAAATAATATTCCCTAATGCATCTTTGGTATTTGAAGTCGTTCTGGCATTACCATTCACTTCCCTTACAGTAGTCGTTAAACCTGAAACCGAAGTTTCTACTTGCTTTCCTACAAATGAAGTTGCTGTTACTTTTGCAGGGAAAACACTGTCATCATACACTAATGTATTCCATTGTGAAGCAGCCTGCCCCTCAAAATAAGGTTCGCTGGTTGCAATTTTTCTTCCCAACGCATCAAACTGGGTTTCTTCAGAAACATATTTCCCTTGTCCGAATGCTTTTGTTGATGTTTTATAGTTCTGACCGATTCTGTTGGTATATTCTATAGAAACATTGCCATCAGGATCGTATCGGAAAACCTTAACATTAGAGTCGTTATCTTTATCGTATTGGTAGGTGGTTGTTCCTTCCAGATTGGTTTTTGACGTAGATAGTTTACCCCACAGGTCATATCCGTTTACGGTAATATTTCCTAAAGGATCTGTTTTCTTGACAATTTGTCCCCAATCGTTATATTCAGTAGAGGTAACGAGTCCTAAATTATCTGTATGTTTAACTGCAAATCTTCCTTTTGGATCATACTCATTGACTGCAGTCTGGGTTTTAGCATCTATACTGTTGCTTACTATTTTTTGGGTAATATTTCCAAATCCGTCATAATGATAAGCTTCCTGCAGATATCCTGTATTATCTCTGTTCCATGTTTTTAATGTTTTCAAGAGCCTATTTTCATATCCATAGTCTTTTTTGGTCGATTTTACATCTCCATAGACCTGCATGATATCTGTTCGGGATTTAGGACGGCCAATAAAATAGTCTGTACCATTTGCTCCCGCATTGTGAAAGTATTCGAAATCAGAAGTCGTTAAAGCATATCCATTATTAATGGTCGTCACGCTCTGTTTCGGAAGATAATACTCTCCATAAATAACAGAACTTGCTGTAGTGGTGCCGCTTAGGAAATCTTTACTCTTCGTATTTTTCGGAAAGATCGCCTGAACGATTTTAGGTTTGTCAGCTTCCGATACTGCTCCGGTTACCACCTGACCATTCAACAATTTATCAGATTGATATACTGTATTTTTAAAGCTTAATAACTGACTGTTATTCTCTGATATATCAGTCGGGAATACATTATTTTCGTCATTCGTTCTGATCGTCCATTCTTTAACAGGAATTCCTTCCATCAAAGGATCAATCTCTGTTCCCGACCAGATTTTAGCATTCTCTAATCCTTGGGCATACCAGGAAGAACGGGCATTTTGTCTGTATCCAATGAATCCCCGTCCTGTATTATGATTCAAAAATCCCCTGTAGCGGAAATCCTGATAGACTACCTGTCCCTGTGGCAGGGTTTTATAGAACTGTGCAACCGCAAAGGATTTTGGTAATTTAGCTGATTCATAATACGGGTATTCTTCTTTTTTTACCGGCAAATAAAAATTAGCATTAACATCGGGATTTAGCTCTTTGTAAACAACATTAAGCTTGACACCCCCCTGTTCAATGGAATTGATTCTTGAAATCGTGGTGAGAGAAGGATGGTTATAATACTGGGCAAAGCTTTCTGTACAACCGGAACAATTAACCAGTTTTCCTACAAGTATTAATTGTTGGTGGGTATTGCTCATGGTAATCTGGCTAAAGGCAATTGCCTTCTGTGGATAACTGTTTGTCCATACTCTTGTCTTATAGAAAGTATATTTTCCGCTGGTATCTGTACCCTGGGCCATACTATAGTTATCGATCTTATTAAGCGAATAGACAGAAACCTGTGACAATGTATTTTCCTGGTCATTGTGAGCGTCCCACTCATGTTCTTCATACTGAACTTCTGTTACGATAAGCTCAGATTTTCCGTCTCCGTCAATATCATTAACATCATAGTTGAAATAGCTAAGCTTCACACGATCACAACTGTTTCCTAGGAATCCTTTATGTTTATCCTGGAAGTAAACTGTTGCATTGGTTTTGAAAGGAGCCAAAGCAATCGTTGAAGACGTGAAGCTTTTCCCATTGGATATAAATAGCCTCCATTGGTTGGTATTATTACTTACAGGAATCATGATATCAGCTTTGCTGTCACCATTAAAATCTGCAATAAAACTGTTTCCGTGCATATTTGTCAGGGACTGGCCAGCAAAATTACCAACCGGTGATCTGCTGTAGGTTCCTGAATATTTTACAATATTATATACACTCAGAATTTCCCCTGTTGAGGTTTTGAGCTCAATGATATCCTGTAGTCCATCCCCATTTAAGTCAGCGAAAAGCCTGGTAGGTTTGATACTGTTATTATTATACATCGTTGTTTCCTGATCGATAGCATAGTAACTTGCATCGGGAGCTACCTGCTGATCCAGGTCATACAGTATCGTCGTATAAAAACGGGTTGTAGTAGTATAATCATTAGGATTGGTAGGCTGCTGTGGCAATCCTGTTCCGGAACCCGGATCTGTAGGATCTACAGGTTGAAAAATTCCCGGATCTGTACACGTTAATGTTCTGCTTACATTAAGTATTAATTCTGAAACACCATCACCATTGCGGTCATAGGCATTGGCAGAAACTGTAAAAAAGTTGTAATTACAGAACCACCCATCAATTTTATAGGTATCATCACCTACAAAGTACTGGTCATATTGAAGGGTTTTCGAGTATTCAAATACCAGCTTTTGGGTGGCTATATCTACCGAAAAAATCTGAAGTTCGATATCCGACATATCTGGCTGGGAGGCGGCTTTTACCACGGGTACTACCAAACCGATATTGTTTTTAATGTAATTGTCTTTTTTAAAAGTAATGGGAGTGGCTTTATTAAAATCTCCCGAAGAAAATTTAGAAGCATCGTAGCTCAAGGTAAGCTCGGGAACATCTTTATATAGTGAGCTTTTGTACTTGAGTACTCCATTAGAGACAAACTCAATATAATCTGTTTCTCCATCCAGGTTAAAATCAGCATATTTTTTTGTTCCGCTTGTGGAACTGAATGACTGATAAGGAATATGTTCTGTCGTATTGTTTTGTTCATAGGTAAAAGTCACCGGATTGGCAGGTAGGTTTCCTGAATTATATTCCGTTATCTTTTTTGCAAACTGATAACTTGTACTGTTATCGACATATTCTACAGCATATCTTTTAAACAATTTCCCATTCGTATTTACAGTAATATCATCTAATATTTTATCCTGCTGGAATTCTTCTCCCTGCAGGTAGTTGATTTCTTTAAATACTCTGTCCTTATATTGTAACAGAATTTCATTGAAATGCGGCTTATTCAGGGTCTCATTCCCACCCCAGGATATTGAAGTAAGAAGCGATTTTCGTCCGTCCAGAGGTCCTACAAATCCACTCAGCGAGCTATACCCATATGTAATATAATTGCCATGGACATCTTTCCACTTGGTAATATTATATTCCAAAGCAGGTCTTGTGTCTCCCTGACGATTGGTAAACGTTCGGTTATACCATGCCTGGGAACCATCTTCATACGTCACTTCCCAATAGTCGGGACCGGCGATATTCAAACTGTTGCCTACTGACCTGAACCTGGCATTAGAATACTTTTCAGTAACGTATTCGGCTCCGTCTTTTCCATATTGCCCTGATTTCAGGATCAGTCTTTGTCCATTAAAGCTATAGACATCAGAATAATCCAATTGTATTCCTTTTACATCTCCATCTTTTTCAATGGTTTTTCCTATTCTTGAAATCGCTGTAATTCCTGAAATACTCCAGCCGTATCCGGCTATTCCGTTACCGGATCCGCTGGCGTACACCAGATTAATTTGAGGCGCTACAGTCTTCACCCCCGGAGGCAAAGCAATAGGTAGGGTAAATTGCAATTGACCTCCGGCTGATACGTCAATATCTCCTTTGGTGTCATGAAAATTTACTCCTTCTCTTCCTGAGGTTCCGATGGGATTGGTTGCTCCGGCATTTGAGTCTGTGGGCCCTCCACCTGGATTTTCACTCGCAGGTCCGAGTTTTGCCACAAAAGGATTGGAAACAGTCCCCTGCGCATAAAATCCCTGAGCCAGGACCACCGATTGTGGATCCTGAACTGTCCGGGAGGTTGTCTCCGGCTGGTAAAGTATGGTCTGTGAAAAGCCCATTACCGAACTCAGGGAGACTAATATTGTTGAAAATAATTTCATATCTGTCTAGTTTTATAATAATATTGTTAAAAGATAATGGAGAGTCGGAATTAAAATTTGGCAGGTGATCACTTTTTCGACACCTCCTCAACCTTTACATTCCCGTCTTAATTTTATCTCTTGGTCACATTTCTGCTAAATACTCTGCCGTCTTTCAACGTAAAGCGCAGAATATAGATTCCCCAGTCATAACCGGTCATATTAATTTTAATCTGACGGTTGAGCCCGGGAATATTCTGTTGCTGAAACTTCCAGTGAACTGTACTGTGCTGATAGAGAGAAACGGATTCTATAAGTCCGTCCACTTCTTCCGTCCAGTCTATGGTCAGATAATCATTCACCGGAACCGGATACAATCTGATCTGCTTCCAGAAAGCTTTTTCGTCGATCGCTGATTCCTGTTTTGTAAGGGCGGCTGCTTTCGCAGGTTCTTCTACCTTTTCTTCTTTTTTTACGATTTCTTCAGGCGCTTTCTTACCTGCAGCATCAGGGCCCCGGTATCTCTGGTTTCCAGCCTCATCATACTTGAAGTAAACCTGGGTTTGTGAAAATCCCAGTGCCGCTATCAGTAGCGACAGCATGGAAAATAGTTTTGTTTTCATGGGTTTTAATTTTTAAGTGTTACCAATTTCCGTAGTTGTTTTTTTAGTTCTTTAATCTCGTCAGCCTGTGATTTCAGCATTCTGTTTTCTTCCTGAAGCTGTTTGATATTTTTATTCTGCTCAATAGAATAGAGAGTAAGTTCTTCGATTTTCTGCAACAACTTTATCTGGAATTCGCCTACGTTTACCCCTTCTTTCTCCATTACTTTTGCTGAAGCAATTTCCGGCAGATGCTTTTTTTCTTTGATGTGTTTTTCAACATCTTCTAATGTGGGAAGGTTGTAATTTTCATCGAATACAAAATCGGCAGTGGGGATTGCGGTTACTTTTACTTCTTTAGCTTCAAATTTTCCGTTTAGCAAAGCATTTCCATTCTCCCCATTAATGATGAATGATTTCCCCCAATCCCAATCATTGTCGGCAGGGGTTCTCGGCGCGATGTGAAGGCTTTTTCTGGTATCATCCGGAGTATGAAAGATCCATGAATTGCTTCCTGCACTTATTAAATCCAGAAATTTCACATTGCCGTTCACGTCAAGCTTTGCACCAGGAGAAACCGTTCCTATCCCAACATCACCACCTTCTGTAACCACCAATTTACGGTTCTGATGGTCTCCTTTTGAAACAACCCACTGTGTACCATGCACATCTCCAAAAAACCATCCGTTTTCTCCGTTAACAGCTTTTGTCTGGATACCTCTGACAAAACCGCCCACATCGGTGTTCCTTTTTAAAAATAAAGTAGGTGAATAACTTTCAATGGTCACTTCAGAAAATGTCTGTTGTCCCGAAGCCCATGCTGAAGCCAATACAGCTAATGCTAATAATTTTGTTTTCATGTTTTTTATTTGATAAGTTTTTGTACTTGTTTTTTGAGTGCTGCAATTTCATCTGCCTGTGACTTAAGGCTCTTATTTTCTTGCTGTAATTGCTTAATCTGTCCGGATTGGGATTTAAGCTGTTTATTCTGTTCGATTGAATAGAGGGTAAGTTCTTCGATTTTCTGCAACAGTTTTATCTGGAATTCGCCTACGTTTACCCCTTCTTTCTCCATTACTTTAGCTGAAGCAATTTCCGGCAGATGCTTTTTTTCTTTGATGTGTTTTTCAACATCTTCTAATTTTGGAAGGTTGTACGCTTCATCAAAAACAAAATCGGCAGTTGGTGTCTGAGTTACTTTTATTTCTTTAGATTCAAATTTACCTTGCAGTGAAGCATTACCATTGCTGTGTAAAACTAAAGTTTGTTGCTTAACTCCTGTACTGGAAACCAGATTAAAATTAATTTCATTATCCAGCAATCTAATGTACGAACCCCCTTTCGATGAATTGATTCTCTCCATACTTAATCCATTTGTATAATTAATGATGTTATTTCCTAAACCTACTCCCGAATAAGTCATTCCCGGCTCGGAAGCCCACAACATTAAATCACCTGGTGCGTTACCACCATTATCAGCATGCACTAAGATTGTAGAACCAATATGTTTCCCATGTATAGAAAGCTTCTCCTGAGGCGAACTCGTATTGATTCCTATGTTTCCATTATCTGACAAGAACAACGGAATATCACAAATACCTCCGGCACATCGATTTACAGCATCATATCGCATGAATGACAATCCTTTATTAAAGGAATTTCCTTTCCATATACTCCATTCTTTCACCTGACCAGGTTGTGTATATGAGTCGTCTACGAATCTTAATCCGGTTGGAATATACCCTCCGTTTCCTCTAATGATTGGAATGCTGCTATTTGCATTAATATCCAGAATACTTTCCGGATTATTTGTTCCAATACCAATAAAGCTATTAGAAGAAGTTTGTACTGTACCAGCTGGAGTGTATAGCTGCGCAGGGACAAGCGATGACGCCAAAACAGCTAATGCTAATAATTTTGTTTTCATGTTTTTTTATTTGATAAGTTTTTGTACTTTTTTGGATGTTTGACGGTTTTAACCCACAAACGATTCATACCTTAATCTAAAGAAAAAGGATTTGTCTTTTGCCGCATAGTATCGGCAGTCCGCTATAATTTCAGGGGAATGAATAGAAATATAATTCTCATAGTTTTCAACTTAGTTTTCAGGGTGCAATTTAACATTTTTTAACAAACAAAATTCGATCATCTGATTTATTATCAATTTTAATATCTTCTGTGGTTATCAATGGCAATCTTTTTCACAAAAGTATTTTGATACAGCGACAAAACATGTCGTATAAATTGAAGATGTTTAAAAAGTGGATAAGTGTTTTGTATGGTGACGGTTTATCATAGGAAAAGGCTGCTTCGAGATAAACAGCCTTTTTTAGATCATAGTGAAGTGACCAGAAGTCCATGTGTTTACTTTTTATAGTGAAACGGAATTCTTACAATGTCCACTACTTTTTCACCCCGTTTATTCTTCCCGGCTGTCCATTTAATGTTCTCTGTTGATTTGATAGCAGCCATTTTCACTTCTGTATTGAGGGTTTCATTCTTACCGTAGGTTGAAATGTTGATCACATCCCCTTCACCGTTGACTTTTATAATAATTTCTGTATTCAGATTTTTGGACAGAGAGGCAAGAGCTTCTTTGTTAAGGTTCTGCTCGACCTTTTTTACAAATGTTTTATTTCCTTCCGGAAACTGAGCAGGAAAAGGATTAACCGGAGGTGCAGGAACCGAAAAATCCTGAGGCTGTCCCGATTCGTATTGATGAACCAGCTTCTGATCTTTCTTTACTTTTGTAGCCTGTGAAAATCCAGCAGTGGCGAAAGTGATGCTGATCAATATTAAGGTTCTATTCATATGGAGATTAATTTTAAAAAAAGATACAAATTTTAACGCTTCATCTTCATCATCGATTGGAAATATGATTTAATATGCATTAACACAACGAAATGTCGAAAATACTTAAATATATCAGTTGAAACTTCCCGCCTAATAAAGAAATAAACTACAGTATTACATAGGAGATGCTATCTAACTTTTAACAAATCAAGATCATAGTAAAATTAATATTTAACGGAAATAGGATTCCACCTCAAAAACTGAGGTGTGTTACATTTAATTACAAAAGTGTCGAAATAACAAATTTGTCAACAATATAGTGCCTTCAAAATTAAAATATTGTTACGCGGTAAAAAAAATAACTCCTGCTATTGGACAACACCCAAAAAGTTAGACACTTTTTAGGGGCAATCCACGAATGGCAGGAAGTTTCTATTTTATTTGTAATTCATTAGTTCTCCAAGGGCATAACTTCAATATTTACTTCCTGACCCTCTTTTAAATGTCCTGGATAATATAGATCTCCACCTAATACATCAGTACCTAACACAGAAATATCATATATTTTAGTGGAATCAATTTTGATTGTAGCTGAACCTGTAGAATCCGTAATATATTCTCCAACTTTATTGAAGGTCTTCATTAAGTATCCTACTCCTTCTTTTCTAATAACTATAGTATCATGCTTATTAATTCTATGTTGTTTAGTCTTACTATCAATAGAGGTTATTTTTATAGTAATTTGATTCTTAGAATCATCTCTTTTACTACAACTTAAAATTAGAAATAGAAATAGAAATACAAAATTACTTGCTACCATTCTTGTTTTAAGGTTGTTGGATTGCATATCTTGTTATATTTATATGATTAATTAGTTCTCCTGGTTTATAATAATGTCCAGTTAAATTTAAATTATTAATGACAGGCCATTGAAACTTACCACTAACAGGGCTTCCAATAAGAGGATTGTTCACCCAAAATAAAATCCATCAACAGGATTTCTTTGATAGTAATTATTTACCTTCATAACATTTGGATGCTTAAAAACAAAATCTGCTCTAAAGTACATTCCCTTCGTGGAAATATAAATCCGCCTCAAAAACTGAGGTGGATTACATTTAATTACAAAAGTGTCGAAATAACAAAAAAAACTGCTTCTGTTCGAAGCAGCTTATCTCTGGACATTATGTTCAATTATTTTTTCAGATCATCAATCTCGTCCTGAATTGATTTGATCCTATCTCTTAATTCCTGGCTTACTTTCCCCGGAATCTTTTTAACTTTTCTTAAATCCAGGGCCAGCATAATGGAAGCTATACCCATGAAGATAAACGAAACTCCCGTAAGGGTGACCAGTGAAAGACCGGTAAAAACAGGATTAAATATCAGCAGCAAAGAAAATATTATTCCGCCTACACTGGCCAGGGCAACATTTCCCCAGCTCATTATTTTCATACTTTTCAAATCAAAGGCAAATCCCAACAACTGGAAAGAGCGGAACAACAAAGTAAATCCTATCACAAAAGGAAGTACAGCCATTGAAATCTGAGGGTTGGAAATAAGATATACTCCTATTGCTGTAGTTAGCAATCCACTCACCAGAAACCAACCCCAGCCTTGCAGGGATTTACTATTCTGTAGTGAAAAAAATATCTCAGTAATCCCTGAGAACAGGAATGATACACTAAAAAAGATTGAAAGGGTTACATAGGTTGCCAACGGAACATTGAATACATAGAATCCACAGAGTAAAAAAATAATTCCAAAGATCAACGGAATGTACCAGTGCTTTACGGTGTTGGTAAACGTTTGAAATAAATTTGCCATAAGTGTGTGTGTTTTTAGTCATGCCTACTTTTTATAACGGTGTTCAGCTCGTCCGCGGGAATTCCAAACAAATAATTTTCACCCTAAATTGAAATATCGCCTTTTACCAAGGTACAAAAATTTACTCAACCAAAGGAGAAAGGGATGAATTAATCTGAAGTTAATTCATCCCTTTTAAAGTTTAATCATTTTGTTTGTCAATCTTATTTCAACAAATTTCCGGCAGGTTGCTGCTGTGTAACACAATGCACCATCCCTCCGTTTTCATAAAGATTCCGTACATCAATTCCTACCACCTTTCTTCCGGGGTAATGATCCTGAATAATTTTGTTGGCAACGCTGTCATTGGGATCTCCATAATTGGGAACGAGAACTACGTTATTGGCTACATAATAATTAACATAGGATCCTTTATCTTCCAACTGCTTACCATAAGCGGTTTTCACTTTATTTTTAGTTGCCGGAAGATAGACTTTTTTATATTCTTTTCCATTGGCGTTTGATGCAGTGTAAAGCGTATTAACATCTTTGTCTGAAAGGCCAAGCTCAAGAAGATCTTCCTCATTCATAGTAATCATGGTATTGTGATTAACGAATTTCATAAAACCATCAATATGCATATCCGTAACATCCAATCCGGTAACCCCATCCAGCCAGATGACTTTTGAAACTCCATAGTAGGTTTCAAACATCTCTTCAGCTTCTTCCTGCGTAATTCCCTTATTTCTCGTTGCTCCTTTCTGCTGGCTGATTACCGAACTTTTACAAGCCATTAAAACACCATTACCGTCCGTTTCTACTGAGCCCCCCTCATTCACCATTTCCTCATTCAGGTTAATAACCTGTACGCCCAGATCTTTACCGATCTGCTGAGGAATCTTATCGCAGTTTTCAAAGTCAAACTTTTCTCCCCATCCATTGAACCCCCAATCTTCAATAAGAATATTTCCTTTAGCATCTTTTACGAAAATGGGTCCGTTATCTCTGATCCATACATCATCGGTAGGATAAATTCTGAAATCAACGTTTTTTAGCGGCACTTTATTTTGTTCCAAAGTACGGATAATCCTATCCTTCTCAGTCGTGTCATAAGCAATAATGTGAACTTTCTCCCCTGCCTGCAGGGCTTTTGTCATATCAATCCATGTTTGTTCCACTCTCTGACGGTATGTTGTACCGTGCTGGTAATGATGCGGCCACTGAAGCCATGTTCCTTCATGTTTTGAAGATTCCTCCGGAAAATGATAAGTTTGTGCCATAATACCTGTAAAGCTCAATATAAAAGCAAGTGTCAATAATTTATTCATATCATTAAAATTTTTTTCCTATAAATAATCCGAAATTAATTTCAGTTTCAAAACCGCCCCCTGTCTGAGCAATATTACTTCCTATCCCAAACTGCATTTTTTTCCTGTTTTCAACACCCAGACGGATAATCTGACTGCTGGATTGATGCTCTTTAAAACTGAAATCGGATTCTACAATGAGCATGCTGTAAAAATTAAGGCGCTCATTGATCTTTGGGGTATATTCCAATAATGTATACAATCCAAGCCCAAATTCTTTACCGTCTGTAGAATAGGTAAAAGCTGGGAAGAGGCTGATCGAAAATACATCACTTTCCTTTGCATAGGCAAGTCCTACCGATGGCATCACATCTTTATCCGACAGGTGAACTCCTGCAGAAATCCCCAGGTTTCTTCCAATTCCATAATTAAGATTTTGATAAAGTTCAGGAGCCAGCTTCCGAGTATCGTAGTCATAAGAAAGAGTTCCTGAGGCAAAGTAATTCCATTGGGTGTTAAAATCTTTACTGTAAATTCCAAGGATCTCGGCTTCTTTATTTCCGCCGTAAGCCTGAACAGAAATCTGAGATTTCCCGGCAAACGAAACCAATACGCTTAAAAGAAATACATATTTTTTCATTGTGTTATGTTTTTTCGATATTATAAGGCAAATCTGCTAAACATGATTTACTGATGCAAAATTAGATGTTCAGAAAAAACAAAACTTGTCCTAAAAGGACATTCTTACCATAGTGGAAAACAAATATAAATAGGGTTACTTTTTGTTCTAAGAATCCACAGCAGACCGGAACGTCATCTTTACTTTAACCCCCATTTAAATCTGTAATATTACTTTCTATACATTTTCTGGAAAGTAATACTATTATACATACCACAAAGCTTTAACCTAAAAACAGTTCAACCAGCAAGCAAGCAAAATGATTTTGATCTAATTTACAACATCTTCTTTACTCATCTCACAACAAATAAAAAAGATGAAAATCATTCCATTTTCATCTTTTTTTAATATGTCTTCAGCCCGCTCTAGCAGCTTATTTTGGCTTATATAGCTTATACATCACAAATAAGAAAGCGATCCAAACCGGAATCAAAATAACCTGAATTTCCATTCCCGTAATACTCATCAGCCCCAGGATAAGGAGTAAAAAGACGATACAGATATAATTGGATATAGGATAAAAGATCGACGGGAATTTTGATTGAATTCCTGATGTGTTGATTGCTTTTTTAAATTTTAAATGGGTATAGCATATCATCAGCCAGTTAATGATCAAGGTAGAAACCACAAGAGCCATCAGGTATTCAAAGGCTTTCTCAGGGACCAGTTTATTGATGATGATGCAGATTCCCGCAAAACATGATGAAATAAGAATGGCATTAATGGGAACGGAATTTTTATTAAGCTTCTTCAAAAATTTAGGAGCATTTCCCTGTTGCGCCAACCCAAAAAGCATACGGCTGTTACTGTACACACTGCTGTTGTATACCGATAAGGCGGCAGTCAGCACAATTATATTAAGCACATTGGCAATCAATGTATTGAATTGAATCACTTTACCGAAAAGACTGAATTCCAATCCGTTCAGATTCTGAAACACCATCACAAATGGACTTGATCCTTCTGTAATGTCTCTCCATGGACTTAATGAGAATAAGATCACCAAAGCTCCTACATAGAAAATTAAAATCCTGTAGATCACCTGATTGGTCGCCTGTGGAATTGTTTTCTCAGGATTTTTTGCTTCAGCAGCAGTAATCCCGATCAGCTCCAGACCTCCGAAAGAGAACATGATCATAGCCATAGCCGCAAATAATCCGGAATACCCGTCTTCTGTTTTATTGAACAGTCCTTTAGGAAAGAATCCCCCGTCATTCCATAAATTGGTAATGGTTGCTTTTTCACCTCCCGTTCCACTTATTAACAGATAGACTCCGAAAATGATCATTGCGATAATCGCTACAACCTTAATGATGGAAAACCAAAACTCCGTTTCTCCATACACTTTCACAGAGGCAAGATTAAGGGCATTAATCACGATAAAAAAGAAAAGACTGGACACCCAGAGTGGAATTTCCGGCCACCAGAAGTGAATATAATGTCCTATGGCTGTAAGTTCTGCCATACTTACCAGGATATAGAGAATCCAATAGTTCCATCCCGAAGCAAAGCCCGGAAAATTTCCCCAATATTTATAGGCAAAGTAGCTGAAACTACCGGATACGGGTTCCTGAACTACCATTTCACCAAGTTGACGCATAATGAAAAATGCGATGATACCTGCCAGGGCATACCCCAGGATAACAGATGGTCCGGCTAAGACGGCCGCAGGCCCTATTCCCAGGAATAACCCTGTTCCTATGGCACCTCCAAGGGCAATTAATTGTATGTGTCGATTTGTTAATCCTCTAACTAAAGTCTCGTTTTGTCCAGTTTTATTTTCGTCGCTCATTGAATGAATTATTCGGTTGCTAAATATATAAAAACTTTTCAGAGAAATTCACAGTCCATGGGGTAAATTGACAAATCAAGCAAAGCAAAACCTGGAAAAATAAAGATGAGCCCTTTCTATGGTGAGGGTTACCGGAAAACAACTATAAAAAGCCAGCCTTAACGGCTTGTTAAGGCTGGCTTTTTATTTACAATAACTTCCTGAAATTATTGTCTATTTATTTCGTGTCCTCCAGGTATTCTTTCGGAATTGAAATATTATTCTTTTTCATGTACTCCAGAAGCCCCTGATATTTATCTTCATAGTCATCAGCAGTTCCGCATTTGTGTGATATACTGCAAATATCGGAAGGTCTGATGTCTAAAATATCAGATATTTTAGTCAGGATATCCAGATTAATCTTCACTTTTGAATTCTCGATATCGGAATAGGCCTTCTGAGAAATTCCCATTTCAAAAGCCATATACTCCTGGGTAAGGTCTTTGCTCCTGCGTATTTTTCTGATATTTTGTCCACACACTTTCATCGTTTTTGTTTTAGTAGTTTTCGGTATACTTTAGAAGATTATCTATTAGCCTTCAACAAAGTTAATAAATACCTTTGGCAAAACATTATACACGTTACATGATATTTATTTTCAATACAGAAAAAGGAAAAAAATAATCTTTTTTCAGAGAAAATATCACTTCGGTAAACACTATTGGAATTTATGGAGACGCAAAAATTTAATTATGACAATAATATTGTCAGAGCATTCCTCTATGCCACTATCGCATTTGGACTTGTAGGATTTCTGCTGGGGCTTACGGCCGCATTGATGCTTTTTTATCCTGAACTACCTGAATTTTTATTCGGTACAGATGACACCACTATTAAAAGTTTAGCTTCGGGTAATATTCAGGGACTGATCAACACTCAGGGAGCAATGGGCTTCGGAAGGATCAGAATGCTACACACCAGCGCTGTTATTTTTGCCTTCGTTTGTAATTCCTTTTTCTGCGGAGCCTATTACAGTATGCAGAGATTACTGAAAACAAGAATGTATAGTGATTCGCTTTCATGGATTCATTTCTGGTCATGGCAGTTGATGATCATCGCTGTAGTGATCACATTCCTCATGGGAATCAATACCTCTAAAGAATATGCCGAGCATGAATGGCCTATTGATATACTCATTACTTTCTCATGGGTCATCTTCGGAATCAATATGTTCGGAACTATTGCCAAAAGAAGGGTAAGACATTTATACGTAGCCATCTGGTTCTATATGGCCACATGGATTGCGGTAGCCATGCTTCACATCTTCAATAACCTCGAAGTTCCGTTATCTTTCACAAGCTGGAAATCTTATTCTGTATATGCAGGTGTAAAAGATGCACTGGTACAATGGTGGTATGGACACAATGCGGTAGCATTCGTATTGACCACCCCTGTATTGGGTCTGATGTATTACTTTATGCCAAAAGCAGCTCAACGACCGGTATTCTCATACAAATTATCCATTATTCACTTCTGGTCGCTGATCTTTGTATATCTTTGGGCCGGGCCTCACCACCTGCAATATACAGCATTACCGGCCTGGGCTCAGGCAGTAGGAACAGGATTTTCTATTATGCTTATCGCACCATCATGGGGAGGTATGCTGAACGGGCTGCTTACTTTGAGAGGTGCGTGGGATAAAGTAAGAGAAAATCCAATCCTCAAATTCTTTGTGGTAGCGGTTACCTGCTATGGAATGGCAACTTTCGAAGGACCATTACTAGCCACAAAATCTTTAAATAAAATAGGGCACTACACCGACTGGGTCATAGGACACGTACACTTAGGAGCTCTAGGATGGAATGGATTTATGGCATTCGGGGTCGTATACTACCTGGTACCGATCATGTGGAGAACAAAACTATGGTCCAAAAAACTTGCAAACTGGCACTTCTGGCTGGGAACATTAGGGATTATTTTCTATGCCGTTCCGATGTATATCTCAGGATTTACTCAGGGCTTAATGTGGAAACAGTTCAACCCAGACGGAACCTTATTGTGGAAAAACTGGCTGGATACTGTGACAGCAATTATCCCTTATTTTAAAATGAGATTTTTAGGAGGTATCCTTTATCTTTCAGGTGCAATCTTAATGGTAATCAATGTGATCAAAACGGTTAGAGCCGGATCATTCCAGAAAGAAGTTCCTGCAGAAGCTCCGGCATTGGCAGATATCGGCACAGGAAGAAAAGAAGGTGAAGGAGTGCACCTGTGGCTGGAAAGAACGCCAACCCTGCTTTCCATACTTGCATTTATTACAGTAGCCATCGGCGGACTTGTAGAAATCGTTCCCACCCTTTCGTTAAAACAAAGTGTCCCTACCATTACAGCAGTAAAACCATACACTCCCCTGGAGCTGGAGGGAAGAGACCTGTATATTCGTGAAGGATGCAACTCATGCCACTCACAAATGATAAGACCTTTCCGGGATGAAGTGGTAAGATTTGAAGGAAAAAACGGACAATATTCCAAAGCCGGAGAATTCATCTACGACAGACCTTTCTTATGGGGGTCAAAAAGAACAGGACCGGATCTTCACAGAGAAGGGGGCAGAAATCCGGATTCATGGCACTTCAAGCATATGTATAACCCAAGAATTACATCTGCAGGTTCCATTATGCCCCGTTTTCCATGGCTGATTACCAATAAGCTGGACCGCACCCAAATGGTAGATAAAATGAAATTAATGAAAAATTCTTTTGGCGTACCGTATACAAAAGCACAGATCGATTCGGCTGATCAGTGGGCAAATAACCAGTCACAAGCTATTGTACAAAGAATTTATGCAGAGGCTACCGATGTAAAAGACCAGATGACGAAGGAAAAAACTGCAAAAGGATCTTCTTATATTCCACTTGAGCAGAGAGAAATTGTGGCGATGATTGCGTACCTGCAAAGACTGGGTACTGATATCAAAACAACACAGATCCAAACCGCAAGCGCAGACTAATGTTTAAAATTATATTGCAATGAAAACGAGAACCCCAATTTCAATATATATCGCAACAACAATAGGCTTAACGATTATGGCCTTTGAAATGTTCGCCAGTGACTCCGGATATTTTTCTTCTCCATTTTTCTGGGCGCTGATCCTGATTGCCATCATTCTACTGTTCATTATGAACGCCATTGGAGACCTGATCGAAAATGAAAATTTCAGCAGATTACCGGAAGAAGAAAAAAAGCAGTATATCGCAGAAAAAAGTATACCCTACTACCAGAAATTATGGAATTCTGCCTTTAAAAAACAATCTGTCACTGAGGAAAAAGATATTCTCATTGATCATGGTTTTGACGGGATCACAGAGCTTGACAACTCACTTCCTAAATGGTGGATTGGCCTGTTCTGGTTCGGATGCATATTCTGTGTTGTTTATCTTACGGCCTTTGCTTTTACAGATTACGCGCATCCGGATGCAGAATACACAAAAGAAGCCAAAACGATGCTGGCCTCTATTGAAGAGTATGAAAAAAGTGCGCCTCAGATCGATCTGGAATCTGCCAAATACAGCGCCGACAATATTGCCGAAGGTCAGGAACTGTTCAAGACTAACTGTGTCACCTGTCATGGAGACGGCGGAAAGGGAGGCATTGGTCCCAACCTTACGGATACGCACTGGATCAACATCAAAGAAAAAAGCTTATTCAAAAATGTGTTCTGGATGCTTGAAAACGGTTCTCCTAATAATCCCACCATGCGACCATTCATCAAGGACGGAACCATTACGGGAAGAGACGCAGAAAAAATTGCAGCTTATATTTATCATATCAACCAGGAAACTTCACCGGTTACACCAGCACAAGGTGGAGCAGCTCCTCAGGGAGAAGAAGTGAAATGGGAAAACGCGAACTAACCATGCCAAGCCCCCTTTACTACTACTAACATTTGAATTTTCATTTTTGCTAACTACCTTTTCAACATTACAAAATGATCCAAAGGGGGCTTTTTAAAAAATAAAATCCACACCTTGGCTTGTCTTACTCAACTATTCACTTGACAACTACAACACTAAAATTCCATAATAAGACAGCCAAGGCAGGGTTTTTGCATTCGAAAATGGTACCACAACAAAGTTAAAGTTATTTAGTATTATTATCTTTGTTAGAAACCACACCGAATTTGAAACTGAAAATCAACACCACAAAACTCTTAAAGCGTATTGCAATAATCTTTATTTCGATATTGATTTTTCTTAGTCTGTTGATCTTAAGCTTAAGACTTCCCGCTGTTCAAAATTTCATCAAGGATAAACTCGTTGTTTATCTGGAGAAAAAAATTAAAACCAAAGTGAGCCTTCAGAAGGTCTATATCGGATTTCCGAACAGCCTTGTGATGGAAAATCTTTACCTTAAAGGACAGGATGTGGACACTTTGCTGGCGGTCAGAAAGCTTGATGTAGGATTAAATATGCTTAAACTTATCAATTCTACTGCTGATATCACGTCCGTAGACATGGAAGGCGCCAGGGCAAATGTAGTACGGAAACCGAATGGCAAATTTAATTTCGATTATATTATCGATGCGTTTGCAACCACG
This sequence comes from Chryseobacterium pennipullorum, assembly GCF_003384725.1. Lineage (GTDB taxonomy): Bacteria > Bacteroidota > Bacteroidia > Flavobacteriales > Weeksellaceae > Chryseobacterium > Chryseobacterium pennipullorum. Next base: position 171,686 of record NZ_QNVV01000006.1, read on the forward strand.
GATAAGGAAGAAAGCCCATCCAAACCGTTTATCATTTCTCTTGACAAAATTAATCTTAAAGATGTTGGGGTTACTTTCAATGACCAGCAGTCCAGAAATGATATCAATCTTTATTTCAAATCATTTGATACAAGGGTTAAAACTTTTGACCTTACCAAAAATACGTATGCAGTCAATGATATCAATCTGGATGGATTAAAGTTAAAACTGAAACAGGATCTTCTTGAAGAGGTTTCTAAAAAGGTAGAGAAAAAAGTAGATTCCCTGAACGATAAAAAACCTATGAAGATAGGCCTCAGAGGCATTAAGCTTACCAATATTAATATTGACTATGGGGACGAAAATACCAAAACATTCGCAAAAGTTATTTTCAAAGAGCTGAGCACGAAGGTTAACAAGCTCGATCTGGAGAACAATGCCTACAATGTGGCCAATGTATTCCTTTCGGGGGCAGACATTAATGCCAACCTTTACCTGCCTGCTCAAAATGCCAATCCTAAAAACCAACCAGAACCGGAAGTTTCAAAAGCTTCTGATAAGGATCAGGCCATGAATCTTCTACTGGGCAAGTTAGTTCTGAATGATGTAAAAGCAACCTACAACAATACTGCGATTGCACCTACAAAGCAGGGAATGGATTTTAATCATCTGAACTTTTCCAAAATGAATGTTGAGGTAAGAAGCTTTAAAATGGCAAACAACACTTTTGCAGGAACCGTTAATTCTGCAGAAATTCAGGAAGCGAGAGGATTGAATATCCAGAAATTCAATACTGATTTTGTCTATGCCGAGAAGGAAGCCTACCTTAAGGATCTTTATCTGCAGACTCCGAAAACCATTCTTCGTGACGAAGTCATTCTGAACTACAATTCAATCGATCAGTTAACTTCAAATCTGGGAGCCGTTAAAATATCCGCCAACATCAAGGATTCAAAAATTGGTTTCTCTGATATTTTGAATCTGGTACCTACATTAAGAAATACAGTTCCTTTCAACAAATATCCAAATGCAGTTCTTAATGTAAATGCCAATGTAAAAGGAAGCGTAAATGATCTTTTAATCCAGGACCTTAAAGTATCGGGTCTTGATCAGCTGAGGGTACTTGCTTCGGGGAAAATAAAAAATGCGATGAATCCTGATCAGCTCTATTATGATGTAAGGATCGCAGAATTTTCTTCCAATGCCAAAACGATTTTCAATCTGGTCCCAAAAAATACTATTCCTTCCAACATTTCACTCCCTTCCCATTTCAGCATTAAGGGAAACGCCAAAGGAACCACGAAAGTAGTGAATGTAGACCTGAATCTCTACTCCACTCTTGGGAATGCTGCAGTAGTTGCTCAAGTAGACATGCGCAGGAAAAATCATGAATTGTATGATGTAAAGGCTAATCTGCAGGGCATACAGGTCGGAAAAATTATTCAGAATAAAGATATCGGTCCCATTACAGCACAGATCTCTGCAAAAGGGGAAAGCTTTGATTTCAAAAATGCCAATGCAGATCTGAAAGGACATGTTGCTTCTGCCGTGTATAAAGGATACCGCTATCAGAACATGGATTTAACAGGTAAAATTAAAGGAGGTGCTTATCATGTTGTATTAAATTCACAGGATCCGAATGCCAATTTACAATTAACCGCGTCCGGAATTTATGATGAGAAAAATCCTACCGTGAAAATAAACGGAGAGGTGATCAAGCTGGATTTGAACAAACTCGGTTTTTATGAAAAACCTATGATTATTGCCGGAAAAATCGATGGTGATTTCTCAAGCCTCGATCCCAATAACCTGAATGGTTATCTAAACCTTAAGGATTTTGCATTCTCTGATACAAAAGAGGTTTACCCGGTACAGGAAGTTAATCTTAAAGCTTCATCTACACAGGATTCTACTCAAATTATCTTTAATTCTCAGATTGCAGATGTTGAACTGAAAGGGAAGTATAAACTTACTCAGGTTTTTGGCGCTTTGACACAGACTATTAATCAGTACTATCAGTTCCAGAAGCCGGATAAAAGTCAGAAGATTGATCCGGGACAACACTTTGCCTTTACCGCTAAAGTAAAAAATGATGATCTGATCCGAAAATTCGTTCCTGACCTTAAAAGCTTTGAAACCATTAATCTTAGTGGAAACTATGACGCCGATTCTCAAAAAATAGAAATTGACGGACAGATTCCACAGTTGCTGTATGGTGAAAATACGATTGAAAAAGGTACATTAAAAGTGACCAATGAAAATCAGGCGCTACAATACAGTCTGAATGTTGCGGCTTTAAAAAGCTCAAGCTTTTCATTGAAAAAAATCAATATCGATGGTGATGTTGCTGATAATACAATCAACTACAATATCACTACAAAAGATGATAAAGACGTTACGCAATTCCTGATTGCAGGAAATGCAAAATCATTGAATGACATTACAGAAGTTTCCCTGGATCCAAATGGTTTAAAACTAAACTATGCGGATTGGAATGTCGCTGAAAACAATAAAATTCAGATCAGTAAAAAAGGAATTTTAGCAGACAATTTCAGATTAAGTAATAGCGGAAGCGAAATTTCGATTCAATCGGAAAGCGAAACCCCAAGTAGCCCTTTGAACATCGCCCTGAAAGATTTTAAAATTGAAACCATTACAGAACTCATCAAAAAGGATACAGTTCTGGCCAGAGGGACCATCAACGGAACAGCTCAGCTGCGGGATATGATGAAGGATATGACGTTCACTTCTGATTTAAATATCTCGGATCTTATTGTTTATGGAAATGCGGTTGGAAACCTCGCCGTGAAAGTGAATAATTCTTCACCTAAAGTTTTAAATGCTGACATTGCCCTTTCCGGAAACAACAATGATGTGAAAATTCTCGGAGATTACAACACGTCTTCCAGTACATTTGACCTGAATATGGCGATCAACCAGCTTCAGATGAAAAGCATCCAGGGGTTCTCAATGAATGCCATTACCAATACAGAAGGCTATATTTCAGGTAATTTGAAGATTACAGGAACCGCTACCCAACCGAATATTTTAGGAAAAGTAAAATTCAATGATGCAGGTCTGGAAATTGCAAAAACAGGAAGTGATTTCAGAAAATTGAATGATGAAATCGATTTTACCAGCCGTGGTATTGAATTCAATAAATTTAAAATAAATGATAAAGATGGCAATGCTCTTGTTGTAGACGGGCAGGTTCTTACACAGACCTACAGAGATTTTGCCTTTAACCTTGATGTGAATGCCAAAGATTTCAAAGTGGTTAACTCTGAGAAATCTAATGATGCGATGATGTATGGCGTACTGGCAATAGATGCCGGATTGCATATCCGCGGAAATCTCGATCTGCCGAAAGTAGACGGGAGGTTAAGTGTGGCGGATAATACCGATTTTACGTTCGTACTGCCCCAATCCAGTCCTACCCTACAGGAGAGAGACGGGATTGTAGAATTTGTGGATCAGGATCAGGTGGTTCTCAATAAAACAATCAAAACAGATTCTCTTAATGCCCAAAGCCGTGTTAAAGGAATGGATGTAAGTGTGAATATTGAGGTAAGCAAAGAGGCCAAACTTTCTGTTATTATTGACAAAGCAAATGGTGACTTTGTACAGCTGCAGGGAGAAGCAGAACTCACCGGAGGAATTGATCCTTCAGGAAAAATGACATTGGTGGGCGTTTATGAAGTTGAAAAAGGAAGTTATGACCTTACTGTAAGTTTCCTGAAACGGAAATTCGATATCCAGAAAGGGAGTACAATCACATGGACCGGTGAGCCTACGATGGCTATGATGGACATTACCGCTGTGTATAAAACCGAAGCACCACCTATTGATCTCGTTGAACAACAGATTACCGGTCAGAGTGCATCCGAGATGAACCAGTATAAGCAGAGGATACCTTTCAACACCTTATTAAAAATGAAAGGTGAACTGCTGAAACCTCAGCTTAGTTTTGATATTACTACTGAAGAAAAGAACAACGCTATCTCCTCTACGGTGAAGGATCTGATTGATCAAAAGCTGGCCCAGCTCAGAACGCAGGAGTCTGAAATGAATAAGCAGGTCTTTGCGTTACTTCTCCTAAACCGTTTCATTGGTGAAAATCCGTTTGAAAGCGGCGCGGGAATGTCTGCCGAAACCATGGCGAGACAAAGTGTAAGTAAAATCCTTTCGCAGCAATTAAATAATCTTGCATCCGGACTGATCAAAGGGGTCGATCTTAATTTTGGGCTTGATTCTTCAGAAGATTATTCTACAGGACAGAAAAATACAAGAACCGACCTGAATGTAGATATCAGTAAAAAGTTATTAAATGACCGGTTAAAAGTAACGGTGGGAAGCAATTTCGGATTGGAAGGCCAGGCCCGTCAGAATGAAAACATGACCAATATTGCAGGGAATGTTTCTGTAGATTACAGTCTATCCAAAGACGGAAGATATATGCTGCGTGCTTATCGTAAAGATGAATATCAGGTGGCTCTTCAGGGGCAGATTATAGAAACCGGACTTGGATTTATCATTACTCTGGATTATGACCAATTCCGGGAGATTTTCCAAAAATCAAAAGAAAAGAAGACCAAAAAAAATCAAAATAACCAAGTGGTAGAATTTAAATAATGAATAATAAGTTTCATACATATTGTAAATATCTGTTGGCTTCCGGGATGGTATCCAGTGTTATTTCGTGCAGCAATACCCGATTTTTGAAAGAAGGACAGATGCTCTACACCGGAGCGGAAGTAAAAATTGAAAATGACACGATCTCCAAACAGGAAAAAAAAGACCTTCAGGCAGGATTGGAAGGCAATCTAAGACCCAAACCCAATTCTACCTTTTTAGGATTACGTCCGAAGCTGTATTTCTATAATATCGCCAAGGAACCTAAGAAAGACAAAGGTTTCAATTACTGGCTAAAATATAAAGTTGGGGAAAAACCCGTCCTGCTAGGAGATGTAGACCGGGAATTCAACAAGGATATTATTGAAAATTATTCTGAAAATAAAGGGTATTTCAATGCAAAAGCGACGTATGATACGGTTGCAAAAAATAAAAAAGCCAAGGTTATTTATACGGTAAGACCAGGAGCCAGATACCTGATCGATGGTGTAAAATTCCAGAAAGATTCTACGGTGGTGAATCAGGAAATCCAAAATTTAACGGACAGAACATTATTGAAAAATGGGAACCCTTTTGATCTGGATGTCATCAAGTCAGAACGGGAAAGAATTGACAACCGATTAAAAGAAAGAGGGTTTTATTATTTCCATCCTGACAATATCATTGTACAGGCAGACAGTACAGTAAGCAAAAATCACAAAGTTGAGCTTAATGTAAAGCTGAAGGACAACACTCCGGATCTGTCCACCCAGCAATTCAGCATTGACAAAGTAATTGTATTCCCTACTTATAACATTCAGGATGTAAAAGACGGGAAGTACAGCATTCCAATGGATAAAGATTCTCTTTCTAAATACGCTTTTGATGACATCTACGTGATTGATCCGCAGCATAAATTTAAACCTAAGATCTTCGACAGGGCATTATATTTTAAAAAGGGAGATCTTTATAACCGTTCTAACCACAATCTGACCCTGAACCGATTAATTAGCTTAGGTGTCTTCAAATTCGTAAAGAATGAGTTCATCGTATCGGATTCTTTGAGCCATAAATTTGATGCCTACTATTTATTAACGCCAAGACAGGTCCAATCACTTCGTCTTGAAGCGTTGGGAAGAACAAACTCTGCCAATTATGCAGGGAGTGAGCTGAATCTGAACTGGACACACAGAAACTTCTTCAAGGGAGCGGAACAATTTAAGGCCGCAATTTTCGGAGCTTTTGATTTCCAGATGGGAGGTGCCCAGGATGCCAATAATATTTTCCGGGCAGGGGGAAATGTACAACTTTCCATCCCAAGAATTGTGGCGCCGTTCCGTTTTCATTCTTCCAGTGAATTTGTTCCAAGAACGAATATCACATTGGGATATGAATTCCAGAACAGAACAAAATATTATACCCTAAACAATTTCACCGGATCATTTGGATATATATGGAAAGAAAATGCAAGGAAAGAACATGATCTGAAAGTCATTGATATCACCTTGGTTTCACCTGCAAATGTTACGGAAGAATATCGGGCTAAATCCGCCAAAAATCCTGCTATGCAAAGGATTGTTGATAAACAGCTTATTTTTGGTCCTACGTATTCCTATACTTATACCAATACGATGCTGCCGAAAACCAATACCATTTATTATAAAGGAACTTTGGATCTGGCAGGAAATATTACAGGCCTCGTTACTGGTGCCAATGCCAAAAAAGATAAACAAAAGGAAATTTTCGGGATTCCTTTCAGCCAGTACGTAAAAATTGAAAACGACTTCAGGTTCTATCATAAATTTACAGAAAAATCTTCACTGGCAACGAGATTTATCGGAGGAATTGCTTATCCATACGGAAATTCAGAATTTATTCCTTTCTCTAAACAGTTTTTTTCAGGCGGGAGTAACAGTATCAGAGCCTTCCGTGCGAGAACTTTAGGACCTGGAAGTTTTGACCCAAGAACAATTGATCCAGGTACTTATTTTGATCAGTCCGGAGATGTAAAGCTGGAATTAAATGCTGAATACCGCGCGAATCTTTACAAATTTTTAAATGCAGCTGTTTTTGTAGATGCCGGAAATATCTGGCTGCTTCGTGATGATTCTACAAGACCAGGTGCTAAATTTTCAAAGGATTTTTTAAATGAAATTGCCGTAGGAGCCGGAGTTGGCCTGAGACTTGATTTTTCTATTCTAATTTTAAGACTGGATCTGGCGATGCCACTGAGAGTTCCGTATTACGAAAAAGGAGATCGATGGGCTTTCGACAGAATCAATTTTGGAGATTCCAACTGGAGAAAAGATAATCTTGTATTAAACATTGCTATCGGATATCCTTTTTAATATTTTAATATGATAAAAAATGCAAAATTTTTCTGGGAAGTTCTAAAAGATACATTTACAGAATGGAACAGCTCTTCCGCATCAAAAGATTCGGCAAGCCTGGCCTATTATGCCATCTTTTCCATTCCGGGATTGCTGATTATTATCATTTGGGTTCTTGGAAACTTCTTTGGTGAGGAAGCCATCCGTGGCCAGATCAGCACCCAGATCAGTGGTATTATGGGAGCGGATGTAGCCAAAAGTATTGAAGGAATGCTGGCCGGAGCCCTGATTGACAAAAAAAATATTTTCATGAAGGCAGTAGGGGTCGGCTCATTGGTCTATGGTTCCACCACGCTCTTCTTCCAGCTTCAGCACTCGCTGAATGCGCTGTGGGATGTGGAAGCGGCTCCCAAAAAGGCGTTGGTAAAGTTTCTTCTGGACAGAGCCAATTCCCTGGGAATGATCCTTATTCTTGGCTTCCTGCTTATGATTACGATGGTTTTATCTTCACTGATCAGCCTTTTTAATACCATCATCACCCAATATTTTGGATTCGAAACCTATATGCTGGTAGAAACGGTCAATTTCGCGGTTGGCTTTGGACTTGTCATGCTTCTATTTGCGCTGATGTTTAAAGTATTGCCGGATGTTCTGATTGGCTGGAGATCTGTATGGAGAGGAGCCTTTTTGACAACCGTCTTATTTACTTTGGGAAAGTTTTTACTAAGCCTTTATTTCAGTCAGGTAAAACCCACCTCCACTTTCGGAGCTGCAGGAACCGTCATTCTGATTATGATGTGGATTAATTATTCCTGTATGCTGATTTTTTTCGGTGCCAAATTCACAAAGGTATATACCTATAAGAGAGGATATAAAGTGGTTCTCTCCAAACATGCACGATGGACTCCTGCAAAACTCTATGCAGACAGTCTGAACCAGATGCAGGCTAAAAGTAGTGAATAACAGCATATAAAAAAACCTCCTGAAATTATATTCAGGAGGTTCTTATTTTACATTCTGTTGACCGTTCCAATTCCCAGTAGCTCCAACGATTTCTTGATTGTCTTCGCTGTTAGGTTGGATAGATTCAGACGGAATTGCTTGATATTTTCATCATCCTGATTCAGGATCGGATTATTCTGATAGAATGAGTTATATGATTTTACCAGATCGTATATATAATTAGCAACTAAAGCCGGGCTCAATGTTTCTGCAGATCTGGCTACAACTGTTTTAAAGTTGGCCAATTGCATAATCAGTTCTTTTTCAAACTGGTTCAATGCAATATCAGCAGTTTCTTTATCTTCAAATTCTGCCTTTGACAATAAAGATTGAATACGAGCATAAGTATACTGGATAAACGGTCCTGTATTACCATTAAAATCTATACTTTCTGCAGGATTGAATAACATTTTTTTCTTTGGATCAACTTTCAGCATAAAATATTTCAATGCCCCTAAGCCTACTGTTTCATAAGAAATTTCTTTATCTTCTTCAGAAAGGGTTTCCAGTTTTCCTAATTCCTGAGCTTTAGATTTCGCTGTTTCATACATTTCCTGCATCAGATCATCTGCATCGACTACGGTACCTTCACGGGATTTCATTTTTCCTTCCGGTAACTCAACCATTCCGTAAGAAAGGTGGAACAACTGATCTGCCCATTCGTATCCCAATTTCTTAAGGATTTTGAATAAGACCTGGAAATGATAATCCTGCTCATTCCCTACTGTATAGATTAGCTTTTGAATATTATTCTGCTTGAAGCGTTCCACTGCTGTTCCCAGATCCTGGGTCATGTAAACGGAAGTACCATCAGAACGCAGCAATAGTTTTTGATCAAGTCCTTCATCGGTAAGATCACACCAAACAGAACCGTCTTCTTTTTGATACAGCACTCCTTTATCCAAACCTGCCTGGATAAGGTCTTTTCCTAAAATATAAGTATTGCTTTCGTATTGAACCTGATCGAAATCTACCCCCAATCTCTTATATGTCTCATTGAATCCTTTATATACCCAGGAATTCATTTCTGCCCAAAGGTTTCTTACTGTTTCATCTCCATTTTCCCAATCCAAAAGCATCTTCTGTGCTTCTTTTATAATCGGAGCATCTTTTTTCGCCTGCTCTTCAGAAACACCCTGATTGACCAGTTCGGAAATTTCTTTTTTATAGTTTTTGTCAAATTCAACATAGTAGTTTCCGACAAATTTATCGCCTTTTGTATGGGTAGCCTCAGGAGTCTCTCCCTTGCCGAATTTTTCCCATGCCAACATGGATTTGCAGATATGAATCCCTCTGTCATTGATGATCTGGGTTTTAATTACATCATATCCAGCTTCTTTTAAGATCTGTGCAACAGAAAATCCTAACAAATTGTTTCGGATATGTCCTAAATGAAGAGGCTTGTTGGTATTAGGGGAAGAATACTCTACCATTACCGTAGCATTCTTCTTTTCTACAATAGAAAAACGGCTGTTCACTGATCTGAAATTATCAATAAACAATTGGTTTTTCAGTTTAACATTAAGAAATCCCTTTACTACATTAAAGCTTTCGAACAAATCCGTTTGTTCTGTCAAAGCTTCTCCCAATTCAACACCGATTCTTTCAGGATTTTTTTTCAATTGTTTTACCAACGGGAACGTAACGATGGTAAAATCACCTTCAAACTCCGTTTTATTTTCCTGAACCTCCAGTTTGATATCTTTTAACTGATATACGTTTAAAATAACTTCTGAAAGTTTCTCTTCTATTATATCTTTACTATTCATGTTCTAAAGTTTTCTTGAAACAATTGGGTTTCGGACAATTCTATCAAACTGTTTTCCCCCAACATTTTGGAGTACAAATATACGGAAATAAAAAAACCGCCCGAAGGCGGTAAAATATGAATGTTGCTAAAATATATACTAGTTTTTATCCCAGAAAAGTTTTGTAGTCGCTTTATCACCACCAATTTTAGCAGCGGCAGCCTGAACATTTGCTCCGTTCAGCACATATTCATGATCGGGATAAGGCATTCTGTACGGTACTGAAGACAAATTGGACTTCGGTGGGTTTACAAGAATCGGATAGTCCAGACGTCTGGTAAAGTTCCAGCTGGCAAATCCTTTGTTGAACATGGCAATCCAAGCCTGCGTACCGATAGATTGTTTCCAGTTCGCGGCATTAAAAGGATTAGCGGCTAAGTATGTTGCTGTATTCGCTGTACTTACCTGATTCTCTCTCATAGATTCTGTTACAGCAGTTACATAAAGTTCAGCAGCAGTACCTCCTGCAGCAAAATTTCTAGCTGCAGCTTCAGCCTTTAAGAATGCTACTTCTGCATAACTTAAAAGGTTTGAGGCTGTCGTTGCGCTTCTGAAATAAGAGCTTAATTGAGAGAATTTAGTGTAGGGGTCATTTAATTCTCCAAAAACTCCGCCTTTATAAACGCCTTCAACTTTTGTAAACCATACGTCCATTCTTGGATCTGACAGTGTACTCATCGTTTTAATGGTTAACTCACTTGGTATAAAATCATTTCTATTAGAAGCCACTAAATTGTCAAAAACAGGATTTGAGAATGTATTCCCATCATATTTAAATTTATAGGCTTCTGCATCTGAAGAGATTACACCTGATGTAATCGCAGATTCAACAGTGGTTTTTGCTAATGCCGGATCAATGTCTGCTAGGTTAATTCCCAGTCTTAATTTAATAGAATTTGCGAATTTTTTCCACTTCGTCATATCACCACCATAAACCAGATCACTGTACCCGCTTCCAGGTTTTATTGAGGCGACAGCCGCATCAATCCTTTTAATTAAATCAACATAAATTGTTTTGGCATCATCATACTTTGGAGTTAAAATTTCATTTGGCTTAAATGCCTCAGAATAAGGAACATCCCCATACGTATCCACAATATTTTCCCAGATAAAAATTTCTTCTATTTCCAATGTTGCCAATTTGTTGGCTCGGACCTCATCGGTCTCTACCTCATTTTTAAGATTTGCTTTTGCCTGTCTCAGATTATTAATACTGTAAACATACATTCTGTTAAAATGATTACGGGGCTGATTACGCGTTACCAGATTATATTGTGTTTCATCCGGATATTGAGTTTCTGCCCATTGCTGAGTAAAAAACCTATAATTATTAAAATTCACACTAGGATTATCCATATAATAAGACGACTGATACATAGCGGTAGCTAATAAATTTTCAGACGGAAGAATTGACGGATGTTTAGGATCATCATTCAGAGAAGTTAAATCACCTTGACATGAACTTAAAGCTAACCCAATACATGCAGATACTAAACTTATTTTTATAATATTTTTCATTTTACGCTTTTTAGAATTTAAATGTTACATTGACACCCAGGTCTCTTGTCGTAGGCATTGCACCGATTGACCACCCATAAGAGTTCACACCTCCGCCTACCATGGCTTCCGGATCTGCATATGGTAGATTTTTATGAATTATCCATAAGTTTCTCCCTACAATTGAAATTTTTGCATCGTAGATCTTTGTACCTGCCAATAAAGATTTTGGAAGGGTATAGCCAATACTTGCTTCTCTTAATTTGACAAAAGATCCATCATACACAAATTCGCTGGCAGGTTGTGTTTTATATCCCATGGCAGCATTATTGTCAAATGCAGATAATTGGATATTATTTGGAGTACCATCAGGAAGGACTCCAGGCAGAACAATAGGATTATCTCGGTAACCTCCAACAGCAGTTTCTTTATATAGGCCGGAAGAAAGCCCGTAGTACATATCCGTTGAGAAAATGTCTCCGCCTTTACGCACATCAATTAAAAAGCTTAAAGAGAATCCTTTATAATTGAAGCTGTTTCTGATACCTCCAATCCAGTCAGGAGTCGTGTTACCGATTACCTGATTAGGGTTTTGTAAATATTTTCCTGTTTTTGGATCGATTACTTTTTGTCCGTTTACATAAGTATAATCAGCCCCAACTAACGTTCCCCAGGCCTCACCTACTCTGGCATTTAGTGATACACCTCCCTGAAAGCTATTTAATAAATAATTTTGAATCCCCGGATAAAGTTCTACTACTTTATTCTGGTTTTTAGACCAGTTAGCATCAATATTCCACGTAAAGTCTTTTGTTTTGATTGGCACAAGACCTAACTGCACTTCGACCCCACTATTATCTATTCTACCAGCGTTAAATACTTTACCTGTATACCCAATAGCTGCAGATGTAGGTAATGGTGAAAGAATCTGAGGACTCGTTCTTGTTTTATAATAAGCAAAATCAACTGTTATTCTATCTCTTAAGAAATGTGCTTCAGTTCCAACCTCAAATTCATTAGCTTTTTGAGGTTGCAGCCCTGGTAACGGTTCATTCAAAATAGAGTTATAGATTCCCATGCCATTTAAGATTCCGGCAGACCTATAATTATTGTATAATTGATAGGAAGATGCCGCTCCACCAACCTGCGCATAATTCGCTCTTATTTTCCAGAAATTCATCCAGCTTTTGGTGTCAAGAATTTCAGACATAATTAATGATCCTGTTATGGAAGGATAATTAAAGACATTATTACCTTGTAGCAATGTTGATGTTTGTTCAACTCTCCATGTTGCATCTAAATAGAATTTTTTGTAAAAATCAAATGACGCGGTACCATACCATGAATTAGTTTGTATTGTATACTCATTTTCGTCCGGTGCAAGCGGCGCTTTCTTAGAATTTGACAGAGCAAAAATTCCTGGTACTATCAATCCTCCTTCCGTAGAAGCATAGACAGAGTTAAAGTGGTTTCTTCGTATATTACCTCCAACAACCCCAGAAATATTAATATTATCCGTAATATCAAATTTATAATTCACCATCAAATCATAATTGGTTTCCGTCTGAAGGATATCACGTCTCGCGTATCCGGAGCCAATAGAGTTATTGGACTGTCCGAAAGCTTGCGGAAGTGAACCTACAGCCAGTCTGTTTTCAGCCATAAGATTTGTTCTATCATAAGAAACCTTTCCAGTAACACTAATATTATCTAATAGATCATATGTTAACTGGCCATAAGTGAAGTTTCTGTATCTTTTATCTGAAGTATAATTCTGATAAGCCTGGAAATAAGGATTATTCCAATAAGCAGGAGCTCCATTTTCAGCCGTCTTTCTGTTCCAGGTCACATTACCGTAATTATTGGCAGCGCTGGCCACATTAGGATCAACATTTGCAAAATATGAGTTTTCAAGTGCTTTAAGATCTACATTTGTCTGCCACCATTGTCTGAAACCGGTCATCGGGTTGTTAGAGTATCCCGTAATGCTTCGACCTCTCGTATCCTGCAGAGTCAGTGTAGAATAAAAGGATGAATGCAATTTAGGAGTCAGATCATAATTAATTTTTAAGGAGAAAGTATTCTTATTAAGATGAGAGTTGGGTATTAACCCATCCGACATCATATTTTCATAAGTAAAATTTATATTTTTTCCTTTTTGACCTTTTTCCAATGTTACACTGTTGATGTAAGTCTCTGGATTATTGAAAAATTCGATAGGTCCGTTTTTTGCAGCTACCCAAGGTGTTGCCTTTTTGTAATTAGGCGATGAAGGATCAAAATAATCCCATTGATGAACTAATAAATTTGGGTCAAATTTTGGGCCCCAGGAGGCATCTGCGCCAAAATTGGCATTAAACAAGCCGTCACTGGCTTTTGATCCAAATTCTTGCTTATAACCAGCACCATATCTGGTCTGATATTCAGGGAACGTAGACTTATCAATAAATCCTACCTGTATTGCGGAAGAAAATGTTACTCCCCATGATCCATCATCTTTACCTTTTCCATTCTTAGTGGTAATTACAATCACTCCATTTAACCCTCTTTCACCATACAAAGCAGATGCTGCCGCTCCTTTTAGTACGTTAATCGACTCAATATCTTCCTGGTTAATATCAGACAAGGCATTTCCATAATCTATTGAATTGGCCTGAGTATTAGCATTATTAACAGGAGATCCGTCAATAACAATTAGGGGGTTACCTCCTTGTAACGATTTCACACCCCTGATCAACAAATTGGAAGATCCTCCAAAGTTATTATTAGTCGTAACATTAAGACCTGCCACCTTACCTGACAATTGTGCTGCAATATTCCCGGTATTAGTGGTTCCATCGGAAAGGGCACCTGCTTTGATTTCCTGGGAAGCATATCCCAAAGATTTCTTCTCTCTTTTAATCCCCAGCGCAGTTACCACTACTCCTTCGATCTCTTTTGCCTGAATTGTATCCTTCTTCTCCTGGGCGTTTACAATAGCCATAGAAGAGGTTACTACCAAAACAAGAAGACTTGCTGTTAGTTTCTTCATATCAATTAAATTTTATATCCGCACAAATTTGCCAATTTTCTTTAACAATTCAATCATAAATGTTAAAAAATATATCGAATTCGCAATTATATACAAGAGATAATACAAATCAATTAAAATTTTAAACTAAAAAAATAACATAAGTAAAAAAAATACTATCAATTCAGCAATATTGAAAAAATAATTTAATCAAAATAATCTATTATCAGTATAAGAGTAAAAACATTGAAAAACCATAAATCACAATAAAAAGAGTTATAGAAGCTAAATACGCTGCCAATTCCCTTATTTTCGGAAAAAAAAATAAAATACCGCGCTATACAAAAACAAAAAACCGCCCGAAGGCGGTATAATATAATATGAATGTTAAATAATGGATTAGTTTTTATCCCAGAACAGTTTTGTCTGCTGCTGATCTCCTCCAATAGCAGAAGAAGCCTGCTGATAATTAGCACCATTCAAATTCGATTCAGTCACAGGATACGTGAATCTCTTAGGAACAGGCCTTTCGGTTTCTGCCGGAAGCCTTAATGCTGGAGCATCATACTTTCTATAGACAGACCAAGCTTCAAAACCTCTATTGTACATGGCAATCCAAAACTGTTTTCCAATTTTTTCTCTCCAGGTACCTGCTGCAGTAGCATAGTTAACATCCGGCCTTGCAAGATAGGTTGTTATATCATCTTTTGCAATGCCCCAATATTCCATACTCGCTGTAATTGCTTGTTTATAATAATCTGCCGAAGATAAACTCACATTATATCCTCTTTCTTTAGCTTCAGCCAATAAGAAAGATATTTCAGAGTAATCCATCAGGTCACCTTTCAGATCTTGTAAAAAGAAGCCTGTACCAATATGCGTAAAATCAGCATAATCATTAAGGCTGCCATATACCCCCCCTACATATGGTGTTTTATTGTTATCAAAGAATACAGTTCTTCTTGGGTCATTCAATCCATTTAAATAATCAACAAATGTATCTGCAGGTACAAAATCCTGTCTACCACTTAAAACCAGATCCGCATATAATGGATTGGCATTAGCAGTATTGGCCTCATATTTAAGAATGAAATTATCCTCATTAGAAGCAATCAATCCATTATTATATGCTGCTTCTGCTTCTGCTTTAGATAAAGCAGGATCCGAATCAGCAATTCTCATAGCCAATTTAAACCTAAGGGACGCAGCCAATTTTTTCCACTTAGCCATATCTCCATCATAAATAAAGTCTACACCCAACCCTGAATAAGCCGGATCAATATCATTGTAAGCTGCTTTTGTTTTTAATAAAAGATCTTTATAAATCGTAAAGGCATCATCATATGCCGGAGTTGTATTTTCAACCCCCTGCAGAGCCTTTGAGTAAGGAATATTTCCAAACAAATCTACCAATTGCTGCCAGGTATATACCTCGACAAGAGTAATAAATGCAGCCTGGTTCTTCTTTTCACCGGGTGTAAGAACGTCATCAGCCATCACAGACTCCTTTGCTTTCTTTAAGTCATACAGGACATTCCCATACATGGTATTCCAGTGCGCATCAGGAATACCTCTGTTTCTGATATCATAATTGGTTTCAGTAACATATTGAGTTTCTGTCCAGTGTTGTGCAACCAATCTGAAAATATTATTGTTAACACTGGTACTTCCCATTTGATCAAATAAACTCTTTACTCCATTGGTAAACAGAAAACTACCAGGTACTTCGTTTGCATTTTTAGGATCTACATTCATAGTATCAAAACTCTCAGAGCATGAAGCCAGAGAAAAGGCGATGAGAGATCCTATTATTATTTTTTTCATAATTCTTCTTTTTTAAAATTCTACTTTTATACTTGCACCAATCTCTCTATATGATGGATGAGCACCATTCTGGAAACCAGAAGCATTTCCTGCTGTCATCAATGATTCAGGATCTGAATATGGTAAATTCTTGTGAATAATCCATAAATTTCTTCCAATAATAGAAAGCGTCATGCTGTCAATAAAACTATTGCCAAGCATTTCTTTAGGTAGTTTATAGGAAAGCGAAACATTTCTCAATTTAACAAAAGATCCATCATACACATGCATTGCTTCAGGAGCTCTATTGTAACCATACGGGTTGTTCACATTGGTAAAGCCAGTTCTAATATCATTGGGTGTTCCATCAGCTTTTACACCAGGTAAAATAATTCCTCCTCCATTAGCAAGAGAATTCCTAAGAGGATTACCCAAATCATTTAAACCTGCAGTTTCCTGATACAAGCCACTCCCTAGACCAAACGCCATATCCTGTGAATATACATCACCCCCTTGCTTAATATCTATTAAGAAGCTCAAACTGAAATTCTTATATCGGACCGTATTCATGATACTCCCTCTCCAGTCAGGAACCGCATCACCAATAATCTCCTGAGGATCATCACTTACCAAATATCTTCCATCAGCTCCAACCACTTTTTCTCCATTAAGGTAGACAAAGTTTGTCCCTCTTATGGTTCCGGTAGACTCTCCTATTTTAGCTCCTGTGGTTACATTCCACATCGATGCAAATTGTAAGAAGTCATTATCTCCATAAATATGGGTTACTTTTGATTTATTTTTAGACCAGTTACCTGTCAGTTCCCAGGTAAAATTAGATGTTTTAATAGGTACAACTGTTAATCTGGTTTCGATACCTGTATTTTCAATATTTCCAGCATTCACCCACATTCTTGTAAATCCGGAAGCACCAGAAATATCTGTGGGCGTAATAAGGTCTTCAGTTTTCTGCTTATAAACGGATACATCAAAATTCAGACGATTTCTGAAGAAACCCATTTCAAGTCCCGCTTCAAGCTCCTTCATTCTTTCAGGTCTTAAGTAGGGGTTTGCCGATGTCGCAGGAGCAGTCGCATTAAACGACCCGTTAAAGACAGGGTTAAATACATAAGTATTAACCAGATTGTATGGACCTGTGTCATTACCTACTTCTGCATAATTCAATCTCAATTTACCAAAGTTGATTTTATCTTTGCTTTGTAGCAGTTCAGAAAAGACAAAACTACCAGACACTGAATAATAATCATATCCGCGATTGGCTGTTGGTAATGCTGATGATTTGTCATATCGATATGAACCATCTACAAAAAGCATATTCTTATACCCTAAGCTTGCCTGAGCAAATAAACCTGTTGTAGTCTTCTTCTCATCAAAATCCAGTAAGTTATTTTCTGTTAATGGTTCTGCTGAATTGGTAATGGAATACAGACCTGCTACTTTCAAACCTCCATTCGTCACTACAGACATCCCGTACCTTCTGTTCCTTCTTAAATTGAATCCAACATTACCATTAAGGTTAAAATCACCTCCAAGATCCTTGTTAATATTAAAGATACCGTCATAGTTCATTTCATAAACTTTTTGCATCATCACATAATATTCACCATTCCCTCCATTACTAAGGCGACCCTGATCTGATGACCCTTTAGCCACTCTTTCTTCTCTTAAATCATCAAAGGTATCAAAGGTGTATCTTCCCATGAAGCTTAACCAATCCGTAAATTTATAATTCAAACCAAAATTACCAAAATAACGATTTCTATTATCAGTTTGGTAATTTTCGTATCTGTTGAAGTAGAAATTATCTGTATATCCCACTTTCTGAGTCTCCCAATCCTGAATATTCCACGTCATATTCTTTCCGGTTAGCTCATAGGCTTGTCTTTGCTTATCCATATCAACCGACATATTCCACCACTGTCTGAAAGACTGCATTGGGTTTCTGGATTCATAGCCTGTATACGCTCTACCTTTTCCTTTGGTATTGATGTATGATATATTAGCAAATACATTAAGCTTATCTGTAAAGTTATAATCGGCTGAAAAGTCAAGTGTATTTTTTTTCAGTTCACTATTTACCAAGGCTCCTTGTTGAAAGAAGTTGGTATAGCCTACCCTATATTTTCCTTTATCATTTCCCGCAGAAAAAGCGATGGAATTCTGATAGGTTGTAGAAGTATTCCACACTGAATTCGGATTCTTTCCCGCCACCCAAGGGGTTGGCTTCAGATATCCTGGTAAGTTGCTGTATTGTGAATCCCAGTCATACACAAGTCTGTTTGGATCAAACCTTGTCCCAAAAGAACTGTCATTATAGGTATTTACAATATTATTATCTATAA
Organism: Chryseobacterium pennipullorum; assembly: GCF_003384725.1. Lineage (GTDB taxonomy): Bacteria > Bacteroidota > Bacteroidia > Flavobacteriales > Weeksellaceae > Chryseobacterium > Chryseobacterium pennipullorum. The sequence goes on from NZ_QNVV01000006.1 coordinate 190,089, forward strand.
TACCATCTCCGTTAATGTCAGGATAGCCATTTGCCGGGTCTGTATTGTAAAATGAATTTCCGGAAGTTCCACCCCCATATTCATTCTGATATTTTGGCAGTGTCGTTTTATCAACTGTCCCAATGGTAATAGAACTGTTAAACTCTACTCCAATCTTTTGGGATCTTCTACCTTTTTTAGTAGTAATCATAATGACCCCGTTCATTCCTCTGGAACCATATAAAGCAGATGCTGCCGCTCCTTTCAGAACGTTTACACTTTCAATATCATTTGGATTGATATCTGCCATACCGTTGGAATAGTCATACCCACCCCCACCTGAGGCCATACCTGATTTATTATAGGTATCATTATTCACCGGAGTACCGTCAACTACAATAAGCGCCTGGTTACTGGATGTAAGAGATTTTATCCCTCTAATAACCACGTTGGCAGAACCACCCATCGTTCCCGACTGGGTAATATTCAAACCTGCAACCTGTCCAGCTAAGGCATCAGAAACGTTGGCAACGGGAACGTTTGAAATCTGATCTCCCTTTACCTCTGTTGTTGAATAACCGAGAGATCTTTTCTCTCTTTTGATTCCGAGTGCAGTAACGACTACACCCTCAATTTCTTTTGTTTTTATCGTATCGTTCTTTGTCTGCTGGGCATTGGCGATTGCCACAGAAGAAGTCAAGACCAAAACAAGAAGACTCGTTGTTAGTTTCTTCATATCAAATTAATTTTGTATCCGTACAAATTTGTAAAACTTTATTAATATCACAAAGGAATTTCTTAAAAAAATATAAAATATTCAAAGATTGAAAATTTTAACCACAAATAATATATTAAAATAAGTTAAAAAAGTAATTTTTAACAAAAATTAAAAATTAATTAAATGTTTTTATTTCAGAAATATCAACGATCCCAATTATTGATACCATCTATGGTAGACCCGTCATAAACCAACCGCAAAATACACATAATCAAATACATACGAATTACAACAATTAGAAAAACAAAGAAAACATGAAAACATGCAATGCACTGCATAATTTTTTTTTCATCACCGTTAAGAGAAAAAGAATCTACAAATGACGAATGACATGATATAATTGTAAAGAATAAATTGAAAATGAATAAATATAATAATACAAATAGAGGATATTATAAATTAATATTAACCTAATTAAAATTGTAATTAAAAAATGTAAATAAGTAACTTACTTTAAACAAAAAAAATAAAGTCAATTAATGTATTCTACAAGGATGTATTTGGGAAAACAAAGTCTAATCAATTTCTTTTTTTTAATTTTACCAATGAAATGGCAGAAATAAATATTGAACTCATTAAGAGCTGGTCCAACCTTTATACCGAAGCCGGGTGTGATGAAGTAGGAAGAGGCTGTCTAAGCGGGCCGGTGGTGGCTGCAGCTGTTATTTTGGATGATCATTTTCAACAGAACCTGGTGAATGATTCAAAGAAATTGACTTTTAAGACCCGGATGGAGCTGGACAGCTATATCAAAGACAATGTAAAGACTTACGCCATTGCAGAGCTCCCACCTACATTTATAGATGAGCATAATATCCTTAATGCCAGTATTCATGCGATGCACCGTGCTTTAGACCGGCTTACCATTGTTCCTGAACTTATTCTTGTTGACGGTAATAAATTTCATCCCTATAATTATATTCCCCATCAATGCATCATTAAAGGCGATTCAAAAGTACTGTCTATTGCGGCAGCGTCTATTCTTGCTAAAAACTACAGAGATCAGCTTATGATCCAACTTCACGAGGAACATCCCGAATATGGATGGGACACTAATTTCGGGTATGCGACCAAAAAACATCAGGAAGCTCTGATCAAACATGGACCTACAAAACATCACAGACAGTCTTTCAGACTCAAATATGATTAAAACAAAATAGCAGGATATCTTATTGTAATTCAACGCAAAGGAACGCTAAATTTTCTTAGATCTTAAACAAAAACGATCGCTAAGGCGTTTCACTCAGCAGAAAAAAACTTTGCTGAACGAAGTGCCACTGCGAACGAAAATAATGCACAACACCAATAACCTTGCGAAAGTTGCGTTAAAAAAAAACAGGTTCAAGCTACAGCTCTTGTGAAAATAATGAAGTACCTGAGTTTTACCACGCAAAGGAACACTAAATTTTCTTAGTTCTTATACAAAAAACGATCGCTAAGGCGTTTCACTCAGCAGAAACCCCTTGCTGAACGAAGTGCCACTGCGAACGAAAATCATACACAACACCAATAACCTTGCGAACGCTGCGTTAAAAAAATAGGTTCCAGCTTTACAGCTCTTGTAAAAAATAATGAAGTACCTGAGTTTTACCACGCAAAGGAACACTAAATTTTCTTAGTTCTTATACAAAAACGATCGATAAGGCGTTTCACTCAGCAGAAAACCCTTGCCGAACGAAGTGCCACTGCGAACGAAAATCATACACAACACCAATAACCTTGCGAACGCTGCGTTAAAAAAATAGGTTCCAGCTTTACAGCTCTTGTAAAAAGAGTAAACTAATTTTTTAAAAGCAAAATAAAAAAAAGATAGTTGCCGAAATAAACCGACAACTATCTCTTAAATTATTAATAACTATATCCTATTAATCTGTAACGCTTATTTAGGACTAGTCAAGATTTTATTTCTTTTTGTTTCTGATCTGCTCCTGAGCTTTTTGTTGTTCCTGAGCCTTTTCCATCATCTCTCTCATTCTCTTCTGGAACTTACCTTCTGCTTTAGGCTTCTCTTTGTTGGCCTGTATCTGCGCATGGATCTTTTTCTCGTCCAAAATCCAGTATTTAATAACAAGGATAATAAGGATGTTGATGGCATTTGATACGAAGTAGTACCATGAAAGACCAGATGCTGAAGTATTTAGGAAGAATAGGAATGTAATCGGGAAGATATACATAAGCACTTTCATATTGGGCATCCCTTCCTGCTGAGGCTGCTGCATATTTCCGGAAGTCATTATCGTATAAATAAGGATCACTACCGTACATGCCAAAGCAAAAACACTTAAGTGGTCTCCAAGGAACGGAATCTTAAATGGCAACTTAATCAAATCATCATAAGCTGTAAGGTCCTTAGCGAACCAGAATCCCTGACCTCTCAGATCAATAAAGTTCGGGAAGAAACGGAACAGGGCATAGAAGATTGGGATCTGAACCAATGCCGGAAGACATCCTGCCATCTGATTCACTCCGGCTTTCCGGTAAATTTCCATAGTAGCCTGCTGTTTCTTCATCGGATCTGCATCTTTAAGCTTGGCATTGACCTCATCAATCTCAGGACGAATCACTTTCATCATCGCACTCAGCTTATGCTGCTTATACATAATAGGAGATAAGATCAGTTTAACGATAATGGTCATCAGGAAGATCACCCAACCTGCCGTTAAGCCCCAATCTGCAATGATATTGTACATCGGCATAAAGAACCCACGGTTCATCCATCCTATAAAAGACCATCCTAATGGCAGAATCTCGTCAAAATTTTTGTCATAAGACTTCAGCAACGGAAGATCCAATGGCATAAAGTACCACATAAAATCCTGATTCAGCTCACTTCCGGTCATCTGAACAAAACCTTCGTAGTTTAATTTTTTAAGATATTCTCCTTCTTCAACATTCTCCTGATTTCCTTTACTTTGGGTGAAGCCATTTTTAGCTTCAATAACAGAGGCAAAAAACTGTTGCTTTACCCCGATCCAGTTAAGTGTTTCTTTCTCTTCCTCCATGGTTGTCCTTCCATCATAATCATAATCTTTATAATTATTGAATGCATAAGAGAATTCCGAGTGAGATTGTTCCTGAGCTCTACCCTTTTCAAGGTTTCTTACATTATAATCCCAGATGAAATCTGCTTTATTATCAGAAGTAACTGTAGAAAGCCCCTGAGTTCTTACTTTAAAATCCAGTGTATATTTAGGAAGTAATGTATAGATAAACTGAATAACGGCACCATTATAATTGGCTGTCATTGTTACCGCATTCCCGTTTACGGAAGGAGAGAAAACCAAATCTTTCGTATTGATTACTTTTCCTGTTTTATCTTTAAACTGAAAGCCGTAGTTGGAATTGTTTTTATTAATCAGGTAAAGCGGAAGATCAGCCTTATCTGTTTTGTGATCATATGCTTTATACTCTGAAAGCTGAACTTTAGAAACCTGACCTCCTAAACTTGAGAACTCTACATTCAGTTCTTTGTTTGACAGACTGGCCGTCTGAATAGCATTAGGAGTTACATTTGGATTGATATTCGTTGCCTGAGTTTGTTTTACGGCAGTTTTCGCCTGTTCAGTTTTCTGCTGCTGAGCTTTCAACTGTTCCTCACCCGCCTGTTTGTTCTGGAAATAGAACATAAAGCCAAAGAGAACCAGACATAAAACCGCGAAACTAATCATTTGCTTCTTATCGATTCCGTTGTTTTGTTGCATTTTATTTTATATTAAAATTTTAAATTTAAAATGTACCTACTTGCGTACGTAATTTGAGCTGACAAAAATACTGTTTTTTTATCAAAACTCTATGCTTTACTACGTTACTATATAATAAACTCAAGCTGAGAATAATCAGCCTGAGTTTATAACAAGACGTTTATGATAAAAATTTACCTTATTTCTTTTCGCAGGCTTTAATGAAAGCTCTGAATAAAGGATGTGGCGTTGCTACCGTACTCTTATATTCCGGGTGATACTGAACTCCAACATAGAATGGATGATCAGGAAGCTCGAGAGCTTCTACCAATCCTGTTTCCGGGTTTGTCCCTGTAGCAAGGAAGCCATTCTTCTCAAATTCCTGAAGATAATCACTGTTAAATTCATAACGGTGACGGTGTCTTTCAGTAATATTTTTGGTTCCGTAGGTATCATATAGCTTCGAACCGTTCTTAAGCGCACACTTCCACGCTCCAAGTCGCATGGTACCTCCTTTGTCAATTACATTTTTCTGTTCCTCCATTAAGGAAATAACAGGATCTGGTGTTGCCGTATCAAATTCCATTGAGTTGGCTTTGGTATAGCCTAAAACATTTCTGGCAAACTCAATCGTCATAATCTGCATTCCCAAACAGATTCCCAACATTGGAATTTTGTTTTCTCTTGCATATTTTGCAGTCAGAACCTTTCCTTCGATCCCTCTGTCTCCGAAACCTGGTGCCACAAGGATACCGTTCACTCCTTTTAAGGTATCTTTAATATTTTCTTCTGTAATATCTCCACTGTATACCCATCTTACCTTCACTTCAGTTTCAAGGTCAGCTCCTGCATGTTTAAACGCTTCAGCAATAGAAATATAAGAATCCTGAAGAGAGATATATTTTCCTACCAATGCAATTTCAACTTTCTTCTTAGGATTCTGGAATTTTTTAAGGAAACTCTTCCAGTCCTTTAGATCAGCATCTTTATCACTTTTCAGATCCAGTTCTTTCAGCACTACGTCGTCAAAGTTCTGTTTCTGAAGATACATTGGCACTTCATAGATCGTTTCCAGATCTTTACATTCTATCACATTATCCAAAGGAACATTACAGAACTGAGCCAGTTTTGCTCTCTGATCTTTAGGAATCTTATGCTCTGTTCTGCATACCAGGACATCAGCCATAATTCCGCTTTCCATCAGTTGACGCACAGAATGCTGCGATGGTTTTGTTTTCAATTCTCCACTGGAGGCCAGGTAAGGAAGCAATGTAAGGTGGATAACCATAGAGTTTTTCTCTCCCAGTTCCCATTTCAGCTGGCGAACGGTTTCAATGTACGGTAAAGATTCGATATCTCCCACTGTACCTCCGATCTCCGTAATAATGATATCGTAGTTCTGTTTTGAAAGAATTTTGATTCTGCGTTTAATTTCGTTCGTAATATGAGGAATGACCTGAACGGTTTTCCCTAAGAAATCTCCCTTTCTTTCTTTTTCGATAACCGTCTGGTAGATTTTTCCTGTAGTAACGTTGTTGTTTTGGGATGTTGGCGCATCAAGGTAGCGCTCATAGTGACCTAAATCCAGATCCGTCTCCGCACCATCTTCAGTCACATAACACTCTCCGTGTTCATAAGGATTCAATGTTCCCGGGTCGATATTGATATAAGGATCAAGTTTTTGGATCGTTACGTTAAAACCGCGTGATTTTAGCAATAGTCCCAGAGAAGCAGAAACGATTCCTTTTCCCAAAGATGAAGTTACACCTCCTGTCACAAAGATGTATTTTGTATTCTTTTTACTCATTAGATTAGGTTTGTGCAAAGTTATGGGAAAAAGAAACACAAAGCAATTATTTACATTTTGAAAATGAAAAAACACCGTTCAAACAATTATAAAACCTGATTAAAAAAAATATTTATATGGGGTATAAACCAATGACACAAACTAATAGACATCACGATTTCGGCAAACTCAATCAGATGATTATCGCCCCAATATTGTGGACTGTATTAATTGGTGTATGATTCTGAACAGGATTATATTCATCAATACGATTTCAAAAGGAGATGTGCTGATCAATAATTTTGAAATTTTCACCTTTCAGCCGGCAACATGAATATCCGGCACTGAAAACATAACCACAAAAAAAAGGATTCCCATCTCAGCTGGAAATCCTTTTCTGTTAAAATATAGGTATAACTATTTCTTTACCAGTTCAAGATATACGGTAATATCAACGTCCTTGGCAACGCCTTTTCCTGTAGGATCATATTTTATATTATAATCCAGACGGTCAATGGTGAATTTCGCCTGAAGCCCCATCAATTCTTTTCCATCCTTATTTTTAGTGGTTCCTCCAACAGTTACCGGTACGCTTACTTCTTTGCTTACCTCTTTAATGACCAGTTTTCCTGTAAAGAGATAGCCCCCGTTTTTATCTTTGGAAACAGATGCGCCATCAAATGTAATATCAGGATATTGGCCTGCTCCAAAAAAATCATCACTCCTAAGATGCTTGTCTCTCATATCAACTCCTGTATTGATGCTTTCGGCTGCAATAGTTACGGTAAGTGCTGCATTGTCAAGAGAAGCCCCCTTGGTCGTTAATTTTCCATTAAACTTATCAAACCTTCCCTGGACAAAGCTGATTCCCATGTGCTTGATACTAAAGTTCACTGAGGAATGCATCGGATCTATTTCCCAATTGTTCTGAGCAAAACCCATCACACTCAGGAACGTCAATACAAAGGATAAAAATAGTTTTTTCATTGTCGTTATCTTTTAATTAATATTTTAATTTAACAAAGCTAATATATGAAAGATATTCCGACAACAATCTATAATTATTTTTACGATTCCCTTAAGATAAGTTCGGAAGAAAAATGCATTTTTTTATAACTTCGCAGTATGGCAAAACTGAAAACAGCATATTTCTGTCAAAACTGCGGATCCCAATATTCTCAATGGATGGGACAATGCAAAAACTGCGGGCAATGGAATACTTTAGTAGAAGAAGTCGTGGAAAAAACTTCTCATAAAACACCTCCTTTTTCAAAAACCAAACAACATGTCATCAACATTATTGAGGTGGAGACCAGTGAGGAACCGAGAATTAAAACCCCTTCCGAAGAACTGAACCGAGTTTTGGGTGGCGGTATTGTTCTGGGATCAGTTACCCTGATCGGTGGTGAGCCGGGAATCGGAAAATCTACCCTTCTTCTACAGCTGGCTTTAAAGATGAAAAAGAAGGTATTCTATGTCTCAGGTGAGGAAAGTGCCTCTCAGATTAAAATGAGAGCAGACAGGCTGACCGACGTACAAAATCCCAACTGCTTTCTCTTTACGGAAACATCCCTTGAAAAAATTCTTCACGAAGCCAAAAAACTGGAACCGGATTTCATGATCATAGACTCTATCCAGACTCTTCAGTCCCAGCTGATCGAAAGCTCACCGGGAACGGTTTCTCAAATCCGGGAATGCTCCAACGAGATTATCAAGTACGCCAAAGAAAACAACACACCGGTATTTCTTGTCGGCCATATTACCAAAGATGGGCAGATTGCCGGTCCTAAGGTCCTGGAACATATGGTGGACGTCGTATTGAATTTTGATGGTGACCGCAATCACCTTTTCAGACTTTTGAGGGCTAACAAAAACCGTTTTGGCTCCACCTCCGAGATTGGCATCTATGAAATGATTTCACAAGGACTGAAGGAAATTAAAAATCCTTCGGAAATCCTGATTACCAAGAAGTTTGAAGAGCTTTCCGGAAACTCTGTTGCCGTAACGCTTGAAGGAAACCGGCCAATGCTTTTGGAAATCCAGGCTTTGGTAAGTACTGCTGTTTATGGAACTCCTCAGAGAAGTTCGACAGGATTTGATGCCAAAAGACTCAATATGTTGTTGGCCGTTCTGGAAAAACGCGCTGGGTTTCAGCTGGGGGCTAAGGATGTTTTCCTGAATATCACGGGGGGAATCAAAACCGACGACCCGGCGCTGGATCTCGCGGTGGTAGCTTCCATACTTTCTTCCAATGAAGATATTGCCATATCAGAACATTACTGTTTTGCGGGTGAAATCGGACTGAGCGGTGAAATCCGGCCGATAGCACAAGCGGAGCAGCGCATTTCTGAAGCAGAAAAACTGGGCTATGAAAAAATATTTATCTCAAACCTTAATAAAATTCCTAAAAGAAAATTTGGGATCAAAATTGAAGAGGTAAGTAAAATTGAAGATTTTCACGAAAGGCTTTTTTAATAAAAACACAACCCCATTTTTTAAACATCCCGAAGTGTATTCTTAATAGATGGTATTGTATATTGATCGTGTATTTATTCACCGCACGAAGAATCGGAGGATCATAAATTAACAACACAATTATTTTAAAGATAAAAAACCCTTACAAATAAAGGCGTTTCCATATACAATCATTAATGAAATAATAAAATTCACCAATTATTGATTTTTTTGCATAAATTTGTTTATCACCACTTAAACAAATAAAATGAAAACAAAATTAGCAATTCTTGTATTGTTTTGTGCTACCTTATTGTATGCACAAAACAGAGTTTTTCAAAATCCCATTAATGAAAGTACTTTAAAAACAAATCAGAAAGTAAGCCGCGAATTATCATCCACTTATTTACTGACAAAGTATTATTCTCAACCTTCTTTTAATTTAAGATCCGATTTGCAGATTACACTTCCTACAGGCAACGAAATTACTGCAAAATTTATCCGTACTTACTCCTACAGCAACAAAAGCGAATCTTATGTTTATGCTGTAGAAAACGACCCGAAAGCAGAACTTGTCCTTTCCAAATATGACAACACTATCACAGGAATGTATGCTTCAGGTACCGGCGAAAAGATTATGTTTCATCAGACAGATGCTTCTGTTTTTGCACTTTCTGTCGTAAGTGATTCTAAAATTATTAATCAGGATAGCATAGATGATTATATTCTGGATAAGACAGAAAGTTTTAACAGAGCGAACTCCAATGTATGCTCATCTTCAACACCTGTATGCCCTGCCACGAGAATCGATGTAATGATCGTTTTTACCACAGCCGCCAAAAATGCATGGGGAGGGCTTTCCCAGAGCAATTCTTTTGTTGCCACTGCCATTACCAATTTCAATACGGCATTAACCAATTCAGGAGTTTCAAATGTAACGATCAATCTGGTCTACTCAGGGGAGATCGCTTATACTGAATCAGGAAGCCTGAGCACCGATCTGCCCCGTCTCAGAAACAACAATGATGGCTTTATGGACAGTGTGCATAGTTTAAGAACAACTTACGGAGCCGACTTATGTGCACTGGTGACCTCTACCCCCACCAATACCTGTGGTTTGGGATATGTCAATACAAGTGCGACAAACTATTCCAGCTCTTCAGGGTTTTGTGTGAGCTTATACAATTGTGCCGTATCCAATTATTCGCTTGCCCATGAACTTGGCCACAATATGGGGCTTAGACATGACTGGTATGTAGATACGAGCACCACTCCATGTGATCATCACCATGGATATACCAATAAAAAAGCGATCGAACTGGGTACAGCCAGTACCTCTTCCCAGAGATGGAGAACCATTATGGCTTATAATGACGAATGTTCATCCAAAGGATTTAACTGTACAAGGATCAATCGGTGGGCGAATCCAGGTGTTAACTACAACAGTGATCCTACGGGAGTTGCCATTGGAAATGCCAAGCCTGCCAATGAGGCATTTGGATTTGCGCGTTTCGCCTGTGCCGTTTCTAATTTTATGCCTGAGACCCAACCGTTCCAGGCTCCTAAAGATGAAATTCTTGCACCACAAAAATTCACTCTGTATCCAAATCCGGCTCATGAGGTCATTAATATCTCAGGAAGCGAATCTGGAAGATTTTCATTTAAAATATACAACTCATCAGGCCAGAATATAATAACCACCTCCGACAGAACAATTCATTTAAAAGGATTGTTATCAGGAGAATATTTTTTAAATATTTATAATGACAAAAATATCATGATAGAAAATAAAAAGTTTATCGTTAGATAATTTCTTATATTTAATTAGTTTATAAACCTTCAAATATGTTAACTTTATTTGAAGGTTTTTATTTTTGCAGCCTTTTATCATATGAACTATTTAGCGCACTCATTTCTTTCTTTTACAGATCAACAAATTGTAGGGCAGTTTCTCGAAGATTTTATCCGGAACAGGGATCGTTTTTCTTTTCCAAAAGGCATTCAGGATGGAATAACGCTTCACCGCGCTATTGATACCTTTACAGACTCACATCCCGCGATCCATGAGGCAAAAAAAGTATTTTCCCCTCTGGTACGGCTGTACGCCGGTGCTTTTGTGGATGTATCAATGGATTATTTTGTGGCAAACGATTTGTCTTTGCATTCACTGGCAGAATGGAAGGCCCACTCTCTGCATGTCTACCAGGTTTTGAACACCCATCACGAATGGCTTCCCGAAAACTTTAAAAGAATGCTGGTGAAAATGGAACAGGATGACTGGCTGTATAATTACCGTGAGAACTGGGGCATCAAGTTCAGTATTCAGAATGTTCTCAACAAAGCGAAGTATCTGGATAAAGATATTCCTGTTTATGAAGCTTTTTTAGACCACAAAGATCTCCTCCAACAATGTTATAATGATTTTTTTCCTGATCTGCTGGCTCATGCACGAGGCATCAATGCATTACTTCAGGTTGAAAATTAATTCAGGAGCTGTTTAAGAAATAACAGACAAGGTATTTAAAACTGTTTATACAGGTACCGGTTAGGATAAGAAAGCTTTTCACTTTTTCTTTCTCCGTTGACAATGATATGAACAATATTAATCTGATCGTCAAACAGATTATACAGGAAGCTTACCGCAGCTTCTATCTTTTTGGGATGTACTACAGGTTCCGACTCCAGAAAGACATTCACAGACTCCTGATCTTCTTCATATCCGACATAATTGACTTTCAAAAATTGATTATCTGCTTTTAGCCTGAAATACTCAAGGCAGTATTTTGGCAGAACGTCATTAATTCTGGCTTTGTATTTTTCATCATTAAAATGATAAGAACCTCCATACTTTTTCCCAAGACCATTTTCCATATCATCCAGAAAAAAACGGCCCGTAATTTCAAATGTCTTCGATTTAGGGTTATAATTAATCTCCACTGAGCCTACGTGATACGGGTGTTTCACCGCTGTAAAAGACAGTAAAAAAATAGCAGGAATCAAAAACAGCCATAATTTCTTCATATACCCGGACATTAAAATAAATTTTGTCCGAAATTAATCATTATTTTCGTACGCATTATACTTTTACGCTATGATGCAGGATTTCCTTTTTTATTTAAACCTCGGCTGGGAACATATTATCTCCTTAGATGCCCTGGACCATCAGTTGTTTGTTCTCGCACTAATTGCCGTTTATTCTTACAGTGACTGGAAAAAAATTCTGATCCTCGTCACCGCATTTACCATCGGTCATTCGATCACACTGGCTTTAAGCATCCTCGATGTCTTCAGGGTTCCTTCAGATTGGGTTGAGTTTTTAATTCCTCTAACGATTGTTCTGACATCCCTGGATAATATCATTATGAAAAACCAGAAGCAGACGCTGATGCGGGCCAATTACTATCTGGCCCTGATCTTCGGACTGATTCACGGAATGGGATTTGCCAATACGGCGAGGGTAATGATTGCCAAAAGTCAGAGCATTGCCGTCCCGCTTTTAGGATTCAATATCGGACTTGAACTGGGACAGATGGTTATCGTGGCTGCTATTCTGGTGATTCTTTTTATCCTTCTCAATATTTTCAAAGTGAATAAAAAAGACTGGATCCTGTTTGTTTCTTCCGGCGTATTCGCTTTATCATTAAAGATGGCTTTAGAAAGAATTCCTTTTTAAGCATAAAATACTTTGATTATTTCAATAGCTTATTGCTATCTTTGAGAATTATTAAATCTTTTCGGTTATGAAACTAAAAGTTGTCATATTCTCACTTTCTGTATTCGGATATACAGGTTTCACCGCACAAAATATTCAGAATAACCCGGGCAGCAACCATGGAAACAGGTTTGAGCAGCTGGGAACTATCCTGCCCACGCCCAATATGTACAGAACTGCTTCCGGAGCTCCGGGACACGGATACTGGCAAAACAGGGCCGACTACAACATCACGGCTTACCTGGATGAGGATAAAAGAAATCTGAAAGGTTCTGAAACCGTAACGTATTATAACAATTCTCCTGATGAGCTGGATTATATCTGGCTGCAGCTTGATGAAAACGAACATTCCAATATAAAAAATGCAGGGTATGATACATCTTCTGTACTTCGCCCTTCAACAACTGATCAGCAGCTCAAGGTAACTGAACTGCCGGTAAAGGACAACGGCTATGGGGTCAATCTTGAAAAAGTAACGGATGCCGCAGGAAATCCACTGAAGTACACGGTCAACAAAACCATGATGCGAATCGATCTTCCGAAAGCGTTGAAAAAAGGAGAGAAATTGATCTTTAAAGTAGACTGGAATTACAATATCGGAAACAGAATCAAAATGGGTGGCCGCGGAGGTTATGAAAACTTCCCGGAAGATGGCAATGACCTGTACACCATGGCCCAGTGGTATCCGAGAATGTGTGTATACAGTGATTTCCAGGGCTGGCAGAACCACCAGTTTACAGGGAGAGGAGAATTTGCCTTGGTATTCGGAGATTTTAAAGTTTCCATCAACGTACCTGCTGACCATATGGTAGGCGGAACCGGAGAATGTAAAAACTATGACCAGGTCTTAACACCAGACCAGCTTTCAAGATACAGAAAAGCAGAAAATGCATCTGAACCCGTGGAAATTGTCACCCTCGATGAAGCTAAAAAAGCTGAAAAAAATCATTCAAAACAAAGAAAAACCTGGAACTTCGAAGCTAAGGATGTCAGAGACTTTGCCTGGACCTCTTCCCGGAAGTTTATCTGGGACGGAATGCGCGTGACCATCCCTGAAAACAACAATAAGGTGATGGCAATGAGCTTCTATCCTAAAGAGTCTTATGGTCTTTACAGAAAGTTTTCCACAAAAGCGGTAGCCCATACGATAAAAACGTACTCAGAATTTACAATTCCTTACCCATATCCCGTTGCACAGTCTGTAGAAGCGGCCAATGGAATGGAATATCCGATGATCTGTTTCAATTTCGGAAGAACGGAGAAAGACGGAACTTATTCCGAAGGAACCAAAAACGGAATGATTGGAGTGATCATCCATGAAGTAGGACACAATTTCTTTCCGATGATCATCAATTCTGATGAGAGACAATGGGCATGGATGGATGAGGGACTGAATACCTTCACTGAATATCTTACGGAAGAAAAATGGGATAATACATTCCCGTCCAAAAGAGGACCGGCATGGACGATTGTAGATTATATGAAACTTCCTAAAGATCAGCTGGAGCCCATCATGAGCAATTCTGAAAACATTGTTCAGTACGGACCGAACGCTTATTCTAAGCCCGCTACAGGTCTGAATATCCTTCGTGAAACCATTATGGGAAGGGAACTTTTCGATAAAGCGTTCAAAACCTATGCAAAAAGATGGGCCTTCAAGCATCCTGAACCTGCAGATCTTTTCCGAACGATGGAAGATGCCAGCGGTGAAGATCTTGACTGGTTCTGGAGAGGCTGGTTCTATGGAACAGATCCTGTGGATATTGCCATTGATAAAGTAACGGTAGCAACACCCAATCTGGAAACCCATCCAAAAGTAGCTGAAGAAATAAAATATCAAGTCGACAAGCCTTTGGTCAACAGCTTTGAAGATCTTTCAAAAATAAGGAACAGAGAAGATAAAAACATTACTTTCTATGTTGACAAGGATAAGGATGTTCAGGATTTTTACTACCGATATGACAGAGGCCAGGAGAAAGTAAGTACCAAGGAATATACGACAAAGAAAGAAGCCACTCTGCCATTGGATGCCAGGGACAAAGATAGATTCAAAAATATGACGGCTTATCAGATTGATTTCGTGAACAAAGGCGGGCTGGTAATGCCAATCATTCTTGAATTTACCTTTGAAGACGGCTCAAAATTATATGATAAATCTGCAGCGCAAATCTGGAGGCTGAACGAGCAAAAGGTTTCAAAGACTTATTATTTTGATAAGAAACTGAAATCTATCCAGCTGGACCCCATGAGAGAAACAGCAGACATCGATACCACCAATAATTTCTGGAGCAGTGCCGGATCCGGTACGGAAACTTCAAAGTTCCAACTTTTTAAACAAAAACAGGAAGGCGGCTCCGTAAGAGGAGGTGCCAACGGAAAGGTAAACCCAATGCAGGCGGCAGGAAAAAGCTAATATAATTTTAAGACAACCATGAAAAAACTTACTGCATTATTGCTGTTCATTGTAACAGCCACTACTCTATATGCCCAATCCCTGCAATTTTATACGGGTAAAAGGGACTTCCTCCCAATTGAAATCCTTATGGAAGATGGAAATATCAAAAAAGGATTTGCTCAGGATTTTATGCTTCCTGATGTGGCAACGTTCCAGTTTATAGGTAATAACAGTGAGAAAAGTGCTCATTTAGACAGAAAAGAAGTCAGATTTAAATCTTCAAAAGACGATACAAACATACAATTGATTCCGGTATCTGATATTAAAAGCCTTATGTATACCAACGAGGATACGAATGAAGTTTTGCAACTTGATAAACGAATTGTAAAGGAAATCAATAATGATCTGGAAATGGAATCGAAAGGAAGAGTATTAATGCTTCCTTTAATGGAGAAGGGGCCCATCAATCTTTATGGCTACAGAAGCATGATGTGCAAAGCCAATTTCGGGAATAGTTTTTCTTCAGGATTTGACGGAAATGAAGACAGCTGTCAGTTGACTTATGTCATGATTTATCTTAGCAAGCCGGATGAAACCGTTGCCGTTGCTCCGGTAGACTACAGTTCATTAAGTCCTTTAGCTCTATTCAATATGAAAACGCTCTATAAAAAGTTTTATAAGGCTTACGAAATTGTTGGAGCCGATTGTCCTGAGTTCCTGAAAAAAGTAGAGGAAGCCAGAAAAAATGATTATTTCTCCAATAAAACCTTTAAGGAAAATAAAAGAGAATCTGAACCAGAAAGAAAAGCTCTGATTAAAGGAAAAAAAGGCGCAGAAGCAGCTAAGATCAATATGCACTTCAAAACCGAGCTGTACACCAAAATGTATAAAAAGCTCATTGATGATTATAAGCAAACCTGTAAATGAGATCAAATCAAAAGTTCACCCGCATGGTGAACTTTTTCTTTTCTATAAAACGGTAACTCGCTTGCAGGAAATATTTATAAATCAAATGGTTGTAACTTTCCACAAGGATACTACTACTTATTATAAAAAAATGCCATGAGAACTTTTATTTTTCTTTTACTGTCAGGTACTGCTCATCTTTTTTCACAGAATCTTCTTAGTCCGAAAAATATTAAAATTGATCCTAATCTCATACAAAACGAAGTATCAGAATCTATATGGTATCTGGAGCGTGACGGAAAAAAGCTGGAATTTGGCAGAGTAATTACTGAGCTCCGAAAACTCAATTCTACAGATCTTTTGATCAAAACCAATGTAAAAATGAAACCTCAACGTGATGTCAAATATGTAGATTCCAGTGTGGTAAAAATGGCCAATTTCCAACCCGTTTATCATTCATCTTTTAACCCACAAAGAGCGATGGAGCTAAAGTTTGGGAAAACTCATGTAACCGGATATCATAGCGACAGAAATGGCGGTAAAAAAGAAAATATTAATATCGCAGCATCCAATTATTTCGACAGCAGTATCTACCCTATCCTCATCAGACTTCTTCCTCTAAAAGAAGATTATACTGCTGAAATTTCCATTTTCGATTATAATCCCAATACGGCCAAAAAGGGCATAATGAAAGCATACATCCTGGACACCAAGAAATCTGAATACAAAGGAAAACCGGTATGGATCGTAAAAACTACTGATGACATCTCAGATCAATCTTCTTCTGTAACATATTACATCGATCCACAGACAAGAAAAATAGTAAAACAGGATATGGATATACAAGGAAGCAAAATGTCAATGGAACCCATGTTCTAAAAATAGTTCTTCTCAAGTATAAACACCCTGTTTCTGTCTACAATCAACATAACAATCTGGTTTAAAATTCATTACATTTGGAATAGTAAAAAAAGGCCTATTATCTGAACCTGACAGGTGTCAACAATTTAAAATTCACAAACCTAAAATATTATCTATGAAAAATGCTAAACCTTTAAGCAGAGAAGTTCAAAAATCCATCCATGGAGGAACTGCTGCAAAACTTGTGTGCTGTGATTACGACGACAATATGAAATGTATCCGCTGGATCGGTCCGGGACAATTTTGTCCATAATTGATCCTTTTGATAATTTTCAGAATAAAAGCCGGAAGTTTTCCGGTTTTTTTCTTTTTTCAAATTGATCAGTTGATTGGAATGCTCATTTAACCGCTGCATAAGAGCCCAACAAAAATACTTTCCATCATTCAAAAAAACAAGATCATACCACTATCCACTGAAAATCAAACATTTATTTTTAAAATTTTATTAAAAATATATCACGTATTAAGGAAAAAGTTTTATATTTGAATTAAGACTTCAACATCAAAAGTCAAAAACCTGATTGACTTTAAATGTTCAGGAATTGTACACCAAAAACTTACTACTATGAAAAATGCCAAGTCATTAAGCAGAGATGCTCAAAAATCAATCAACGGAGGTGCCGCCGGACGGTATTGCTGTGAATACAATTACAAAGGACAGTGTATCCTATGGATCGGACCGGGACAGCATTGCCCATAATCCAACTACCTCATAACAATCAATACAAGCCGGAATTTTCCGGCTTTATCTTTTAGCTAAAATGAATTTTTAAGTTCTTTTTATACGTTCTTCCCAACGGAAGCTCCTCTCCATTTTTCAGGAAAACATGGCCGGAATTATAAGAGTTGATGTGATCTGACAATACAATATAAGACTTATGAATTCTGATAAATCCCAAATGCTGAAATTTCTCTTCAAAATTTGACATTCTCTCCAAAATCATATACTTTTTCAATGTTGTCATCAGTACAATATATTCCCCAAATCCCTGTATCCAAAGAATATCTTTAAGAAAAACTTTATTCATCACATAATTGGATTTGAACATAATAAAGTCCTCCTGCTGTTTATTGCCTGCCGAACTTTTAAACTGAACAAAATCTCTTGCCTTGTTTACCGCTTTTTTAAAGGTATCAAAATCGACAGGCTTTATAAGATAATGAACGACATCCAGCTCAAATGCTTTCACCGCAAATTTTGTTTCAAGGGTAAGGAAAATACACAGTGGCGGATCTGGAAGCTGCTCCAAAAGTTCCACTCCATTGATGCCGGGCATATTGATATCAAAAACAACCAGATCCACGCTGTTAGCTTTAAGAAAAGCCAGTGCTTCTTCCGGTTTCTGAAAGGAAGCCAGCAGTTCAACTTCTTCAAGCTGATCGCAATATTGTTTTACAAGCTGCAATGCAGGATATTCGTCATCTACATTAACGATAGTCAGGTTAGCCATTGATAGTAATTGTTAAAGCAATTTTATATTGATCATTTTCTTTCGGTCCGGAATAAAATTCATACTGGTCCGGATAAAATTTTTCCAAGATATGAATAATTGCTTCATTACCCAATCCGTGATAATTAGATTCAGCTTGATGAGTTCTCTCTTTCCCTACAGAATTTATAATTTCAAAATACAGCTCAGAGCGCTCAACAGTACAGAATAATTTTATAAAGCCATGAGCATCTTCTCCTATGGCCGAATGTTTTAAAGCATTTTCAAATAAAGTAAGAAGTATCGCAGACGGAATTTCAGCAATGTCAAAATCCTCCTGATCTTCAATATCCATAACAATATCGAGCTTGTTATTATACTTAAGCTGATACAAAGCGGCAAGTGCTTTTAGTGAAGAGAATTCCTGGGAAACCGCCACTTTTTCTTTTCCGCTGTCATAAATAATATACTTCAGAAGCCTGCTCAACTGCAAGATAGAATCTGATGTCTTTTCAGAATGGGTAAAGCTGTTCGCATATATATTATTAAGAGTATTCAGTAAAAAATGGGGATTAAGTTTGGACTTCAGTAAATCCAGATACAGCTGATCTTTCTCTTCTCCCAGGCTGATCACATCCTGTTCTATTAAAAACTTGTCTTTGGTAATTCCCAGAAAAGATCCTACCAGAATGATAATCCCCTGCGAAATATATACATTATACAGAAAGCCGGCATGAACATCTTTTCTGCTTAAATCCATCTGAAAAACGGCCGGCTCCCACAAAATTCTGAAAAGACTGGATACCAAAAAACAGATCAAAGCATAGAGGATAAACTCCGGATACTTATTGGATAAATAAAACCGGGGAACAAGATAATAGTAGACCAGGTAATAAATTCCAACATTGAAAATTATATTCAAAATAATACTTATCACCAGCTGAGTTGAATCCAGGAAGTAGTTTTCGGTGAAATAAGTCATCAAAATGAAGATAAAAAGGAAAAAAATATGCTGAAACCTCAACAAAAATTTCCAACGGTACTTCATCAGGCTTTCCAGAACCTTACCGCTAAATAAAATCCTGATAATCAATAATATAATAATAAAATTAATGATTAAAAACATAGTCCATCCCTTATTTTGAAACGAATCAAATATAATATCTTTTTGCCTTAAAATGCAGTTCGTTGAGAAAAACTGTCATTGATTGAAAAAATCCAACCCCGCTCTTCCGAATAAATATATTTGATAAACCGCAATATTAATCAAATATTACATGAAATTTAATATACAATTAACGCTTATTTTATCATTTTGCATGGTAAGCAGCCTTTTGTACAGTCAGAGTAAAGACAATTACAATATGTGGTTTCAGTACCTGATGTCAGCAAAGATTACGGATAAAAGTACATTAACCGCACTTACCCAGTACCGTTCCTTCGATCTGGCTTATGATACCAGACTTTTCCTTGTTAATGCTTATGTAGATTATGAGGTGGCTGAGAATATAAGGCCTGCTGCAGGCGCCATGTTTTTAACTCTTGAATCTTATAATGCTGATGATTCCAAAAGAATACGATATGAAAAACGACCTTTTCAACAGGTAACTGCTGATTACTACATTGGCAGAACATCAATTTCCAACCGTCTTAGGGTGGAGGAGCGTTTTATCAGCAACCCAGACGAATTTGAGGTAAGAATCCGGTATCTGATCTCTGTCCGCATTCCTTTCAATAAAAAGGGCCAAAAGGAAAAACTTTACGGCATTCTTAAAAATGAAATAAGAATGAATATTGATAAAGCAGAACCCTTTGACAGCAACCGTCTTACGGCAGGCATCGGCATAAAAACAGGAAAAAATTCAGCTTTGGAACTTGCCTTTATCAATCAGATGGAGACCGGAAAAACCAGTAATTACGGATTTATAGGTTTCAGAAACACTTTTGACTGGAGAAAAAAGAAACAATAACCTCATTAATATTTACAATAAACTATGCTTACATTTCTTGGTTTTTTAATGATCTTCATCTTCATGATTCTCATCATGAACAAAAAGATGACTCCGCTTACCGCCCTGGTCATCGTACCTGTAACCATAGCTCTTTTGGCAGGTTTTGGCCCTCAGCTGGGAGATATGATGAAAAACGGTGTCAAAGAAATAGCGCTTACCGGTGTTATGCTGATTTTTGCGATCCTTTATTTCAGTTTAATGATAGACACGGGGCTTTTTGAGCCCTTAGTTAATATAATTTTAAAAGCCGTTGGAGACAACCCCATCAAAACAACAATAGGAACAGCTGTTCTTACGGCTTTGGTTTCACTGGACGGTGACGGCTCTTCCACGTATTTAATTGTAGTGGCGGCTATGCTTCCGCTTTACAAAAGGCAGGGTATGAATCCGTTAATTCTTACCTGCATTATTATGCTAGCGGGGCAGATCATGAACATTCTTCCCTGGGGAGGACCTACCGCAAGGGTAATGAGTTCGCTCAAACTGGGGCACACAGAGATTTTTGTCCCAATGATTCCTATTATGTCTATAGGCATCCTATGGGTCATATTTGTTGCCTACCTTTTGGGAAGAAGAGAAAAAATAAGAATTGCAAAACATGGAAAATTTACCGGCTACAACACTAATGACATTATCGGAGAGGCGGACCCTAAGCTCCGCCGTCCGAAACTTATCCTGATCAATCTCGCGCTTACCATCACTCTTTTAGTAGTGATGATCCTGGATATTGTTCCCTTAGGTATTGCCTTTATGATTGCTTTTTGTATTGCCTCTATCATCAATTATCCAAAATTAAAAGACCAGCAGAAAATAATCTCCAAACATGCAGGAAATGCCTTATCGGTAGCAGGAATGATTTTTGGGGCAGGTATTTTTACAGGAATCCTTAACGGTTCAGGTATTATGCAGGCAATGGGAAACAGTATGATAGAAATCGTTCCCAAGAGCTGGGGAGGATACATGAATATTGTCACAGCCTTGTTCAGCATACCGTTTACTTTTTTCCTGTCCAACGATGCCTACTATTTTGGCATATTGCCCATTATCGTTGCTACAGGTCATCAATTAGGAATTTCACCAGAAGTATTGGGAAGAGCAAGCCTTATCGGGCAGGGTTCACATCTTCTCAGCCCTTTGGTACCGTCTACCTATCTGTTGGTATCACTGGCAGGTGTTGAGTTTTCGGATCATTTAAAATATACCTTAAAATGGGCTATAGGATCATCAGTCATCATGTTGCTGAGTGCATTGATTCTTGGTATTATATAAGGTTATATCTTTGATCTTGTAATCTTATCATATAAAAAAGTGATGATGAAGCCTTTTAAGCAAAAAACATTTACAGACTCGTATGTAAGGAACCTTACGCTTTATGTGTTCACGGCTATTCTATGCGGAGCATTAACCGGCTATTATTTTCCGGAAGTCAGTAAACATCTGAAAACGGTAAGCAGTTACTTTTTCATGTTGCTTGAAATTTTGATTATTCCCGTTATTTTCATTGCAGTAACTTACGGGGTAAGCTATATTTTCAGTACAAAAAATGCTTTTAAAATTGTAAGCCAGATGGTGATCTATTTCTTCATCATCACCTCCATCAGTATTTTATTGGGAATTGGCTCAGGGCTTCTTTTAAAACCGGGGGCCAATACAGGAATTATAATTTCTTCGCACAAAGCGCTTCCCGAAAGATTTTTAACAAAGACCACGAATCCTTTACACATCAGTAATTATGTGCTGTTTCTCTTTGTATCCCTATCAGCAGGAGTGCTCATTGGTCTTTCCAAGAAAAATAATAACATTCTTAAGGTTATCGATGCAGGAAAAAACCTGTTTTTTAAAGTCATCAAGTATGTTTATCTATTTCTTCCGATCGTCATTTTCTGTAATATTGCTTATGGAATTTCAGTATATGGAATTAATACTTTACTGCCATTAAGTAAGATTGTTGCTACGGTATATCTTACGAGTGTATTTTTTATTTTCGGAATATTAGGTGTTGTAACCGCTTACTTTAAAATTAACCTTTGGGATTTTTTGATCAGCATTAAAGAAGAAATTATCCTGGTGGTCGCTACGTCTTCTTCCAAGATGGCATTCCCCATGATTTTTGATAAAATGGAATCCCAGGGCTACGACCGCAAAATTCTTCGCCTCATTATTCCTCTCGGGTATAATTTTAATCTCGCCGGAGCCTGCATCTACCTTTCCATCTCATGCATTTTCCTCATCCAGTTTTATAATATTCCTCTTACGGCAACAGATTATTTATGGCTTTTTATCACCATTTCAATTGCTTCAAAAACGGCTTCGGGAGTACCCGGATCCGGCTTCCTTGCTCTGATGTTCACCTTAAGCCGGTTTGGAAAAATCCCCACCACAGACCTTGCCCTGTTATACAGTGTAGACCGCTTTATGAATGAAGCGAGATCGGTTACCAATTTCATAGGCATTTCAGTTTCTGCGGCCATTATTTCAAAACTTAACCAAAACACTATTTCTATAAAAAATGATATTTCCTGATTTCACCCATCTTTTAAATGATATTTTACAAAATCCCGCAAAATCAATAGCCATTATTGGCAATCTCATCCTGATCGAAAGCCTGCTCTCTGTAGATAATGCTGCAGTATTGGCAACCATCGTCATGGATCTGCCGGAACACCAACGGAAGCGAGCTTTAAAATACGGCATCCTTGGAGCTTATGTTTTTCGCGGACTGGCTCTTATTTTCGCTTCCGTACTCATTTCCGTATGGTGGCTAAAGCCACTGGGAGGGTTGTATCTGCTCTATATATCCTTTGACTGGTTGATCAAAAAAATTAAAAGCAGTGATGATAATGAAATTCAGGAGAAAAATACTGACAAAGAATCTGGCTGGCTGTACAAAAATTCCATAGGGCTGCTGGGACAGTTCTGGGCTACGGTTGCTATTGTGGAAGTGATGGACCTAGCTTTTTCTATTGATAATGTTTTTGCTGCGGTAGCGTTTTCAGACAATTTGCTTTTGATTACGCTTGGTGTTTTTATTGGGATTTTAGCCATGAGATTTATTGCACAATGGTTTGTCCGTCTGATGCAGGTATTTCCTTTCCTGGAAACAGCCGCTTTCATTGTGATCGCTATTTTAGGACTTAAACTCAGTCTGTCACTATATGAACACTTCTACCCTGGTACAGCCTTCGCTCAGTTTTTAGCTAGCCATACGATGGAAATTCTGGTTTCCGCCATTACCGTTCTTCTGTTTGTAGTGCCTGTAGCGACCAGCTATCTCTTCGGATTTCCTGCACGCAAAAAATAATTTTTCTGCCAAATTTTCACATTCGTCCTTAAAATTCTGCCATTTCATCCATCGGTGTCTCATGGCATACATTTAGAGAATTACAAGACAGAAATAATTAAAAAATAAATATATTATGTCAGTAAACTTTAAACCATTGGCAGACAGAGTTCTGGTAGAGCCAATCGCAGCAGAAACTAAAACAGCTTCAGGAATCATTATCCCGGATACTGCAAAAGAAAAGCCGCAAGAAGGTACTGTAGTGGCAGTAGGTCCTGGTAAAAAAGACGAACCTACCACTGTTCAGGTAGGTGACAAAGTTCTTTATGGGAAATATTCAGGTTCCGAATTGAAATTGGAAGGTAAAGATTATTTAATTGTAAAAGAAGCTGATCTATTAGGAATTATTGGATAAAATGCAATAAGCATTAAGCTATAAGCAGTAGGCAATGAGAGACTACAAAAAATATGACACCTGGAAAATTGCCCATGAACTGGTAAGAGAAATTTATATTATTTCTGAAAACTTTCCTAAGTCAGAACTTTTTGGTCTTACTTCTCAAATAAGAAGAGCCGCAGTTTCTATTCCTACAAATATAGCGGAGGGTTGTGGAAGATCCACAGACAAAGAATTCGCAAGATTTATAGAAATAAGTATAGGTTCAACAAATGAAACCGAATATCTTCTTTTACTTTCTTGTGATTTAGGTTTTACTTCTGAAGATAAAATAACAGACCTTAATGCTACACTGAATTTAACCAGACAAAAACTTATACAACTTAGAAAAAAATTATTAAATAATAATTAATTGCTAAAGGTAAAAAGCTTATTGCTTAAAGCCTATAGCCTAAAGCTAAAAAATTATGGCAAAAGAAATAAAATTCGATATTGAATCAAGAGACGCTCTAAAGAGAGGTGTTGATGCATTAGCAAATGCAGTAAAGGTAACTTTAGGTCCTAAAGGAAGAAACGTAGTAATCGAAAAATCTTTCGGTGCTCCACACGTAACTAAGGATGGTGTTTCTGTTGCAAAAGAAATCGAACTTGAAGATAGAGTAGAAAATATGGGAGCACAAATGGTAAAAGAAGTTGCTTCCAAAACTAATGATATCGCAGGAGACGGTACTACTACCGCTACTGTATTGGCACAAGCTATCGTAAGAGAAGGTCTTAAGAATGTAGCTGCTGGTGCTAACCCAATGGATCTTAAAAGAGGGATCGACAAAGCAGTAACTGCTGTTGTTGAAAACCTTAAAACACAGTCTCAGGAGGTTGGAGATTCTACAGATAAAGTAAAGCAAGTAGCTTCTGTATCTGCTAACAACGACGAAACGATCGGTGCTTTAATCGCTGAAGCTTTCGGAAAAGTTGGAAAAGAAGGGGTAATCACTGTAGAAGAAGCTAAAGGTATCGATACAACAGTTGACGTTGTAGAAGGTATGCAGTTCGACAGAGGATACCAGTCACCTTACTTCGTGACTAACCCTGAGAAAATGTTAGCTGAACTAGAAAACCCATATATCCTTTTAGTAGAGAAGAAAATTTCTTCAATGAAAGAATTACTTCCAGTTCTTGAGCCAATTGCACAAGGTGGTAAGTCTCTATTAATTATCTCTGAAGAAGTTGAAGGTGAAGCTTTAGCTACTTTGGTAGTAAACAAACTAAGAGGTTCTCTTAAAATTGCTGCTGTAAAAGCTCCAGGATTCGGAGACAGAAGAAAAGCAATGTTAGAAGATATCGCAATCCTTACAGGTGGACAAGTGATTTCTGAAGAGCAAGGTTTCACTATGGAAAACATCTCTTTAGATATGCTTGGAACTGCTGAGAAAGTAACGATCGACAAAGACAACACAACGGTTGTAAACGGTGGTGGTGACGAAGCGAAAATCAAAGGAAGAGTAGCTCAGATCAAAGCTCAGATGGAAACTACAACTTCTGACTACGACAGAGAGAAACTTCAGGAAAGATTAGCTAAGTTAGCTGGTGGTGTTGCTGTACTTTATGTAGGTGCTGCTTCTGAAGTAGAAATGAAAGAGAAAAAAGACAGAGTTGATGATGCCCTTCACGCTACAAGAGCAGCTGTTGAAGAAGGTATTGTTGCAGGTGGTGGTGTTGCTTTAGTAAGAGCAATCAAATCTCTAGACAACCTTTCTGGTGCTAACGCTGACGAAAACACAGGGATCAAAATCGTTAAGAGAGCTATCGAGGAGCCATTAAGACAAATTGTTGCTAACGCAGGTGGTGAAGGTTCTGTAATCGTTGCTAAAGTAGCAGAAGGAACAGGTGACTTCGGATACAATGCTAAAACTGACGAGTATGTTCAAATGCTTGAAGCAGGAATCATTGACCCAACTAAAGTAACAAGAGTTGCCCTTGAAAATGCAGCTTCTGTATCTGGAATGCTTCTTACTACTGAATGTGTTATCACTGAAGTAAAGAGTGCTGAACCAGCTATGCCAATGGGTGGTGGAATGCCAGGAATGATGTAACGGTCAGCGACCGAGGCAAATTAATATACTAACCGCTTTACTATTGTAAGGCGGTTTTTTGTTTATATAGAGTACGGTTTCCCGTAAGGAAGAAATTATACAATATTTTAAATTGCTAATAAAATTGGAACTTAAAATAACATATCTAGATTCTATTTCATTGTCTCTACAACATAGTTTAACAATAGAATTTTTTCTTTAACTTCACATAAAACAATAACATGAAAAAAATCTCAATAAACAATATTATTAAATTTAGGCTAAAATCAGATAAAAGTCAAAAAGGGTTTCTAAGTACTATAAGCAAAGAAGTCGAAATAAAATCTGAAGGTGGAGGAAACTATTGGGTAAGAAGCTTAAGTGCAATGAATAATGCCATTAGATTAAATTCTACCGAACCGATTAAAGACAAAATTACTGAACTTTTAGGGCTTTTTGTCCCTTCATTAACAAACCAAACAAAAGATATGTACCAAAGAAATTTAAATATCCTTTATAATTACGAGGATTTTGATTTTTCAATTTGGTTACCAAAGAATTACGAAATAATATCTAAAACAAATAAAAAGTCAATTATTTACATTGAAACTATTCCTGTACAGATTACACCAAGCCAAATTTATTCATTTGAAAAAGATGGGAAACAATATGTTGGTGCAATCTGGTTTGTAGCTAAATTAGAAGGGTATAATTTAGCTGAATTAGGAATGTTTGCGGAGGCGCTTTTTATATACTTAGCAAATAATCTCGATCAAAATTCCTATATATTTCCACAAAATTGTCTTGTAATTGATGTTCTAGGGAAACAAGAAATAAGTTATCAAGATTTAATTGATGATAAAGTTCCTGCAATTCTAACATCAACATTAAAGTTAATAAAAAATATAAAATGATTAATAGTCATGATATAAGGTAGTATCTCACTAACTGTGTAAGTTAAAAAGTTATTCTGGAAAATTTTGAGCCCTTACAGCTCAAAAAATTTTACGGAAATAACTTTTTATTATTTT
>NZ_QNVV01000007.1 GCF_003384725.1 Chryseobacterium pennipullorum
AAAATAATAAAAAGTTATTTCCGTAAAATTTTTTGAGCTGTAAGGGCTCAAAATTTTCCAGAATAACTTTTTAACTTACACAGTTAGTGAGATACTACCTAAAAACAGCTCCTTTTTATATTTTATTTTCCCACAGATTTCTCAGATGGGCACTGATGATTGCGATCATTGTAAATGCTTATGAAGTTAGAAAATTTCAAACTCATACTCGTTATCTTCTATCTTTCATTACATCACTTTTCTGGTAAGCGTCAATCTTTTGATAAGAATCATTTTTCTCTTTTTCTTTTTTATCGGAAATCAGAATTCCAAACAGGTGATCGATTTCATGCTGAAAAATAACGGCTGTAAATCCTTCTACTATTTCTGAGTATTTCTGTCCTTTCAAATCCACATATTCCAACTGTATGACCTTACTGCGGTAAAACTGATCTCTAAACTCAGGAATAGACAGATCACCTTCAGGACCTAAATTCTGCAGATCAGACTTCCATACAATCACGGGATTGATAAAATATTCCAGCGGAGCTCCTTCTTTATCAAAACGCTGTACCCAGATAATTTTCCTGTTGATTCCCACCTGCGGTGCTGCAATTCCCACTCCACCATCTGTTGAAAGAAGAGATTCTTTCATTCTTTTGACCAGGACAGCCATATTCGGATCAAGAGGGTCCGCTTCTGAAGAAATGCTCAATAACGTTTTATGTTGGCCGGCATCTGTTGTCTGATAGATAGGTAGCGCCGCATTGATATCTCCCTGGCTAATAATTGAAATCTCATGAGAAGTGAGCTTCTGGGCATTGAACAGTGTGATAAAGAAGATCAGCAGGATGGGTAATTTTTTCATGTTTTCTGAATATTATACAAAGGTAAATATTGGAATCATAAAAATAGTTATTCATCTATCATTTTAAGTTTTGACTGAAGCCCATGGAGGGTGATATAAAAAATAAACGGGCCAAAGCCCGTTGCTATTGAATATCTGCAATTCAAAAATATTTAATTTGTGACAAAGATTTGCTCAGTCAGCACAATCTGTGAGGGCATCATTAAAAAGTTTTAGTCATATCCCCGGGAATAATCAGATTAAAATCCGTTGGGACATACTCTTTGGCTGGAACTTTCAGTTCCGGATCTTCAGATTCGAAAACAGAGATTACCGCCATTTTCAGATGAGGATTTTTCTGTTTGATATACCAATAGATTCCACCGAATTCTTTACTGTGATAGTTTCCGTTGTAATGGATAAATGTCTTTCCGGTTTTGAAATTGTCAAGGATAGATTCTGCCATGGTCGCATCTTTTGTCGCCTGGGCAGAGATAAAATTCATCACTTTAGTCCCTTCTGCATGATCTCCCATCATGGCTTTCATTTCAGGATATCCCGGAGTGTCCAGAGTCACTTTAATGGGAAGCCTGGCAATGTATGTTTTCTCTTTTTCGGTAAGCTTATTTAAGGATTCAAGACCTTCCTTTGCAGTCTGCGAGGCATATCTTCTTGGGATATTTGTCGCGATGAAATTCAGCTTTTTATCTTTGGCAAAATCAACCAAAGGCTTATAATCCGTTGCATAATTATTCCATAAACGGGCTGAATCTTTTAATGTTTTGGCATCCAGTTTTCCGTTTAAATATTGGTTAAGCTGTGACTGGTTATCTCTTTCAAACATTTCAGCGCCCAGGATAAGCTGTCCGTTCTTTTTTTCATACAGTGCTTCTGTAATTTTGAGCTGCAGCCAGTGATTGATGGAACTGTTATGGTTTTCCCCGAAAAAAACCACATCGTAATCTGCCAGTTCCTTCACCAGTTTATCGGTTGACACCTCCTTTCCTTTTTTATCATAAAACTGAAAGGCTTTAAGATTCTGGGCATTCAATGAGCAGAATCCCGCCAGCAGCATCACTATGAAAATATTCTTCATTTTATATATGTATTAATTTAAATAATCCCAAATTACACAAATCTCATCATACACTCCTGTATAAAAGCAGGTTCGATCATGAGATCATGGGATTTCCATCTTTTACCATAAAAAAGACCGCTCTGCATTTTACAAACAAAACGGTCTGGTTCAAATTATCTAATTATTATTGTTCTAATGCTGCTACAAGATCCTTCCACTCCTGAAGCTCAGGAATTCCTGGTTTTCTTTTTCCAAAGAACTGAACGATAAAGTCACCTTCTTTGTTGAATACTTCAATCGCGGTAACTTCTCCGTCTTCCGTCGGTTTTTTAACGATCCATGCTTCAGCAATTTTCGTTACATCCAGGTGCAAATTAAAATCAGGATCCATTATATTGAACCACTGCTGATGCCAAAGTGTTTTCTTCACATTTCCGGTGTGAATTTGGATAATCCCTCTGTTGCCTACAAAAACCATGATCGGGGTATTCTTTTCGGATGCATCTTCAAGAATGTTTACCACTTTAGCATTGTCTATTTTTTTAGCAAATCCTTCCGGAGCCAGCCTTAAAGCCTGCGTTCTGCTTACGCCATATTTTCTGGTCATCATGAAGAAATCATGGGTATCTTTTAATTCTGTCCATGCTTTCTTGAATCCTTCCACATCTATTTCTGCATCAGGTTTTTCTGCCTGTTTTGGAGCTGCTGCCTCAAAGGTAAAAGCCTGATTTTGATCTTCATCTTTAAATTTTTCTACAATCGCATCAAAAGCTTCTTCATTGCTGTTTTTTGTCAGGTAGATTTTGTGTAATGCCAATCCGTCTTTCCCAAAAAACTGAAGGCTTTTCTTATCTCCTTCTACGACTGCAAAGGCAAATCTCCAGTGATTAAGGAAAATTCTAAGGTCGATATCTTCGCCCACGAAAAGCTGCGCGTGAGGACTGCTAAAATCACCATTCTGATACGTTCCCTTTCTTTCATGAACACATTCATCATTACGGGTAAGAGCCATTACTTTTCCCAGTTGTTCTGCTTCTGTAAGGATCCCCGGGAAATCGGCCTTTAGAACCGTTACTCCTTCTCCTACATTGGTAAGCAACAGTTCAGCTTCGCTTACTCCCAGCTGTTCAGCAGCATTTCTTATTCTTACATGAGGGTTTTCTGCTTTCAAGGCTTCCCATTTTTCCTTTAGATCATTCACTAATATGCTCATTATTTTACTTTTTTATGGTTAAAACTGTATAAATTCTTTGTATTGTTTCGTCTCCTGTTTTACTTTTGATCTGCTCTTCTTTTTCAGAAGTTTTCATTCTCTTAAAATGACTTTTGGAAATCAATTCTTCCATGTCACTGTTATTATAGAGGGTAAAGTCGTACGCTGTAAACGGAAGTTTCTCCATGAAGTCCTTTTGTGCAAACGTAAGGACAAATGTTCCGTCATCTTTAAGAACCCTGTAAATTTCGTTGAGAAAGGCTGCAGGATCTTTCCAGAAATACACGGTATTGACCGTGAAAATCTTATCAAAAGATCCATCCTCAAAAGGCAGCTCCATTCCGTCATAGAGTATAAAATCTGCCTGACTTTCGAAGTCCTTATTGATTCTTCTGGCTTCAGTATACATTGTTTCAGAGATATCAATTCCGGTATATTTCAGGTTGGTTGCCAGATGTATCAGGCTTTTCACATGGCCTGCATTTCCGTGTCCTATTTCAAGGATGCGTTCATCATCTTCTATCAGTAGGGTTCTGATGCTTTCGAGAGTCATGCCAATATTGGTGGCATTCATCATTTCCCCTATTTCTATGCCTTTTTCTCCCTGGGGATTGGCAAGATTCTGTGCAAGGGTTTTGAGTTCTTCTTTTTCCATGGTTATCCAAAAATGATCATTGGGTTATTGGTAATGGGATGTTCGCAGATGGTACAGGGAAAGTTATACGCATGGCTGATATTTTCTGCAGTAAAAACCTCTTCCGGAGTTCCGTAGGCAGAAACTTTTCCTGATTTCATAAGCAAGATCTTATCTGCAAACTGTGCCGCGAGGTTCAGGTCATGCAAAACAACAATGGCACTATTGGCTTTTTGGGTGAATTTTTTGATAATTTCCAGCGCTTTATATTGATGTTTAATATCCAGATTATTCAAAGGCTCGTCCAGAAAGACCAGTTTGTGGGTGATCTCGTTCTGTAGCTGAGCCATCACTCTGGAAAGATGTACTCTTTGTTTTTCACCGCCGGAAAGGGTATTGTACTCTCGTTCTTTGAGGTGAAAAATATCTGTTTCGTACATCATATTGTTCATAGCTTCAAAGTCTTCTTTTCCCGGTTGGGCATCAAAGTAAGGGTATCTTCCCATCATTACAACGTCCTTCACTTCCAGAGGAATATCGTTGCTGTTATGCTGGGAAAATTTTGCCTTATGTTTCGACAGCTCTTTGACATTCCAATCATAAATCGGCTTGTCTTTAAATAAAACCTTTTGTTTCGCTATTTTCACTTCATCCGCCAACACACTCAGCAGACTGGATTTTCCCGCTCCGTTGGGTCCCACGATTGCCAAAAACTCACCATATTCCAGAGAGACATCTACACCCTCTAAAATATGAAATTCTTTATGTTTATAATTGATCTGGTGTGCCTTGATCATTACAGTGATTTTTTAAATTTAACCAAAATAGCGATAAAGATCGGTCCGCCCATCAGTGCAGTCAGAATTCCGATAGGCAATTCGGACGGCGCCACAATGCTTCTACTGAAAGTATCAGCCGTCAGCAGTAAAATACTTCCACAGACTGCAGACAAAGGCAGGATAAACGTATAATTGGATTTGAACAGCAGTCTTAAAATATAAGGGACAATAAGACCCACAAAACCAATTGTTCCTGAAAATGCCACACAGGTTCCTACCATCAAAGCTACAACAATAATGATCTGCTTTTTCAGTCTTTCTACATTGATTCCCAAATGCTGGGCATCTTTCTCGCCCAGCATCATTGCATTAAGCGCTTTACCTTTGGGCAGCAAAATAATATAGGCGATAGCCAAAACGATGGCAAGGATGATATTCTTCGTCCATGTTGCGGCTGCCAGGCTTCCCAGATTCCAGAATGTAAGATCCCTGAGCTGCTCATCTTTTGAAATATAGATCAGGAAACCGGTAATGGAAAAACCGATTGCCGTGATCGCCACGCCTGTTAACAACATCATTACGACATTGGTTTTTCCACCACTTGTTGAAATCCTGTATACCAGCATCATGGATAGGAAAGACCCGATAAACGCGGCGATTCCTACCAGAGAAAACTGTACCGCTTCAGGAAGATACTGTTTGAAGTGCCCTCCTAAAACAATTGCAATTGCCGCCAGCAAGGTAGCTCCTGAGGTAAGCCCTATCAAATCCCCTGTCGCCAGCGGATTTTTAAAAAGCCCCTGCAGACTTGTTCCAGAAACCGCCAGCATACTTCCTATTAAAATAGCCATAATAATTCTGGCTGCCCTCACGTCCCAAACCACATATTTATCACTTAAAGATAAATCCGGATCCCCCTGTATTACTTTTCCTAAAACTTCAAACGCGGATTTACCATTAAAATCGTAAACTCCTGTATTAACAGACCATACTGCTATGATGGCAAGCAGTATGGTTGTTATGGTCATGTAAAAGTATAATTTACTTTGTGCTTTCAACTAATAATTTGTTTAATCCTACTGCTGCTTCTCCTAGTCTCGGCCCAAAACCTGAAACCAATCCTCCATCCATGGCGATGATCTTCTTATTTTTCCCTGCATTGGTCTGGGAAACGCCCGGCATTTTCAGGGCTCCTTCATTTCCTCCTGCTCCCTGTAATCCGGTTTCGAAAAAGAAAAGAACATCAGGATTTGCTTTTACAACCGCTTCTGGTGTCAATGGTTTGAAATCCTCAAAATCATTCACTGCATTTTCCCCTCCTGCAAGGTTGATAAGAGCAGACATTGGTGTATTTTTACCGGATACCATCAGCATATTTCCTCTGGCATAGATGAATAATACTTTGGGCTTTTTGGCGATGGGCTGTACCTGTTTCAGATCGGCATCAATCTTATCATTCAGTGCCTGATAATTGGTATTTCCAAGCGCTTTGGCAACATCTGCAATTAATTTTTTAGTTCCGTCCACAGTATATTCCTGCTTGAAAACCTCAGCCTGGATTCCTGAAGATTTGATTTTACCCAAGAGTTCAGGATTGATATCTTTATCAGAAGCCAGGATCAACGTAGGGCTAACCGCCATGATCGGCTCGATGGTCATAGATCGTACGTGGCCAAGATCCTTTGCTGTAGCCTTCAATGATGCAGGGTATGTGCTGGTCACATCTGTTCCTACGATTTCCTTTTCGTGTCCCAGGGCTGTTACGATTTCTGTAATACCTCCACTTAAGGTTACGATTTTATGATTGCTTTTAGGTGCTTCAGATGAAGCTTCCGTTGTATTTTCTTTTGTAGAGCCTTCTGCTTTTTTGCATGAGTAAACTGCGATAAGAACAGAGGCTGCAAGAATGAATTTTTTCATAGTAGGTTGTTTAAAGTTGATCATCACCTGTTTCAATGGTGAATACTCGATATACAGTTATTATATTTTATAAGGGATCGAATACAAAATTAGGATAGCCACGCTCGCCATCTACATTCTTCATTTTATTAAACCTCAGCTTAAAGTAAAACCCGTTGGCATCTTTTATCACAAAGAAGCGGTCTGAATAAACAAATGCACCTTGTACCTCTACAGTTCCTGTTGTGGTTCTCCATTTGTCGCCTATCGCTCTCTGATCGTTGGAAATAAACTTAGTGGCATCAATATCACTCAGTTTGAAATTTTTATACGCCTGATCCAGACTTCCCGTCACATTCACCTGATAAGCACTTACCCCGGCAGCAGTATTGGTAATGACAAAATCTGCATAAAAATAGCTTCCCGCGCTCGAGGTCCCCATAAATACCTCATTGGTAAAAGTGGTGAACGCGATATCCCATTTCTTTTTCTCCGGCTGGATTTTAACGGTGCTTCCTGAATTGAAACTGAAAAAGCTAAAGTTATAAGCAGCATCTTTGGTAATGATGTATTCTTTATAATCGGTATCGTTAAGATCTGCGTAGCGTATTTTATACCCGTTCGGAGCTCTTAGAATCTGAATTTTTTTCCATCCTCTTATATCTCCTGACAAAGAAACTGATCCCGGTGGAATATTTGAATTGGCATCCAGTTTTCTCCCCAGATTAAGAAGATACACAGGATTGTCAGCATCATTCTCCTTTACCGGCTCAATTCCAGTCGTCTGGGTAAGAAAATTACCTGTAGGATTATCAATATACTGCAATACGGATGCACCAAAAGGTCCTACCTGAACCTCATTCATAAGATTTTGAACATCCGACTGCTTGACACTGTTTATTTGGGTAGCATTGGGAATTTTAGCAACAGCCATTGCAATGGAACCGTTGAGAATAACCCGGTATTCATCCCCTGAATAAAATCCTAAATCCCAATCAGTTCTTAGATTAACGGTTTGGTTAAGTTTTTTGGTTTCAGGGTTCATATCGCTTAGATCAAGCCAAACCTGGTTGGGCTGTCTTGCTCCCCCCACTCCAGGGTCCACAACAGAGCCTGTAATAGGAGGCACCGCCACCGGATCTTCATCAGCTGAAAGGCATGACTGTGCAGCGGTAAGAATGAACAGAAATGAAAATATGCTTAAATACTTCATGATATATTTCTTTTAGAATTGATACATTAATCTTGCAAAATAGCTTCTTCCGTAATACAGATTCAGACGGTCCGATCCGGCAGTATGAGCATTGCCTACATTGGCTGTACTGTTTATAGAAGTCACATCAAAAATATTTTTAACTCCTACAGACAGTTCAAAACGGTCTTTCCAGAATGGCTGGCTCACAATAAAGTCCATCATATGAAACCCGTCGGTTTTTCCAATCTTGAACGTTTCATTTTCCAACACATAAAGTCTCCCCGGACCTGTATATTTATAATAAAGATTAAATGCGGTATTAACGTTTTTCAATTTATAAGAAACATTCGCGCCTGCCTGAAAATTATATTGGAAATCTGTCGGAGAAGTTGCGTCTATATCAAATCTGGAAACAGAAATTCCATTCAGTGAGGTTCTTACCCCCAATGAGAACTGATCTTTAACGATATTGGCATTGGCTGCAAACAAAAGACTTCTGTATTTATCCATATTCATATATTTATAAGTAGAAGGCTTTTTGACCATAATCAATTCTATCTTATCCTTTAGATCCACATACAGTGCTTCCAGGTTATAATTCAGCTTCCATCCGTTGCCTATTGAAAAGCCCTGATCCCAGAAAAGCCCCAGAGAATACCCGTTTTCGGGGTTCAAATCCGGATTCCCCTGGATATCATGATTCAGATTGACAAAGAAAGTATATAGCTCGTCATAGGTAGGATAACGGTTAGCGGTTCCGAATACCCCTCTCAGGTTAGAATTCTCTGAAGTTTTCCATCTTGTGGAAAGCGAGTAGTTGAACTGGTTATTGAATTGCTCACTCACCGTTAACCTTGCTCCCGGTCTCACTGAAAATTGATCAGAAATATTCCATTCTGCAGAAAGGAATGTACCATAGGTAAAGATTTTTCTCTTGGTACTTGCTTCAAAGAAATCTCCGGCAATAAGTGAAGCATACCCATTGGTATGGTCTAGCTCATAGCCCAGCTGGAAATCAAATTTTTTGCTGTCCAGAAAGTTACTGAACATCCCTCTGGAGTAGATAACGTCTGTTTTATAATAGGAATTTTCCGGCTTTTCACTCACCCTGAACCTGTTCGGAACATCATAGGTATAATCAAAATATCTTCGGTCCTGTTTCTGGTATGAGAAGTCTCCCATATACCGGATATGCCCCAGGTTGGTTTGAATATTGAACTGGTGAAGCCATCTGTCTGTATTGTATTCACGGTCCGTAGCCCAATAGGTAGCACCTCCGTTTCCATCATTCAGAGCTTCCGGAGTAGAGATCGGGTTATAGAAATTAAACTTTTCGTTTAAATAAGATATCTTATAAAAAAATGAGGTTTTATTTTTGGAATATCTGATCAATGCATTGGCTTCATACTGGTCTTTAGGATTCCATTCATATCCGCGCAACGGGATTTTTTCATCACCAAAGTGCTTGTACCCTTTTTTGTTTCCTTCATAACCCATAAACTGGTTATGATTGAAACTGATGTTGGTGAACCAATGATCATTAATGTTGTATCCGATATTTACATTCTGAATATGTCTTCCTTTCCCCCTTTTCTTAAGGTCGTAGCCATCTCTCACGGTTTCTTCCTGCAATGCGGCCCTGATGCTGAGTTTCTTGCTGCTATTTTTCTTCGTAATGATATTGATCACTCCTGCAAGTGCTCCGTTTCCGTATTCAACGCCCATACTTCCCTTTACCACTTCGATTCGTTCAATATTACTCAAACTGATTTTAGTAAGATCAATATTGCTTCCTAATCCTGTATCTCCTACCACAGGGATATTATCAATCAGGATTTTCACATAGTCGCCACCAAGTCCCATAATATTCGCTGTAGAATTTCCGGAATTGGTGTCTGGGGTGATTTGTATATTAAGGGTTTGATTAAGGACGTCAGCAGCATTGGTCGCTGCCATATTTTTGATCTGCTGTTCATCAATCACTTCTACTTTGTAAATAGATTTATCAATTGACTTTTGCATATACTGGCCCGTAATGACAACTTCTTCAATTTTCTGTTGATTAAGAGAATCCCTTTCTTGTGCATTCATCCAAAAGGCAAAGGATAATGACAGAACGGAAAGCACTTGCTTCTTCATAGGGGTACAAATTTTCGACAAATATAAAACTTTATTTAGAATCATTAAAAATAAATGAGTATTTTTGTGGAATAATTCTAAATAAAGATAATCCTATGAAATTAAAATTACTTTTAGGAAGTTTGATATTTACAGCATTTACAGCCAATGCACAACTTGCTGCTATCAATGAAAATTTTGATAATTTCACGTCAGGAAATACTACTTTTCCTCAATCTGGCTGGTCTGCGGTCGTAGCACCTATGGTGATGGGAACAGCACCATTTCCGGTTCCGCCAAGAATGATTGTGACCACTACCGCTGATAAAGCCGTTCAGTCTTATTCGGGAACGAATGCTACGGGTTCGTCTTATCTGATTACTCCGCAGATCCAGACTCCTGCAGGAAATAAAACATTATCGTTTGTCACTACGCTGGTAAGTCCTTCTCCAGGGCCCGGAACTATTCAGGTAGGAGTAGCATCCAGCACTACTGATATGTCTACTTTCATTCCGGTTGGAAATCCAATCACAGTAGCTACCGTAGGAGAAATTAAGAATATAAGTCTCCCTATTCCGGCGACGGCAGGTTCTTATCTGGTATTTAAATTTACTCCATCTGCCGAGCACGTTGCCGTTCAGATTGATAATGTAGTGTATGACACATCCCCAAATCTGGGAACAAATGATCATACCATCGGTTCCAAAGATGAACTGAAGTTCACGGTGAGTGCGGATAACAACACGTTGATCTTTGCGGCCAAAAAAGATCCTAGAAAGATTCAGATCTATTCCTCAGGAGGTCAGAGAGCAGCTGAAGGAAAATTGAACAGACAAAATTTTGATATTACCCATCTTCAGAAAGGCGTATATTTTATGTTAATTGAAACTGCTGAAGGAAAAACAGTACAATCAAAATTCATCAAAAAATAAGGTTTATTAGACTATTTTTGACCTTTCATAAAGCCGGTGGGAACTCTTCTTTCCGGCTTTTTTGTTAACCTTATACACTCGGAGAAAATAAAAACACGATAAAAATCATGTTTTTATTTAGAATGATTAAAAATAATTATATACTTTTGTGGAATCATTCTAAATAAGGATTTAAAAAATAAGTTATGAAAACAAAACTATTATTGGCTTCTGTGCTGGCTTTATCTGTTCAGCAAACGGTTCTGGCACAGACGGATGCATTGGGGTACTCCCAGGTTAATATGTCGATGGGTAGCGGTTATCAGAACCGTGTGTTTGTAAACCTGGCAGATGGAAACATGGTTTCTCAGCCGGCCAATACCTGGGACATTGCTTTTTACAGAAATTCAATCTATGCGTCTGGTACAAGAATTAATGATGCTCTGGACATTAAGGTGTATACGGCATCTACTACCCTTGCAGACTGGGATAACATCAATATCAGTAATGAAGCCTCATGGGGAGCTCCTTTATACAATCCTGACCAGACGACAGATTTGAGCCAGGGAGCTTTTGAGCAAGGGCCTGTGACTTCAACCAATCCTAATATTCCTTCAACAGGCTGGGGAGTTTATAATCCAATTAATCATCACATTGAGGGCAAGGCCATTTTTGTTTTAAAATATCCTTCAGGAACTTATGTCAAGTTTGCCATTGAAGATGCATTTGCGGGTTATACCTTTAAATATTCCAAGTGGAATGGCAGCGCATGGGAACCTACAGAAACAAGAACAATTGCCAACGGAACAGATGATGCTTACTTCAATTATTTCTCCTTTACAACAGGGGCAAAAGTTCCGAATCTGGAACCTTCAAGAAGTACCTGGGATCTGATGTTCACAAAATACTACACGTTCTATATGGGGTATCAGATGTATCCGCTTTCGGGTGCAATCCAAAATCCAAATATTAAGATTGCCATGGTACAGCCGGAAGTTCAGGCAAGTGCAACGTATACAATTCCTGCTACAACAAGCTTTTCATCCAAGATCACTACTGTAGGCCATTCGTGGAAAGGAATCGGAAACGTGTACAGCGACGTGGTTTATTACATTAAAAAAGGAAATGATTACTACAGAATGTACTTCATCACCAATGGAGGTGCTACGACGGGAGATATGTATTTCAAATATAAAAAACTGGATGGAACTCTGGGAATTACTGAGGTAGGCAAAAAAGCCGCTTTTGGAATCTATCCTAACCCTACTGCTGCTGATAAAAAAGTAACTGTTCTTTTTGATGTAAAAGAAAGAGCCAATAACAAAGGCAGCGTGGAAGTATACGATCTTACCGGTAAAAAAGTATATGCTGCAGAACTTACCAATCAGGCAGGATTCTATCAGCAGGATATGAACCTCTCTCACCTGACTTCAGGAAACTATATGGTGAAAATCACTTATGGTGGACAAACGGAAACGAAAAAGCTTATTGTGAAATAAGCCATTTATTTTAATACTTTCTATTTTTTCTAATAAAGAGGCGGTTTCAGCGTGATGAAGCCGCCTTTTATTTTCGGGATCTAATAAATTTTAAATCCTTTGTACACTTCAGTAGAACTTTCCATCATTTTGGAGGCATCTTTACGGAAATCCAGCAAGTGATCCTGTCCGTTGTGTCTGTTGTGGTGATCCACACTCTCCCAAAGCTCGATGAGGAAAAATGTTCCTTTATTATCCTTATCTTCAATAAGGTCGTACTGCAGGCAGCCTTCTTCTTTTCTTGTTTCTTTCACAAGGTTCTGGAACAGCTCTACCGCCTCCATCAGGTAATTTTCATTAAACTTAAAAAGTGCAATGATATGTAAGTTCATGCGTTAATATTTAGTGACGTAAAAGTAAAATATTTTCAAAACCGAATATGTTTTTAATGCTTTTATTTTTCCACACGTAAGGTAATTTTTAGCTAAAAACTGATTTATAAATAGTTATAGAACTCATTACAATGACCAGGATGCCAATAAAGACAAACATTTTCTTTACAGGAAGCTTTGCGGTAAGCATCGCTGAGAACGGAGCAGTAATAATTCCGCCGATCAACAGTCCAAGAATGATATTCCAGTGCTGAATGCCCAGGGTAAAGAAAAACGTGATGGCCGCAGTAATCGTCAGGATAAACTTTGCTACGGTAGAGCTTCCGACTGCAAATCTAGGGGTAAAAGCATTTTTAATTAAGGTACCAGTCACCAGGGGCCCCCAACCTCCGCCAGCAAAAGAATCTATAAAACCTCCGATTACACCGAGTCTTGTCAGGTTTGTTTTCCTTTTAAGAGCTTTGCTCTGCTTTTCTTTAAAGGCATTGGATAAGATCTGGAATCCCAGATATAAAGTATAAAAAGCAATGATTGTTTTGGTGATCTTTGCATAGTATTCTCCTAAGTAAGTGAGACTGACCGCTCCGATTACCGCTCCGATTACTGCCGGAACGGCTAATTTTTTGACAAGGCTCTTGCTCACATTTCTCAGTCTGATATGACTGATGCTTCCGGCAGCTGTGGTAAAGCTTTCTGCAGAATGAATACTGGCACTCACGATATGGGGCGGAATATTCAGGAACATGAGCGTCGTTGTGCAGATAACGCCATAGCCCATCCCCATCGATCCTGCTACAATTTCAGCAAAGACCCCTACCAAAAGCATCCAGTAAAAGATATAATGGTCTTTGGCCAGAATACTGAAAAGTTCATCCAGATACCCCAGTTCATACATTGAAAAAACAACAATCAGTGCAATAGCTATCGTGGCCAATAGTACATTGAGCCTTACCTGGATTTTTCTTGAAATTACCATATTGAGATCGTTAAAGCTGTTCCTGCAGTAGCATGGGTTCTATAAAAATCAGTATTATTTCCGGTGTCCGCCCAATTCCGGAAACCACAGGCGGAGAACTTGTTATGGACTGACAACACAACCATTGGTTTCCCTGTAAAAAAGGAAACAGCCAGGAACCGTATAGCATCTGAATCTTCTTTTGAAATCATAATGTATTCATTTGAAGTCCAGCAAATATCTGATAAAATTATTATCCTACCAAACAAGTAGACTAAAAATTCAAAAAAAAGGATCAGGTCAGTCGACCAGATCCATTAAAGTTTTTTTCTCAAGAATATTCAGGGAAGCATCCCTTACTTCAATCAGGACATCATGCAGCCCGCAATGATCTTCGTTACAGTCTTCACATTTCTCATAGAAATTGAGACTTACACAGGGAAGCATGGCAATAGGACCATTTACAAGACGGATAATCTTAGCCAGCTTTACATTCTCGGGATTTTCTTTTAAAAAATATCCACCGCCCTTTCCTTTTTTACTGTCCAAAATTTCTGCCTTTTTAAGCTCAAGCAGGATATTCTCCAGAAACTTCAATGGAATCTTTTTGTGTTCCGCAATTTCGGAAATAAGAATCGGCCCTTCATTTCTTTTTTCTACAAGATATGAAAGTGCCTTAAACGCATATTGAGATTTTTTTGAAAGCATTACAGCAAAAATAAGAAAATTGTTTAACATTTGAAAAAGCAAAGAAAGCAAGGGAAACTGACACAGCAAACAAATGGAAGATCGCTCCCCTATACAGGATAAAAAGAATGATGTCTTCTTTTGAATATTGCCTTTTTGCCATTAAATCATTATGTTTGCCCTATGTTCAGTAAACAAGAGGCACAGCAGTTAAAAAAGGAGTTTTGGACGGCTTTCGGGAAGTCTTTTCCCAGAAAGTGGATCCTGTATGACACCAAAGTGAAGGATATGTCATTCAAATTTTCTGCCGATAACAAAAAAGCAGAGGTATCCCTGGATATTGAAATGAAAGATGAGATTTTCCGGAATGCGTATTACGAGAAAATATGGTCTCTCGAAGATATTTTGAAAGAATTCATCGGTGATTTTCACAAAGAGGAATATTTCACACTGGAAAATGGTAAAATCATCAGCCGTATATGGGTCGAGAAAAATGAGGTATCTGTTTTTAATAAAAATAAATGGCAGGAAATTTTTGAATTTTTTGTTGATAAAATGGACGGATTTGAAAGATTCTATTACGAATATGAGGATTTTATCAAGGACATTTAAAATAAATATTAAATAAATACTTCTTTCTGTTCAAGATAAGATAAAAAAGAAACTTATCTTTGCTCACACACACACTTAAACTAATAGATGAAACTAAATAACATGATTAAAAATGAGAAAAGTGTACAAAAACATTTTTGGAGAGATCATCTCCAAAAGTAAAGCCGTGAAGCTGGATGAATATCATCTTTATTATTATGAGGAAGAATCCGATCTGTTAAAGGAGGTTGAGTTTATTAATGAAGACAGCATATACAATATCAATTATTTTCTGAGTGATGGTGAGGATGAAAATCAGGTTATCAGTTATCTGAAGAAAAAATGTGATTTTTTTGATATCGAAAAAAGAGAGCTGGCAGGCGGATATATTATATCTGTCAACAAACTTTATTCGCTGTCTGTGGATGATCAGCCTCTGGTATCAACAACAGTTTTCAAAGCTGATGATTCTGAAAATTTCATCTGCTCGCAGGTTCTGGATAATGAAACCCAACAGCCTCAGTTTGAAAGAACCGTCAAATGCTGGTATACCAAAGATGCAAACGGGGACACCTATGCAGCCATAGAATGCAGCTATCAGGAAGATGGAAAACTGGAAATGGCTGTTTACAAGGCTTCTGATCCTGATGATGAGCAGAACTGGGAACATTATGACTACGATAGCTTCAAAGATCTCCAAAAGCAGATAGATGCAGACATCAGTTACTATAAAACTGCCACCTTACTTCCCAAAGAAGCCTATCAAAAGTAAAGCTTTTGTACAGGTTGCTATAGGAACCCGAGCATAAAGCAATGCATCCAAGGTAGAAGTATAGCCCTGGTTGGATGCCAGAAGCAAATAAGATATTTATCTTCAGCTATCGGAATCGTATTGACACAAAAAAGAGAAACCGAAATGGCTTCTCTTTTTTATTGACCTATTACACTAGTTCTCAAATCAGACCGGGAGCAATTTTAGGATCAGGTACAAAAGTTGCTGAGAAACGAAATTTTTTCCTGTTATTATACTTTTGCCTTGAAATCAAAGATTCGACGGAGTCAAACAGGCTATCATAAGAGCTGCAGC
Organism: Chryseobacterium pennipullorum; assembly: GCF_003384725.1. GTDB lineage: Bacteria > Bacteroidota > Bacteroidia > Flavobacteriales > Weeksellaceae > Chryseobacterium > Chryseobacterium pennipullorum. The sequence continues at coordinate 15,844 of NZ_QNVV01000007.1, forward strand.
CAATGGCATTCCCACCTGATATTCTATTTTTAAATCACTGGGCCACGGTATCCGTCCCAGGTCTCCCCTCCTGAACGTCGATTTCCCAGGTATTTCCTGACTTCTGAATAATATCCGGTGTATTTTCCCAGGGCTGCCCTGACGAAATACTATGATCTGTGATAACGATCCGTAGATTACGAACTCCCTCCATCATGTGAAGAAGAAATCTGTTGTGTTGTTTTGTTGGCATGATATGATGATTTAGTGATTTGTATGAAATACCTGACAGGACCCTCCCCTCTCATGTCAAAATTAGGGAGAAATAATATGGGGTCATAGCGTATAAATACGGCGTTTGAAGAACAGGAGTTTCTACCTAACCACAAAGAAACCCGGCTTTTACATCTGTTTTTTTCTTATCTTAGAAACAATGTAACACAACAGTTCCATTAGCTGTCTTATGATAAAAAAGAATATGAAAAGAATCTTTGCATTGAGTATTATATATATGGCTTTTACTTCATGCCATCCCATGAAAACAGTCCGGAATACACATCAGAAGGCCGTTGATTCTTTACATACTGAAATTGATAAAATATCCCGTCAGGGGTTATTCAACGGATTTGCTGTTTCTATTGTTGATGAAAAAGGCACCCTGTATGAGGAGGGATTTGGATTTTCAAATGTGGCAGAAAAGAAGCCGTACACCCAGCAAACCGTTCAGAATATAGCTTCCGTTTCCAAGACCTTTGTAGGAATTGCCTTACTGAAGGCACAGGAGCTTGGAAAGCTGAATTTAAATGATCCTATCCAGAAGTATCTGCCTTTTACCATCAAAAATCCTGATTTCCCGGAAACCGCTATTACCATCCGCCAGCTGGCTACCCATACCTCTTCTATTCTTGATAATGAATTTTATCTGACTAAAACCTACTTTCTTAAATCCGGTCAGAAACTGAATAATATGAAGCTTACGTTTGATGATGAGCAGGTCTTCAATCCTTCCGATTCTATATTCTCTATGGCAACTTATTTGGAAAATGTATTATCTGAAAAAGGAAAATGGAACAAAAGCAGCTTTTCACATCACAAACCCGGAACAATCTATGAATATTCTAACACGGGAACCGCTTTGGCAGCCTTTGTGGTTGAGAGAGCTACCGGTAAAAGCTTTAACGAATTCACTAAAGAACATATTCTGAAACCTTTACAGATGAATAATTCCGGATGGAATTTTAATGAGATAAAGTTCTCCCAATTTTCGAGGTTGTATGAAAATCCTTCTACCCCTCTGCCCTACTATCAGTCTGCTACCTATCCGGATGGAGGTTTTATGACCAACATCAGCGATCTGAGTACCTATTTAACCGAGCTAATCAAAGGTTACAACGGTAAAGGAACAATTCTGTCCCCGAAAAGTTATCAGGAGTATTTTAAGCCACAGCTTACGGCTTCCCATTTCACAGAGAGGAATGATAAAAACCCGTACAGTGAATCTTATAATGTGGGAATATTCATGGGATTCGGTTATACGGGGTATATAGGCCATACAGGAGGCGATCCCGGCGTGATGTCCATGATGTTTTTTGATCCCAAAAATAACCTCGGAAGAATCATGATCTTCAACACCAATTTTTCCGATAAAAAAGGAAATGATGCTTTTTACGGGATATGGAATGTGTTGGAGAAATATCAAAGTCAATTCAACAAATAAATGTGCAATCTCACTGCATTACTTTAATTTAAGATAATCTTAAAATAAAAAGAGAAGCGGTCAGCTTCTCTTTTGTTATGTTATCCAAACTTTTTCTTTCTCAACCAGAAGAACAATCCTCCGATCAAACCGATAATGACCAGCGGAAGTAATAAATTCAGCCATTGCCAGTTGGTTTTCTCTTCGGTGATTCTTTGTCTGTCCAGCAGTCTTTCTTCTATATTCCTGTTTCTCAGCTCCATCAGGTTGCTGTCATCCAGCAGGTAGTCTAATGCATTCCTCAGGAACTGTTCGTTTCCGAACTGCTCATTGGTCAGCAGATCCACCCCTAAAGGAAGCGGCTTCCCTTTGATCACTTTATTTCTTCCTACATCTCCATCTGCAATCACGATCATTTTATTGTCCGGGCTTGATGTTTTGAAGCCAGGATAAGATTGTCTTTCAATTCTTGAGGCATAGGCAGAATTAAATTTTCCTTCCAATGCTACAGCGAAGATCTTCGGTGTACTTGGTTTTTCCATTTGTCCAAGACTGTCTACGCTTGCAACCTCTTTTAAATCTACATAGTTCGGAACCTGTTTCAGTAACGTTCTTTCACTGGATTCGAAAAGAACTTTTGTTTTGATATTCTTTCTTCCTCCTAAGGTATCAATGGAAGTTGGGAATTCAAACTTTACAGGGTTAATATTTTTGGTGATTGGATTATTATTTTCTGCAATTCCAAGGGGAAAATACGGCCAAGGTAAACTTGTGTACTGAGGGTTTCCACTCACCTCTCCTGTCACCAGTCTTAACAGAGCAAACTTCTTAACATCTTTTACCAAAGCAGGATTGATTCTCAGACCGTAGTTGAAAAAGAAGTCGGTCATATTGATATCAACCGGGAAAGGCATTATCTTTTTAGACCTTGTAAGGGTGTCCATTTCAGCGTTTACAGCATCGATCATCCAAAGTGTCTTTCCACCGTTCATAATATACTGGTCGAGGATCACCTTTTCATTATCAGTAAATGCTTTTCTCGGCTTTGCAATCACCAGCGCACTCATCTGTTTCAGCAGCGGAACATCTTCTATTGAAAGTTCCGTCTGGTTTTTAGGAATGATGGGTCCTGCATCATAATTCTCCATCGCCAACTGTACAAACCCCTGGAATTCATCCGGGCTCAGCTCATCCTGATTCACTAATATTCCTACTTTCTTTCTCTTATCGGCTGCTATATTTTTGATATTGGAAACCAGGCTATACTCCAGACCTTCAATAGATCTTGTAAGCTGCTGATCAGCATCAATACCCGCCTGCTGTACCACCAGAGGAATAGAGACACCATCATTATCATATTTGATAACGGCGTAAGGGAAAAGGGTGATCTGTGAGATCTTACCATCTTTAACATCCGGCAGGATCGATGGCTGCATCCCCATAGACATCAGGGTATCCTGAGACATTTTAGTCTTAATAGGATCAATGAATTTAAAATCAATTTTCGGATTGATTTTTCTGAACTCTTCCAGCATAAATTTGGTTTCACTCTGGAGCTGCTTAAAGCTTGCCGGAAAATCCCCTTCCAGATAAACGTCCACCGTCATCGGTTTTTTAACAGATTCCAGTACTTTTACCGTGCTGTCAGAAAGAGTATATCTTTTTTCTTTTGTTAAGTCTAATCTGATTCCCGAATACACCAGGATAACAACCAAAGGAATGATCACAAATAAGAAAATTCCCAGTGGAGATTTAGCATTAATCTTCTTCATAATTCTACTTCTTTTTGTTAATAAAGTGATTCGACAATACTAATGATGCACCAATAACCAGGATAAAATAAGCAACATCTTTAAAATCAATAAGCCCTCTCGTAAATCCGAGGAAATGCTGATAGAAGCCTATATTCTGAAGAATGAAATCCGCTCCCCCCAGGAGTTTGTAACTGGCCAGCTGCTCGATTCCGAAATACATAATAAAGCATAGAAAGACTCCTAATAAGTAAGCCATGATCTGGTTTTGTGACAATGAAGAGGCCAGTATTCCAACCCCCGCAAAAGCAGCAATTAAAATGATTAATCCTATATAACTGCCAAACGTCATCCCAAGATCAATATTCCCTTCCGGAACGCCTAAAACATAAACGGTATAAAGATAAATCAGGGAAGGAATCAAACACAAAATCCCGACAATCCAAACGGAAAGAAATTTCCCAATGACAAGATCGGAAACTTTTAACGGCTGTGAAAAAAGCCAGTTTAAGGTTCCTGTCTGCTGCTCCTCCGCAAAAGTTTTCATAGAAAGTGCCGGAATAATAAACATCAGCAACCAGGGTACGAGTACGAAATAGCTTTGTAAAGATGCCATTCCGATTTCAAAAATATTAGAATCGTTCTCGAAAAAGAACAGAAAAAGAGTTGCGATCAAACTGAATGCAGCAATGATAACCCACGCGCTCCAGTTTCCGAAATAACTCCAAAGTTCTTTCTTTAAAATTGCAATCATAGTTTTTTTGTAAAAATGTAAAAAGCGTCAATACCTCAGAGGGTCATAACACTCAACAATTATTTGTTTTTTTTATTTCTATTAACGAGTTTTACGGTCATCATAATCAGAAATACTAGAACGAAAAATCCTGCAATTAATTGCCACCAATAGGTAATGACCATTGTTTTTAAGATAACGGTAAATACAACCAGAAACAGAATGAAGGTCGCAATCTCGTTCGCCTGTCTTAGTTTGATATTGGCCGTCGGTAAGGTATTTCCATGTAAAGCTTTCAGCTGAAGGACCTTCTTCCAGCACCAGTAATGATAAACAGCAAGCCCTATAAGGAATGTAAGCTTCAAATGGAACCACCCCATTTTCATCAGCCCTGTATTTAAAAAAATCATGACCAATCCGCATACGGCCATAATAACCCCTGCCGGAACGGTGATGATATTCCACAGCCTCCGTGCCATGAAGGTATACTGCTCCCTGAGAATTTTCTTTTTTTCTTCCGGAAATTCATCGGTATCTTTATAATAAACAAATAGTCTCACGAGATAGAAAATTCCCGCGAAGTAGCTTACCATAAAAATAATGTGCAGTGCTTTGATTATTGTATAAAGCATTCAGAAAAAATTAAAAGCAAAGATAAGCTTATTATATAATTGTTAAAAATAATTTTCTTTTGATCAGGAAAATATAATGAATTTCAATGTATATAAAAAAATAGTTCGGCTCGGGGCAGCAAAGCTGCCCGAGCCGAACTTTATATTTTCATTGTCGTCGATCAACGTAGTTACTAAGAGATCACTCCCAATTCCTTTCCTACTTTTTCAAAAGCAGCAATCGCTTTGTCAAGATGTTCTTTGGTATGAGCTGCCGAAAGCTGTACTCTGATTCTGGCTTTTCCTTTCGGTACAACAGGATAGAAGAATCCAATCACATAGATCCCTTCATCCATAAGCTTTTCAGCCATTTTCTGGGAAAGCGGGGCATCGTAAAGCATAACGGGAACAATCGCTGCATCACCATCCGGAATATCGAAGCCTTTTGCCTTCATTTCTGTTCTGAAATAGTCTGCATTTTCCATTACTTTATCACGAAGGCTTGTGTCGTCAGAGATCATATCCAGCACCTTCAGAGCAGCCCCTACGATTCCTGGCGCTAATGAATTCGAGAATAAGTATGGTCTTGAACGCTGTCTCAGCATATCAATGATTTCTTTTTTACCGGAAGTAAATCCTCCCAATGCACCTCCTAAAGCTTTTCCTAATGTAGATGTAATAATATCTACCCTTCCCATTACTTCATTGGCTTCATGGGTTCCACGGCCGGTTTTCCCAATAAATCCTGTGGCATGAGAATCATCCACCATAACAAGGGCGTTGTATTGATCAGCAAGGTCGCATAGTCCCTTAAGGTCGGCAACAATACCATCCATAGAGAACACTCCATCCGTTACGATAATTTTGAAACGGTGGTTCTTTTCAGAAGCAGCAATCAGCTGAGCTTCCAGATCTGCCATATCATTATTCTTATACCTGTATCTTGCAGCTTTACAAAGACGAACTCCGTCGATGATAGAAGCATGATTCAGCTCATCAGAAATGATCGCATCTTCTTCTGTAAATAACGGTTCGAAAACACCTCCGTTTGCATCAAAAGCAGCGGCATAAAGAATCGTATCTTCAAGACCTAAGAAATCTGCAATCTTTTTCTCCAGATCTTTATGAATATCCTGTGTTCCACAGATAAAACGTACCGAAGACATTCCGTATCCATGGGATTCTATCATATCCTGGGAAGCTTTCATCACTTCAGGATGGTTGGATAATCCCAGATAATTGTTTGCACAGAAGTTCAGAAGCTTTTTTCCATTGGCCTCTATTTCTGCACTCTGCTGAGAAGTGATGATTCTTTCTCTTTTGTAAAGTCCGTCATTCTCAATATTTTGAAGTTCATTCTGTAAATGCTGAAGGTATTTTTCAGAGATCATTTTTAGTAATTTTTTAGATGTGCTAATTTACTAAAAAGGCCGTAAAATAAAACCCATTATCCGTATAATTCTAAAAAATTGATTCACTTTTAACACTGTTAGTCTATAAATTTAGTAGGATAATATTTATATTTGTTTAAAATTTCAACGTATGATATTAGAACCGATAGAAAAAATAAAGAAAATAAGTTCAGAAAACTTCATCCGAAGCCATATGAAACCAAGGCTTCCTATCATTCTTGAAAATTTTGCAGATCCTGAAAGCCCGGCCTTTGAAAAATGGAACTATAATTATTTCAGGCAGATTGCAGGAGATCATATCGTAAACATCTATGGAAGTGAGCTCGAATCACTGAACAGGGTGGCCAGCCCTCCTATTGCACAAACCACTTTTTCAGAATATCTCGACCTTATAGAATCCAGACCTACCGAGCACAGGCTCTTTTTATTCAATCTCCTGAGCATAAAGCCAGATCTGAAGAAAGATATCTCCTACAATGATCTTACCGGTGGCAGAATACTGAAGTGGCTCCCGTTTATGTTTTTTGGCGGACAGGGCTCTGTGACCAGAAATCATATTGATATCGATATGTCTCATGTCTTCATCACCCAGTTCCAGGGCATAAAGAGAATCTGGCTTTTTCCCCGCGAGCAGTCTGATCTTCTGTATAAGTTGCCCTACAACTTCCACAGTTTGGCAGATATTAAGAACCCGGACTATACTGAATTCCCGGGCCTCCTTTATGTACAGGGCTACGAGGCTGTTTTACATCCGGGTGAAACTCTTTATATCCCTTCAGGCTGGTGGCATTATATACAATACGAAACTGAGGGCTACTCCGTCTCGGTAAGAGCACTTCCCGCAAGTCTCCTTGAAAAATGGAACGGATTTAAAAATCTGGTGATTACCAAAAATTTTGATCAGATGATGCACCGTTTATTCAAGGAAACATGGTTTAACTATAAGGGAAAAAAAGCAAGATTGCGGGGATCAAGGGCAGCCCGAAAACACAGAAGCTTTCAAATCTGAAAGCCTCTTATACTGTATCACTTCACACATAATCACCATGGAATTACTATATGAAATATCTTCTGCGGAGCGTCCTTTTTATTTTTATTATCCGATTCTCTGAGCAGCAGGTAACGATTCTATCATCTCTTTAGTGTTTAATGAATTTAATATTCATCTCCTTCACTGTTAAGATATAGGCGCCCGGAACCAGTCCGGCAATACCTATCGCTCTGCCGGGCTGATAGGTTCCTTTATGTACCAGCTTACCATCGATGCTGTGAATAGAAAAGTTTTCTGCTTTAGATATTCCCTTCAGATAAAGTTCATTTTTAGCCGGATTTGGATACAATCCGAAATTCTCTTTTTCTACAGATGATATGCTTAGTGTATTGTCCTGGGTAACAGTGGAGTTTTTTTCCAGGATCTGATATTCATAATTGAACTGAACACTGGTCACCGGAAAAGATACCGTTTCTGAGAAAAACTGATTATTGGACGTATTATTCAATACCAGATAAGCAACTTGTCCGCCCGTTCCATTGACCTTGATGGGTAACGGCATTTCATAAAAATTTACCGACGGCATACTTTGCGTCTGGGCAGCATTCAGTAGAATCTGATTACCGGCCTGCTTCCACTTGATCGTATACGTGGGATACCCTTCCCCATAGATCCAATCATTGAAAAATTCAGTAAAATCTTTACCGGTAGACTGAAGAAGAGAAGCGTTAAAATCAGAGGTCTGTACATAATTGTATGCCAAGGCCGGCCTGGAGTGGTAGTCTTTCAGGGCCTGATAAAATACATCATCCCCTAAGATCCATTTCAGCATCCTTATGACATACCCTCCTTTTGCATAGGTTAGCCTGCTGTCAAAAATTCTGTAGATATTGGAAAGTCCCGAATCAGGAACATACACACTTCCACCTGCATTGCTGGTGATATAGCTAATCTGATTAGATAAATAGCCCATAAACTGAGCATGGGTCATAATCAGTTTTTCATTAGCGAGATGCTCCCCAAAATTCGCCAGACCTTCGTTCAGCCAGATATCATTCCAGGTACCGCACGTTACTTTATCCCCAAACCATTGATGGGCCAGTTCGTGGGCGATAAGAGATTTTCCCCATCCTCCCATAGAGGACATGGTCTGATGTTCCATTCCACCACCGTATTGGAACTCCATATGCCCGTATTTCTCATTACGGAAAGGATAAGGTCCAAAATAGGTTTCAAAGGTACTCATCATCTGCTTGGTCCATTCAATATTCGACATGCTGGCCTGATTAGACTGTGTGGATGGATACACGTAGTTTACAAAAGGAAAGGGAGGGTTGCCGATGGTATCATTTAATTTCACATAATTGGTAATGCCCAGCGCGATCAGATAGGCCGGTGTGGGATACATGGTTCTCCAGAATGTAAGTTTTCTTCCATTTAACATGGGTGTCTCGGACATCAGTTTTCCATTAGCGGCCACATTATACTGTGCCGGAGTATTTATTTTAAAATCAAATCGCTCAATTTTGTCATTCAGGCTCTGCTTGGTGGGAAACCAATCCTGCGCGCCATAAGGTTCATTAAGTGTGGAAAGAAGAGGCACTCCTCCCTGGCTTCCCACCATAAATGCGTTATTAGCAGTAGCCGGAGCCCCGGAATAATGAATGGTCAGAGAATCCAGCGTATTAGCAGGAATAGAGGCAGGAAAATCAATTTTTATTTCAGCATTCGGAAGCTGTTGAAAAGCAATACTGGAGCCATGGTACTGTACCTGGGAAACCGTCAGGGTATTAGCCATATCAAAATAAATACTCCCCATGGTCTGATTAGGTTTAAAATGAGAAGTTACCGAGCCGGCAATGCTGTATATGGAGGGATCCAAGGCCACATCCATTCTCTGATACTGCAAGTCATAGTTCAGGGTGTTGGGATTCACATTTCCAATAGCCATCTTATGGGCAAAGGCTTTTCTTTCTTTTTCAATCAGCCCTTTCATTTCGATATTTGGATCCTGTTTCTGTGCACAGAACTGTTGAGAAACGGCAAAACCCAACAAGAGAAAGTAAAATTTATTCATATAACGGTAAAAAAGTATGATTCAAATATAGAAAAAACCTTTTAATCATTGATTAAAAGGTTTTTATAATTTATAAATAAGAATATTTTAAAGATCCAGAGCAGGTTCCAGGATTTTTTCCATTCTTTTCTTTACCATATCTACAGATCCTGAGTAGTTGTTGACCATTAAAGAAAATACTAACGTCCTTCCTGAATTGGTTTTCAGGTATCCTGCCAGAGTTTTAACTTTATTTAAAGTTCCTGTCTTTGCAAAAACCTGTCCGTTTCCTCCTCCAATGAACATTCTTTTCAACGTTCCGGATTGTCCGCCAACCGGCAGGGAAGTCAGGTAAGATTTGTAATATTTTTCATCCATTAAAGAGGTTAAAAATTTAACCTGCGAAATTGGAGTTACGTTATTACTTCTTGAAAGACCGCTACCATCCATATAATTAAGGCCTATCATATCAAAGCCAGCTTCTTTCAGGTGATCAGTAACCACTATTCTTCCTGATTCCGAAGTCTGATCTCCCATTCTCTGGAAACCTACGGTTCTCAGTAAAGCTTCTGCCAGTGAATTGTCACTGTGCTGATTGGTGTAATATACGATATCGCTAAGGGTAGGAGATTTGTAAGCGGAAATCATTTTTCTGTTCTCTGGTGTAGGGTCAGTCATTTTAGGACTTACTTTTCCTGTCACAGGAATTCCGCTTTTTACCAACGTAGTTCTGAAAGAATTCGCAAGATAAGCGGGAGCATCCGGCAGTTTGGTTGTTAGAATTCCTTCCCCGTCATATTTCTCCGCATAGACCATCTGATGGGCATATGGTGAAACATAGAAAAATTTCTTATCGGTAGAGAATCCTCCTTTCTTTACGATCAGCTTTTCATTAGCCGGATTAATTCCGCGGGTTGTCCCTACAGGCAGATAGTAATTATTGTTTTCTAGCCATACAACATTTTCCGGAAGCATTGAAATATTGCCTTTGAAAAGCGCTGTCTGAATAATAATATCACCATTTACCTTTCTGATTCCCTCGCGTGAAAGACCGCCCATGAAGTCTGAAATAATATCTCTGTACGACCAGGCACCAGCCTTATTGGTTCCTAAAGACGGGTCGCCACTTCCAATGATGTAAAGGTTCCCGTTTAAAGTTCCGTTTTCGTCTACAGCTCCTGAATATTCCAGCTGGGTCATCCAACGATAGTTTTCACCTAAAAGATTTAAAGCCGTCTCTGTGGTTAATAGCTTTGTAGTAGAAGCCGGTACCAGAGGAGTGCTCTCATTGTACGAGGAAATTACTTTCTTCGTTTTGGGGTCATACACTACGAATCCCCACGTTGCATTTTTCAGCACAGGGTCCGCCATCATTGTGTTTACATTAATATCTACTAATTCTTTGGCAGACAAAACGGTCTTCTCCACTACCGAGCTAACGGGTGAAGGCAGATTTAAACTGTTTTTCTGATTGTCATATGCCTGTGAGTAAAGAACGGTAGAAACGGTAGACTGAGCCAGGAAGAGACCGGAAGCCAACACCGCTGCACTTGAAATATATTTTCTGAAATTTACCATCTATATTCTTTTTGTTCTATAGTTTGACGCTATAAAAAATGACAGGTTAAAATCATTCAATAAAGGAGCCAAACACTTAATCAACGTCCAAAAGTAGAAATTATTGTTATATAACGGACCATTGATTCGTTATAAAAGACTGTAAATTTTGTTAAAAATTGTTAAAAATCAACAAAAACATCTTTTTTAATGCTTTGATATGCAGTGATTTCATCAAATTCTTTCAAACTTAGCAAAACCATCCCTTTGAATTTTTCATAGTTTTTACCACGAGGTAATTTCAGTAAAATCTGGAATTGATATAAATTGTTTAACCTCGCGATCTGGGCTCTTTCGGGACCCAAAACACAGTCTTCAGGAAGGTATTTTCTTAGAATAGATCCCAGGAATTGTGAAGCTCTGTCTACTTTATCTTCTTTTCTGTGTTTGAGTTCTATCATAATCAGCTTGGTAAATGGCGGATAATGAAATTTCTGACGTTCGGTAAGAATATATTTGTAGATTTTGGCAGGATTGTTCATCTTAATCAACTGAAATACGGAATGATCAGGGTTATAGGTCTGAATTAAAATTTTCCCCTTTCCTGAAACTCTTCCTGCTCTACCGGAAACCTGGGTAATCAGCTGATAGGCTCTTTCTTCTGCTCTGAAATCCTGTACATATAATAAGGAATCCGCTTTGGGAATAGCCACCAATTCTATGTGATCAAAATCAAGCCCTTTGGAAATCATCTGTGTTCCCACTACGATATCTGTTTCGCCTTCTTCAATCTTTTCATACAGTTTTTCATAGGCAAATTTCTTACGCATAGAATCCACATCCATTCTGTCAACTTCATTTTCCGGAAATAATTTGGATACCTCTTCATGGATCTGCTCTACGCCTACGCCTCTTTCATTCAGGTTTTCAGAATTGCATTTCGGGCAGGTCCTTGGTTTTGAAGCTCTCTGGCCACAGTAATGGCATTTCATTTCATTGGCAGCCTTGTGATAGGTCATCACCACATCACAATTGGAGCAGTAATTCACATAGCCACACGTCTCACACTCGATTACATTGGCATAGCCCCGTCGGTTGTGAAGCACGATCGCCTGATTTTTTTCGTCTACGGTTTTTTTGATCTCGTCAATGAGCTGTAAAGAGAAGTTCCCTGAAACTTTTTTAGACTCTTGGGCCTCCTTAAAATTGATCAGTTCATATTCAGGTAGATTTACATTTCCAAATCGCTCGTTAAGGAAAATGTATTTCATTTTATCTTTTCTGGCCCGGTAGTAACTTTCAACAGATGGAGTGGCAGATCCCAGAATGACACCTGCGCCATAAAATCTGCCCAGTACCAGAGCCGCATCCTTAGCGTTGAAATAGGGAGAAGCTTCCCTCGGTCTATAGGCAGAATCATGTTCTTCATCCACCACAATAAGTCCCAGATTCTGATAGGGTAAAAATAAAGCATTTCGAGTTCCGATAAGGATCCGGATATCGTCCTGTTTGATCCTTCTCCAAACCTCTACCCTTTCAAAATCGGTCAGCTTCTGATGATAAAACCCTAATTGCCGCCCGTATTTTTTCTCTAGTCTTTGCGTAATCTGCTTGGTTAAGGAAATTTCTGGAAGTAAAAACAAAACGTTCTTACCCTCCTGTATACATTCTTCAATTTTCTCTAAATAAATATGCGTTTTCCCTGAGGAGGTAACCCCATGAAGCAACACATTTTTTCCTTCTTCAAAAGCCTCATCAATCTCTGCCTTAGCCTCTTTCTGCTGATCGGAAAGCTCTTCAAGTTCTTCAATTTCGCCATCGTAGCTTTCAATCCTGTCTTTCTGCATATAATACTCTTCAACAAGGCCTTTGTCTGCCAGAGCTTTGAAATGAGAACTTCCGAAATAGCCATCTTCAAAAAGGCCGGCCTTCTTAATATGAGCATCAGGGTTTTCGGTCTGCTTGTCCAGAATAAAAAGGAAAAGATCTTTCTGCTTCGGTGCTTTATTGAGTTTTAACAGAATATCCGTAAGATTTTGATTGTTCAGAATTTCCTGATCAATTCTCACATATGCCACTTCTTTTGCTTTGTACTTTTCAGCTATTTTTTCATCAATTTCGATATACTGCAGATCGATCAGTGAATTGATGGTTTTGATAATGTCTTTTTTAGGAATAAACGCTTCAATATCGGACAGGTTAACCAGCTGCCGAACCTCCAGTGCCTGAATAAGATACATTTCATTCACGTCCAGATTTTCAAAATTGATAGTGATCCCGGGTTTTAATTTCAGATAGGTCTCACTTTCCAGCTTGAGAGAGGAAGGAAAAGCAAATCTGTAGATTTCGCCCAAACTACACAGATAATACTCTGAAAGCCAATTCCAGAAGTTGATTTGCTCTTCCGCAAGAATCGGTTTTTCATCCAGGAGACTGATCACTTCTTTTGCCACAAAGTTTTCAGGGGCATTATCATGAAGCTCAAATACAATTCCCGTATAGATTTTCTTACCTCCAAACGGAACAAGCACCCGCATTCCGAGCTGGATTTCAGACATCAGTTCATCAGGAACTTTATAGGTAAAAGATCCTTTAAGGTTCAGTGGTAAGACAATTTGAGCGTATTGCAAAGGAAAATTTTAAAATGTAAAATTAAAGGTTTCCTCAGAGAACTGCAACTTTAAATAAAGTCTTTCGTACTCCTTTAATGGATCCTAGAAGCCTGATTGATGATCAGCTGTATTCCCATCAGTCATTTTATCCATTCCTCAGGATCTAATCGGTTATTTTTAAACCATTAAGAAAATTAAAAGCTTTTATGACTTTTATGGTTAAAACAGCAGCTCGGTAATCTCATACCACATCGCAGAAGTCATAAAGCCCACGATGATACTGACGCCAATGATCAGATTCGTAAGTTTTGTATTCAGCCTGAACTGCTCCGCGATGATACTGGAAGTGACCAATGTGGGCATTGCGGCTTCAAAAACTGTAATTTTAGCCACATCTCCCTTAATTCCCACCAGTAGAGCAAGACCTAATACTATTGCCGGCGCCAGAATGAGCTTATAAAGCATTGACATCGACATTTGTGGAATCAGTTTCTTCCAGCCATTAAACTTCAACTGCAAACCGACAGAAAATAAGGCCAACGGGCTTACGGTGGCAGCCAGCTTATCAAAAAACGGTTCCGCTGCGGTTAAATCTATAAACTGCGATAATACCAATGCAGATATACATCCGATGAGTGGCGGAAATGTTACCAGTCGTTTCAAAATAAATGCCGCGCTTACTTTTCCGGATCTGCTCCCCCCTTTTACGGCGGCTATAATCCCCAGGGTGGAAAGTGCAAAAAACATGGTTTGATCACAAATAATAGCAATACTTAGAAGTCCTTCCCCATAAAAAGCGCTGATCAGCGGGAAGCCTATAAAAGAGGTATTGCTGTACCCACTCGCCAATTCCAAAGTACTTCGGGAACGCCTTGAATAGCCTCTGCTTTTGCTGTAAAACATCATAAAGAAGAAACAGAAAACCGAAATTAAAAAAGTAGCAACTATAGGAAACAACATTTCTGTTGTCCATTTTACTTTCGGCAGATATTTAAAAGAAACTGCGGGTAGAGCAAGATAAAGAATCCAGGTATTGATGCCTTTATGGGCATCGGGGTGGATAGATTTTGTTGCTTTGAATACCATTCCTGCGATAATGCACACTGCAATCAGAACAAAATTTACCATAACTGTAAAAAATATGATGCAAATTTACGGCTGATTTTTCAGTTGAACAGGTAAAATTTATATTTTTTTGGGTAGGATTTCTGTAAAAACGGGTATAGGGATTTTCTTTTTAGATTTAAACTTCATTTGGGATTTAAACCTCTTTGCATTTAAATATCATTTGACGTTTAAACCTTATAGGTTTTTGAAACCTATAAGGTTTGTAACAGATAAAACAAATTTTTGGTCATTGATCAACTTTTTATAGAACAGTTTATTTAACAAAAAACAAAAATTTAATTTACAGTATCCCAAAGGCTCATTACCCCAAATTTTTCCAAAGGTTTCGAGAGTATAATTCTTTTCGAAGTTTTTGGTAGCAGATCAAAAAAATTGTCACTGAAATGAGTATCTCCAATCAGGTAGACCTCTTTTGCCAGAACATCTGTTGAAACTTCAATTTCGATGGGGGATATTCTTTTAATCTTAATCGCAGGTTTTACAAGTTTTAGCTCGTTTGGCTTGTTAAAAAAGAACAGTTTCTGGTTAACAGTATCATTTCCGGAGCTGATCTTTAGTACCGCCTTTGACAAATCAAAGCGGCTCAGGTCAGATTTACTGATACTCAGTATCTTTTTACTGACATTCGGTTGTATCTGAAAGGATTGTTGGTTTTTCCAAAGGGCCTTCCCTTCAAAATCAATTAACTCAACCTTTACCTCCGACTTTATTACTTTAAGCAGGTCGCTGACAAGATAGATGTCATATGTTTTATCAGTGTCCGTTACGGAAAACATTGCGGGTTCAAAGCTTCTCCTGGCCTGGTAATGAAAAGCCTTCCAGTTCCCTGAATAATCAATGGAAGACCACGAAACCACCGGCCAGCAATCATTAAGCTGCCAATATAAAGTTCCCATATTATACGGCTTTGCCCGGCGATGGGCTTCGATAGCGATCTGCATCCCGCGGGCCTGCAGCAGCTGGGAAACATAATTATAGTGTACAAAATCATCGGGAACCGTATAATCACGTTTCATATACTCATTGATAATATCCCAGCCCCTGGCATGCTTTTCATGAGCTTTTACAATGGGATTCGCCCTATTGAGGTCCGGAGTTTTGGAAAACATGGATCGTACAGCTGACAGCGTCGGCATTCCCTGAAATCCGTATTCGGACATAAATCGTCCTACTTTTTCGTTGTAAATTTCAAAGGGTTGTTCTCCCCACCAGACTCCCCAATAGTGGGAATCTCCTTCTGTAAGACTTTCTTTGTGCCCCCATCCTATGGAAGGTGAGCTCGGCCAATAGATATTTTTATCTGCTGTAAGATTCTCTTTTAAAGCCTGGGGAATCACCTCGTGAAAAAGCTTTTTATAGTCTTTCCAAACCTGCAGTGAATCATTTTTAGAGTATTTGAACTGTTTCTGATAGCCCCAGTTGACAATAGCTTCGTCAATTTCATTATTCCCACACCACAATGCGATTGAGGGATGGTTCTGAAGCCTACGCACCTGATCTTTCACCTCTTCTTTTACATTATTCAGAAAGTTTTCATCGGCAGGATAAAAGCTTCCCGCGAACATGAAGTCCTGCCATACTAAAATTCCGTTTTCATCACAGGCTTTATAAAATTCATCATCTTCGTAAATGCCTCCACCCCAGATGCGGATCATATTCATGTGAGCCTTTTTCGCGTCTCTTACCAGTTTTTGGTATTTTTCTGCGTTAACTCTGGGTGAAAAGCTATCTGCAGGAATCCAATTGGTTCCTTTGGTATACATCGGATTCCCATTGACCTTAAAGTAAAAAGACCTTCCCTTTTGATCTTTCTCCTGCACCAGCTCTATGGTTCTTAATCCTATCTTCACCGTTTGATCAGAAAGCAATTTCGCATCTTGATTCAGTGAAATTTTCACATCATATAAATGGGGATCACCCCAGCCGTTAGGCTGCCACAGTTTCGGGTTTTGAATGCTGAAGGGAATATCGATCCGGTTAGTGCCTTTTTTCAACTGAACCGTACTTGTTTTATGGTTAACCGTAATGGAGTAAGTTCCTGCTTTGTCCGCAGAAATCAATGTATGCACGGCCAATTCTGCATTTTTATCGGATAATTCTTTCTGCTCAATATTGACATTTTGCAATACGGCCGTATTCCAGAATCTGATGTTTACTTCTTTCCAGATTCCGGCAGTCACCAGCCTTGGACCCCAATCCCAGCCAAATTGATATTGGGCCTTTCTTACAAAGCTTCTCGGTGATTCCGGCATGGTAAAGGGAACTGCCTTGGCCAGCTCTTTTCCTGTATTCACTGCAGATGCAAATCTAACTTGCAATACATTGTCTCCCAACTTCAGATGTTCTTTTACCGGAAGCTCCCATATCCTGAACATATTGTCCGTTTTTTTTAACAGCTTCCCGTTAAGGTAAATCTCTGAAAAGGTATCCAGTCCGTTAAAAACCAAATCAATATGTTCGTTATTGAGTTCCTGCTCGGAAATTGTAAAAGCGGTTTGGTAATCCCAACCCTCATTTTCTACCCACTGTACTTTTTTTTCGTTTTCATCTTTGAAAGGATCCGGAATGATGTTGTTATTCATCAGATCAAGGTGAATGGTTCCCGGTATCCTCGCAGGCATCCAGTTTTTATCTTTGGAATTTTTAAACTGCCATTTTTCAGCAGATAGATTTCTTTGGGACAACTGAGCAAAAAATAAATTCTGAACGAAAATAAAAGCAAAAAGGATAGTTCTATTCATCAATAAATTTGTTTACAATTCTATGGATTCCATATTTAATAAGTTCATTATTAAAATTAATCAGTAATCCCAATTTCACATTAGTCTTCCTCTAAATATTACACAGTTTATTTTAAACTTTACGTTAAAAACATTGTAACTTACTCTTCAACGCAGCCACTTCTCCCGGGTCCGCAAACGCACCGCCATCAATAATGGCTGAAGAATGAAAATAACCTGCCTGTGTAAACGATCTGATCTCTTCAATATTTGAGGAACGGAGACCGCCACCTATAAGAATTTCGATTCTACCCTTGGAAAGTTCAACCAGCTTTTTAAGGTTTTCTCTTCCTTCGGATACATTGGATTTCTGACCGGAAGTAAGGATGGTCTTAAAGCCGCATTCAATTACTTTTTCTAAAGAATCTTCAAGCGTTGCAGCCCTGTCGAAAGCTCTGTGGAAAGTACAGGGCAATGGTGCTGCCAGCTCCACCAATGTCTTATTCTGCTCTAAGTTAACCTCATCGTTTTCGTTAAGAATCCCAAAAACAAACCCATCTACATTTGCTGACTTCAGCTGAAGCAAATCACTCTTCATCTGTTCAAATTCGGAGTCTGAATATGTAAAATCTCCTCCTCTCGGACGGATCATCACAAAAACCGGAATAGTGATCTTTTTCCTGATCTCTTTGGTGGTTTCAATATCGGGAGTCGTTCCTCCTTCACTTAATCCGTCGCAGAATTCAATTCGGTCGGCACCGTTTTCAAAGGCAATAATCGCTGATTCCGGGTTAAAACAGGCTATTTCTATTTTTGACATTTTATGTATCTGTTTAATTCTATTTTGGTTCGTCCTGCACTACATCTGCAATGAGAAAGGAACCGTTTTCTTTTACTACTTTTATTACTGAAGGATATTTAGCTTTAAAACCATCATCAACCAACACTACATTAAAAGTATATTCATCATTTGAGGAAGATTTTAAATCACAGCTTACGACTTCAATCTTATTCCAATCCTGTGCTGTAATTAAGAAGCCAACCCCAATTCCTGCTTTATGGGTATCAAATTTTGATTTCCACTTATCCTGAAATTCTCTTTCAGTAAGGCTTCCATCTACATCCATATCTACGTTTGTTGCATCCGTTTTATAATCGAAATAATCCTTAGTCGTGATCTTCTTCATATGCTTTTCTTCACTTCCTATATCAGCTTTAAAATAATCCACAATGCTCTTTTCCAACCACTTTTTAGCATCTTCTGCTTCACTGGATTCGTTATTTAAAACTACTTTTTCTTCTGTCTGCTGCGGTTTTACATTTGTTTTAATCTCCTTCTTCTCTTTACATGCGACAATCAGAAATAAAGAAGCGATAATCGTTCTTTTCATATTTGTTTTTATGTTTTGGCTAAAGCCAATAATTGGCTTTAATTTGTTCAAATGGGCTAAAGCCCATTCCTATTGAATTTTTAAATTATTTCAAAGCAAATTCAGGCTTTTCAAGCCGGTTTCCTTTCTGATCGTATACAGCATAGTTGAAGCCGTCCTGAATACAGTAAGAACCATATTCACCTTTTTTATTAATGGCAATAAAGCCTACCTGAATATCCTTCAGATTTTTGTTTCTTCTCTGATTGATTTTTACAATTCTTTCTACGGCCTCCTTACAGGCAGCCTGAGGATGTCTCCCTTGTCTCATCAGTTCTACCACGAGATGGGTTCCCACTGTTCTTATCACTTCCTCGCCATGGCCTGTCGCTGTAGCGGCTCCCACTTCATTATCTACAAATAATCCGGCACCGATAATAGGTGAATCTCCTACCCTTCCATGCATTTTAAAAGCCATTCCACTGGTGGTGCAGGCTCCCGAAAGATTTCCCTGAGCATCCAGAGCGATCATTCCTATGGTATCGTGATTTTCAATATTGGCAACGGGCTTATATTGGCTGGTTTTCAGCCATTCTTTCCATTCTTTTTCTGATTCGGGGGTAAGAAGGTTTTCTTTTTTGAAACCCTGTGATAGCGCGAACTGTAAAGCCCCATCCCCTACCAGCATCACGTGAGGTGTTTTTTCCATCACCGCTCTGGCGACTGTAATAGGGTTTTTGATATGCTCCAGGCACGCCACTGAACCGATATTGTAATTTTCGTCCATAATACAGGCATCCAGCGTTACCCTTCCATCTCTGTCCGGACGTCCGCCGTATCCTACACTTCTTTCTTTAGGATCCAGCTCTACCAGCCGGACTCCTTTTTCGACTGCATCTAAGGCTTTTCCTCCTTTCCCGAGAATAGTCCAGGCCTCTTCATTGGCTTTTAATCCGAAATTCCAGGTGGAAAGAACAATCGGCTTATTGATAGGAGTATTGTTTTCAGGCAATTCTTTAGCCATTAGATCTAAAGGATTGACGGCCAGGGCAGCTGTTGCTATTCCCAGCTTTTTGATAAAACTTCTGCGGTTATTGCTCATGGGGTCTCAAAGTTATATAATACCAGCAAATCTAAAAAAAACTTCTATGAAATCCACAGAGTAGCGTAACGAATATCTATGGATTATTTTTGATTGATATTGCTGTTGTCATGATCTGTTTAAATTTTCAGGGATATAAAATTTCACGGACTTAATTAGCCCCTATTTCATCAACAAACAACCATGCTTTTGAATCTGCTCCCGGATTTCCAGCTGGAATAATCCCTGCATTTTCAATAATGATTTTCAGGTATTTTGCATTCTGTGTTCCGACATTCGCTTTGATCTTTCCTTTGGCATTTTGAATATCTTCTTTTCCTATTTCTTTGATCATTTTAAAATTCCTGTTATCATCAGAAACAAAAATCTTTGCAGATTTAGCCAGATGAATCCAGCTTCCTTTATTTTCCAGGGTATTGAAGGACACTTCAGAAAACGCAGTTTTATTTCCGAAATCAATAGTGGCAGCCACATCTTTCCCCTGAAAACCCAGCCACGTTTTCCCCAATTGTTTTACATTTCCAATAATGCCGTCTACGAGAGTGAGGGCACCTCCAAAAGAATAGTTTTCACTGGGTTGCTGTTCCAGAGTGATGTTTTTTCCTGTTGTCTTTGAGATGGTGAATGGTTGTGTAGAAACAGCACTTTTTAATTGTCCATCCTCAAAATAAGCGGATTTGAGTGTTAAAGATTTTGGAATCGGAATGCGGCTTCTATAGGCATTGGAACGGGCAGAGGGAACTGTTCCGTCTAAGGTATAGCGTATCCCCTCAGGATTTTGTGAAGTGGAGAGTTCATATGCAATTCCCTGCTGGGAGGAAACAACTTTTCCGGTAATGTTGTAAATACTTTTCGCGTAGTTTACATTCAACCTGTCCAGCACTTTAAATTCATGGATTACCCTGTTTTCAAATTCTTTATAATTCTTAGGGTCCGCCGTTCCCCATCCCACTTCAGAAAGTGCAAAAAGCCTCGGAAAAATCATATACTGCACCTGTTTAAAATCCAGAATATACTCGGTCCATAAATTCGCCTGAACCCCTAAAATATATTTTGCCTGCTCCGGACTCAGCTCTGCCGGGACCGGATTATAAGAATACACTTTATCCAGGGGAGTAAAACCTCCGAATGCATTAGGCTCTGACTGAGGGTCTCCCTGATAATGGTCAAAATAGCAATATGCTCCGGGAGTCATCACGGCAAAATGTTTGGATTTTGCGGCCTCAATACCTCCGTTTACTCCTGTCCAGCTCATTACGGCAGCGTTAGGAGCCAGGCCACCTTCCAGAATTTCATCCCATCCAATGATCTTTCTTCCTTTGGTATTGACATATTTTTCAATTCTCTGAATAAAATAGCTCTGTAAGCCATGTTCGTCCTTTAAGTTATTCTTTTTGATAAGCTCCTGGCAATGGGCACATTCTTTCCATCTTGTTTTTGGACATTCATCACCTCCGATGTGAATATATTGCGATGGAAACAAATCTATTACTTCATCCAGTACATTTTCCAGAAACGTGAACGTTTCTTCTTTCGGGCAGAAGACATCATCAAAAACGCCCCATTTTGTAGCCGGTTCAAAAGGGCCTTTGGTGCAGGCCAATTCAGGATATGCAGATAACGCAGCCAAAGCATGACCCGGCATTTCTATTTCCGGAACCACCGTAATATGTCTGTCCTGAGCATATTTTATGACCTCTTTTATTTGTTCCTGCGTGTAAAAATACGGTCCGTAAGGTTTTCCATCAAATGTATTGTCCACATAAGCTCCGATCATGGATTCTTTACGTTTTGAACCCACCTGAGTCAGTTTTGGGTACTTCTTAATTTCAATTCTCCATCCCTGATCATCCGTTAAATGCCAATGGAACGTATTCAGCTTGTACATCGCCAGGTAATCAATGTATTGCTTCACCTCATCCACTGTGAAAAAATGACGGCAAACATCCAGATGCATTCCCCGCCATGCAAATTTTGGATGATCCTCGATCTTCATAGCCGGAATTTTCTTTTCCGTCTTATAGTTTTCAAGTAACTGAATTACCGTTTGAAGAGCCCGGAAGTATCCTTCCTGCGTATATGATTTGATGATGATCTGACTGGGCGAAATTTCAAGGTTATAAAACTCGTCTTTTCCTGCGGGTGCATTGGAAAGTTTTGAATAAGCTAAATGAGCATCCTTCCCTTTCACATCTTTCCATTTTATCCCTGAACCCAATCGCTTCTTCAGATATTCCGTTTCATTTTTAGGTAAATTACTATCCAGATTCAAGGTTTCAGGGATGATAAAGGTACCATCAGTCATCTGTAATGTTTGGGGATAGGGAATTAAATTCAATTTATCCTGAGCGAAAATCGCAGTTGAAAATAAAGTAAAAAACAAAAAAAAAGATCTTATCATGGGTAGTAATTAACGTTTTAGCTAAGATAATTATTTTTCAAAACCTTTTGAAAAAATTTTTCTTCCACAAAAGCGACCATTCTTTATCTCATTTTATTTTCATGCGTATTCCACTGAAAAGCACGCCGGTCTCTCAAAGGTTATGGTAAGAATTCAATATAAGCAATACTATGGTTTGTTTTTTGCTATGGGTAAGCGAAATCAAGAATTTAAGTTTAAATTTGTAAAAAAAACGATGAAAAAAAGCATTTTTCTGGCAGCCGGATTATTATTTTCAGTATCTGCACAAGCGCAACTATTTGACGTAATAAAGTCCACTATTAAAGATAAAACAGGGGTAGATCTTAATACTCCGGTAAAAACCAAAGGCACAACAGCTACAACACCATCCAAAACCACTACGGCTACGACAGGTGTGGGTGTTAACGGCAACAGCAATTCCCCTGTCAATCTTGGGAATCTGACCTCAACCCAGATTTCATCAGGATTAAAAGAGGCATTAAGCCTCGGAGTAACTGACGGCGTAAAAAAACTGGCCTTAACGGATGGCTTTTTCAAAAATGAAGCCGTAAAAATACTAATGCCTGAGAAACTGAGAAAAATTGACACCACTCTACGTTCGATTGGAATGGGAAGTCTTGCTGATGAAGGGGTAAAACTTCTTAACAGAGCCGCTGAAGATGCCGTTACGGAAGCAGCTCCTATTTTTACGAATGCTATTACTTCCATGACCATTACAGATGCTAAGAACATCCTGCTAGGTACTGATAATGCAGCAACGAGCTACCTTCAGGGTAAAACGCAAAGCCAATTGTTCACAGCTTTCCAGCCTAAAGTAAAAGCCTCACTGGGGAAAGTAGGCGCTGATACGGTATGGAAAAACCTTATCTCAAAATACAATACATTTACAGGACAGTCTGTAACCACTGACCTTAATGAGTATGTTACTACAGAAACCATTAATGGAGTGTTTAAGATGGTCGCTGATAAGGAAAGCGGAATCAGGAATACACCTGCCATGAGAACAACCAGTATCTTACAGAAGGTTTTCGGGGCTCAGGATGGAAAATAGAATTGGATTGACAACTAAGTATTACAATAAAAAAGTGCTGTTTCGCAATGAAACAGCACTTTTATATCAGGCCTTTTACTAATTTATTTTTTCATTATAATATGCAGAGAATGTCCTGTTATATACACATCATATTTTTTTCATAACTTCGGTTCACTACCATTACAAAATAATCATTTCAGAATATGATGATTATCAATGTAAAACATAAACTAAAAACCACGATGAAAAAACTAATCTCCATAATGCTTTTTGCTGTTCTTATCACAAGCTGTTTGCCCATGACAGGGAGTTCGATGACAGCCTTTATTGTAAAAAACAATTCTGAAAAACCCATCAGCTTTACAGCAGGTGTTATTAAAATGTCACAGGCTTTTGGTGCGCAGGAAATCAATAATTCTTTTACAGTAAAACCTCATGATAGCCTTATTGTAAGGCAGACCTACTTTAAAAAAGACAGTGAAAATCCACAAAAATGGTTCTCCAAATTTGATATTTCACCTGAAGAAGGTATTGAAATGAACGATCCCAATCTTTCAGAAAACTGGAAGAAGTCTTCTAAAGATAATGTTCCCACTTATACTTTCACGATCAACAAATAAAACTGTTAAAATTGTGAAAATCTTTTATTTATCAGGTAGAAAATAAAAAAGCTGCTTACATTTCTGCAGCAGCTTGTTATGATGTAGAATCAAATTAGAATTGCATTTCAGGAATTTCTCCTTCAATGATCATATCTGCTTCTGTAGCTTTAATAATATCTTCTACCGAAACGCCAGGTGCTCTTTCCACCAGTTTGAATCCGGCAGGAGTCACATCAAGAACGGCTAGTTCAGTAACTACTTTTTTTACACAGTTTACTCCGGTTAAAGGAAGTGTACATTTTTTAAGGATTTTACTTTCTCCTGCTTTATTGACGTGCATCATCGCAACGATAATATTTTCAGCAGAAGCTACGAGATCCATAGCACCTCCCATTCCCTTCACCATTTTTCCTGGAATTTTCCAGTTGGCGATATCTCCGTTCTCTGAAACTTCCATCGCACCAAGGATGGTAAGATCCACTTTCTGACCACGGATCATCCCGAAGCTAAATGCAGAATCGAAGAATGAACCTCCTTCTAAAATAGTAATGGTTTGTTTTCCGGCATTAATGATATCAGCATCCTCTTCTCCTTCGAATGGAAATGGCCCCATCCCCAGAACTCCGTTCTCACTCTGGAATTCTACGGAGATCCCCTCCGGAACATAGTTGGCAACCAATGTAGGAATTCCTATCCCCAGGTTTACATAATAACGATCTTTCAGTTCTTTTGAAATTCTTTTGGCAATTTGTTCTTTTGTAAGCATAATAAAAACTTAGACTGCAATTTAAATATTTTCAGCTGAATATAAAAGGCTTTATTGCGCTTAACAATTAACACTGTTAGTTAAAATAATATCTGTAATTTTGCTTTTTTATCAGACCGAATGAAAATACTTTTTAAATATCTTAAACCTTACCAGTGGCTCATTCTTATCTCTTTATTTTTGGCTACTGTCAATCAGGTTTTCTCTTTATTTGCACCTGCCATTACTGGGAATATTCTCGATCAGCTGGTCACTCATCCTAATTTTTTCGACAAAGAAAAATTACTGCCCAGAAATCTGAATGAATATCTGTATGGAAGCCCGGTATACCATGGGGCATTTTATTTCTTAGGCCTTCTCATCGGTACCGCTATGGTGAGCAGAATAGCTAAAGCCTTTCAGGATTATGTAGTCAGTGTCATTACTCAGAAATTTGGAGCAAAGATCTTTACAGATGGCTTAAAGCATTCAATGGCTTTGCCATATCAGGAGTTTGAGGATCAGAGAAGTGGTGAAACTTTGTCGATTTTAACCAAAGTAAGAGAAGATACTGTAAAATTCATTACCAATTTCATCAATATTTTCTTCGGAATTTTAGTCAGTATTATTTTTGTATCCGTGTATGCGATCCGCTTACATTGGTCGATTATGCCGGTGTATATCTGTGGAATTTTCCTGATTGCTTTTGTCACCAATTTACTGAGCAAGAGGATAAAAAGCATTCAGAAGAATATTGTGACGGAAACAACGGCTTTGGCCGGAAGTACAACAGAAAGCTTACGAAATATTGAAATTGTTAAAAGCTTAGGGCTCACCAACCAGGAAGTAATCCGTTTGAATAACAATACATACAAAATCCTTGGACTTGAACTGCGGAAGGTGAAAAGCATCCGTTCTTTAAGTTTCATTCAGGGAACAATGGTTAATTTTCTTCAACAGCTGATTACCCTTACCCTTTTATTCCTGATTTTCAAGAATATTGTGACGCCGGGCCAATATCTGTCCTTGATGTTTTACGGATTTTTCATTTTCGGGCCCATGCAGGAAATCGGGAATATTATCATCTCTTACCGTGAAGCTGAAGCATCACTGCAAAATTTTGACCGCCTGATGAGAAAGGAAGTAGAGGAAAAACCACTTCATCCGAAACAGATCGGAGCTATTGAAGAGCTGGAATTTAAGCATGTGTCTTTTAAGCATCAGTCTGCTCAGTATAAAGCATTAAATAATATCTCTTTTGATGTCAAAAACGGGGAGACCATTGCTTTTGTTGGCCCCAGCGGTTCAGGTAAAAGTACCCTGGTAAAATTGCTGGTGGGACTTTACAGACCCCAGGAGGGCAATATTTTTTACAACACCGTGAATGGGAAGGAGTTTGATTTTGATGAGCTGAGAAATCAAATCGGTTTTGTGACCCAGGATACGCAGCTATTTGCAGGAACCATCAAAGAAAATCTTCTCTTTGTCAATCCAAACGCAACTGAAGAAGAACTGGCTGTTGCTCTACAAAAATCAAGTTGTACAGCACTTCTTGAAAGAGCTGAAAAAGGGATTGAAACGGTCATTGGTGAAGGTGGACTGAAGCTAAGCGGCGGTGAAAAACAAAGGATTGCCATTGCAAGAGCCTTGCTAAGAAAACCTCATCTCCTGATCTTTGATGAAGCAACTTCAGCATTAGACAGCATTACTGAGGAAGAGATAACTTCTACAATAAAAGACATTTCAAAAGAAAGGGAGCAAATTACCGTTCTTATTGCCCACCGTTTGAGTACGATCATGCATGCAGACCGCATCTATGTCCTTGAACGTGGACAAGTGGTAGAAACAGGATCCCACGAAAAACTAATTGCAGAAAAAGGACTTTATTACGCCATGTGGCGCCAGCAGATCGGAGAAAGAAAAACACTGACGCCACAGGCATAAAAAAAGCGCTGAATGATTTTCAGCGCTTTCTTTTTATCTTTTTCCAGAGATTTACTCTTTAGTTCTAACAGTTCTTTGTTCAATTCTTTTTTCAAATTTTTCACCCTGGAATATTCTCTGGATCATAATTCCCGGGATATGAATTTCATTAGGATCTAACTGCCCAGGCGCTACCAGTTCTTCCACCTCCGCAATGGTAATTTTACCTGCTCCGGCCATCGGATGGTTGAAGTTTCTTGCAGATCCTTTAAAAATAAGATTACCCGCATGATCTCCCTTCCAGGCCTTCACAATAGAAAAGTCTGCCTCGAAAGCATGTTCCAGAATATGAGGCTTTCCGTGGAATTCTTTAACCTCTTTACCTTCCGCTACTTCCGTACCATAGCCCGCAGGCGTATAAAAAGCAGGAATTCCGGCTTGAGCAGCTCTGCATTTTTCAGCTAAAGTTCCCTGTGGAGTAAGCTCTACCTCTAATTCACCCGAAAGCATCTGTCTTTCGAATTCTGCATTTTCACCTACATAAGAAGAGATCATCTTTCTGATCTGTCTTTTATGCAGTAATAATCCCAACCCGAAGTCGTCTACACCAGCATTGTTGGAAATACAGGTAAGATCTTTCACATCACTTTCTACTAAAGCATTAATGGAATTTTCAGGAATCCCGCAAAGTCCAAATCCGCCCAACATCAGTGTCATTCCATCTTTAATTCCCTCGATGGCCTCCTGTGCATTGTTTACTCTTTTATCTATCATGAAATATTAGATTTTTCTGTTGGCTAAATTTAATAAATTTTCCTGTATATCCAGTCACTGGAAATACTATTGAGTTTTACCTCTTATTAACCAGCCATTTTAGTCATTTAAAACAATTATATTCAATTGGTTACAATAAAAAGTGAACAGATCTGTTCACTTTTTTGCCTTTTTATGCTCAAATTGATTTATATTTGGGGCTTCAAATTCAAAAATGGTATCTGCTGCATCACGCGGATATGATTTTTTTAAACGCAATTTCAATGTAAAAATTATTTCACAGTGGCCTGATCGGGCCCCTCTATTACTCCAACCTTTTACGGTTACATGATCACCATACAAAACAATTAATCAAAAACATACACAATCAAAACTAAATAAAAGCATGAAAAAACTATTTACGTCAGCGGTACTTGCATTGGTATTCAGCATCAACGTATATGCTCAGGAAAAAACTTATTTCGATGAAAACTGGGAGAAGACTACCCCGGAAAATATGGAATACTATCGTGAATCTACTTCTAAAGGGAAATTGACCCTCCTCAAAGATTTTTACAAGAACGGAACGCTGCAAATGGAAGGGCTGGCTTCTGATACCACTCCAAACAGCGAAGTTTTTGAGGGAAAAGTAACATGGTATACTCCTGAAGGAAAGGTTATGAATACCATTACTTATTCCGGTGGCAAGCAGATAGGCCCTTCTCAGTCTTATGATGCGAAAGGCAGATTGATTGAAGATATGATATATAAAGCCGATGGAAATTTTTCAGGGAAGATGTTCAGCTATAAAGATGCTGAGGACGGAATTGAATTTAATATTCTGGTGGATTATGAAAATTCGATGCCTATAAAAACCACCGTTTACGATGATGATATTAAAGGGATCAGACATGAAACCATCATCGATAAGGACAGTAATACTGAAACGAAATATTATGGTGAAAAAGGAAAATATCTAGGCACAGGAACTTCTTCCGGTTCAGGTGAAAATATGATGGCTGATTATTACTCAAATCCGATGAGGATATCCAAGATCGAAAAATACAGAAAAGACGGCAGCGTAAAGGAAGGAGTGATCTACAGTACAAGCGGAAAAATCTTGCAGGAGCAGAAAATGAATAAAAAAGACGGCTATAAGACCACATATGATGAATCCGGAAAAAAAATAGGACATCTTGTATATGGGTATGATAAGGAAAATGATGCCTACAATCCCATGGAAGGTGAAGATTATCAGCTGGCTTATCAGTATAGCCAGATCTCTTCTATTGATGTTTATCAGAACGGTTCAATCGTAGCGACTAAGATTTTTGATGAAGATGGAAAGTTAGCATCAGAAAAAACACTGAAAGATGAAGTGACGCAGGAAATCAAATATTACAGTCCCGATGGCAAGCTGAAATCGACTTTAACGCATAAGGATGGTATGCCTTACAATGGTACTTTTTATGAGGAACTTAGTGAGCAGCAGTATAAAGACGGCCTTATAGTGAACATAAAAAGATATACCTTAGAAAAGAAACTCCAGGCTGATAAAAAGCTGAACACCAAACAAATGAGCTATGAAGGAATTGTTTATGATAACACGGGAGCTCCCTTGTATACTTTTACACAGCGCCTCAGTGAAGATGGAGATGAAGATTATAACTTTACAGCACAAATCGTACAATATGTGAAAGGTAAACCTGCCAATAAAGCTTCAGTAAAAGGAGGAGTTCTTCAAAGCGGAAAGATAAAAGTCAGAACACTGAACGGAGCGAAGGAACTTGAGCGAAGCGGAAAATGGGTACTGCTAAAGCTTTACAATGGAGATGGGAAAATGATCCAGGAAACCAAGATTCTTGCAGATGCTGAAGATGAATTTATCACCGGCGAAACCCAAACAACCATAGAGGAAAATGATTTGTACTATCCATTGGAATAATCATCCTTACATATAGATTAAAAGCAGTTTCCACTTTGGAACTGCTTTTTTATTTCCACCGGATCTCACCAATCCATCGATAATTTTTTGCATACAGGATCTTGAAAACTGATTGATTTCCTATTGATGGAGGAAATTTCAGGTAGAAAAACAGGAGACTGTATTCAATAAAAACAGGCTGTCATCGGTGACAGCCTGTTTACTTTTATCATGATGTTCCTTTTACTGGATGATCAGTTTTAAAGTAAATAATTTTCTTCCGTGCACTTTTACAAAATAGACTCCTTTAGGAAGGTTTTCATTCACCAGAGAGAAGCGTTGGTTATTGATATTTTTTGATACATACAGCAGTTCACCTGATGCAGATACCAGCTCAATTTTCTCAATAGGATAATCACTCTTAATGAAAGTAGGCTCTCCTGGTTTTGTAGGATTCGGATACAGGACTACATTTTTCTCGGTACTTCTTGTTTCGTCTGTTCCCAGCGTAGGTGAAGCCACCTGAAACTGTACCCTGTTTGAAACTTCCGTATAAGAATCATTGGTAAACATCACCATATAATAGTTTCCTGGTGTCGTAGGCACAGCAGTACCCTGAATCGTTTTGGTCCCCTGGGTAACCCCGTCAAAATAAGTATACGAAACAAAGTTATCATCCGGAGTCTGCACATTCTGAGGATAAATCCCCAGCCAGTCTTTGATAATTCCCGGGGAATCTGTCCATGAAGCGGTTATATTTTCACCTAAAGTATATACCGGTTTATTGATCCACAATTCGGTTACAATATCTCCTACTTTAAAGAATACTTTTTCTCCGATTCCGGTATAACCATCTTCAAGCAGGTACTGCGCATAATAATATCCTTTGGGAAGACCTGTAAAATTAAGTGTTCCCGATGCAGCAGTTACATAGCTCCATTTAATTGAAGGTGTAGGTCCCGGTGTCTGGCCCATTTTATAAATTCCCACCCAGTCTTTCTGCAAATTGGGTCCGTTGGTAAAATTAATGGTTACCGTACCTCCTACAGGATAGGTATCAGCTGTAGCCTGCAGCTGAACTTTCGGCCCTACATAGAAATTTTTTCTTGGGGTAATTTCCGTGTAACCGCTGTTGGCAAAAAAGCCTGCAAAATACTGCCCTTTAGTGGCCAGACCATTGGTAAAAGTAACCGTTCCGGCGGTCTGTCCATTGGTATAAATGTATCCCTGTGAAGTCGTCGTGGCAGGTGTCTGTCCTTTCTTATAAATACCTACCCAATCCTGCTGGTTCCCGGGACCTCCGGTGTAGGTAGCAGTGATCGCTTCGTTTTGTGCATACTCCGTTTTATCCAATGCAAATGTCGGGTTTGAAACCACACTGCCTGTGATCTCGAATTGCTTTACATCACTCCAGTCACTCCACTCCAAGTTTCTATCTCTGTAACGGACTTTCACATAATAATTACCGTTGGGAACAGAGTTGGCCGGCAGGGTTGCTTTCGTAATATCGACTCCGTCATTTAAGTTTTTTGTCTTATCCGGAGTTCCGTTTCCGTCTTTTCCGAACCAGTTTTCAAAATCGCGGTAGAATTCTTTTTCAATCACCGAAAAATTGGCTGTTTTGCTGATCAGAAATTGTGTTGTATTCAAAAGCTCACCATTGGAAGATGAAAATGTGCTTCCATCCAGTGTCAGAGGTAATGTGACAGGTCCGGAGAAGGTGTTGCCAATGGACGGCTTAGCAGGTTTCGGCTGATTTTTATATCTGTGGAAGGAATCTACCAGCACATTATTTTTCCGGTTATAGATTCCTCCGATGGAATAGCATTCGATATCTACTTTTCCGGTCGGAATATCCACTTCCACAATCTGGTACGTCCAGTCTGTAAG
The DNA here is from genome assembly GCF_003384725.1 of Chryseobacterium pennipullorum. Taxonomy (GTDB): domain Bacteria; phylum Bacteroidota; class Bacteroidia; order Flavobacteriales; family Weeksellaceae; genus Chryseobacterium; species Chryseobacterium pennipullorum. Next base: position 46,854 of record NZ_QNVV01000007.1, read on the forward strand.
GGTTTTCTGAACATCATCAAAATCTTTTTCATTGGACATTCCCCAATACTGGTCCCAGGCAGTTCCACCAGAAATGATCTGATAGGTCGGGGTATTTTTCAGCTGGCCTCTGTGATAGAGATGATGGTGAGCACCTACATGCATCAGATATTTCCCGGAGGTTACCAGCATTGGAACGGCATTATCACGGACCCAGGTGGAAATATCCCCAACATACTGCTCTGCCTGATACGGTCTGTGGCTTAGAGAAATGATCCAGTCTACCGTAGGATCATTATTCGCCTCATTTAAAATCTGCTGCAGCCATATCTGTTGTGCGGAACCGGTATGTTCAGAACTTAAGCTGATAAATAATACATTACCGGCCTGTTGTGCATAGTAATTTTCATTACCGGAACTGATGTTCTTATATTTTATTTCGTCGATATAAAAATGAGCATAATAAGAATTCATTCCCAGAGTTCCGTAGGTTTCATGATTACCCACCGTAGTCTGGATTGGTAAATAAGGTGATAATTTGATATTTTTCTTAAAGTGAACATTCTCATAATGATCCAAAGTTCCCACATCTACCTGGTCACCTACCATAAAGGTAAGAGCAATATTATCTGATGGGTCAGAATTGGCTCCATATTTTTCTTTCAGTTTTTTATAAGCATTCAGGGTAAGGCTATCATATCTTGGTTCGGCTTTTATCTGGTTGTCTCCCATAATCAGGAACCGGATCTTTCCGTTTGCTGTTACCGCCTGTCCTGGTAAAGGAAGTGTTCTGAAGTTGTATACAGCAGATTCATTGGTTCCTGTTTTTATCTTATAGTAATATTTGGTGTTAGGCAGGAGGTTGGCAATCTTTGCCGTGTGATAATAATAATTGTTATTGTATCCTGTATCTGAAAATATATTGGTAGTTCCTGTTACGGTCACATTCAGATTTGTCGGAGAATTACCGTATATAACGGTTGTTTCATTATTGGAAGCGGTCTTCCAGTTGACGATCATAGAATTCGGAGTGGGGTTTTGCAAATATGGGAACAAAACCTGCCCGAAAGCCATCTGGACCACGAAACAAAAAAAGAAGAAATAATATTTCATAATAGTTTTAGTTTTAAAATGACACTTAAAGTTTTAATTGTAAATCAATAATTTAAGAACTGTTGTCCCGATTTTTATTTCGGGCAAAAGTATTATTCACATATAAACTATGCCTGATGGAATCTTAAAGAAAACGTTAATTTTTTAATAAAACCGGAATGAAAAAATTATAGTTTTTAGTACATTAATATTTGGAATATTCAAAAAGTATTTTGTACATTTGCAACCTGTTATTCAACCTCTGACGAAGAACGTGTAAGTTGCTTAGCTTTAACATTTTATTTTATTAATAATGGATTTATTAAAGTACGTACAAGACAAGTACATTGCGAAAAAAGAATTCCCTGAATTCAAAGCAGGTGATACAATTACTGTGTATTACGAAATTAAGGAAGGACAAAAGACAAGAACTCAGTTCTTCAAAGGAACAGTTATCCAATTGAGAGGATCTGGTTCTACAAAAACTTTTACCATCAGAAAAATGAGTGGTGATGTAGGTGTAGAAAGAGTATTCCCTATCAACTTACCTGCACTTCAGAAAATCGAGGTTGACAGAAGAGGTAGAGTTAGAAGAGCTAGAATTTACTACTTCAGAGAGCTTAGAGGTAAAAAAGCAAGAATCAAAGACGCTGCTTACAAGAAGAAATAATTCAGACAACAATAAATGCAAAAAGAGGCTGTTTACTATAGGTAGACAGCTTCTTTTTTTACATAGCCACTACGAGCAATGTTCATATTGACATTGTGTACTATTGTTTTGTTTTGAAAACAATCCGTAAAAACCTCACAGGTTTTAGAAACCTGTGAGGTTTATAATGACATCATTTCACGAAGTAAAAAAATTATGGTTTGTAAAGACTTCCTTTCCCTTTTCCAGAGATAGCTTCAGACTGTTCATAAACTGCATCCAGCCTGCAAAACAGGATTATTGAAATGTTCGGACCTGATTGATATTGGCTAAGGTTATTAATCTTATTCGTTCTTTATCAGATATTGCAAAGGAGTAGATCCCGTATACTTTTTGAAAAATTCAATAAAAGCGCTGTCTGAGGAGAAGTCTAAAATATGAGACACCTCTCCTATTGAATTCCCATCTACCAGAAGTTCAATGGACCGCTGGAGCCGCCACTGCTGCCTCCATTCCTGATAGGACAGCCCGGTTTCTTTTTTAAAAATCCTTGTAATGGTCTTTTCTACTGCACCGATTTCTTCTGCAAAACTCTTCAGCATCGGCGGCATAGAAGATCTTTGCGTCCATCCTTCAACAATCTTGTTGAAACGCCTGTCTTCTGGCATTTTAAGTTCCAGTTTCTCTTCAGGCGCAGCATTCACTTCATTCCAGAATACCTGCAGAATACTTTCTTCAGAACTGCCTATCCCCTTCCATTCCCAAAAACAGATCCTTTCGATAATTTCTTTTAATAAAGAGTTCACATGCAAAACCTTGAGACCACAATCCATATGCCTAGCCGCATAGCTTTGGTCAAAATAAATAGACCGGTAAGCAACCATATTCCTGAAGTTCACCCGGTGCGCTTCGCCGGCAGGAATCCATAACATTCTGAATGGAGGCAGTACAAACTGTCTTTCCAAAGTAGTTACCGTCATACAGCCCGAAGGGGCATATAGCAGCTGAGCCTTTGACTTGTGCAGGTGAAAGCCAGAATCATGCATAACCATATCGGAAGCAATCCCAATTACTTTTTCAGATAGGGAATCTGCATCAAATTCTTCGTTTTGCGTCAATACAGCCATGTCTTATTTTTGATGTTTTTTGTATTTATATCATTATAAATATACAATGGATTTTTTGAAAATTTGCATAAAAAAATGAAAAAGACAAATCCTCTCTGGCTGTTAACCTTGCTCGTGATGCTTCCCCAGTTTGTGGAAACCATCTACAGCCCTGCCCTGCCCTTGGTTCAAAAGCAGTTTGGAGTAAAAGAAGAGACCGCAACGCTGACAATCAGCTTGTATTTTATATCATTTGCATTAGGGGTAGCATTCTGGGGCATACAAAGTGACAGAACAGGAAGAAAAAAAGCTCTGGAATATGGGCTTATGACTTACGGCGCCGGAACCTTCGCAGCTGTTTTTGCTCCTGATTTTACGACCCTGATTGGTGCAAGGATGATCTCAGCATTCGGCATCGCTGTAGGTTCCATTGTCACACAGACTATTTTGCGGGATATTTATGATAAGAACAGCATCAGTAAGGCATTTTCATGGATCGGCATTGGTCTCTCCATCAGTCCCGTTATCGGAATGACTACAGGTTCCTTATTGGCTTCCACCACCGGACATCAGGGTATATTTATTACCTTATGTCTTCTTGCTGTTTTATTTTTACTTTTTTCAAGAAAGAGAATTTCTGAAACTTCTTCTCATAAAAAAGAAATGAATTTCGGCACCCTGTGGAATCTGCTTAAAAGGATGTTGAAAGACCATTCCATTGTAAAATGCTGCCTGCTGATCATGAGCTTCAACGTATTGCTGTTTTCCTATTATGCACTGGCTCCGTTTATTTTCAAAGAGAACCATTATTCATCCTATGCTTTTGGATACAGCAGCATTCTTCTGGCGGCCGGCACCTTTGCAGGCGCAAAGCTTAACCGATTTCTTCTGTTAAAGAATCTGCCCCCTGATATTTTGGTTAAAGCAGGTACCTTGGTGGCATGTATTGCTTCAATTTTCGTCTGGATTCTGATCCATCGGGGAATATACTTTCTCATCCCCTATTTTTTCATAGTGATAGCATTCAGCATTTCCATTCCGAATATTCTAAGCACGGCATTGATTAATTATAAAAATGAGACCGGAAGTGCCGGAGCTCTGCTTGGACTTATTTATTATGTACTGATTGGAATGGGACTGATAAGCATCGGTTATATTCAAAACCTGGGAATTTCATGCGTCATCTTTTCCGCGATAGGAGTTCTTGCTTTACTGATGTTTCAGCAAAAAACAAAGACCGTTTAGTTACAATCGGTCTTTGTTCTTATGTTTTTTTTTACATAACAAAACTAAAATCTTTCATCCCTGCGCTTTGACAAAGCCAGGGTTATTCAGTTATTGAATAAAATCATATACCGCATCGAAAAACCGGGAATAGACTTCGATATGGGGAAGATGTCCGACATTTTCAATTTCCACCAGCTTTGAGCCTGCAATTTCACGCTGTGTTTTCTTTCCCAATTCCTGATACTGTCCCATTTTAGGCTGAAGTTCTTTCGAAGCACGGTCTTTCCCTATGGCAGTCCGGTCTCTTGTTCCAATGATCAGTAAAGTTGGGGTTTTTATATTTTTAAATTCATAACATACAGGCTGATTATAGATCATGTCGGAGGTCAGTGCTGCATCCCATGCGACCTGAGGGTAATCTTTATGGAGTGTCCATCCTGCGATCAGATCCAACCAGGGCTGGTACTCCGCTTTCCATTGATTATCATAATAGAACTTCAACTGGTAATTCTTATACGTTTCTGCTGTATTTTTAAGCTCAGACTGATAGGCCTGATCTATCGTCTGGTAGGCTGCAAAAGTTTTATAATCTTCAAGTCCTATCGGATTTTCAAGAATCAATTTTTGTACTTTCTCTGGATATAGCAGCGTAAATCTGGCAGCTACCATTCCTCCCATAGAGTGTCCCAGCACTATTGTTTTATCAATTTTCAGCTCATCCAGAATCGCTTTTGTATTATCCGCCAGTTGTGAGAATGAAAACTGATAGTCACGAGGTTTTGAGGATTTTCCGAAACCGATCTGATCCGGAATCACCACCCGGAAACCTTTAGCTGCTAAATCCTTAGCCGTACGTTCCCAATAGGCGCCGTTAAAGTTTTTCCCATGCAGAAGCATTACTGTTTTTCCATTGGGCTTTTGAGGATGTACATCCATATAAGCCATTTTGAGATCGTTATCCTGAGATTTTAAGTTGAGAAAATGAACCTCATAAGGGTATTTATAGTTCGAAAGCATTGCATCCAGAGGTTTTATCTGCGCAGACACAAGGCCCGAAAGAGTAGCTATCGTCAGAACGGTCAATAGATTTCCAAAGTATTTCATGAACATTTAATTTAGGTTTAAAATTAAAAAAAACCGCTCCAAAAGGAACGGTCTTCAACTGTTATTTTTAATTAAATGTTATCTGTTACGACAATTCTGCTATTGAAACCTCTTTTTCTTTTTTGGAAGGCAGATTCATCAGAACGATGGCAAAAAGGATCAGAATAATTCCTACCCACTGGATAAGAAAAACCTTTTCTCCCAGTAAAACAAAAGCCATAGTTACAGAAACCGGCAGCTCCAGTGACGAAACAATACTTCCCAATCCCAAACCGGCATTCGGAAATCCTATATTGAAAAGAATGGGTGGAATGATCGTTCCAAATAAAGCCAAAATGGCTCCATAAGTCCAGAATATAGAATAATTGAAAGGATGGATATGCTCCGTATTTTCTGTAAAATTGAGATACAGGGATTTCAACCCATCAAAATACATCGGTCCGATCTGAGCAAAGAATAAAAATGCAAAGACTACAAGAGATCCGCCCACCAGCATAATGATGCTCTTTCTGAACACAGGAAGATGGGTAGCAAGTGTATTGGAGGTAAACATCGTCAGTGTATACGAAGCAGCAGCCATAAGACCCCAGAATACACCATGCCAGTCCAGCTCAATCTCCATATTAATAAGATTGGTAGCTAGAACCGTACCGGCCAGAACAATCACCACAGAAACTACTTTTCTTACATTAGGCAGCTTTCTTGCCAGAATACTCTCTACCACCACACTGAACCATACCGACTGCATCAGGAGCACAATCGCAATGGAAACATTAATATACTGTACCGCGATATAATAGAACAAACTTGTTCCTCCCAATGAAGTTCCTGCCAGGATCAGCATTCTGACTTCTTTAGCACTTGGCCGCGATAATTTTTGTTTGGAAGTTAAGGTCTGGATGAAGTTAAGGATCAGAAGCCCCGTCAGACCCAGTACAAATTGGGATGTGGTCACTTCAGAAGTTGTAAAACCATCATGATAGGCCATTTTTACAAATGTGGCCAACATACCGTATATACTAGCTCCAATCCCTACAAATAAAACACCTTTTAGTATATTTTTCTTCTTCATAATTTTTTTTCAGCCTGCAAAGTTACAACATAAAAATTAAAATGGAAGAAACCGTTACCAGGATAGATAAATAAAATCGCCATAAGCAAAACTTATGGCGATTTTGATATGGGTTGTCTTAACGTTTCTTATTTCTTCACGATTACTTTTGAAGCCGCTTCAAAGCCTAATCCTTTTACTTTTACGATATACGTTCCGTTAACAAGATTACCTGTAGAGATTGCTTTTTTAGCATCTGGTGAAATTTTGTCTTCAGAAGAAACCAGTTTACCGGACATATCATAAAGCTCAACACTTACTTTTCCAAGTGTATTGCTTGGGAACGAAATAAAAAATTCGTTTTTGGCAGGGTTCGGATAAATAGATACCCTGTTGTCCTTCGCAGATTTCACCTCGCTGGTAGCCAATGTACATTCAGCAGGTACCGCAAAGTTTTCTTCCTGGTCATTGATATTGGTTTTGGATCCTGTTACAGCTCCTACTCCAAGACCTCTTCTTGCAAAAACTTCCCAGATCATACATTTGTTCTGACCTTGTGTTAAAACCTGTTCTGCTGCTAATATAGCATTTCTTCCTTCCACAAAGCCAGGGTTACATCCCTGAAGCTTCAAGGCATCCATAACAAGCTGCAATACTCTTGAACTTCCATTTGTCGTATTAGCCAATACATCGGCAGAATATCCATATTTCTCAACATATTTCCAATGCAGATCCCATAGCATGGTTGCCCAAACGAAACCGATAGAATGTACATCCGGAACGACAACACCGTTAGCGTTCGTATATTCCATTCCATTGGTATCTCCATAAGTGAAACCATTCACGGTAAGATCCGGAGAATATTTTGCAGGTCTGATACCGCCGCCTGTTATGGCCTGCCCACTTGCATAGGTTCCCATTCCTCTGGCTACTGAAGCATTATCTCCAGGTTTGTTGGTCACCATCAGTGCAAAGAAATCCGACCATCCTTCACCCATCTGCTCTTTACTGGCACTTGAGCTTAGGCAGGCATATCCTGAACCTGTCATTCTGTTGGAAATTCCATGGCCGTACTCGTGGGTAACAATTCCGTTATCAAAACTTCCATCAGGGGTCATATTTGCTTTCAGGGTAATATTTACCGGAGTGTTTGCCGTAAGGTGCGTTTTGATATATTCACCTTCCGCATTCGTAATCAATACGGATGGAATGGTAATTGTGGGATCTGATCCTGACATATTGGTCAGATTAGCCCCGTTGGCCTGATTATTATAGATAACAGCTGCCAGAGCTCCTGCATCCTGAAGGTTCTTTGTTTTAATCGCAAACGCACAGGTACCTCTTTCGACAAGACCAATGGTACCTGTCAGCGATCCTGCCGGTAATGCTGTACAACCTTCCAGAACCGGTGACAGCTTTACGTTTCCTGTAATTCCGGTTAAAGTCAAAGGGTTCCCATATTGTGCAGTTCCTGCTCCTGGTGTGCGTGGAACCGCAGCGCCCGGAGCATTATAATAGAATACTCTTCCTACAGGAGACCAAAGATACATCTGCATTCTTGGGTTAAATCCTTCCTGAGGAGAAGAAAAATTAGCATTATTTGTACCACCACCATCCTGTGCTTCTGCAAAAACAGAATCATCATCTACGCCTCCTTTACCAAAATTATTCTGTTGGAAGTTTCTTGCAGATTCTGTAAATCCGAACTGATAGAAAATATCATGAATTCTGTTGTTGAGATAAAACAGGTTCGTAATGGCCGCATTCCTGTTATTGGCGGGGATATCATTGATATTGAAAGGGAAATCAAAGTTTCTTGTCGGCCCGCCTTCTGCAGGAGTTCCGGGCAGGTAGTCAGGAGGTACCGTCAAAGCAGTCCCAGCAACATCTTCGTAAGCAAATACGTTATTTCCTCTGGTCACTGTATAATGCGTAGTCCCGTCAGAATGCCACCCTTCCGGAGAAGCATTAAGGATCCATGGATTGGTGATGATAGATCTTGCTCCAAAAGTAGGGGCTTCAATTGGCATCGGCAACACATTATAAGATGCATTATCCGGCAGAAATAATGAGGCATTATTTTTTGCAATACTGTTTTGAGGACCTATAAGGGTATTTTCAAAATGGTCTGCATGATTATGGCCGGCCTCTGAAGAATATCCTTCCGGATGGAAATTACATGACAGGGTCATATTATTTTTCACCAAAATTTTTCCGTTGTTAGCGTCTACTACAATATTCCAATAGTTTGGAGACTTGGGTTCTATTAAAGTATATTCGTAGGCCAGACGCAGGCTGCCATTTTCGTCATGTGCGTATACCAATCTCTGATTGGCAGATGTAGCCCTTTCTTTGTTCTTTTCAAGATATTCAAGAATGGTAAAATTCGCTACCTCCGTATTCTTAAGATCTTCGGCAATCTTTTGAAGTGCATCACGCTTACTGATTAAGGCGTTAGCGGATGTAGATGCAGTATAATCCTTCACAAAATTATCGATATAATAGACAATTTTATTATCCTGAATCAGGGCTGTTCCTACAGAACTGTAGACCGGCAGACCTTTGTAGGTCTGAAGGAATTTCACAATGTTACCATTCAAAGATTTTGAAGGATCCACATTGTCAACCATAAAATTATTGAGATCGGACTTTTTATATTCCCTGATTTTGTTTTGGGAAATATAATCCTTAATCAGCTTTTCATTATCCTGTCCGTATAAAACTGCCGGAAACACAGACAATAAAGCAAAAACAAGAGGTAGAGTTTTATTTTTCATATCCATTATTAAAGTCGCTAATCTACAAATAATTAACAAATAATAATTCATTTAATTAATATAAATTAACAAATAATACTTTAAAATTACAACAGATCACTTTAAACACAATTGAAAATTCACTAAACACGATAAAATAATTCTGTATTCTATTTGTACCATCGTTCCTTCCATTTTCCTTATGATTATTCTTTTGATGGGATTGATACAAAAAAAACTGTCCATAAAGAACAGTTTTCCAATTTTTTACTTTTTATGACTTATTCAGAATATGCTTTATCCATATTGATATTCTACCGCATAAAAATCCCCTGAAAATATATAATTCACAGGGGAAAATCATTCAACAAAAAATTCTTGAGCTTAATTTTTAATCAGTTTTTGTGAATAGACTTCGTTTTTATCAGAAGTAATTTTCACCACATATATGCCTTCACGCTGAGCAGTCAGATCAGCATTAATTTCTTTCTGATTGATAAAAGATGTTCTGTAAACTTCAGTTCCTGCAATATCAATAATCTGTACTGTACCTGCGGTCATTGGCTTATCCAGAACTATTTTGAAAGCACCTCTTACGGGATTTGGAGATATTTTAAAAGAGCCTGTCTCTGATCCGGGGGCCGTTCTGGAACACGAGCCACTCAAATCCAGATCATAAGGGAAGAAAGGATAATGGTTGAAGCTTATGGTTTCAACAGAACCACCGTTGGGTACGGTATGCTGCAATGTCATTATAAATATATATTTACCTGTTGATCCGGGAGGAATATTAATATCTGAAGAATAAAAATGATACTTCAGCTCATTTCCCACGATGGCTGGAGTGGTAGAAATACCATAGTCCATTCCCGTACTCAGATCTCTCAGCACTAATTTACTGCCTAACACTACAGATCCGGAAGGAATAGAGAATTGTCCGGTTACATTATAATCAGACAGCATTCCGCACGTAAATTCATAGAAAAATTTAAGAGTTCCTCCGTATGGCATAGGACCGCTGCATATATTATTAGCTAATTCATCAAACTTAGGCATTTCCGAAACAGAATCAAATATAAAGGAATTGGCTTTAGAATAATAAAGCCGGGGTAAAATACCATAATCAGGATCATCAGTATTACTTTCAACAGCTCCTGTATAGGATCCGCCTACACTGGTCATAGCAGCTCCAGCGGAAGTAGACTGACTGTTAGGGCTTATATGAATCATGGCCAATTTAGCAGCTCTGTTTATTTTAAAATCCGTCACATTTTTGAATGCACCGGGATCATTTAGTCCGGTGTCGTAATAATTCACCAGATATGAGCCATTGGACAAATCACCAGTATTCCTTGAGCCATCTGTAAGTACAACGACAACAAATTTAGACGCTCCATTTTTGTGTAAAGAAGTTTGGGGGCTTACAATTTCGGGATTATAGATATTATCTAATGCATTTCCGATCAGCCCTAAAGCCTCATGTAAATGTTGACCATATTTCAGTTTCCTTGTAAGAAAAGGTTCCGGAAATGTAGAGTTGGTAAAATCACTCTCAATATATATTCTAGGAGTAAGACCTAAACTTGGGCCATTCACCGGGCCGGCACCGTAATGAACCACAGCATATCTGTTTTTGGAATTACAGGCCATAAGGCGTTCGATTAACCTGGCAGCAGTAAGCTGCATTCCTTTAAAACGGGCATCGCTTATCGTTGAGCCGTTGTCCATACAGATGATATAGTCAGTCTGAGCTTTTAAAGGGTTGCACACAGCGAAGAGTGCAAAAAGAAAGAACAAATACGATTTTCTCATAAATTCATATGTTAAATTAGTTTTTGTTAAAAATAAATATTAAAACAATATAAAAACATGAAAAATTTAGCATTAACCTACTATTAACGTTGTGTGCAATCTAAAGTCCAAAACAGGTCTATCCTTGAAAACAAAAAAGCCGCTCAAATGAGCGGCTCCTATTTAATAATGGTGCAAAGGATTATTTACCTTCTTCCATTTTTCTTTTCAACTCTGCTAATGCATCGATGTCTCCAAGAGTAGATCTTTCTTCGTTGTTTGAAGAAGAAGATACGTTTCTAGAAGAAGATTCTTTTACGTTTTTCTTCTCTTCATCTCTGAAGATTCCTGTGTGAGAAACTACAACTCTCTTGAATTCTTTGTTGAATTCAATTACTTTGAATTGAGCATCTTCACCTTTTTTGATTTTAGATCCATCTTCTTTCTCTAATAATCTTGAAGGACAGAAAGCTTCAACCTCAGCATCTTCGAATTGTACAGAAGCTCCTTTATCGTGAACTTCTACCGCTTTACCAGCGTGGATCGTTCCTTCAGCATATTTAGTTTCGAATTTATCCCATGGGTTTTCAGTCAATTGCTTGTGACCTAGAGATAATCTTCTAGCCTGGATATCTAATTCAAGAACTACAACATCTAATTTATCACCTACTGCACAGAACTCAGATGGGTGCTTGATTTTCTTAGTCCAAGAAAGATCAGAGATGTAGATTAATCCGTCGATCCCTTCTTCTAACTCTACGAATACACCAAAGTTAGTGAAGTTTCTTACAGTTCCTACATGCTGAGATCCTACAGGGTACTTAGTTTCGATATTTTCCCATGGATCTTTAGATAATTGCTTGATACCTAGAGAAATTTTTCTTTCTTCTCTGTCTAAAGTTAATACTTCAGCTTCAACTTCATCACCTACTTTTACAAAATCTCCGGCAGATCTTAAGTGAGTAGACCAAGACATTTCAGAAACGTGGATCAATCCTTCTACACCTGGAGCGATTTCTACGAATGCACCATAGTCAGCAAGAACTACTACTTTTCCTTTTACTTTGTCACCAACTTTCATGTCAGCAGAAAGAGCATCCCAAGGATGAGCTTCTAATTGCTTCATACCTAACTGGATTCTTGTTTTCTCATCATCGAAATCAAGGATTACAACTTTTACAGTTTGTCCGTCCTCAAGGATTTCAGATGGGTGGTTCACTCTAGACCAAGAAAGGTCTGTAATGTGGATCAATCCATCAACACCTCCTAAGTCAATGAATACACCGTAAGAAGTAATATTCTTAACAGTACCTTCAAGAACCTGACCTTTTTCAAGTTGAGCGATGATTTCTTTTTTCTGACCTTCGATATCTGCTTCGATCAATGCTTTGTGAGATACTACTACGTTTTTGAACTCAGGGTTGATTTTCACAACTTTGAACTCCATAGTTTTTCCTACGAACTGATCGTAATCTTTAATTGGCTTAACGTCAATTTGAGAACCAGGTAAGAATGCTTCGATTCCGTGAACGTCAACGATCATACCTCCTTTAGTTCTAGACTTAACAAAACCGTTAACGATTTCTCCAGTTTCGTGAAGTTCGTTTACTTTATCCCAAGCTTTAAGCGTTCTCGCTTTTCTGTGAGATAACTGTAACTGACCAGTTTTGTCTTCTCTTTTGTCAACCATTACTTCTACCTCATCACCTACACTTAGGCCTTGGTTGTAACGGAATTCGTTAAGAGAAATAACACCTTCAGATTTGAAGTTGATGTCTACGATAGCTTCCTTATCTGTTAATCTAACAACTCTACCAACTAAAACGTCATTATCGTTTAGGCTGTTAAGAGATCCGTTGTAGATTTCTTCTAAGTCACTTTTCTCTTTTCTAGCATCAGCATCAAGACCAGATTCGAAAGAATCCCAGTCAAATTGTTCAGGTGCTACGTTTTGGTTTAATAATAATTCTGCTGAATTTGTCTCTTTTGACATAATTCTAAATAAATTTGTATTCCATCTCTTTTAACGGTTTGAATAAATGCGGATTAAAAAATACGGAAGTAATTAATTATAAGTAATTTACTCTTCAAACCTTTTCGCCACAAAAGTGGGTGCAAAGATAAGATTATTATTTCAGATAAACAATAGTTTCGCGTCTACAGAATTAATCATTAAGTATCTGATTTTCAACAACGACAACAATAATATAGATTAGTCTGGATTGGTCTTTACTCTAATTAACATTTTTTCTTTAACAATACTTAATTGATAATGCAAGGAATTCTTTTTGTATTTGACATAATAAATGAAATCAGAAACATCATTAAATTTTCTAAGCTTTTCAATTAAACTATTAAATTTTAATTGCTCTTCATGTATCTCTCTATTTTCACTGCCAATTAAAGAGCCTTCAAATATATACTCAGGGTTATTATCCATCTGTCTACATATACTATACCATTTTTCTGAGTTATTAATATCTCTTTTAGGCATAAAAGAAATATCACCAATCACTCCATTTTCTTCAATCTCGCTCATCATCACTATAAAATTTTGATAATTATACACACAGGTAGTTAATCCAAATTTTTTCATTGCTCCATCCGTAGGTTTCATATTCTGTTCTTTTTCAAACTTACTGAGAGGTTGATTAATATATGCTGATATTCTTTCAATATCATTATAAGTCTGGCCTGAAATTAATTCAGACAAAAGAAATAAAAATGTTACTATAAATACTTTTTTCACTATATATTATTTTCTTGCTAAATTATTATCAATAAATATTAAACAATTGTGGTTTCCCATAATGTCATAAACTATTTTGTAAGACAAAAATCACCTACCTTTGCACCATGGAACTACAATCAATCTATCAAAAACTGCAGATTCAGGATATGAATCAGATGCAGAAATCTACTTATAAGGCCTCTGAAAATAATACAGATATTGTCCTGCTCTCTCCTACCGGATCAGGAAAAACTCTAGCATTTTTATTTCCGGTTCTAAGGAATCTAAAAAAAGATGTTCAGGGTGTTCAGGCATTGATTTTAGTTCCGGCTAGAGAATTGGCATTACAGATTGAGCAGGTTTTTAAAGCCATGGGAACAGATTTTAAAGTTTCTGTCTGCTATGGCGGCCATGATAAAAAGATTGAGGTCAACAATTTAATTGAAGCACCGGCTGTTTTAATAGGAACCCCTGGAAGAGTGGTCTACCACCTGAGAAATAATAATTTTGATCCTACAACAATTACCACATTGGTTCTGGATGAATTTGACAAAGCTTTGGAGCTGGGCTTCCATGAAGATATGGAGTTCATTTCAAATTCCCTTACAGGTCTTTCTCAAAGAATTTTAACCTCAGCCACAGCGATGGACGAGATTCCTAAGTTTACAGGCTTAAAAAATGAAAAAACAATTGACTTTTTAAAGTTAAGTGAGGTAAAACCAGATATTCAGTTACGAAAAGTAATGACCATCTCTGAAGAAAAGCTGGACACTCTGTTTCATTTAATCTGTAAAATCGGAAATAAAAGAACACTTATTTTTTGCAACCACCGCGAGGCAGTTGACAGAATTTCTGAACTGTTACGTGAAAAAGGAATCGACAGAGAGACCTTCCATGGCGGAATGGAACAGGATGAAAGGGAACGCGCTTTACTAAAGTTCAGAAATGATTCTGCAAGAATTCTTATTACGACAGACCTGGCTTCCAGAGGCCTGGATGTTCCTGAAGTGGAATCTATCGTTCATTATCAGCTTCCTCCCAAGGAAGATGCTTTTATCCATAGAAACGGACGTACCGCCAGGATGAATGCAAAAGGCTTTGCCTACCTTATTATGACCGCAGAAGAAAACTTCCCCTTCATTAAAAATAATACTCCGGAAGAAAGTGTGGCTGGATTTGATAGAGTTCCGCAGAAAACACCTTTTCAGACGATCTATATCAGTGCCGGAAAGAAAGATAAGGTGAATAAGGTGGATATTGTAGGCTACCTGCTAAAAAAAGGACAGCTGCAAAAAGAAGATGTCGGGATTATCGAAGTAAAAGATACTACTTCCTACGTTGCTGTTTCCAGAAATAAAGTAAATACGCTTTTAAAAACACTGCAGAATGAAAAGCTGAAAGGGAAAAAAGTAAAAATGGAAGTTGCTTATTAGGAACAACCTATACTTTTCAAACCCTAATAGTCAAAAAAAATTTATAACACTTTAGTTATTTTAAGAGACAAGTACTGCAAATAAAAGTTCACTTAAGTTTTTTGAGAATCTTTGATTTTCTTCTTATCTGAACTTTTATACGCATTTTAAAACTTCTTAAATGAGCTAAAGTGTTATAAAAAATGCACTCAACAGTCTATTTATAAACCGCAAAGGGGTTATATTACAATTACTTTATTCCCTTTACCTTAGTCGGTAAAATATACACTGATTTTGAAGCGGTAATAAACAGAACATCATTATTCTTGCCTCCGAAAGTTACGTTCGATGTCCAGTCTTCAGGAATCGGAATATGATAAATTTTCTTTCCGGAACGATCAAAAACATGAACACCGTCACCGGTCAGATAAAGATTTCCATGCTTATCCATTACCATTCCATCTGATCCCATTTCGCAAAACAATCTTTTTTCCGATAGTCTGCCTTCCCCCAAAATATCATACACATAGGTCTTTCCGGCATCAATATCCGATACATAGAGTTTACCCAGTTTTTCACTTCCTACGATTCCATTAGGCTGAGTAAAGGTTTCCAGTTTTGTGATTTTCCCATTTTTACTTCTGTAATAAAGACTTTTGTGGGATAGTTCCTGCTTAAAGTCCACCCAATAATCCCTTTCATAAAGAGGATCTGTAAAATACATTCCGCCAAAAGAATCGTTCCAGACATCATTGGGACCGTTCAGTCTTTTGCCTTCAAAGTCTTTTAATAAGATTTCTACTTTTTTATCTTTTGAAATTTTCCAGATCTCACCATGGTCATCCGAACAGGTAATCAGGAAATCATCTTTGTCAAAGTGTGTTCCGTTGGCTCTGCCGGTTTTATCCAGAAACTCTATAATCCGGTTGGTCTTCCAGTCCCAATAATAGATCTTATCATTGGGCTGGTCGGTAAAATAAACATTCCCTTCCCTGTCCGCTGATGGTCCTTCTGTAAAACTAAACCGATCTGAAACTCTTTCCGGCTGTACATTTTCATAAAACATTTTTCTATTATTTACTGATTGACAGTTTACTAATGCTAAAACCAAACCAATCATTCCTATTGTACAGATATTCTTCATACTTCATTTTTAATGACCGCAATGTACGATATGCATTACTGGATTCAAAGTCATTTTATCTTTTTAACGAATTATAAAAATGTCCCAATTGTACTATTTTTGAAGTAGATCCTATTAGGAGTTGAATGACATATTCCGGAGCTTTGCAGTAACAGGATTGATTAGTTTTTCTATGCCAAACACAGCAGAGAATCACAGTCGATCCGGATGAAAAATATCACAAAAATACGTTTATAGGATATCATAATGAGTGCAGAGTCCAACAATATCAAATCTTTGGAAATTGAAAATGAAAATTTCAGAAATTCAGTGGGAACGATGGATGAGACCGGAAAAAGAAAGTGGATCTTCCCCAGAAAACCTAAAGGAAAATATACTGATTACAGGAACTATACCAGCTATTTGCTCCTCGCTTTATTCTTCGGAATTCCTTTTGTCAAAATCAACAACAATCCCTTTCTCCTCATCAATGTAATCGACCGGAAATTCTTTATCGTCGGTCAGCCTTTTTACCTTCAGGACTTCTTTATACTGGCTTTAGGAGCAGTAACCTCGGTCATCTTTGTCATGCTGTTCACCGTGGTATTCGGGAGAATATTCTGTGGCTGGCTATGTCCGCAAACCTTATTTATGGAAATGGTCTTCCGTAAAATTGAATACTGGATCGAAGGAGACCGTAATAAGCAGATGAAACTCGACAGACAGGAATGGGACGCAGAGAAAATAAGAAAAAGGGTGACCAAATGGTCTGTATTTATTTTGATTTCTATGGTCATTTCTACTTTTATGTTTATGTATATTGTAGGTTATCAACAGGTTTTTCAAATTATGATTGAAGGGCCTGCGGAACATCCGTTGAAGTTTATCACCATGATCTTTTTTACGATGACCTTCTATTTTGTTTTTGCATGGCTCCGTGAGCAGGTATGTACTCTAGTATGTCCGTACGGAAGGCTTCAGGGAGTGCTGATTGACAAACAAACGATCAATGTATATTATGACTTTAAAAGAGGGGAAGGCCGATCGAAATGGAGAAACAATGAAGACCGGAAAGCCGCTGGAAAAGGCGACTGTATAGACTGTAACCAATGCGTGGTGGTATGTCCTACAGGCATTGACATCAGAAACGGACAGCAGCTGGAGTGTGTCAACTGTACGGCCTGCATAGATGCCTGCGATGAGGTAATGGATAAAGTGGGTCTGCCAAAAGGTCTTGTTCGCTATGCCACCGAATCTGAAATTGAGAATCAGGAGAAATTCAGATTTACTCCAAGGATGAAGGCAACAACCGTTATTCTTGCTGTTTTGATCGGTTTTCTGGGATTTCTAATGTATGACAGAGGCTCCATGGAAGCAAAATTCATCAAGCCTGCAGGGTCTACTTTTTTTATTAAAAACGGGAAAATCACCAATACCTTCATCTACACCCTGCTTAATAAATCCAATGAAAAAAAGATCCTGCAAATTAAAGTCATTACTCCTGCGAATGCCGACATCACCTACTTTGGTTCAGAAAAAATCATTTTGAAAGGCGATGAGATTCTGAAAGGAAATATCAATATTACATTTCCTGAGGAAGATATCAAATTTTCCAAACAAAATATGGTGATCGGAGTATTTGATGAAAAAGGAAAGCTGGTCGATTCTTTTGAAACCACTTTCGAAGGACCGTTTAAATTAGCTTTGTAAGTAATGCCTGGCCACACTAAAAGTTGAGCCTTACATTCCATTAAGCCTTGTATTTCCTCATAAACTGAGTGGGAGTCATTCCGGAAGTTTTCCGGAAGACTCTTACAAAATAGGAATATTCCTCATACCCTAACCTAAAGGCGATTTCTACGAGACTTTCATCAAGGTACATCAGCATTCTTTTGGCTTCCAACACTACTCTTTCGGTAAGAACGTCAGTTGCTGTTTTCTGAACAACCGTCTGTACGATCCGGTTCAGGTGTTTTGATGAGATTCCCAGTAATGCAGCATAATAAGCGATCGATTTCTGTTCAGCAAAATGCAGCTCAATCAGGCTTTCAAAATCCTGATAATGCTTAAAATAAGAACTTCCTGCTGAGGTCACCAGGGTATCAAAATCTTTTGAAAACAGCCGGGTAGCATTGATAAAAATCTGAGACATTAATGACAGGATGAGGCCTTCTTTCATCATATTATTCTTAGCTTGGTGTTCCTTTCCCAACTCACGGAATAAACTGATATTTTTTTTCAGTTCCGAAGGATTCAGCTGAATTTTTCTTGGAAAAGATACCGACCCGAAAAAGGGAAAGTTTCTCAGTTTCTGATTCACATAATGCATTTCATAAAACTCCTGTGAGCAGAAAAAAATATAGCCTTCGATATCCCCCGAAAGCTCCCAGCTATGGATCTGACCAGGCGACAGAAAGAACAGACTTCCTTCTGACACGTCGTATTTCTGAAAATCAATCTCATGCATTCCTTTTCCTCCGGTAAAAAGAACAGCAGCATAGAAATCATGTCTGTGAGGCTTTTCGATGTGACGGTGCCCTACTACCAGATGATTTTTCATGGTATTGAAATAGAAGTCCGAAGTATTTTTACCAGCCTGAAAGAGTTCGATATGAAGAACGGAGATTGAATTCATCACCTGTATATTTTAGCTAAATTAAGAGTATCATTTGATCTGTAAGATCTTTACATCCTAAGAATATACAAATTTAGACAAAAAAAGGACCGGTATATACCGATCCTTTGTATCTGAAAAAATAGGATGCTGGATTATTTGATAATCAGTTTAGTGTTGTATATTCCTTTAGAAGAATCAATGCTGATCACATATACTCCTTTCGGTACATTCACATTAAATGCTTTGGTATCGTTACCTACAGTCTTATACGCAGAAGAATAAACCAATCTTCCGCTCGCATCAAGCATCGTTACTTTGATATCTCCTTTTATATTTTGTGATTTGATAAAGAAGTTACCATCACTTGGATTAGGATAAATTTTAATGTCATCTGCTATTGGAGAAGAGGTTTCCCGTGTACTTAACGCTTCAGTTTCCTGAGTACACACTTCGAGAGACCATCCTGTAATGGTGCCGGCACTTCCCGGATTATTATCAGAAGCAAATAATTTCCATTCTCCCTGAGCTTTATGTCCTTTAAAAATAGCTAAGCTTTCATATGATTTAACTTCTCCCTGCACCGGTGATGCACACACGACAGCAGCTCCGGTATCACTGAATGCAGCTGTAATTCCGGAACTATTGTTACAGCTTCTGTTCCAGAACAAGGCAGAGGATCCTACCGGGCTTTCAATGCCTAAAGATAGATGCCTTACATTCGGATGGGTGACAGCAGGTGTAACTTTAATTTTGGTAATAGTTCCTGAATTATTAACCATTAAAGGAATTTTTACAATAGGTGAAGATATATCGGAACCACCAGGACCGTCTTTAACCGGCACAGGATCTCCACTATAAGTATACGTTGTACAGTTTTCACCTGTAACATTATAATCCACCACAAAACTTGGGCTTACCGCATAATAGACATTCCCTACAGCCTCTATCATAATAAAAGCATTTGCTGACGTAGATCCGGCAGGAACTGTAATCTGCTCACTCCCATCGTTAGGCGTATTGGCAGCAATGGTAGTAAACGTCTGCCCACCGTCTGTAGAGAATTTGATGTTTACATTGGCCGTATTCACCGGTGCAGCATTTGAGCCGGCAACATCCCAGGTTACGGTAAATGTACCACCGGAGGATAATGTCTGACCGAAGGCTGGAGCTGTCACTTTAAAAGGACCCGATGCAGCATCCACGGTTACCAACATATTATCTTTGGCCGTTTGTGGGCTTATTGGATTGTTATTTCGTAAAGTTAATGTAAAATTAAGTGGTCTTGCTACACTAGAAACCGACTCCCATCGAGTACTAAGAACTCCTGCCAACACAGTATTAAAATCCGGAAAATATCGTACAGGAGAACTCACAGGAGAAAATGATCTGAAGTTTGGACCCGCTGGCTTTGTAGGAAAAGCACTGGAGTTCACCCCTGTCTGTGCATTCGTACCAGCGTCCATTTGCTCCCATGTATAGGTGTAAGAAGCAGTGTTGTTATCAGTGGTCGTTCCTTTCAATACAAACGGAGTAGATTTTGGTATAACATAGTCTGCTCCTGCACTAACATTAGGTGCAGGATTTGAGAAAGGTGTATTAACACCACAGGAAACAATGTTTATTTTATTTTTAATTTCGGTAACATTAAAAGCATGGAAATAATCATTGGAATTAAACTGAACATCATTATTTCCACCAAAAATTCCTGTGTAAGCCATAATGGTAGTTCCACTTCCCGGCTCTACTTCCGAAGTTCCTGAGCCATTTAAATATCCGGTAAATGTATGATTTGCTCCCATTTGATGTCCCATTTCATGAGCTACATAATCTATATCAAAAGTATCTCCCTCAGGAAAATTGCATGAAGTATATCCGGCTGCTTTTATATTACCACATATCACTCCTAATGAAGCAACTCCATTGGCATTTCTTTTATCTAATAAATGCCCCATATCATAATCTCCGGCCGGAATACGTGCAGATATAGCATAATATGCACCTGCATTATCATAATCATTAGTATCATCTGTATCTGTTTCATCAAATGGATCTGTTGCCGGGTCAAGGAATACAATAGCATCATTATTATCTATCAGATTAAAATGCAGTGACAAATCTTTTTCGAAAACGCCGTTCATTCTGGTTAAACTGGCATTCATAGCCGCAATAATTACAGCTTTTTTCTCGGCCTCTGTTGCTGTTGACGGAGTTCCTGCCACTGTCAGATGATACTGTGCATACTCTCCTGTACAGGTAAGTGCCATTCTGAAAACATTAAAGCCTGCTGTCTTTTTATTGACAGTATTATTATTTTCTATTGCGCTTTTCTCCAGAACATCTGGAGTACCGCATTCAAAAGGCTCTTTTTCCTGTCCTCTTCTTGCATGGGAATCAAAAACAGCATATACCTTTCTGTCTTCTGTATACGGTTCTATAAATTCTGAAATACCGGAACGGGTAATCATAGAAGAGAACCCTACCGGAGACACGCTAAACCTTAAATATGTTGTCGGATCTTCTAATGCAGTTCCAACGTAGGATTTAATATCAGGATACCTGGCCTGCAGCTCGGGAGCCATATTGGAAAATTCCCAAACTTGGAACTTTTCTAATTGTCCTTTAGCAGTAGGTAATGAAATAATCACTCCTTTGCCGTTTGAAAGACGCGAAGGAGCATCTTTTAGGCTTTGCCTCAGCTGATCGGCATTTAATGTGTAAAGCCCTGCAAATTCGAGCTTTTCCTGTGATTTTTTTACTTTCTGAGATCGGAGCTCAGTTCTCGACCACTGTGAAAATCCTAAAAAAGGAATCAACAGGGAAAGAATAAAGAAATAATGTTTCATAGTAGTGTGATTTTTTAATCATGCCAAATTAATAAAAAAAAAGCAACTAAATAGAATAAAAATCAACAAAGCATTATATAAAATGAACAATAATCAACAAAACATACTATTAACTTAAAATATTAACAACAATGCAGTCATATTAAAATTATTGCACTAAATAATCAATAATATAGAAAAATATTAATAACCAAATTTAAAACAATCTGATTTTCAATCACAAAACAATAACAATAATTATAAATTACACCTTTCCTGCGTTTTATCTACAGCGCCTTTTCTTTTTCACTGGTTTTTCTTGCGGTTCATTGAGATTGCTTTTTTCAAATGGTACTTTATCCTGTCCCCTTCTTGCGTTGGAATCAAATACTGCATAAACGGTTCGGTCTTCTGTGTAGGGTTCGATAAATTCCGAAATACCGGAACGGGTAATCATGGAAGAAAATCCAACCGGGGATATACTGAACTTCAGATAGGCAGTCGGATCCTCTACTCCTGTACCCACATAAGAACGGATATCTGGATATTTAGCCTGCAGTTGCGGAGCCATATTGGAGGATTCCCATACCTGAAAATGTTCCAGTCTTCCACTGGCAGTCGGAAGGGAAATGAAGGTTCCTTTTTCACTCGAAAAACGCAGGGGAGCATTTTTTAAACTCTGCCGCAACTGATCCGCATTCAGGACGTACAGTGCTGCAAATTCCAGTTTTTCCTGTGATTCTTTGACTTTCCTGGCTCCAAGGTTGGTTGGTGTCCACTGCGAAAATCCTGAGAAAGGAATCATGAACACTAAAATTAAAAAACAATGTTTCATATCATTATCGTGTTTTGAGATTCACCAAGTTATTAAAAAAAACAATCTTCTTTCTATTTTTGAGATATATTTGAATAAAATTTTCACCTCCCTCTTAAACAAAAGTCATACAGCAGTTTTAAAGATATTTTTGGATACAACTTTAAAAAATTTTTATCTTTGAACTTTAGGAATCTTACAATGAAAATAAATTTACCTGATAAGCTGTATTATTCAATAGGGGAAGTCGCTAAAGCATTTGATGTAAACACTTCATTAATACGTTATTGGGAACAGGAATTCCCTATTATTAAACCTAAAAAAAACAGAAAAGGAAACCGGTACTTCACGCCTGAAGACATCAAAAATCTGCAGATGATCTATCATCTCGTCAAAGAAAAAGGATATACCCTGGACGGTGCCCGTGTTGCTTTGACGACGAACAGCAAAATTTCTGAAACCATTACCCTTATTGACCGGCTCGAATTTGTAAAGGCCGAACTTTTGAAACTAAAAGAATCTCTTGGGGAAAAAGATTCCGAATAAATGAGTATAGTTAAATTTCCATAAAGTATCCGTCAGGGTGCTTTTTTTTGTAGTTTCCTCTTTAAATAATTCTAACATTAAGGAATTATAAATATTTTTTTAAAGCATTTATATTCAATCAATAATTCAAATTCAAGCAATCCTCCTTTCATTATTGTAATGCTCTGTTTTTATCAATAGATTTACTCCTATGATAAGAAAAAGCGACTACCAGAAAATGGCATTTATGGTCATGTTGCTGACCATTCTTTTGGCCTACCAGAAATACACGAGCAGAGAAAGAGAACCATTCCCTGAAGTAAAATTTGTTTTAAATACTTCACCTTCTGCCAGGATATCCGATTTTGATCCCAACACTTTGAATGGAGCACAATGGCAGGAACTCGGATTCTCTGAGAAACAGGTCTCTACCATTCTAAAATATAAAGATATTGTTGGCGGTATCTTTACCTCAAAAGAGCAGCTGAAAAAATGCTATGCTATTTCTGACGAAAAATTCAGCGAGCTGGAACACTTTATTCTTCTGCCGGAAACAATGAAGAAAGTCTCATTTTCATCAGGTGTTTCGGAAAAGAAGGCCATTACTATTTCCCGTAAATTCAATCCTGATCATTCATCCAAAGCAGACTGGGTGCAGATGGGATTTAGTGAAAAACAGGCAGATGCTATCTTAAAATATAAAAATTACCTTGGAGGAAGTTTTCTCAGCAAAGAAAAATTCAGGGAATGCTTTATCATTTCTTCAGAAAACTATAACAGGCTGGAATCTTACTTATTATTGCCGTTAAAAGCCCCTGAAAATTCCAAAAATAAGGTAAACATCCGGTATTATACTTTTGATCCGAACCAGATGGACGTCAACGGGTGGAGATCACTTGGATTTTCTGAAAAGCAAGCGATGACGATCGTTAATTACCGGGACCGGAATTTACATGGCAGTTTTAAAAGCCTGGAGGAGATTCAGAAATGCTTTGTCATCTCGGCAGAAAAATTTGAGGAATTAAAGCCCTATATGAAACTGCAACCTGTTTCTACAATAAATGGAGAAATGAGACAGGAAAAAACTGATTTTTCAACAGCGGATCTTAATACCCTTACCTTTAAGCAGCTACTGGAATTTGGTCTGGATGAAAAAAGTGCAGGTTCCATCATTGGCTTCAGAAAGAAACTGGGAGGGTTTGTCAATAAGCAGCAGATTTTAGATACCTATAATATCGATAAAGAACTGGTTCAAAAGCTCATCTCAATCGCACAGCTGGACACTTCCGGTGTTCCCAAATATTCTTTAACGGATGCTCCTGAGGAATGGCTTAAAAATCATCCGTACTTCAAGTATTCTGCGGACAAGATCATTTTTTACCGCATCACCTACCCGGATGACAGGAAAATATGGAAATACTTAAAATTAAAGCCGGAGTATGAAACAAGAATGAAATTATACATTCCCTAAGGTAAGGTTGAATAGGGCTAAAAATTCAATTGATCTCCGGAAAAA
The DNA here is from genome assembly GCF_003384725.1 of Chryseobacterium pennipullorum. GTDB lineage: Bacteria > Bacteroidota > Bacteroidia > Flavobacteriales > Weeksellaceae > Chryseobacterium > Chryseobacterium pennipullorum. The sequence continues at coordinate 71,169 of NZ_QNVV01000007.1, forward strand.
ACTATTCCAAAAAGGTAAGTCTTTTTGGAATAGCTTATCGCTAGAAACGCGGCCTGTCAATGATGCATATAACTGCTGGGGCCATTGGTTCCTTCAATGGATTCGGGAAGCATTCCATAACGGGCACGCAAATCGACGGTACCCAATTTTTTCCCTGTACTGAGTTCAATAATGCTAATGGTCCCGGAATTTAAGTCAGGAATATTAAGCAGGTTATTCTGTACCGCTACAACCTCTTTTCCTGATCTGGTTTTGAAAAAGGCCATATGATGGGCTCCTTTATCTGCGGTAAAGGTTTTCAGGAGCTTTAATTGAGGGAGGTTGCTCAAATCAAAGACCAGTACTTTTCCGGGATCAGCAAAACTTACATACAGTTTACCGCTATCATCAATGTACATTTCGAGCGTCCAGCCTAATCCCATTGTACTTCCTTCAAACACTTTAGTAAAGGCATCATAGGTATTGGTGGCAGCATTGTATGGGGCAATCCAGATATCACCGCCGAGCATCGTAGTAGCCAGGGCATATTGTGGAAATTTCCCCCGCAGTAATAAAACCTCCACGGGAGCGGACATATCAGTAGGTGAGTCTGCTACCTGGTAGGTTTTCTTTATTTCATAGGTATTCAGATCCAGTAAGGTGCAGGTATTTCCCATTCCTGTAGTCAGATCCGGATGTATGGTTGAGGTTACCATCATTAACCCCTTTTCCTCATTGATTGAAATCCCATGCGGATACATGATAAATTGATTGGGATCAGCTTGAATGGGGGCTTTAATCGTTTTGATAAGCTGGTTGTTATTCGCATTAAAAACACCGATACTGCCGTCTTTCGGACCTCCTGCTCCCCCCATAAAGGTCATGAAATATCTTCCGTCATTGGTAAAGAATAAATTTTCGCCTACGGTATTCTCACCAGTATCTATAGGGGTCGCATGTACTAATTTTGCCTGCCCATACTGATCCCGTTCGGTTTTTATTTCATAAAGATAGCTGCCTCCCAAAGCAGTGGTGAACATTCTGTTTGCCTTATAATCATAATAAATATGATGGGGTAATACCCCTATACCGAGTTCAAGTTTACTGCTGATATGCCCAAAATTAGGAACTTCGGGATCAAGCTCTATCACCGCGATTCCGTCAGGCGATCCGTTTAAACTTCTGTAGTCGATATAAAACAAAGAATCACGGGAGTAATCCGGATTATGGTTGTCATTTTGACAATTAGTATATATTACCAAAATAGCAAACAATAAAACTTTCTTAAATTTTAATTTCATGGTTTTCAGGTTATAGTTATTACTATCGTAAATATAATATATTTTACATGAAAATATACTACATATTACACCGTTGAGTGAAAAATATAAAATAAAAAGTTAATTATAGATCCTGTTGCTAGACCTACAGGAATAGGTTACAATACAGAACATGTTCAGTATTATTGGAAAGGATAAAAACAGCCCTTTCTGGAAATATTTTAATGGTTTTTAATCGATTGTTTTGCTGGAATCTGTCAGTAAAGAGTTCAATGTGGTAAGCTCATCTTCAGATAAGTCTCTCCATTTCCCCACAGGAAGATCAAGCTTAATATTCATGATACGGATTCTCTTCAGTTTTTTCACGTCATAGCCCAGGTATTCACACATTCTGCGAATCTGTCTGTTCAGCCCCTGCGTAAGAATAATTCTGAAATTCATTTCATCAATTTTCTCAACCTCACACTTTTTCGTTACTGTATCCAGGATAGGAACTCCATTTCTCATTTTTTCCAGGAATCTTGGTGTGATGGGTTTGTCTACCCTAACCAGGTATTCTTTCTCGTGATTATTTCTGGCTCTGAGAATTTTATTGACAATATCACCGTCACTGGTCAGAAGAATGAGTCCCTCACTAGGCTTATCCAGTCTTCCGATCGGAAAAATCCTTTGCGGGTGGTTGATATAATCTACAATATTATTTTTTTCGCGTTTGGTATCGGTCGTACAAACAATCCCTACCGGTTTATTAAAAGCAATATATACAGGCTTTTCCTGTGGTTCTCTCACAGGCTTCCCATCCACTTCCACAAGGTCGTCATCAGAAACTTTTGTTCCTAACTCAGGAATTTTGCCGTTGATTTTTATTCTTCCTTCTTCAAGAAGTTTATCAGCTGCTCTTCTGGAACAGTATCCTACTTCTGATAAATATTTATTGATACGCGTCTTTTCCATTAGTCTTGTCCGTAACCGGTATAATTTTTATTGCTGAAAATTGTAACTCCATAGCTTAATCCGATGAAAAAACCATTGTCCTGATTTTTTAATCGGTGGGCTTCAAAAACAATGCCTCCTTCCTGACTTAGTCTTTTGGAATAGGAAACCTGCATTCCCAATCTGCCTCCCCAAAATTCAGTACCTGAAACCACTGAGTGATTAAGCTGTTTTCCATAATTAATATCAATATAAAAAGGACGATCTCCCGGAGAGAAAATAATCTTGGGCTGAATCACCCAGTACAAAAGATGGTAATTATCCTGGGCAAAGCTATATTTCAATCCGGTTCCCAGTGCAAAATTAGGAATAAAATGATATCCTCCTATTGCTGTAACACCGTACATAAATTTACCCAGATTAGATCTTGGCTCAATATACTGCGAGTTGTTCGTATTATGATCCTGCTTACTTTTTATATTAAAGCCTATGTTCAGTGACGGATTAAAATAGAAATCCATCTTGGACTTTCTGCCTTCAGCATTCTGTGAAAAAGCGTTGTGAAATGTAAAGATGATTAAGAAAAAGGATAATTTTATATTCATAAGCCTTCAAATCTAAAATCATTGTTTAAAAATTCTTCCGTAGCCTCTTCGATACTGTAATCACCAATCTTTGTACGTCTTAATTGCGTCAGATATGCTCCTACTTCCAATTCCTGCCCTATGTCATGTGCGAGGCTTCTGATATAAGTTCCTTTTGAGCATCCAACCGTAAAGCTTACCAAAGGGAAATCGATCTTAATATCCTTCAGGTAGTGAATGGTTGTTTTTCTGGCCTTCATCTCCACTTCCTCGCCTGCTCTTGCGAGATTGTAAGCTCTCTCCCCATCAATCTTTATAGCGGAATAAACCGGTGGTTTCTGCTCAATTTCTCCAACAAATTTCTCAAGCGCTGCCTTTACCTGTTCTTCAGAGATATGGGAGATATCCTGGTGAAGGATTTCAGGCTTTTCCGTATCATAAGATTCCGTCTGTACTCCTATTTTAATCTCTGTCCAGTACTCTTTGGGAGCATCCTGAATTTCAGGAATTTTTTTGGTAAATTTTCCACAGCAGACAATCAGAAGTCCTGTAGCCCTTGGGTCTAAGGTTCCTGCATGTCCGATTTTAAATTTTTTAGGAAGGTCAAACTCCCTTTTCAATTTGTATTTCATTTTATTGACAGCCTGGAAGGAAGTCCAGTCCAAAGGCTTATCCAATAAAAAAACGTATCCCGATTGCAGTTGTTCAGCTGTCATGAGTAGAATAATGAATATTTTTTATTTAAAGAAATAAAAATAGATCAGCAAAGCTACTCCTACAAAGATACGGTACCATCCCCAAGGCTTGAAACCATATTTATTAAGTACCCCTATAAATGCTTTGATAGCAATAAGTGCCACGATAAATGCCACCACATTTCCTATCACAAAAATCATAATATGGTCCTGTGATTCCATAATCATTTCGTATCCTTTCTGTGGATTACCCGTTTCCTTCCCCCATGTTTTCACAAAAACAGAGTATACAGTTACCGCCAGCATGGTAGGCACAGCAAGGAAAAAAGAAAACTCCGCTGCAGCTTTTCTTGTCAGACCCTGGGCCATTCCACCGATAATGGAAGCTGCACTTCGGCTTGTTCCCGGCATCATCGCAAGACATTGCCAGAAGCCTATCGTTACTGCATTTCTTATTGTAATGCCTTTTTCATCATCTATTTTAGGGTTCTTAAACCATTGATCTGCAAACAGCAAAACAACACCACCCAACACTAAAACTGAAGAGATTGCAATCTGATTGCCCAGTACTGCTTCAATTTTATCATCAAACAAATACCCTAAAACCAAAGCCGGAACTACTGCAAATGCAAGTTTGTAGTAAAACTGAATATTTTTTAAATCAAAAAACTTTTTCCAATATGCTACGACTACTGACAGAATTGCTCCAAACTGTATGGATACCTGAAACATTTTTAAAAATTCAGTTTCTTCCAGTCCCATAAGACTTGCTGTAAACCCCATATGGGCAGTAGAAGAAATCGGAAGATATTCTGTTAAACCTTCTACGATGGCAATAATAATTGCTTTGATTAAATCCATATTCTTTAAAAAATTAAAAGATTAAGAGATCCGGAAATTCAGAATATATCACTCTCAATTTCTTAATCTCTTAATCTCAAAATATAAAAATTTATTTATTTTCTTTTTAAGATCGCATACACTTCTATGACAAAACCTATGACAACAAACAGGGGTGCGATTCTGATTCTTCTGATGGAAAAAATATCGTCATTCCAGGAGTTCGGATCGAATTTACCATCTACTGTATTGGCATCGGGTCCCATCATAAGGAGAAAACCAACGACAATAAATGCCAATCCGATCAGCATCCATTTGAAATTCTGCTGTCCGAAATAAAATGTGTTTTCGGGTGCAGTTTCAGCTTCTTTACCATAGTCTGAAGCGGAAAATTTATTTATTTTTTTGCTCATTTTAAGAGTAATATAAATCGTCAACGTTAGATTTTAAGAACCTCCAGGTTGCCACAATGGTACTGAGAACGGTGATAAAAATACCTACTCCGAATACCAATAACACCAACCAGAAATACTGCTGATTATCCTGTACAAATGCTGATCCGATCTGATTTGTGAAATAATACCAAACACCAAATAATGCCAGAAGACCTATAAAAGCCCCGATGGTTCCTAATACAACAGCCTCAATGATAAACGGCTTGAGAATAAATCTTCTTTTGGCCCCTACCAGCTGCATGGTTTTGATGATAAACCTCTTGGAGAATATTTTCAGACGGATAGAATTGTTGATCAATACCACTGCCAGTATCAGGAACAGAAGTGAGAAACCAAAAATCCATTTTAAGATTCTGCTCAGGTTATTGTACACATCCACCATCAATGTACTATCATTCTTGACGTCTACAATACCTGGAACTGATTTGATCACTTTGATCGCCTCATCGATTTTCGCCGGATCTACGTATTCCGGCTTTAAAGCCACTTCTATAGATGAAGGAAAAATATTTTCTTCAAACAACGCATCGCTGTCGATTCCCATACTTTTCTTGGCTTCTGTAGCCGCCATACTTCTTGAAATATAGGTAGCCTTCTTTACAGGTGCTAATGTCTGTACTTTTTTAAAAGTTTCCTCCTCCAGTTTTACAATCTTTAAAGAATCTTTAGCATCATAGTTTTCATCAAAGTAGGCGTTCACCACCAATTGTTCTTTGATATAGTCAGAATACTTTTGGGCATTGATTAGAATAAGCCCCATTAATCCCAACAAAAATAGCACTAAGGCAATACTTATCACTACTGTAATATTGCTGGACCGAAGCCTTTTCTTATTAAACTCATCTACAGATTTAGCCATTAATATTAAAATTTTTGGCTAAAATAGAAAAAAACTTCCGAAATTTGGGACGAAATAAAGAAAATCATTGTTAATAAAATCATAAAAAACTTTGAGTGTAAAAGCAAAAAAACATCTGGGGCAGCACTTCCTGACCGATGAAAATATCGCAAGAAAAATAGTAGAAGGTCTTAGTTTTGAGAACTATAATAATATCATGGAAGTAGGTCCCGGAATGGGCGTACTTACCAAATATCTTCTTGAAAAAGATCAGAATATTTACCTTGCCGAAATTGATACCGAATCCATAGAGTATCTGAAAAAGAATTATTCCGGAGTCAATGAAAATACTTTTGTAGGGGATTTTCTGAAGCAGGACTTCAGTTTTATCAAAGATGAGCAGATCGCCATCATCGGTAATTTTCCCTATAATATTTCTTCACAGATTCTGTTTCAGATCGTAGACCACTACGAGAGGATCCCGGAAATGGTAGGAATGTTCCAGAAAGAAGTGGCTGAAAGAACCGCAGGAGTTCCGAGGACAAAAGACTATGGAATATTGTCTGTCCTTATTCAGGCTTACTATGATGTATCATATATGTTCACTGTACATGAAAACGTTTTCAATCCCCCTCCAAAAGTAAAATCCGGGGTGATCAAACTCACAAGAAACCCTAAAGAAGGCCTGGCAGGCAATGAGGTTCTCTTTAAGCAGATTGTAAAAACCGGTTTCAACCAAAGAAGGAAAAAGCTTTCCAATGCACTGAAATCTTTAAATATTCCTGAAGCTTTAAAAGGTCACGAATTTCTGGACAAGAGAGCTGAAGAACTGAGTGTTTCCGACTTTATTCATTTTGCTGATCTCTGGAAACAAAATCAATAAAGATATAGCAGGACAAGCTCCTTTACGGGAAACTTTTTATGGAAATGAGTTCCTCTAAAAACAAAAGCCTTTCAAACTTATTTGAAAGGCTTTTTTATCTGTTTTTATTTTTTTATTCCCTGTTTTTAAGCATAATCCATCCGGACCAGTTCATCTGAGCTTTTGATTTAGGATAGTCATAGTTAAATTTATACCAGTAGGTAGAAGTTGGAAGTCTCTTCCCAGCTACCGTTCCGTTCCAAATCGGGTTTTCTTTTGAAAATTTAAATACTTCAACACCGTATCTGTCATAGATGGATCCTTTGAAATTATTGAATGCACCAAGGGCAGTCAGGTCCAGAACATCATTGATCCCGTCATCATTCGGTGTAATAATATTATTAATGTGCAGAGTGAAGAATTCAAGACTTCCTACACAGTGTGTCCCTACCCTTCTTACCAGAATAGTATAGTTTGTATTCTCTAAAAGGCCTGTAAATATGTTGGAATCCTGCCATGTAATTCCGTTATCAATAGAATACTCCAATGTGCTTGGCGTATTATTCATCAGTGGATTTTCGGCAGTGATGGTTAAGGTTCTTTTAGATCCTTCATAATTGACAGCGATTACGTAAGGGGTAGCTGCTCCCATTACTTTCACAGGAAACACCTTTTTACAAATTCCGTTATCGATCTCTACGGAATAAATTCCCCATTGATCTACCTCTATCTTCTGGGTAGTAGCTCCTGTACTCCAAAGGTATTTGTAATTGGTACCGGCTCCGGCATCCAGAGTCACTTTATCTCCAACGCAAATTTCAACGTCCGCTAAAGGAGAGGTGATTTCAGGAACAACTTCTATTCTAATGGTTGCAGGGTTCAGAGACCGGCATCCTTTTGCCCCCACTGCGTAAACGGTGAATACCGTAGTCTGGTATAAAGTAACGGTCTGGGTATTCCCTGTTCCCGGGAAGTTACTCCAAACATAGGATTCACCTCCTTCAGCGGTAAGGGTTACGCTTTCACCCGGGCATATCTGAATTCGGGAAGATTTTACCTTCGCGGTTGGAGTAGCTTCTTTTAGCAGGGTCAATTCCACCATTTTACTACAGAAACCTCCGTTTGAAACGACGACATAAAGAATCTGACCGTCATTTCCGTTGTAGTTTAATATATTCTGAATATTGCTGTTATTCTGAGCAATAGCATCAGCCTGGTTCTCATAGAACTTGAATATAGCGCCGGGAGTCGGGCTGATAGAAGGCATGATGGTACTGAGATCAAAAGTGGTAATATCAGGCGTCGTACAAAGCAGGAGTGTTGCATCCTGTGCCTGCGGGGTTGTGCCTCCATGGATGACTATCGAGGCTGTGCCCGGACATGGATTTCCGGGAAGGCTCACTTCAATGGTATAAGTTCCCGGCTGTGTTGCCGTGATGGTATTGGTCGTAGCATTAGGAACTACTGCTCCATTAAAATACCATTTATACAATAGATTGGGATCACTTACAGAAGCTGTAATCACCTGAGGCTCATTATCGCAGACATTAATATCTGAAGGCAGTTTTGTACCATTGGGATCCAATAGTTCTACCCCGATATTGAAGGATCCTCCTTCCAGAAATACCGCAGAATCAAAACTATGGTCTCTAAAATCCGCGATGACCATTTTAAAATGATATTCCTGTCCCGCCGTAACGGTTGCGGTAGCGGTAAGAGGGATTGTTCTTCCATTTAAATTGGTTACCGTATTGGCTGTATTATAACCGCCAAAATACTGCTCATTGACCGCTCCACAGACCGGATAAACGGTAATGGCAGGGTGAATATTTGTAACACTTACGGGGCCTGCTCCTGCAGGAAGAACCGCCATATTGGTATAAGGACCTCCCGAAGTAGGTCTCAATAAAATAGCAAATGCATCTGCATAGGTACATGGATACCCTTCATAATATTCTTCAGATGCCAATATATAATTAAATTTAATCTGAGAAGTAGTAGGTACAAAATCGAATTCCAAAAGAACAGCATCATTTAAAGAACTTGCTGCAACTCCAGTAGCCTGAGCCAGGTCCGGATCAGAACCTCCACCATTTACCTCTCCTAGATTTCCGGTTTCAATACTGTTTCCGGTTTGTCTTGCATATCCTGTAGAAAGCACAATACCATCTTTAAAAGGAAAGTTGGTAGCCGCTTTATGAAAATACCCCCAGGCTCTGTCTGCCTCACCTACTGCATGGTTGGGCGTAATTTTTACATTGGTTACGTTAGGAGTAACACAGGTATTGGTTCCTGACGAGATCAAAACATCCTTTACAAGCTGTTCTATAGAAAAAGCAGATTCTGCATATCCCGGAGCATTCACGTCGATAAAAGCTCCTGCTCTTCTGGAAGCTTCTGTAATTTTTTCCTGTACGCGTTTCCGGGGTCCTTGGGTTTGTGAAAATAAAAATGTCGAGACGACTAAAAAAAATAAACAAAGCGGTAGGTATCTTCTCATAATATTTTTGTTTCAACAAATTTAATTTTTTTTTAAACATACCATATACATATTTGCTTTTTTTATATTAAAAAAACAAAATTACAAGGCACTTAACAGACTATTAATTAAAAAAAATCCACTTAAACAGCATTTAAATAATCCATAAAAGACAATACATATAATATAAAACAATAAAATCTCTCATTTCTGAAAGATTTTATTGTGTATCGTTTATTTTACGAATATTTTAATTTCTGTTTTTAAGCATGATCCATCCTGAACGCTGTTCCAGTTTTTTACTTGCCGGGTTTTCCCACTGTATTCTGTACCAATATGTACCGGTAGGAAGGTTTATGCCTTTTGCAGAGCCTCTCCAGATCACCTCATTTTTACTTGCTTTGAAAACCTCGGCACCGTATCTGTCAAAAATAGATGCTGCAAAATTATTATAGCCGCTGATTCCTGAGAAATCTATTGTATCGTTAACCCCATCCATATTCGGTGTGATGACATTGGTAATCACCAGGGTGAAATAATTCAGTGAAGTACCGCATTTTGCATCTTTTACCCTTACCATCAGATGGTACATGGTATTATTCAGTATGTTATAAAAAACATTGGATCCCTGCCATGTTACGCCACCGTCTATTGAATATTCCAGAATACCGTTGGTGGGATTACTTGCTGTAAGGGTAAGAATATGGTTGTTATAGACCACATCTGTAAACTGTGGCAGCTCCGGATTGATCAGCTGGGCTGAAAAAACACTTGAACAAACGCCATTACTGATCGTTACCGTATACGTTCCGGCAACATTGGTTGTAATGGTCTGCGTGGTTGCCCCCGTATTCCAGAGATAAGTATAATTAAGTCCTGCACCTGCATCCAGTGTGGCATGATCTCCCGCACACGCAAAGACATCTTCCAGCGTGGAAACTATAGCAGGAACCACTTCTATGGTAATTTTAGCTGCTACCACTGAGCTACATCCATTTCCTCCCAATGCAAATACCGAATATTCTGTAGTGGCAGTAGGAGTAACAACCTGAGTATTTCCGTTTCCGGTAAGTCCTACCCAATTATAGGTAATTCCTCCGGTTGCGGTAAGCGTTACCGATTCCCCTGCACATATTTTTGTTTTAGAAGCTGCAATGCCGGCAACAGGAGGTCCTACCTGAACTGTAACCGTTGCAGCCGTTGCTGAAATACATCCGTTAGCCCCTACAGCATATACAGTATACACCGTTGTGCTGGTAGGAGACACTACCTGGGTACTTCCGTTCCCGGTAAGACCATTCCCCCAGTTATACGTGACTCCTCCCGAAGCGGTAAGTGTCAGCGACTCACCTTCACATATTCTCGTCACTGAGGAAACCAGGGCAGCAACCGGCTTAACCTTATCTTCCTGTACATTGACGTCAGAAGTATAGGTACAGCTTAAATTTCCCGGTTGGGAAACATTGGTCACCGTTAAGGTATAAACTCCTCCTGCACTGACTACAGGGCTAAGAGTGTTTCCTCCTGACACAATAGTTCCTCCAGTTGTTGTCCATGCAATGGTAGATCCTGGAGGGACTACGGAAGCAGAGGCATTAATCGTCACCTGTGGTGTAGTACACGTGATCACCTGTGGCGCAGCTATGGTAAGGGTGGTCACTGCAGTTCTCAATAATTGTAAAGAAACCACGTAGGTACAACCTCCGTTGCTTACCCGCACATAGATGGTTTGATTTCCCGGTGGAGAATAGCTGGTGGTATTTGTAATGAAGCTCGCATTGCCGGCATTGGCATCAGCAAGATTAACATAATACGTAAAGGTGATGCCTACAGCTGTAGTGATCTGAGATTCCGCCTCTGTAAGGTCATAAGCAAGTCCCGGCTGATAACATTTATGCAGCGTTGCATTCTGTGCTGTAAAAGGTTCTGACACCTCAATGGTAATCGTACCTGGATTCTGGGAAACACATCCGTTGGCCCCTACTGCTGTAACCGTGTAGGTTGTAGTAGCTGTAGGTGATACAGTCTGTGTATTTCCGGTTCCGGGAAGGCCCGTCCAGTTATAGGTAACCCCACCTGAAGCTGTTAATGTAACTGATTCTCCTTTACAGATTTTTATTTTACTTGCCGTAAGCCCGGTAACGGGTGGAGCACTGTCTCCGGTAACCGTCACATTGGCAACTGCTGTACAGTTGATATTTCCTGGCTGGTAATTTTTTGTTATCGTTAATGTATAGGTTCCCGGTGCATTGATCACAGGGTTCAGGGTAGTTCCTCCTGACACAATATTTCCGCCGGTTGTGGTCCAGTTAAAAGTTGATCCTGTCGGATAAACGGAAGCTGAAGCATTCAGGGTGATCTGTGAATTCGTACAGGTTAGTCCCGGCGGTGGGGCCACAGATGCTGTCATTTGTGGTGCCTTTATAAGCTTGAGCTCCGCAACCTTGAAACAGAAACCTTTAGTAACTCTCACATACACCGTCTGCCCTCCTGCACTGGAGTAAGCTGCGGGATTTGGTATTGTACTTGCATTTCCGGCTGTAGCATCAGCAAGTGTGGTATAATATGAAAATGCAATCCCTGGAGTTGTACTTATTGAAGCCTCTGCTGAAGGTAAATTGAAGGTAGCATTTCCTGCCGTATAGCAGGCGGTAAGCGTGGCATTCTGTACCGTAGGTGAAGTTCCACCAACAACAGTTATGCTTGCTTCCCCAGGACAACTATTTCCGGGGATATACACTTTTACTTTATATACTCCGGGTTGGGTGGCCGTATAACTGGCGCCAACAGCCCCGGCAATAGGATTGTTATTCAAAAACCATTCATAGGTGGCATTAGGAGCCTGAACGGAAGCGGTAAAAGTCTGTGGGGTATTATCACACATATTCACTGAAGCAGGCAGCTGTGCGCCTGTCTGATCCAGAATCTTTACGCCGATATCAAATGATCCTGCTTCCAGAAACACTGCAGAGTCAAAGTTGGGGTCCTGATAATCTGCAAGGACCATTTTAAAGTGGTAGGTCTGTCCCGGAATCACGGTTGCTTTTGCTGTTAAGGGAATAGTACGCCCATCGAAATTGGTTTCAATCTGCGGATTGTTTACTCCGGCAAAATAGGCTTCGTTTTTAGGTCCGCAGTTCTGATAGGCGGGATGAATATTGGTCACACTCACAGGTCCTGCACCTCCCGGAAGTACGGCCAGATTGGTATAGTTCGGATCACCTACTTTTTTTAGCAGTAAAGCAAATCCATCGGTAATGGTACATGGAAAATTCTGTTGGTATTCTTTGGAGGCAAACAGGTATCTGAAAGTAATTTCAGTAGAAGCAGCCACGAAATCGAATTCTATATAGGTAGCATTCGTAAGATTGGAATTAGCAATTGACAATGCAGTAGCCAGATCTACATCTCCTCCTGTAGCCAGATCATCACTTAAAGCGGCCTGATAAACATTTCCTGCCTTAGTGGCGTATCCTGTGGAAAGGATCACTCCTTTACTGAAAGGAAAGTTGGTGTTGGCTTTATTGAAATATCCCCAGCTCCGGTTCTGATTCCCAGGTTGCAGATTAGGAGATACCGTGACGTTGCTTACATTGGATGTAGCACACCCTCCTCCGGAAATAAGGACATCCTTGATCAGCTGTGTAATGCTGTAATTGGATTCAGGATAGCTGGGAGCATTTACATCTATAAAAACACCGGCTCTCATAGAAGCAGCACTAGGTTTTTTAGCGATCTCTTCCCGTCCTCTGTTCTGAGCAGAAACAAGGCTTCCGATAAAAGCAAAAAATATAGCTAAAAATAAATTTCCTATCCTCCTATTTAACATTTTATAGTATTTTAAACAAAAATACTATTTTTTTTCATTGAAACTCATGCTAACATAATTTACATTATCATAAATACAAATTTATTTATGGTAGAATATCAACTTTATTTATTTGAAAATAATAAAAAAAGACTGACAAAACAGTCAGTCTTTCAATATATAGTTCAAAACTATTCTATATTCTTAAGCAGGATCCAGCCCGTTTTTACCACTATTTGCTTGCTGGCAGGATCTTCAAAGGTTACCTGATACCAGTATGAAGATGTGGGCAGTCGCTTGCCCTGGAAATATCCATCCCAATAGGGTCTTATTTTCGCTGCTTTGAAAACCTCTTTGCCGTAACGGTCAAAAATCTGTCCGCTGAAACTCTTGTAATCGCTTATCCCTCTGAAATCAATAATATCATTGATGTTGTCACCATTTGGGGTGATGACATTTTTCATCACGAATGTAAAGAATTCAAGGAAGCCTACACAGCTTGTAAACTTAACTTTCACCCGGATAGAGATTATTTTATTCTTAGGAACATTGTTAAATACATTGGAAGACTGCCATGTAACTCCATTGTCTATCGAGTATTCTAATATTCCGTTGCTCGGGTTGCTGGCCGTAAGGATCATAGTTCCGTTATCATTGTAGTCCACTTTAATAATTTCAGGAACAACAGCTTTGATCACCTCTGTTCTGAATTCTTTGGAACATACGCCATTGCTTATGGTTACTCTGTACTCTCCCGGTTTATCTACCATAATGGTCTGGGTAGTTTCACCTGTACTCCATTCATAGGTATAGTCAGGTCCTGAACCAGCATCGAGAATGATCTTATCTCCCTCACAAATATGGCCACCTTTTAACGTAGAAACAATAGCCGGTACAACTTCTACAGTCACTCTAGCCGGCTGTAAAGATTTACATCCCTGCGCTCCCACTGCATATACGGTATAGGTTGTTGTCTGAGTAGGACTCAACGTTCTGATTCCACCGGTTGTAGAAGAAGAATCACTCCATTCATAAGTGACGCCTCCTGAAGCGGTAAGCAATACAGATTCTCCCACACAGATCTTTAGTTTTGAAGCCACCAAACTCGCTACAGGTGTTTCTTCTTTTTGTAGAGTCAGGGTGGCTATTCTGCTGCAAAAAGCCCCGTTGGAAACCAATACATATAAAACCTGGCCGTCTGTTCCGTTATAATTGGTAAGATTGGTAATATAGCTGTTATTCTGAGCCTGGGCATCTGCCTGGTTGACATAAAAACGGAATACCGCTCCTGCAGTGGTACTGATCAAAGGTTTGGTATCTTCTAAATTAAAAGTATTCATATCCGGTGTTGAGCACAATTTTACGGTTGCATTCTGTACGGTAGGACTTGTTCCGCCTACAATCGTAATGGTGGCTTCTCCCGGACACTGATTTCCGGGGATCATTACTTTTACGGAGTAAACTCCCGGCTGGTTGGCGATATATACTGCATTGGTAGCCCCAGGTATCAAAGCGTTATCTCTGTACCACTGGAAAGTCATTCCCGGAATGGACGCTACCTGGGCTTTAAGTTGTTTGGGAGTATTGTCACACATATTGATACTGGCTGGCAAAGCAGCACCGGTCTCATCAACAATTTTAATTCCGATATCAAAAGAACCTCCTTCCAGGAAAACTGCAGAATCATGACCAGAGTCTCTTGCATCTGCCAATACCATTTTAAAATGATAAGTTTGTCCGGGAATTACGTCGGCTACAGCAGTCAATGGAGTTGTTCTTCCATTATAATTAATGGCAACGTGCGGACTGTTCATTCCTCCAAAATACATTTCATTGATAGGTCCGCAGCTAAACCCATTTCCTGCGGGTACAATGTTGGTAGCACTTACAGGTCCTGCACCTCCCGGCAGTACAGCCAGGTTGGTATAGGTAGGATCGCCGGCCTTTTTCAGCAATAGAGCAAAAGCATCGGAATATCCGTCACACGGAAAGTTGGACGTATATTCTTCAGAAGCAAATATATAATTAAACTTAACCTGGGTAGAATTGGGTACGAAATCAAATTCAAGGGCTACTGCGTCCAGCAAATTGTATGGAGGATTGGTCGCGGTCACCAGATCCGGATCACTTCCGGAGCCTACTCCCGTTCCCAGGTATCCTATAAATTCATTCCCTGCTTCTGTTGCGCTTCCTGTAGTGAGTACAATTCCATCGGTAAAAGGAAAATTGGCTGTTCCTTTATTGAAATATCCCCAAAACCGGTTAGGGTTATCTACCGCATGATTAGGAGAAACAGTTACATTCGTGACATTTGCTGCCGTACAGTTGGTTCCGCCATTGATCAGAATATCTTTCACGAGCTGTTCCGGGGTGTAATTGGAAGCAGGATACGGCGGTACATTCACATCGATAAACTCTCCGGCTCTAAGGCTGGCCCCCGTAGGGGTTACTTTTTTAGGTTTTCTGTTGGGAGCCGTCTGAGAAAAGACAGAAACAGAAGCCAATAAAAAGACAAAAAGAAAAAAATAGTTTTTTACTCTATAATTCAACATTTTTTATTTCATTTGCCCAAATGTAGCAAAATTATTTGTTCAAAATAACCGTTTACATACTTTTAATTTAATTTAACGCAAACATTTTCAATAAATAGATTTTATTTTTACATTTTCCGCAAAACACCGGAATTCTCACCTGTAAAAAAACAGATTAATAAAAATTAATCTGTTTGTACTATAATCACGTGAATGATTTGTGAAGAGTTAATCCTCTTTTTTTAGCTGATCAATTTCACTCTGAAGCCGGAAAATAATATCTTTCAAAGCTTTTATTTCATTTTTGTTGGAGCTGACATTGCTTTTCAGGATCACATTTTTAGCCCTTTCATTGCGATGTTCATCTTCTTCCTCTTCATTGATCTCTTCAATATCTTCCTGAATATCCTCAATGTCTTCATTAATTTCCTCAATATCTTCACTGATCTCTTCAATATCCTCACTGATCTCCTCGATATCTTCCTGGATATCTTCAATATCTTCACTGATCTCCTCAATATCCTCCTGGATATCTTCAATTTTTTCGTGGCTTTTGTTGACGGACATCTGAATGAATATAGCCAGATAAATGGCTTCTAAAGATAATATCGTCGTAAGAATCAGCAGCATTTTATCAAAATCAACAATATGCAGCATGGGAAGCAAAAATGAAGTAACGAAAAGCAGGGTATGCACAATGAGAGACTGGATAGATCCTATCCACGAGGTAATGCTGTCCGCTATTCTTTCCAGAACTTCTGTTTTTTCGTTATACTTTTTCATCCTTTATATTTTTTTACAACAGTTCTTTCGTCACTCCCAGCCCAAATAATGCAAAGTCATATTTCGCGGGATCATCTGAATCAAACTTCCTTATGGCTAGATCCAACTCTTCTACTGTTTTCCAATCATTCTGCGTTCTTAAAACAAGTCCCAGTTTTCTTGAAATATTTCCGGTGTGAACATCCAAAGGAATTGACAAATGTTTCTGGTCGATATTCTCCCATATACCAAAATCTACGCCTCTTTTATCTTTACGTACCATCCACCGCAGAAACATAATGATCCTTTTGGCAGAAGAATTTTTATAGGGTGAACTGATGTGTTTGTGCGTTCTGTTTTTTTCAGGTTCCAAAAAACTGCTTCTGAATCTTTCTATGGCATGCAGAAAATTAACTTCCTGATCCCGGACTTCAAATAAGCTTTCCAGACTTTCATGTTCCTGATATATTCTGTTGAACTGTCTGATAAAGTAAGCAAAATCCTGACCATTAAAAGTTCTGTGCACACTTTTCTCCTGAATATCTTCCAAATCTTTTTCGGTATAATTCAATACAAAATCATAGGGAGCATTCCCCATCATATCAAGCATTTTCTCTGCAGATTTGATGATAGACTTTCTGTTTCCCCAGGAGATGGTTGCGGCCAGGAACCCTGCAATCTCAATATCCTGCTTAATGGTAAAGCGATGTGGAATCTGTATCGGGTCGTTTTCAATAAAATCAGGCGCATTAAACTGATCCGCTTTTTCATCCAGAAAACTTCTAAGCTCTTCAAATTTCAACATATTCTTTAAATCTTTACACTCTCCAATGCTTTCGGCAGATAAGAATGGGGGAATACATTTCTGGCTTCATCGGTAAATACCGTCAGATCTGCATATCTGTTTGAAAAATGTCCCAAAATCAGTTTTCCGACCTGAGCTTTCTGAGCAATTGTTGCCGCTTCCAACGCTGTAGTGTGTCCTGTGTAATCTGCCATTTCCTTCAGATCGTGCAGGAATGTGGACTCATGGTACAGAACCGTCACATTTTTAATAATCGGAATCACGCTTTCAAGATATCTTGTATCACTGCAGAAAGCATAGGATACCGCCGGGGCCGGATCAATGGTAAGAACTTCATTTTTAAGGACATATCCATCGCTTAACACGAAATCTTTTCCCGCTTTTATATGGTGATAATCACAGGTTTCAATTTCATTGTATTTTGCAATTTCCTTCATATTCAAATGTCTGTCCTTTGGCTTTTCTTTAAAAAGATATCCGTTGCAGTATATCCTGTGATCCAGAGGAATGGTATAGACCTTTACTCTGTTGTCTTCATAGATTTTTTCAGAATATGTTTTATCCAGCTCATGATATACCACCTCGAAACCACGGTGGGTCTCTGTGATCTGAAATATGGTATCCAGCATTTTTTTTATTCCTTTCGGACCGTACACGTGAAGAGGAGTTTCTCTTCCCAAAAGCCGGAAAGAAGCAATCAGGCCCGGAAGTCCGAAACAATGATCACCGTGAAGGTGAGAAATAAAAATATGGTTGATCTTTGAAAACCTTGCTTTTGCTTTTCTCAGCTGTACCTGGGTACCTTCTCCACAATCAATCAGGAAGTGCCTTTCCTCCATTTCCAACAACTGTGCTGTGGGAGAAGAATTGATTGTCGGAATCGCTGAATTAAAACCTAATATCGTTAAATAAGTACTCAAATCAATAGTTTATTCTAACAAATGTACGACAGAAATTCTAAAAGGCCTGTTGTACATTCATAATTAATTAAAATGAAAAACTGTTTCCCATGATTCCTTCACAAAGAGGCAAATAGGGTAAACAGATTCTTTATCTTTAATCTATCACTTTCAGAAAGTCCATAAACAGATCCAGTGCCTGTCTGCGGTGGCTGATTTTATTTTTCTCTTCAGGATCCATTTCTGCAAAAGTTCTGTCATAGCCTTCAGGAATAAAGATAGGATCATATCCGAAACCTTTGAAACCCTTATTCTCTGTCAACAGATTACCATGTACCCTTCCTTCAAAATACCTGGCTCCATTCTCGTCATAATAGCACAGGACTGTCACAAAATAAGCTTTTCTATTGTCTATTCCCTGCATCTCCTCCAGGACTTTCTCTATATTTTTAGCAAAATCGTGATCTCCGGCATAACGTGCAGAGAATATTCCCGGTCTTCCGTCCAAAGATTCTACGACAAGACCGCTGTCATCCCCCAAACTTGGGATTCCGGTTTTTTCAAAACAATATTTTGCCTTGATCAGGGCATTGGCATGAAATGAATCTCCATCTTCTATAATTTCCTCGTGAATGTCATAATCTGTAAGGCTTTTCACCAGACATTCACTTCCCAGAATCTGCTGTATTTCTTCTTTCTTGTGTTCATTGTGTGTTGCTACCAATAATTCCATGTCTATATTCATTTTCAAATTTTACTTTCCACTAAGGCTCAATTATATTTCGGCATAATGCACTTTGTACTTTTTCATAAAAAGATAATAAAACAAAGAAAAAAGGACAAGTCCTACGGCCAGAATAAGCCATTCGGAAACATTAAAAACTTTTGCAAAACTTTCTTCTTTACCATACAGTACCAATAATGAAAGTGTCAGATTATTGAACGCATGAAGCAGTATGGGCATCAATAAAGATTTAGTCTTATGATATACGACTCCCAGTACACATCCCAGCATCACAGCGCTGATAAACTGCCATGGATTTCCGTGAACCACACCGAAAATAATCGCGGCATATAAAATTGCCTTCCAAGGTTCAACTCCTTTATTAATCAACCCCTTCTGAATAATACCTCTGAAAATAACCTCCTCAAAAACCGGAGCCATGATCACAGTCATGATGATCATCACCACAGGATCGTCAGTCAGCTGGTTCATCAGCTGGACGAAATATTCATAAAAATCCCCAAAAAAAGGTCCGGTAGTGGGAATAAGCGAGGCAACAAATTCTGAGATAAACATCATCCCCGCCATCATAGGAAAAATAAGAAGATAGGTATAAAAATTAACTGATGAAAGGTTGAAATTAAGTTTCTTTCCTGTTGTCCGTCTCACGATAAAAAAATCAAAAAAAGCAATTGCTGTAAGGAATCCTACAGAGTTGGCTACCATCAGAAACCATTCTTTCAGCTCGAGATTTTCTTTGAAAACAATCTTCCAAAAAGTACTGAAGAAAGAGACAGCCATTGTTCCGGCAAACAAACCTACTACTAAAGCAACAGCGCCCAGCCATGTAAAAGTAAACTTTGGATACCTGCTATTTTCCATTCTTTTTTTGTAAATTTTATGGAAACAAAGATAATTTTTTTGAATGCTACAGGCAACTAAAAAAGAAAATACTTAAATTAGCTCCCCCCACCATGAATACTATCAAAACAAATACTGAACTGTCATTTCAGGGCGCTGAATCCAAAATCAACCGATTTGCCACTTCGATCCTGCAGACCACTTTTTTTGGGATGCTGCTTGCAGTTTTTATCATTTTTGTTCTCGGCCCCGCTTATGGGATCTGGAAAAGAGGAATTGACGCTATGCTTTTAGTGGCGTTGTTATGCTGGGGAATTTCCCTGCTGATCTTAATTCCTGCGATCCGGTATTATATTATAAAAAGAAAAAGCCTCGCAAGCAAAATTACTGTTGATCATACGGGGCTCTTTTGGTACAACTCAAAAAATGAAATTGTAGAACAAATACTGTATACGGAACTTCACCCTTCAAAGCAAAATTTTGATCTCAATACAGTAACAACAGTTGGCGGAAGTCTGGTCCCCCTGCTTGAGCTTACAGTAAAACGGGATAAAATAGAGGAAGAGGTGACACAACGAATCGATATGAACCTTCCCCTTTATGTGGTAAAGAATAAAAGTACATTATACGCCCATTTTATGCAGGGAATTGCGATATTCCGCCCGGATTTAAAAATAAACCCTGTAGCTCTGAAAAGCTTCTCCATTGATCCTGACACGTGGAAAGTTAAAGGTAAGGGAATTTCATGGGGAGGCTGGCTCCTGATCCTGACAGCGCTTATCCTCACCGGTATTCTTATAAGTATTCCATTTTTATTTTTTAAAATAGAAAACTGACAGGACAGAAAGTTTCCAAACCATACCATCCGAGTGATAAACCAGTCACTTATTTTGTAATTTAAATTTGAAAACCTCGTAAAAAATCACGATTTTTGCAACTTCAAAATACGATATGTCAGACTTACTCAAAGAAATACAAAAAAGAAAGACCTTCGGGATCATTTCCCACCCGGATGCCGGAAAAACAACCCTTACGGAAAAGTTACTTCTTTTCGGGGGAGCTATTCAGGAAGCAGGTGCGGTAAAATCCAATAAAATAAAAAAAGGAGCTACCTCCGACTTTATGGAAATCGAAAGACAGAGAGGGATCTCTGTAGCGACTTCCGTATTGGCATTTGAATATAGAGACCATAAGATCAATATCCTTGATACACCCGGTCACAAAGATTTTGCTGAAGATACTTACCGAACTTTAACGGCAGTAGATTCGGTAATTGTAGTGATCGACGTTGCCAAAGGGGTTGAGGAACAAACTGAAAAGCTGGTTAAGGTTTGCAGAATGAGAAACATCCCGATGCTGGTCTTCATCAATAAACTTGACCGTGAAGGGAAGGATGCTTTTGACCTTCTGGATGAAGTGGAACAGAAATTAGGATTGACGGTTTGCCCATTGTCTCTGCCTATTGGTATGGGAAGTGATTTTCAGGGAATTTATAATATCTGGGAAAACAATATTCAGCTGTTCTTAGAAGAGAAAAAACAGAAAGTTGGTGATTCGATAAGGTTTGATGATATTAATGATGCTTCTATTGACGAAGTTATTGGCGAAAAAGCGGCAGGGACTTTAAGAGAAGAGCTTGACCTGATTCAGTCTGTCTATCCTGAATTCAGCAGAGAGGATTATATGAAAGGTGATCTACAACCGGTTTTCTTTGGCTCTGCTTTGAATAATTTTGGGGTGCGTGAATTACTGGATGCTTTTATTGACATTGCTCCAATGCCACAGCCGAAAGAAAGTGATACCCGCCTGGTAAAACCAGAAGAAAATAATTTTACAGGATTTGTTTTCAAAATTCATGCTAATATGGATCCGAAGCACAGAGATAGACTCGCGTTTGTAAAGATTGTTTCGGGAACATTCAAAAGAAACGAGAATTACCTGTTGGTAAGGGAAGGCAAAAAAATGAAATTCTCTTCTCCCAATGCATTCTTTGCTGATAAAAAAGAAGTTGTGGAAGAAAGTTTCCCTGGTGACATCGTAGGTCTTCATGATACGGGAAGTTTCAGAATCGGTGATACCCTTACCGGTGGTGAAAAGCTAAGTTTCAAAGGAATTCCGAGCTTCTCCCCTGAACATTTCCGTTATATCAATAACAATGATCCACTTAAAGCTAAGCAATTGGCCAAGGGTATTGATCAGCTGATGGACGAAGGAGTTGCCCAGCTGTTTACCCTGGAAATGAACGGAAGAAAGATCATCGGTACTGTAGGTGCACTTCAGTATGAGGTTATCCAATACCGTCTGGAACATGAATATGGTGCAAAATGTACGTACGAGCCTCTTTCTATGCACAAGGCATGTTGGGTGGAAGCTGATGAGAAATCTGAAGAATTTAAAGAATTTGCAAGGCTGAAACAAAGGTTCCTCGCAAGAGACAAATATAACCAGCTGGTCTTCTTAGCAGACTCTTCATTTACCATTCATATGACGCAGGAGAAGTTTCCGAATGTGAAGCTGCACTTCATCAGTGAATTCCAAGATCATCAATAAAAAGCAAAATTGCTGAAAAGATACATCCGTAGAAATTTTCTGCGGATTTTTTTTATCCCTACCCTTTGGCTATCCTCTAAACTTTTCGCTGTTTAAGAGTCGCTCCGTGTACCGGCTCAGCACTCTATATCATAATAAAGATCGACGAACTTACTTTGTAAATCTCTTGTAAATAAAATACAAAATACTGATATACAGCTATTTAAAACTTTACCGATACAATACATTCTATTTACAAATGCTTCAGCGGCTTCCTTCCTAATTTTACTTCATCAAAAATTAATAGTATGAAAAAGTTTATATTACTAGCCGTAGTATCCGGTACATTTATTATGTGTAAAAAGGGGGCTCCCCAGTCTCAGATTGAAGAAGCTTCGCGCTCTATGGACAGTGTCTCCGTTGTCACTGCAGAAGCCATAGACCACGCAAGCCAGACCGCGAATCAGGTCATGGACTCAGCCAGCATTAAAATAAAAGATTTTGAAAACACAAGTAATAGCATCCGGGAAAAAATAGAAAACACCTCCAAAGTGGTGGACTCCCTGTCTGACAAGATTGCATCAACACGCCTGGAGTCAAAAGTGGGCAAAGAAGATTCTGCCACAAAGAAAACTGAAAAAATTGTGGTCAACGTGCCAGCTCCGAAAGTCATCAGAGAAACTAAGGTTATTTATAAAGAAAAGCCTAAAAATGACCGTTACGAACTCAATATTAAAGACAGGATGGTAAAGTCAGGATACCTTTCCATTAAAGCGGATCATTCAGAAACAGTAAAGGAAATCATCAGGGAAGAAGCCGTTAAGAATAACGGATACATTAAAAGCGAAAACCTTTCTTATGTAGAATCTGCCAGCCGCCAGGAAGAAGATAAGAAACTCTACACCATGGACATCAAAGTACCCATCCAGCATTTCGACGGGCTGATGGATGCTCTTAGCCATACGATCGGAGATATTGAGACCAAAGATATTCAGGTTTCAGGGCATCAGTACACAGACAATACCATCTGCACGATCAATGTAAGCATTCTGGATAAGACAGGCGCTGAAATGGAACCTAAAACTTTTGGGGGAAAATCTCTTGCAGCCATTTCATCAGGATGGGATGTTATTACTTCTATTTTCCTGTTTCTTCTTCCGCTGTGGCCGGTGTTTCTGATCGGGGGTATCGGATATTATTTTTTTAAAAAGAAGAAACAACAAAATTCCTGAGGACAATTCTCACCAGAATTCAAAATCCATCTTTCGTTGATGGATTTTTTGTTGTGGATATTTATATTTTTATTTTAAATGTAATGATCTGCGGAACGAGTATTTTAGGTTTTGGCTAAAGCCGGAGCAGAACTATATTTATTTGAATGGGCTGAAGCCCATTCCTATTGATCAACATAGCGTTTAGACTTTTAAATCTGTGATTTGCTGAAGAGATCTATTGCAGGTTTTGGTTAAAATTCGAGGAAGAAATATATCTATTTGAATTTAAATAAACTGAAGTCCATTCCTATTGATCAACATAGCATTTAGACTTTTAAATCTCTGATTTGCCGAAGAGATCTATTACAGGTTTTGGTGAAAGCTGAAATGATGGATTTATTTATTTGAATGGAAAAACCCCACCTATTGATAAGCAGGGCATGGGGTGCTGTTTAGAAGACTAACATAGCCCCGATAGTAGCGGTTACCCCACAGCAAGCACGGCCCCTGAGCTGGCGCGAGGAGTATGAGTGGATAGCGGGAATAGCTCGTGAAAAGAAAAAGCTCCCGTAAACGGAAGCCTTTCAGTTATTTCATGTTCACTACTTTGTCTACGACAAACTTTGTATTTCCTCTCCAGGGAAGAGCCCCATTGTACTCTTTGTAATGGAGATCGAATGTTTTCCCGCTATTGGTTTCCAGCTGTTTGAAAATTTCAGGATCATCAACAGAAAACTCAAACTCATAGCTTGTAATGGTTCCTGTTTTTCCTTTTCCAAAGCCTTCCTGAATCAGTTTGCCTTCATATGTTTTGAAGACATAGCCTTTTTTCATAGCATAATTAAGGTATCCGGACTTCACGCCTTCTCCGAAAACGAAAAAGTACTTATACCAGACAAATACTCCTAGCAACAGCAGTACGACACCGAGGGCGATCCACAAAGATTTTTTCATAAGTAGTGTGTTTTAAAATTGTTTATTTTGCAATACTTCTGGAAATCACTATTTTCTGGATTTCAGAAGTTCCTTCATAGATCTGAGTGATTTTCGCATCTCTCATTAATCTTTCTACGTGATATTCTTTTACATATCCATATCCACCATGGATCTGTACAGCTTCAATAGTAGTATCCATTGCTACCTGAGAAGAATACAATTTAGCCATAGCCCCACTTTCAGAGATATCTTTTCCAGCATCTTTCTCACATGCCGCCTTGAAGCAAAGCATTCTTGCCGCTGTGATCTGGGTCGCCATATCTGCCAATTTGAATGCAATAGCCTGGTGGTTGATGATTTCTGTTTTGAACGCTTTTCTTGTTTTAGCATATTTCAATGCCAACTCATAAGCTCCTGATGCGATTCCCAAGGCCTGGGAAGCAATCCCGATTCTACCCCCGTTCAGTACCGCCATAGCAAAGTTGAATCCGAATCCATCTTCTCCGATTCTGTTTTCTTTAGGAACTTTTACGTTATTAAAGATCAAAGAATGCGTATCACTTCCTCTGATTCCCAGTTTATCTTCTTTCAATCCGATTTCAAAACCTTCCCATCCTCTTTCTACGATGAAAGCGTTGATCCCTTTATGTTTTTTCTCCGGATCAGTCTGAGCGATCACGATATAATAAGTAGCTGTGCCCCCATTAGTGATCCAGTTTTTGATTCCGTTCAAAAGATAGTAATCCCCTTTATCTTCGGCAGTGGTTTTCTGAGAAGTTGCATCAGAACCTGCTTCCGGCTCAGATAATGCAAATGCTCCAATTACCTGTCCGCTTGCCAGTGGAGTAAGGTATTTTACCTTCTGCTCTTCAGAAGCAAATTTTTCAAGACCGGCACAAACCAATGAATTGTTTACAGACATTACAACCGCTGCAGAAGCATCTATTTTTGCAATCTCCTCCATCGCCAGCACGTAAGAAACGCTATCCATCCCTGCACCGCCGTATTTTGGATCCACCATCATTCCCAAAAGTCCCATTTCACCCATCTTCTTCACCTGTTCTGTAGGGAATTTCTGGTCACGGTCTCTTTCAATAACGCCAGGTAATAGTTCGTTCTGTGCAAAGTCTCTTGCTGCCTGCTGAATCATCAGCTGTTCTTCCGATAAATTAAAGTCCATAAAAAAAATAATTAGATAGCCGTAAATTTACACTTTTTAAGCAAATCTGAAAAAATAAATTAGACGCTGAAAAACAGCCGGAACAAAGACAGATGAAAAGCTCTGATGATGCGGGATCAGAACTATTCCGAAAGCAGCTTGATATGAATATTGCAAGCTTGGAAAAAAAAATAAAATAGTTCCCGATTACGAAGTCGTGATTCAGCAGCAACCTCTCCCCTCCGCGCTTCAGGCACTCTTTTTGATGAAAATGTTATGGCAGGCATTCAACTTATTTTCAATTATCTAATTCTAGTTTTTGCAATTAAAAAAAATGCTTATATTTAGATTTCTTTATAAATTATTTAAAAAATCATGACGATCAAGAGATTATTCGATATTCCACACTACGCTTTAGAAAAATATCCTAAAACGGATATGTTTGTCACCAAATACCACGGCGAATGGAGAAAAACTTCCACTCAGGAGTTTATTAATGAAGGTAATAAGGTATCAAGAGGATTACTTAAGCTTGGTATAAAGCCGGGTGACAAGATCGCTCTGATTACCACGAATTCGCGTACGGAGTGGGCCATTATGGATTTCGGGCTTTCCCAGATTGGGGTAGTTTCCGTACCGGTGTATCCAAGTATTTCTCCTGAAGATTATGAGTTCATCTTCAATAATGCAGAAATTCAATACTGTTTTGTGTCTGATAAAGAACTTTTAAATAAAGTGATGAAGGTGAAGCATAATATTCCGAGCTTACAGGGAATTTTCACTTTTGATACGATAAGCGGTGCTGCCAACTGGAGCGAAATACTGGATCTTGGTAAGGATGAATCTACACAGATTGAGGTAGATGACCTCTCCAATGCTATCAATACCGAAGATCTTGCCACTATTATTTATACTTCCGGAACTACGGGAAGGCCAAAAGGCGTGATGCTTACCCACAATAATATCGTTTCCAATGTGCTGGGTTCCATCCCAAGAATTCCTAAGAAGAGAAGCCTGGATTACAAAGAAACGAGAGCATTAAGTTTTCTTCCCATCTGTCATATTTTTGAAAGAATGCTTTTCTATCTTTACCAATACAACGGTTTTTCTCTTTATTTTGCTGAAAGCATTGAAAAAATGGGGGAAAACGTGAAGGAGGTAAAGCCCCATTATATGACCGTAGTACCAAGGCTTGTAGAAAAAGTATATGATAAGATCTACAATACAGGTTCTTCTGCCGGTGGACTGAAGTCTAAAATATTTTTCTGGGCATTGCAATTGATTTCGAAAAAGAAAGTCATCTCAAAACCATCTGGAATTCAGGAAATTATTGCAGATAAGCTGGTATTTTCTAAATGGAGAGAAGGTTTAGGAGGTGAAATCGTTACCCTCGTATCCGGATCAGCTGCCCTTTCCACCAGACTTAATCTGATGTTTCAGAACGCAGGAATCCCTATTTTGGAAGGATATGGTCTGACAGAAACTTCTCCTGTAATTTCCGTTAACAGCTTTGATAAAATGAAAGTGGGAACCGTAGGTATTCCGCTGGATAATTTAAAAGTGAAGATTCAGGAAGACGGTGAAATTACGGTGAAAGGACCATCTGTTTTCAAAGGGTACTTCCAGAATGAAGAAATGACCAAAGAAGCTTTTACAGAAGACGGTTTTTTCAAAACGGGAGATATAGGCCATATCGACAGTGACGGATTCTTACAGATTACCGACCGTAAAAAAGAAATGTTCAAAACATCCGGAGGAAAATATATTGCCCCACAAACCATTGAGAATTTAGCAAAAGCATCTAAATTCATCGAACAGATCATGGTCGTAGGCGATGGAGAAAAAATGCCTTGTGCCCTAGTACAACCTGATTTTGAGTTTGCTAAGAATTGGGCGATGAGAAACAACCTCAACATCGGTTCTACTCCTGCAGAAATTGCAAAAAGTGCAGAATTGAAACAGAGAATTGAAAAAGAAATCGACGGGATTAATGAACACCTTGGAAACTGGGAAAAAATTAAGAAAATTGAGCTTACCCCTGAGGTTTGGAGCATTGAAACCGGACTTCTGACTCCTACGCTGAAATTAAAGAGAAAGGCTGTAAAAGAAAAGTTTATGAGTCTTTACAATAAGATGTATGAGCATCATGAATAAAATAGTAACCGCTTCGTTTGAAGCGGTTTTTTTATGGCAATTCAAATGCTTTTAGGTTTTCGATGATCATTTTTGTAAATGGGCTAAAGCCCATTTCTATTGAATACCATCCGTCTGTTGATGCTCTCGATTGAGCACATAATGCAGATTTCATCCTTTACCCCCAACACAAACATTTGCGAAATCTGTGAAATCTGCGGGAGATTATTAAACTATTAAAGAAAATTATATTTTATAAGGCACATCTTTTTCTTACTCTCGATTAATAGAATTGAACCACAAATCGCACAAATTTCCACAGATGTTTGAGGATATTTTCAGAGGTTTTTTTCTGCTGAGTGAAACGCCTTAGCGATCGTTTTTTGTATAAGAACTAAGAAAACTTAGCGCCCTTTGCGGGATAATTATTTTATTTTTTACTTAATAATAGTCTTCTGGCTGTAAGATGTCAGCTTCCCGGATTTCAGATTAAATAAAATAGACTCCAGCAGGTATTGCCGAAATATCAATGCCTTTGCCATCAGTGCTGATCTTTTTACATGCGCTGTAAAGCTTGAACCTATTTTTTTAGCGCAACGTTCGCAGGGTTATTGATGTTGTGCATGCTTTTCGTTCGCAGTGGCACTTCGTTCAGCAAGGTTTTTTGCTGCTGAGTGAAACGCCTTAGCGATCGTTTTTTGTATAAGAACTAAGAAAGCTTAGCGCCCTTTGCGGGATAAATAATTTATTTTTTGCTTAATAATAATCGTCCGGCTGTAAGACTTCAGCTCACCAGATTTTAGATTAAATAAAATAGACTCCAGCAGGTATTGCCGAAATATCAATGCCTTTGCCATCAGCGCTGATCTTTTTACATGCGCTGTAAAGCTTAAACCTATTTTTTTAGCGCAACGTTCGCAGGGTTATTGATGTTGTGCATGCTTTTCGTTCGCAGTGGCACTTCGTTCAGCAAGGTTTTTTGCTGCTGAGTGAAACGCCTTAGCGATCGTTTTTTGTATAAGAACTAAGAAAACTTAGTGTCCTTTGCGGGATAAATAACTTATTTTTTTCTTAATAGTAGTATCTTGGCTGTAAGACTTCAGCCCTAATATCGATGCCTTTGCCATCCGTGATGTGGCCAATGAAGTTTTTTCTGGTTCATCAAAAAACAAAAAAGCTGTCTCAGAATGAAACAGCTTTTGTATTGTTGAAAACCAATAATTAGAATTTAATTACAGATTTCATTCTTTCGTTTTCTTCCATTACCAATTCATCATCTACAAGGATTTTTCCAGAGTGCTCATCAATAATGATTTTCTTTCTCTGTGCAATTTCCATTTGCTTCTGAGGAGGGATGGTAAAGAATGACCCTTTTGGAGCTCCTCTTTCTAATCCTACTACGGCAAGACCGTTGATAGAGTTTGTTCTGATTCTGTTATAAGAAGCCAATAGTCTTTCATCAATTTTACCAGCGTATTCCTTAGACTGTTCAAGCAGATATTCTTCTTCTTTCTGAGTTTCAGAGATCAGACCATCCAATTCTTCTTTCTTGAATTTTAAGTGGCTTTTTAAATCGTCGATCTTACCGTTCAGTTCGCTTAACGTTTCATTTTTGTGAGCGATTTTAACTCCGAACTCTTTAATTCTTTTTTCAGCAAGCTGAATTTCCAGATCCTGGAATTCGATTTCTTTTCCTAATGCTTCAAACTCTTTATTGTTTCTTACATTATCCTGCTGAGATTTGTATTTCTCAATTAAAGTTTTAGCATGGTTAATTACTTCATGCTTTGTTTTGATCTGATCGTCCTGATCTTTGATATCTGCATGAAATTTTTCAGCTCTCTTTTCAAGACCTTCAATTTCGATTTCAAGATCTTCAACTTCAATTGGCAATTCTCCTCTGGTATTTCGGATTTCATCCAATCTTGAATCAATGATCTGTAAATCGTATAAAGCTCTTAATTTTTCTTCAACTGAAATATCGTTGGTTTTTGCCATATTTAAATGAAATAATTTACTGGGTTTGTTTTTTCAATAGATTTTGAAATTGCAAATGTACTAAATTTTTGTGATAAAATTTCAAATAATTGTTGACATACAAATTGTTCTGATTCATAATGCCCTATATCACAAATCAGCATTTTAGACTCTGCCAGAAAATAATCGTGGTACTTCAGATCTCCCGTCAGGTAAGCGTCACATTTTTTAGAAACGGCAGAACGGATTCCACTGGCTCCGGATCCCCCGAGCACGCCTACTCTTTTGATCTTTTTAGCATTGAAAGAAGAATGTTTGATCACCTCAAGACCAAATTTTTCCTTTACAAATCCCAGAAAATCTTTTTCGTCCATTTCTTCCTCGAGCTCCCCATACATTCCGAGGCCTGCATGTTGGTTTTTGTTATCAAGGTTATACACCTGATAAGCTACTTCTTCATAGGGATGGGCTGTCTTCATTGCTGCTACAATCTGTCCCTGTTTATATGATTCAAAAATCACGGAGATCATATCTTCATCAGCATTTTCACGGACTCCCTGCTGACCAGAGAAGGGATTCGAGCCTTCGGTAGGCCTGAAAGTACCTCTGCCGTTGAGGGTAAAGCTGCATTCGTCATAGAATCCTATATTCCCGGCACCTGCTGCAAAAAGAGCTTCTTTCACTTTTTCGGAGTAATCTTTCGGAACAAAGACAGTCAGTTGTTTTAAGTTATTTTCTTTGGGCTGCAGGATTTTCATGTTTTTTAGTCCCAGCTGGCTGCATATCCCATGGTTCACCCCAAAGAAATCATTATCAAAAGCTGTATGAACAGCATATATAGCGATTTTATTTTCAATGGCTTTTAGAACTGCTCTTTCCACATAATTTTTTCCTGTCAGTGATTTCAATCCGGAAAATATAATCGGATGGAAACAAACGATAAGGTTACAGTTTTTCAGAACAGCTTCTTCTACCACGTTCTCCAGGGCATCATGGCAAACCAGAATCCCGGACACATCACGGTCCGGAACCCCGCACAGCAGCCCTACATTGTCAAAATCTTCCGCCTGCCGGATGCTTATTTCCTCCTCAATTTTTGAAATTACAGTTCTTAACTTCATTATTCTCTATTTTACAGTTACAGCGAAGATATTAATTTTACTAAAATTCTGACGAGAACAGGAACAATAAAATGATGACAATCACTTTTCACGTTTGATTTTATTCTGAAAAGTTTTCATATGCAGTCACCGACATGACCAATACTTCATGAAAATTATTAACTTCGCTGTAAACAACCGCCCTTAAAATGGAAAGAGAACACAACCTTGTTCCCGAAGACAGTCTATGGAAAAGATATCTTTACCGCATCATTTACCGTTCTGATACCAGACTGGGAAAACTGTTTGATATCATCTTATTATCCCTGATCCTTGCCAGCACCGCCATTATCATGATGGAAAGCGTACCTAAGCTCGATAAAAAATTCCATTATACCTTCCTTGCGCTTGAATGGGTGATCTCTATTTTTTTCACGGTTGAATATTCTATGCGGATCGCGGTAGTGAAAAACAAACGTAACTATATTTTCAGCTTTTTCGGCATTATAGATTTTCTTTCTCTGGTTCCTTTTTTTCTGAGCTTCTTCTTTCCTATCACCAAATACTTTCTGATTTTCAGAATGTTGAGAATGCTGAGAATCTTCAGAATTTTCAACTTGCTGGACTTTATGAATGACGGTTACCTCATCGTAAGAGCCTTGAAGAACAGCTCCAGAAAAATTTATATTTTCCTTTTGTTTCTGATTATTTTTTCTGTGATTGTAGGATCGCTCATGTTTATGGTGGAAGGCGGAAGACAGGGTTTTGAAACCATTCCCCAATCCATCTATTGGGCTGTCGTTACCGTAACAACCGTGGGATATGGAGATGTATCCCCTATTACGCCTATGGGAAAATTTTTTGCTGTGATCCTGATGCTGGCAGGTTATTCCATTATTGCCGTTCCTACCGGAATCGTAACGGCTGAAATGCGGAACAAAAGACAGAATCTGGAAAAGATCTGTGAACGGTGTGGAAATGAAGATATTGATGATGATGCGCGGTATTGCAAGCAATGTGGCAAGAAATTGGCTTAGTATCTGATATCAAATTTAATCTATTCACCAAATACCACAAAAATCATGGAACCGAAAAAGAAAAACAAGCCCAGCAGTTTAGTCATTATTCTTTTTGCACTTGTTGTATTAATGATTATCATTTATTTTATTCTTGTCACCTTCTTCCCTACTGTTTTCGACCTTTTGAATACCGGGGACATCCAGCCTGTGCCAGATAAGTAAGAGGTAAAAGAACTGAAAAAAAAATAGATTTCAGATCCTTTTCTTATAAAAAATATCACAAGAAAGGCGAACCAGTTTGTTCGCCTTTGTGTATTCATTAAAAGTGATCTGTTATTTTTTGATGGCTTTAATCGTTTGTTTTGAACCATCTTTAAGGTTCAGTGTAATCAAATACATACCCTCTTTAAGATCGCTAAGCGGAAGCACTGAAGATGGCTTATCTATTGTCTTCACTACTCTTCCTGCAAGATCTACAATTGAAATAGATTGTACTTTAGATACATCTGAAATAGTCAGTAAATCAGTAAACGGATTAGGATATGCCTGGATATCTTTAATCTTCTCAGCTTTCACCTCTGATGTTCCTAAGAAGGTGGTAGTGATCTTCAAGTCAAAATTACCTTCCTCAGAATCGGTAGTTCCACTATAACTTGCCACATTTACATAATAGTCTGTTCCTGCAACGGAAGTAAATGTATAGGTTTCAACGGCTCCGACAGATTCGTAATCGTTATCTGAACTTCCCACACAAGTAAGAGCTCCACAGCTTCCTGAATACACAGATAATTCGTGATCCCAGTCGCTGGTAGTAGTAGCCTTCACTGTAATTTCACCTCCATTACCGGTAAACTTAAACCACATTCCGTCATTGGTACCACCGGAACAAATAGAGATAAATCCATTACCATTGGTAGAACCCGCTCCGTCGGTCTGAGAATAATCATATGGGAAAGTTGTTGCTACCAAAGCTCCTGAACAGTTATCATTAGCCGGTGCTGCCACAGAATTCACCGTAAACGCTCTTTCAGTACATGCTGATGAAGTATTGGAATTTACGGTGTAGTAATATTTAGTTCCCAGTGTTAGAGGTGATGTAAAGGTATAGGATGTAACGTTCCCAACATTTACACTGTTCATAATATCAGAACCTCCTGCTGTAGTTCCAACCGTCAGCGTATACGAGGTGGCTGTTGCAATAGCATTCCATTTTATCGTAGGCATTACCGGTTGAAGGGTTGCATTTGCACTGGAAGGATATGTTACTACTGGACAAGCTCCCTGTGTCGTAAAGCTTCTTTCTGAGCAGGATGTGCCTGTCAAGCTTCCCGAATAAGCTGTCACTGTATAGTAATATTTGGTCGTAAATGCGAGCGGTGTGGAAACGGTATAAGTGGCAACATTACCCACATCTACATTATTCATTATATCTGTACCACCTGCAGTGGTTCCCATAGAGATTCTATATCCGGTAACACCTGATATTGCAGTCCATGTGATGGTTGGTGTAATGGATACATTGGTTGCACTGGACGTCGGAGCGGAAACAGACGGACACAAAGTAGAAGTTGTAAAGTTCCTTTCTGAACAAGCAGTCCCCACCGTATTTCCGGAGTAAGCAATTACTTTATAGTAGTATTTTGTACTAAAGTTCAATGGTGTCGTAAAAGTATATGAGCTTACATCTCCTACATCTACATTATCCATAATATCTGTAGCTCCGGCTGAAGTACCCATAGAGATTCTGTACCCTGTAGCTCCTGTAATAGCCCCCCATGTAATGGTAGGAGTAACAGAGACTCCAGTGGCTGAAGATGATGGCGCAGAAACCGACGGACACAGCGTAGAGGTAGTAAAGTTTCTTTCAGAACAGGTTGAGCTGGTGTAAGTGCCATTATACCCGTT
The DNA here is from genome assembly GCF_003384725.1 of Chryseobacterium pennipullorum. Classification (GTDB taxonomy): domain Bacteria; phylum Bacteroidota; class Bacteroidia; order Flavobacteriales; family Weeksellaceae; genus Chryseobacterium; species Chryseobacterium pennipullorum. The sequence continues at coordinate 104,476 of NZ_QNVV01000007.1, forward strand.
AACAGTATAATAGTATTTTGTATTGAATGCCAAAGGAGTTGTTAATGTATACGAAGTAACATTGCCAACATCTACCGCATTCATGATATCTGTACCTCCTGCGGCAGTTCCCATGGAAATTTTATATCCTGCCGCATCAGCATTCCCTCCCCAGGTAATAGTAGGTAATATAGAAACCCCTGTTGCTGAAGATGATGGTGCAGATACAGACGGACATAAAGTAGTCGTCGTAAAAGTTCTTTCTGTACAGCTCGAGCTGGCACTGGTTGCACTGTAACTATTGATGGTATAGTAATACTTAGTGTTAAATGCTAAAGGAGCAGTAAGAGTATAAGTAGTCACATTTCCGACATCAACACCATTCAGAATATCATTTCCTCCTGCTGTAGTTCCTACAGAAATCTTATACCCATCAGCTCCGGATACAGCCGTCCATGTGAAGGCCGGAGTAGCGGATACTCCCGTTGCCGAAGATGACGGTGCAGAAACAGACGGACAGGCAATTTTCAAAGTCGTGAAAGAACTTTCGCCACAGTTTGCATTATTTCCTAAATTATTGGTTGGAATAATCCTTACATAATACGTAGATGAATAATTCAGTGCATTAGCGGCTGGAATTGCATAACTGGTCGTATATCCTGCATTGGCATTATTTAATACTTCCGTTCCGCCTGGCGTTGTTCCTACGTTGATTAAATATCCGGTGGCTCCGGCAGCATGCGTCCAGGTCAATGTAGGGGTTCTGGAAACGCCTGTGGCATCGGGAGCAGGAGTCGCTAAAGTAGTACAGCCCGGAGGGGTTGTAACTTCCTGCAGTAATTTTACATCATCAAAACCAAGATAGAAGTCTGAAGCTTCATGATTCCCTGTAAGCCTGAATTTAAAGCTGGCTCCGGCAGGAATCGTTCCGGCAGGGATCGTTCCGGAAACCGTGGTACACGGGATCGGTGTAGTATTGGGGCTGTCGAGACCGATAGGCGTAATCAGGGCTGTCCAGCTAGCTCCTCCGTCTACGGAATATTCAGCAACCACATTTCCTTTAATGGCGCCGGTTGTTGAATACCCTTTTGCAGCATATTGGAATGAGTAATTGAGTGCAGTACCATTGGATTCTGTAGAAGAATAGGTTACACTAAACGATGAGATGGTCGTAAATGAATTGCTGTACAGATTTCTGTAGGCCACTTTTGAACCGACACAGGCAGTTCCACCAGACCAGATACCCAGTGAAGCATTCTGCGAAACAGTTGATGGGAGTGCTGAGGCCGCCCACCCCGTTGGCAAAGAAGAGCCTTCAAAGCTCTCGCCAACCAAAATCTGTGCTGAAGCACCTATTCCAAGGGCTGTCATACACAATAGTAGAATTTTTTTCATAAATAGTTAAAAATAATAATAGTTAGGGCAATAAATGTATAAATATTAATTCAAATATTAAAAAATATCATAATTTTTTACTAAATACACACACAAATAAATATTATTTTCACATATTTATAAACACACATTTAATTCTACAATTATTTCACAATCTCATTAAAAAACATAATCGATTACATATCAATACATTAAAGTTTAAACAGAAAATTTCATCAATGAATAATTTTCTATTTAACATAATAAAATATTAAAAAAAATAATTATAACTCACTAAACTATATAAAAAAAGTGGCCCAAGCCACTTTTCTGAATCATTACACTATTTTTTTAGTTCAAGTAAAACTCGTATTTATGAAGCAACTGAATTTCTTTGATCAGGTCGCCGTTCAGATCAACGGAATGTTTCATAGATTGCACTTCGATATGGGAATCATCGTCGATATTTTTTATAAAAAATTTAAGTTTCTGATTTCCTTTATTTCTGTCAAGAACGGTTCTGAAAAAATCCAGATCTTCAGCCCTAACATCCATAACGTCCATGACCAAAGAGATGCTCTTTGCAAACCGTTCAAATGCTTCCTGAAGCTCTATCACATCATTTACATTAACGAAGACTCTTCCGTCTTTCACCTGAGCAAATTTTATTTTGAAAATAACAAACCTCTGGACCTCCAGCTTTTCCTTCAGTCTCATATAATCTCTGTCTCCCAGCCTGAATGAATATGATCCCGAATAATCTTCAAGAGTAACAAAGGCTACTTTTTCCCCGCTTCTGAAACCATCCTTTACCACATATTCGGTAATCAAACCAGCAACAGTATATTCTTTTCCGCCGCCGCCATTCTCTCTTTCTTTCTGGATGGTTTTCCAGTCCTTCTTTTTCTCTTCAAAAAGTTCTTCCTGCTTATTGGCAAAAGCCTGCTCTTTATAAGCGTCTACCTCATCCAGATTCAAAAACATGAAAGTTCCTTTAGGCTCAGCTTTTTTCACCACTTCTTCTATGACTTCCTCTTCTCCTATCGTCATATCATCAGAAACAATTTCAACAAGGTCTATAGTCTCATCCTGAGAATCTTTCTCCAGAACCGGCGCCTCATCAGTAACCAGTTTATCTTCACCATCCTTCTCAAGGACCGATTTCTTAGAAAGCTGCCCCTGCATAAACTGAAACTGATATTTAAATTCATCCAGCGGATGCGCAGAAAGATAGAATCCAATGGTTTCCTTTTCCTTGTTTAGTTTATGCATATTCGGCCATTCTGGACAAGGAAGTAATTTAGGCTGCTCAATCTGAACTTCATCTGCAAAATCTGCAAACAGAGAAAATTCCATCTCATTTTTACTTTCCTGGAAGCTCTGGCCATATCTGATCAGTCTTTCAAGATTGGTTCTTCCCGCCATATCAATATCAAAGTACTGACCTCTATGGAAAGAATCCAATTCATCAAAAGCTCCAGCGACGACTAAACTTTCCGCTACTCTTTTATTCATTTGGGAAGGCAATATCCTTTCAAAAAAATCATAAATATTTTTAAACCTTCCCTTTTCTCTTTCCCTTGTGATCGCCTCACTTGGCCCCTCTCCAATTCCCTTGATAGCACCCAGACCAAAACGGACCTGCCCTTTTTCGTTTACTGAGAATTTATATTGTGATTCATTCACATCAGGTCCCAGAACATCCACTCCCATACTCTTACAATCTTCCATGAACATCGTAATAGAATCGGTATTGTTAATGTTATTACTCATAACACTCGCCATATATTCTGCCGGATAATTCGCTTTCAGGTAAGCTGTCTGATAAGCAATAAAAGCATAACAGGTTGAGTGGGATTTGTTGAAGGCATATTCTGCGAAAGCCTTCCAGTCATTCCAGATTTTCTCCAATCTTTCTTCATTCAGATTGTTTTTCCTTCCTCCTTCAATGAATTTGGGATACATTTTATTCAGAACATCAATCTGCTTCTTCCCCATTGCTTTTCTCAACGTATCGGCTTCCCCTTTTGTGAAATTGGCCAACTTCTGGGATAAAAGCATTACCTGCTCCTGATAAACGGTAATTCCGTAGGTTTCCTTCAGATATTCTTCAGTTTCCGGTAGGTCATAGACAATTTCTTCCACTCCATGCTTTCTGTTGATAAAGTTCGGAATATATTTAATTGGCCCTGGCCGGTACAATGCGTTCATGGCAATAAGGTCTGCAAATACTGTGGGTTTCAGCTCCCTCATATATTTTTGCATTCCCGGACTTTCATATTGGAAGATCCCTACCGTTCTACCTTCTTTAAATAACTGATATGTTTTGGCATCATCCAACGGAATAAGATCCGGATCAATATCCAGTCCATATCTTGCTTTCACAAGCTTTAAAGCATCTTTAATAATGGTAAGGGTTCTAAGCCCCAGGAAGTCCATCTTTAACAAACCTGCGCTTTCCGCCACCGAGTTATCAAACTGGGACACCAGAATATCGGCATCTTTTGCCGCAATGGTTACCGGTACAAGATTACTTACATCCTCGGGGGTAATAATAACACCACAGGCATGAATCCCTGTATTTCTGATACAGCCTTCCATTTTTTTCGCACTCGCCAATACTCCGTGACGATTATCATCCGGACTCTGAAGAACATATCTCATCTCGTCAACGAGCATTTGTTCTTCAGGTTTTAATTTATCATATTTCGCCAGGGCTTTCGCGATATTCATTCCCGGTGTGGAAGGAATAAGCTTGGCAATATTATTGGTATCCGGAATCGGTACATCCAGTACCCTTCCGGCATCTTTGATCGCTGACTTACCTCCCAGAACAGAGTAGGTAATAATCTGTGCTACCTGGCTCTGGCCGTATTTATCGATAACCCACTTGATAACCCTGTCTCTTCCTTCATCATCAAAGTCGATATCAATATCGGGCATCGAAACCCTTTCCGGGTTCAGGAATCTCTCAAAAAGAAGATCATATTTAATAGGGTCTACATTGGTGATTCCAATGCAGTATGCCACTGCAGATCCGGCAGCAGATCCCCTTCCGGGTCCTACCCATACTCCCATGTTACGAGCTTCATTACAGAAATCCTGTACGATAAGGAAGTACCCTGGATAACCGGTGTTGGCAATGACTTCAAGCTCGAAATCAAGACGTTCTCTAATCTCCTCTGTAATTCCTGTTTCTTCATATCTTCTTTTTGCTCCTTCATACGTCAAATGGGTAAGATAGGCCATCTCCCCTCTTTTTCCGCCATCTACCTCATCCTCCGCATGGATAAATTCCGCAGGAATATCGAATTTCGGCAGGAGTACATCTCTTTTTAATGTATAAGGCTTAAATTTGGAAAAGAATTCTTCATAAGCATCAAAGGCATCGGGATAAGCCAGAAAAGCCTCTTTGAGTTCATCGGAATTCTTTATGTAATACTCCTCTGTCGCAAGCCCTCTCCGTTTTCCGAATCCTTTCCCAACCGGTGTTGAGAGCTTTTCACCATCTTTAATGCAGCTGACAATATCCTGGATATTCGCATCATCCTTATTGGTATAAAACGTTTCGTTCTGAGCTAAAATCTTAACCTCATATTTATCAGCTAAGTAGAGTAAAACCTCATTTAAATGCTCTTCTTCGGGCAGTTTATGATTCTGAAGCTGTACGTAGAAGTCATCTCCAAAGGTATCTTTCCACCATTTGAAAAGCTCTTCCCCTTTCTGTTCACCGGTATTTAAAATAGCATCGGGGATGTCTCCCATGATTCCTGACGTAAGAGCAATTACGCCTTCTTTATATTGAGCGATCAGTTCACGGCTTATCCTGGGTACACCGAAATAAAATCCTTTAAGGAAGCCAATACTGGAAAGCTTCGCCAAGTTTTTATACCCGTTAAAGTCTTTCGCTAAAAGCACTACCTGAGTCCTTCTGTCCGGATCATCTTTGGTAAACTGCTTCTGTTCATAACGGTCGGAAATATAGAATTCACATCCTACAACCGGAATCAACGGCTCGGAAACAGGTTCAGTTTCATTAAATTCTGTACCATTCTCTTCTGCCTCCTGCTTTTTCGCTATATATTCTTTATATTTTTTTGCTCTGTCTCCATTAGCTCCCTCCACAGCAGAAACAAACTTGAAAGCCCCCATCATATTTCCCAAATCCACCATTCCGACAGCAGGGAAATTTTCATCAGAAGCTTTTTTGATCAAATCATTGATACTTGAGGTAGCTGTTAACGTGGAGAAGACACTGTGGTTATCGAAGTTAAAGTATTTTCCAAGGTCTATTTCATCAATACTTCCGAAGTCCTGTTGCTTCTTCTTATTATGAAAATCCGCAACCTGCCTTCTGATAACAATATTAAAAGGCTTGATAGGGTCCGGATAAAGACTTCTGAAATAGCTTAGCTGATCTTCTGAAATTTTCAGGATTTCAGCTGGAACAACGCCAATCCTCACCATTTCGAAAAAAGCCCTGGCTGTAGCGTTAACGTCAGCTGCTGCATTATGCGCCTCATCGAACTTATTTCCGTACAGCTTTTCATAAAGCTCTTCAAGCTTCGGAGGTTTAAATCTACCTCCTCTACCTCCGCCTAACTGACAAAAGTCGGTACCAAGGACCATGGTATCAGCCTTAGGCTTTTCCTGTAGATTATCTTTTAAATTTTTTCTGTAAAATTCTGCTCCTACAATATTGTAATCAAATTCTACATTATGTCCGGAAACAACCCTTATCCTTTCCAGTACATTGGAAAACTCCTCTAAAACCTCCTTCAGATCACGCCCTTCTTCATTGGCAATTTTTGTAGTGATCCCGTGAATCCGCGCAGCATTGAAGGGAATATCATACCCTTCAGGTTTTATAATATAATCCTGGTTTTCAACTAAATTCCCATCATCATCGTGCACCTGCCATGCAATCTGGACCATCCTTGGCCAGTTATCCGAATCTGAAAGCGGAGCGTTGAAATTTTTTGGTAAACCGGTTGTTTCTGTGTCAAAAATTAAATACATATAATTTTCTAACTTTTTTAAAAAAGAGAATGTAAAGTTACTTCATTTTTTTCTAATTACCATTTCCAAAACCCCTCACATCACTTTATATATTCCGAAATTAAATCATATTAAATAATACACTGACATTTAAAACAAAATGTAAATAATTTAAATTACTCCACTTAAACAAATTAGAATTATTTAATAAAACAAGTTATTTATAAATAATTTATCCTATATTTGGTCAATTACAATTTTTAATATTTTAATAACCGTTATGAAGAAACATTTACTTTTGGTCAGCACTTTAGCTATTACACTGATAAGTGCGCAAAACAATGAAGGATTAAAAAGAGAATTTGCGAGACAAAGTGAAGTCAACAACACAAAGTTTGACGCTTATGTAGCAAAGCATTACGGCAGCTCTGCGAGATCGGCAGACATCCAAAAAGAAATTGAAGAAAAAAGAAGCAATCTCGCCGGATTCTTACCGAATGGAAAACCCTATTTTTACGAAAAAGAAGATCTTAGACAAGTTAAGAATGCCAATGCTGATGCATTAAATACTGCTGGAAGCATCACTGGCTTGGCAGGATCTTTCAAAGGAGAAGGTATTAAATACACCATTTTTGACGGCGGAAGAGTATATGCACCGCATTTGGCTTTTGCTAACGGTACCAACAGGATAACGAATAAAGAATCTGATACCAATGTATACAGTGGGCATGCTACAGGTGTTGCCGGTTTTATTGGAAGTACCTCTAAGACAATCAGCGGTACTGTGGGAGGAACACCTGTAACCGGAGACATACAGGGAGTTGCTCCTAATTCAACAATTGATTCATATAGATTTGCAAGCACTATTTTACCTGGAAATACAACGCCCAGCACTGTTTTCCTAAAAATATTAGCAGCACAGCCTAAAATATCAAATCACTCATATGGTTCAAACCAAGGTTGGGATGTTGCTACAGTAGGCACGTCAAACGCATGGGTATGGAACGGGGTTTTTGATAGCCCAGGTACATCCTTTGACCTGCAAGGCGCTTACTTTTCCAATGATCAGAATTATGATAATATTGTTTACAATAACCCGAATTATGTCATTGTAAAATCATCAGGTAATTATTTCGGCTACGGACCGACATACCCAGGCACCTCTACATATTCCAAGTATTATACTGATGAGAATGATAATTTAGTAGAATTCGCTGCTACAGACACTTTGCCGCCAACAAACTGTGCACAGGGATTTGACTGCATAGGACCTGGATCATTAGCAAAAAACATTATTGTTGTTGGAGCTACAGACGTAATTTCAACCAATAATTTTAAATACACTGCACCATCCGATGTAGTACATTCCGATTATAGCAGTGCCGGACCAAGAGATGATGGGGGAATCAAACCCGATATTGCAACGACAGGAACAGATGTATTCCTTGCTTCGACAGCAGGAGATGATGTAGGTAGTAATTCATATGATTACGGAAGCGGAACATCATACTCTGCCCCTGTTGTAACAGGAGTTATTGGTCTTTGGATGCAAATTTACAAACAAATGTTTGATAATGCGGATTTATCTGCTGCCGCTTCTAAAACCCTCATGATCCATTCAGCTTCTGAAGCTGGAAATGTAGGACCAGATCCATGGTTTGGATGGGGATATATTAATGCAAAAAAAGGAGCTGAGCTTTTAGTTGGAAAGTCTAACGGTAGTGTTATATTCAACAATGAAGTGCTGAATAACGGTACTTCTAACATCAAGAACATAATAGCTTCCGGAAGTGAGCCAATAAAGGTAACTATATCCTGGATTGATCCTGAATATAAAATTCCACAAAATGTAACCTGGAATGATATTCATAACAACAGAAGTTCAAGACTGGTAAATGACCTTGATCTTCGGGTTACTGACATGTCCAACAACACAGTCTATTTTCCATGGAAACTGAATGCAACCAGTCCTATGACACCGGCGACAAAAGGAGACAATACGGTAGACAACGTAGAGCAGGTCGTTATAGATGCCCCTGTTGCAGGAAGAACATATAAGATTGAAGTCCTACACAAAGGTACCTTGAAAAACAACGCTACCCCAAGTGTAACGGCCCCACAAAATTACTCAATTATCGTTACAGGGTACAGTGAAGTACTAGGAACTAAAGACACAGCAGCTAATGCTCTAAGCAACCTTGCTATCGCGCCTTCTATCACAAAAGATGTAACAAACATCCTGAAAGCTCCTAACAAATCAACCTATACGGTGTATGATCTTTCCGGTAAGAAACTGCAGAACGGAACGATCAGTAGTGACAAAGAAACAGTGAATCTTTCTTCTTACACTAAAGGCATATACATCATTGAAGTAAAAACAGACAAAGATGTTATGACTAGAAAGGTGATAAAGGAATAATTATACAACTTATACCCTATTATACAGGATACTCATACGGGTATCCTGTTTTATTTTTCACCCGTCCAAAGAAAAGGATAAAAAACAGGTTCTTCGAAAGCAATTTGATGACAACGTAAGCAATAACACAACTTCGAATCAAAATCAGGAGTTTCCATTACCTATTAAATAGAGTAAAATAGAACACATTCAATAAAATTAAAAAAGCTTAAAAATGGACAATCTCGACTTTATCAAGCAAAAAAACAACCCTTCGCACCATCACATATCACACAAAGCTATTGAATAACAACCTTATACAAAAAGAGCAAAATCACTTTGACAGCAGAGTAAAAAGTTGGCATTTCATGAAAAGTCATCAAGGAATAACCATAAAAAAGAAACATTTTTTACAAAATACTAACAGTTGTTAGTATTTTGTTTTTTTATGTATATTTGCTTTCTATGGAAAATGCACTTCACGAAAAAGTTTCTCAGGATATATTACTTAAAGCGTATAATCATATGATGCTGGCCAAAGCAATGGCTGATATTTATGAAGAAAACAGAAACGTATGTAAATACGTTCACAGTACTTCACGAGGTCATGAAGCCATCCAGCTTGCAACAGCTTATCAGTTGAAAAAAGAAGACTGGGTTTCTCCCTATTACAGAGATGAAAGTATTCTGTTGGGAATTGGCTTTGAACCTTATCAACTTATGCTTCAATTGCTGGCTAAAGCTGATGATCCTTTTTCAGGAGGTAGATCCTATTATTCGCATCCTTCAAGCAGGGACGAAAACAAACCCAAGATTGTTCATCAGAGTTCTGCAACCGGAATGCAAACCATCCCTACTACAGGAGTAGCTCAGGGAATCAAATACATTCAGGACTTCAATCTCCAGGAGTTTGAAAATAACCCTGTTGTTGTCTGCAGCCTTGGAGACAATTCTGTTACAGAAGGAGAAGTAAGTGAAGCCTTACAATTTGCTGCCCTCCACCAGCTACCTATTATTTTCCTGGTTCAGGATAACGAGTGGGGAATTTCAGTGACCAAGGATGAAGCGAGAACCTGCGATGCCTATGATTTTGTTGCCGGCTTTACCGGACTAAGCAGAATGAGAGTAGACGGAACTGATTTCGTAGAAAGTTTCGAAGCAATGAAAAAAGCCGTAGATTTTGTAAGAACAGAAAGAAAACCTTTAGTCGTTTGTGCAAAAACGGTTTTGATCGGACACCATACTTCCGGAGTAAGAAGAGAATTCTATAGAGACGAAGAAGATTTAACCAAACATAGAGCTAAAGATCCGGGAGAAATCCTTAGAAAACATTTACTGGAAACAGGCGTAGACGAGGATCTTTTAAAACAAATCACAAAAAAGGCACGCCTTGAAGCAGAAGAAGCTTTTGAAAAAGCTAAAAATGCAGAAGACCCAAAACCTGAAACGGTAATGCAGCACGTTTTTGCGCCTACTCCCATTACAGAAGAAACAGGGACACGTGAGCCAGCCAACGGAGAAAAAATTGTGATGGTGGATGCTGCCATCCATGCTATCCAGGAATTGATGTGGAAACATCCTGAAGCCCTTCTCTACGGTCAGGATGTAGGGGAAAGAATTGGAGGCGTTTTTCGTGAAACGGTTACTTTAGGGAAAAAATTCGGAAGTAAAAGAGTTTTCAATACAGCGATTCAGGAAGCTTACATCATTGGATCTACAGCCGGAATGAGTGCTGTGGGCTTAAAACCAATTGTTGAAGTTCAGTTTGCAGACTATATTTATCCGGGGATCAACCAGCTGATTACAGAGATTTCAAAATCAAGCTATTTAAGTGGTGGGAAATTCCCTGTTAGCAACATCATCCGTGTACCTATCGGAGCATATGGCGGAGGTGGTCCTTACCACAGTGGTAGCGTTGAAAGTATTTTAGCCAATATTAAAGGAATCAAAATAGCATATCCAAGTAATGCAGCTGATTTCAAAGGACTTCTGAAAGCAGCCTATTACGATCCGAACCCGGTGATCATGCTGGAGCATAAAGGATTATACTGGAGTAAAGTTCCAGGAACGGAAGATGCTAAAACAATAGAACCGGCAGAAGATTATGTACTTCCTTTTGGAAAAGGCAAAGTAATTATTGAGGCCGATAAGAGCGAAACTGAAAAAGGCAGAACCTTATTAGTCGTTACTTACGGAATGGGGGTATACTGGGCTAAAGAAGCCGCCAAAAATTTCAATGGAAGAGTTGAAGTGATTGATCTAAGAACATTAATCCCTCTTGATGAAGAGCTTGTTTTTGATCGGGTGAAAGCCCACGGAAAATGTATCGTTCTTACCGAGGAACAGCTCAACAATTCCTTCGCAGAAGCATTTGCACACCGTATTTCCAAAAACTGCTTCAAATACCTTGATGCACCGGTAGAAACCATGGGATCGCTAGACGTTCCTGCGGTACCCATCAATCTCATACTGGAAAAGGAGATGCTGCCAAACGCAGAGAAGCTCTCTAAAAAGATTGATGAAATGCTACAATCTTAATTTTATAATACAAAAAATCAAAACCTCTAAAAATTTAGAGGTTTTTTTATGCATTTTTTATTACTTTTATTCATAATTATTAAACTCAACCTTAGACTATTATAATCCAGCAAAACCGTAATAACTATTATAAGACAGCCATTATAAGACTTCCCTCCTTATAGTTTGGTATTCATTTTGTCTGCAATCAAAAACACATTTTATCCTTATGATTACAACCAAATACGTCAATTATAAACAGGTTCTCAATCTATCCGGTCTTCATCTTATTTTGATCTCGATCTGGTGCACGCTGATTGCCGTTCTCTTTTATTTTTTCAACTGGCACTGGATGACTATTCCATGGGTTCCTGTAGCATTGATAGGAACAGCAGAGGCATTTTTGGTGGGTTTCAAAAACAACCAGGCGTACGACAGACTTTGGGAAGCAAGAAAAATATGGGGAGGCATTGTCAATTCCAGCCGTTCATTTGCTGCCATGGTGTATGCTTTTGATGCTAAAAATGAAGAGGTAGGTGCTTTTGACCTTGAAAACCGTAAAAGGATAATTGTGAACCGTCATATTGCATGGTTATATACCTTTCGTGAGCAGCTTCTTGTTCCAACGGAATGGGAGCACATCAGTACCGAAAATAAATTCGGAAATATCAATCTGAGAAGAAACAGACTGATCAAGGCAGGATTCCCCGATTATGGAAGGGCTCCTATTTTCCTTCATAAATATCTTTCGGAAGAAGAATATGAACTTAAAGCTGACTATAAAAATTTCGCTACCTATCTTATTTCCCAACAGTCAAAAGATATTAATGAGCTAAAAAATATGGGTGCCATTACTGACTTCAATCAGATGCAGCTTCAGAGCAGCCTGAACGAATTTTATGGTTTCCAGGGGCAAGCCGAAAGAATCAAAAAGTTCCCTTCACCCAGACAGTTTGCCAGCACGGCATTTATCTTTAACATCCTTTTTATTACCCTTTTACCCCTGGGATTGGTCAATGAATTTGCAAAACTTGGAGATTGGGGAATCTGGACCTCTATTCCTTTCTGTATCATTATCGGATGGATTTATATCATCATGGAACTTGTAGGTGATTATTCTGAAAACCCTTTTGCAGGCCTTATGTTTGATGTCCCTATGCTCTCCATCTGCAGAACTATTGAAATAGATCTGCTTCAAATGGCCGGAGAAACAGATCTGCCGGATCCTATTTCCTCAAAAAACGGAGTATTGGTATAAAAGAGAAAAAACAACCAATAGCAAACGCGGACACAGATCATAAGATCAGGGGCCAGAGCTCTTGCTTCATCTACATCACAAAGCAATTGCTGTCGTATTTTTTACCTCAGAAATCATAAATGAGCTGTGGGTACTGGCGATATGTTGAAGGGTCGTAAGCTTGGTCAGCATAAAATTGCGGTAATCAGCAATATCCCGTACGCCTATCTTGAGGATGTAGTCGTAATCACCACTTACGTGGAAGCATTCTGTAACCTCCTCAAGATTCATCACCTCTTTTTCAAACTGCAGTACAAATTCCTTTTTATGCTGCGTTAGTTTCACATGACATAAAACAATAAAGTCACGATCGATTTTATGCCTGTCCAGCAAAGCTACATATTTTGAGATGATACCGGAGTTTTCAAGCTTTTTCACACGCTCATAAACAGCCGTTACGGATAAACCCAGCTTGGCAGACAGCTCTTTAGTGGTTTGCTTACAATCCTGCTGCAAAAAAAGAAGCAGTTTCTTATCAGTTTTATCAAGCTCCATAGATAATTTTTTGGTCGATATTTAATATTACCGAAGATAGCCATTAAATTTTCTAAATAAACAATATTTTACAGTTTTATAATCTATAAATGCAATTTTACATTGTAATTATTAGGAAAATAACGCAAATTAGGCCGATAAAATAAAACAAGGCTTATGGAAAACTTTAACGCTGCCAATGAGATCCAGGATCTCCAGTATTTTGGTGAATTCGGAGGAGTAAATCCTTCCATTTCTGACAGTTCTACCTATACGTTCCTGTCTGCGAAGACCATGTTTGATACTTTTGAAGGAAATGCAGAAGGATGTTATTTATATTCAAGGCACTCTTCGCCTATGAACCTTTATCTGGCACAGGCACTTGCCAAGCTGGAGAATACAGAATCTGCCAATGTTACAGCCTCCGGAATGGGAGCGATTACTTCAGTACTGATGCAGGTATGCAAAAGCGGAGACCATATCATCTCAAGCCGGACTATCTACGGTGGAACCTATGCTTTTCTTAAAAACTTTCTTCCCCAGTTCAATGTCGCTACGACATTTGTTGATATTAATAATTTTGGTGTTTTAGAAAATGCCATCACTCCCAATACAAAAGTTATTTACTGTGAAAGTGTAAGCAATCCGCTTCTTGAAGTGGCCGACCTTCGAAAACTTTCTGAAATCTGTAAAAAGCACAATCTGAAACTGATTGTTGACAATACATTTTCTCCTCTTTCAATTTCCCCCATCTCTTTCGGAGCGGATGTAGTCATCCACAGCTTAACAAAATTCATCAACGGAAGCAGCGATACCGTAGGTGGTGTGTATTGCGGGACCCAGGATTTTATTAACGATACAAAAAATGTGAACTCAGGAGCCTGTATGCTTCTTGGCCCTACCATGGACAGCTTAAGAGCGTCTAGCATTTTAAAAAACCTGAGAACATTACACATCAGAATAAAACAGCACAGCTACAACGCGATGTATCTTGCTGAAAGATTTGAAGCAGACGGCCTGAAAATATCTTATCCGGGACTTCCTTCTCATAAAAATCATGAACTGATGAAAAGCATGATTCACGAAGAATACGGCTTCGGCGGACTATTGACATTAGATGCAGGAACCACTGAAAAAGCAAATGAGCTGATGGAAATGATGCAGACAGAAAACCTTGGATACCTGGCAGTAAGTCTGGGATTTTATAAAACCCTATTCTCATGTTCAGGAAAATCCACATCATCTGAAATTCCGGAAGAAGAGCGGGCCTCTATAGGAATCTCTGATGGGCTGATCAGATTCTCCATCGGTCTGGACCATGATATCGAAAGAACTTATCAAAAGATGAAAGAATGCATGCTGAAAGCAGGTATTCTTAACCATGAAAACATCTACATATCCTAAATTTTATTGTTCAAAAAGAAGGCTGCCCGTTTGGGCAGCCTTCTTTTATATTTGAATTCAAACCATATCCATATTTGAAGGCGTTTGCTAATTTACTTTCTGAAAACACTCCATGGATCCCGTTCAACAAATTAGCCTCCAAAGAACATGTTGATTATTTTTTATAGTAATGATGGGGAAAAGCATCTTCCGGTTTCATTCTACAAACATTCAGAAGAATCCAGGATTTTAAAAACCCGTATCCGTAAGAAAACATTTGAATATAGGTAGAAATAACTGCCATTCCTGCAATGCTTATATTCTTAGTCACAAACAGGGCATGGAAGAGTACCAGGAAAGTATATAAACCATAAAAGGCAAGGATAATTCCTCTTCCAAGAATAAAATATTCCAGGAAGCCCATCATATATCCCAGCATAAACAGAGTGGGAAAAGCAAATGAAATCTTCACATAATTCGGATGTCTCTGATTCAGGATGGGCCTTGCACAGCCAAACTGATAGACCTGCTTGGAAAATTTCCCAAAGTCTACCCTCCGCTTATGATACACGGCTATATCATCGAAAAAGGCTGTTGTAAAGCCGTTCTCCCATAGTGTCATCGATAAATCCGGATCCTCACCTATTCTCATTTCAGAAAATCCACCCACTTTTTCAAAAACAGACTTCTTAACCCCCATATTAAAACTTCTGGGCTGGAATTTGGAAACCGCTTTTTTATTTCCTCGGATTCCTCCGGTAGTAAAAACAGAGGTCATCGAATACGAGATCGCTTTTTGCATCAGATTAAAACCTTTATGGGCCTTATCAGCACCTCCAAAAGCATCACAAGGGATGACCTGAATATCATTTTTAATATTTTCAATATAATCCTTTTCTACAATCACGTCACTGTCTACAAATACCAGCCATTCATTTTCTGCCCTGGCAGCTCCATAATTTCTGGTAAGCCCTGGTCCGGAATTATCTTTCCTGAAATATTTTATATCCAGAATATCCTCAAAATTCCTGATGATAGGCTTGAGGTCAATGATAGAACCATCATCAACAATAATAATCTCAAATACCTTATCAGTCTGCTGGGTAAGTGAGCTGAGCAACTCGAAAAGTTCATCTTTTCGGTTGTAAATAGCAACGACAATGGAAATACTAGGCTTCAAATTGAAAATTTTTCAAAATTAACCATTCATAAAGGAATTTACAAACAGTTTAACAGGTATTCGCCGAAATTAACACGGATCAAGTACAAAAGTTGTGGGGAGAAACTGAGTATTTTTCTATTTATACTTTTGCCTTGAAGCAAAAGTATACAAAAATTCAAGACTGGAATCATCCGCTAAAAATTGATCTTGCCTCCTAAAATTTCCAAACTCGCATGGATTCTACATTTGTTATTTGACTCAATAGGGCGGCCATGCTCAGACACTGGAAATTTTTTAACGGATTCAAGATCAATTTTTTTAACGCTCCTGATTCCTAGGTCGAGTAAAGAATACTTACAACTATTTTTCACAGTTCTTATTGGGTTGAAAGCTGATTAGAAAAAAACTCTGAAAAATATACTTAAACATCTGTAGAAAAATATTACTTTTTCTATTCATATTACTCAACTTTCTGTTAAGCCCCAAATTTTCGCGCCTGATCCATTAACACCAGCACAATCCAGGCATCACTGTTTTATCATGATTTTCACGGACAACACCTATATGGAAATCATCGAGCATTGATTGGACAAAAAAAGCCGTCTCACAACTTGTTAAGACGGCTTCTTATATGAAATTTACGTGCGTTTTTGCAGGTTTTTATCCAAACATTTCCTATTCTGTTTCTTTTAATTGCCTGCTATGTTTATTAAATATGAGTGTTGTCAAATTATAGTTTTACAAATTTCCATTTTTGAGCATTACCGGTATTAGCTGACCATATCTGAATTTTTGATCCATCAGTGGTAGCTCCTCCATTCACATCAAGGTTAGAAGTAGCCGCATGAGCAGGGCTTACATTATAATACCCGCTCCCTGCTGATGTTATTTTCCATTTCTGGGCATTGGTTCCGTTATCTGTATATATCTGCACCTGTGTTCCATTGGCAGTACCTGAATTGGACACATCCAGAGATTTTGTGGGACCATTCAGCGGTTGTAATTTATAGTATCCGCCCCCAACGTCGGTAACTTTCCACTTTTGAGCATTGCTGTTATTGGAGCTCCAAAGCTGCACTTTCGTCCCATCAGCTGTTCCTGAATTAGAAACATCCAATAGACTTGTGCCGTTAGTTGCAGAAACCAATTGATAAGTTGCTCCGGATATAATTCCTGTTGTAGGTGTTGTTGTTCCATCACCATATACAGTACTTTGCCCATACAATATATTGGTAGCATTCGAAAAATAGGATGCGATGTTGGTCGCTCCCAGATCATAATATAAAAAAACACCATACCCGTCATCCTTGGTTCTCTGTGCAAAATTTGTTAATGTAGAAGTACTTGTATACGTGCCTGTACCAGGACGTACATTAATTGCCGCCGCACCTTTGTGCGCATTATCCAGACCGGGTATATTAGGTGCGGAATAGGTACTGTAATAAGGATTCCACACAAAATCAACTTTGGAACCTACTGTGACCCCATTATAGGAAAGATTACTTGCAGAAGGACCATAATTATAAAGTGAAATGATCTTATTTGGGAGTAATTCTCTGAGTGCAGTCACCAGATAAACAAATGAAAACTGATTAGGCTGGCCGGTCCCATTAGCGCCATACTGGGCATATTCATCGTCAAAATCGATACCATCCAAACCATAGGTATTCACCGCATTGGCCAACTCCTGAGCAAAAGCCTGAGCAGCGGCCTGGTTGGGAAAGTTAGCAAACCCGGCTCCCTGATGATTTCCCAGGATAGATAACATAACTTTGATCCCTTTATCCTGTAAAGGCTTTATGTAAACATCTTTATTGGTCAATACATTTGTCACCTGATTATTAAAATGCAAATAGGCCTTCTGCGTTGAAGTATTATAATTGATGTTGGCTGCAAAAATAATAGCGACATCAAAAAGCGGTCTTCCATCAGCTAACGTATACTTCCCTACCTCTCTGATGTCATTGTTGTTTACTTCAACATACATTACAGAAAGAGGATTCTTCCCAAAAGCAGCTACCTTAGAGGCAAGATTACCTTTAGAAGGGACAGACTGATCTTGAATGGTTACCGCTTCATCTAAATTATCGGAATTACACGAAACAATAGTGAGCATACTAATACATAAGATAAGTAATGATATTAAGTTAATTTTTTTCATAATAGTTGTCATTTAATTGTTTTTCAAATATAGAATAACACACTCTACGCAATTAATAATAAATCATCAAAACCCTATACTATTTTATCAGATCATTAAAAAATAACAGCTTAAAATATATAATACCACTACAAAATAAGAATTCATTACGAATTAACTCAACCCGTTATACACTTATACAAGCCACCGGAGTGAGAAATCAAAGTAAAAGAGATCGCAATAAATACGACCTCCTTTAAATTTATTAAGATAAATTGATTTACATAAATAGGCCGGACCTAAAATAGATAAATAAAACAATCGAAATGACCATTACAATTGTTGAAACACTAAAAATCAGCAGCTTAAAAAGGTTTTTAAAATAAAAACATTTCAAAATGTATAAGACAAAAAACAATATAAACGAAATCGCAATTCCTATTAATGAAATTACAATTAGAGTTTGCATATAATGTTCTTCCGGTAATGGATCTCTAAAAACAATGAAGCAAAGAATACCAGACACAAGAGTACTTCCTGCGCTGACCTTCGCTGTAAAGTATTTTGATTTTTGTGATCGTTTTTTCTGGTGAATCTCATTATGGTTCAGGCTTTCATTTCCCGGCAGAGAGGAGCCTGAACTCAATAAATTCATTGCATCAGAAATTACTTCAAAAATACCAAGAAAATCCCAGGACATAGCGAACCCTACTAGTTTATGGTTTAGGATTTATCTTCTAATTTATGTACTTTCTTCGTTCCTTCATACATCTCATACTGAAGGAACCTTGTTTCCAGCTTTCCGTTGAAAAGCTTGATTTTTCTTGAAGGACGCAATCCTATTTTCTTCACAGCTTCCAGATCAGATGAAATCAACCATGCCAGCGTGTTCGGATAATTTGTTTTAAAAGTATCTCCAATCTTTTTGTAGAAATCATCGTCGTTGATAGAGATCCTTTCATCATACGGCGGATTAAAGACCATCAGTAAAGGGAAAAGCTCTTTTTTAGAATCAAAGAAATTTTCTTTTCTGACTTCAATGACGTCTTCCATTTCTGCAGCCTCAATGTTTACCCTTGCAGCGTTCAACATTCTTGCATCAATGTCATAGCCAACAATCTTTCCGTCAAATTGCTTGACTCTGTTGATTCTGAACTCTTTGATCGTTGTAAACAGATCCGCATCATAATTTTTCCAGTTCTGGAAAGCAAATCCTCTTCTGAAGATTTGTGCCGGAAGATCCAGGGCTATCATTGCCGCTTCGATCAGAAGAGTTCCCGAACCACACATCGGATCCAGGAAGTTTCCTTTTCCGTCCCAGCCTGCCAACTGAAGCATACCACTAGCCAAAACCTCATTAATAGGAGCCTGACCCTGCTCTTTTCTATAGCCTCTCTTAAACAAAGGATCTCCTGAAGAGTCCAGAGAAATCATCACCAGCTCCCTGTCAATATGAAGATGGAATTTAATGTCCGGATTTCTCGTTTCTACATTGGGTCTTCTCTTATACTTTTCCTGAAAATAATCCACAATAGCATCCTTCATCTTTAAAGTAACAAACTGTGAATGTTTAAATGTTTCAGAATTTACCGTGGCATCAATGGAAAAAGACTGCTCAACATCCATATACTCGTCCCATTCAAATTTGAACAGTCTATCATAAAACTGGTGCTGATTAAAAGCTTTGAACTGATGGATAGGGACAAGGATCTTTAATGCTGTCCTCGCCGAATAATTGATCTTATACAGAAAACCAAGATCCCCTTCGCAGTTTACCGCTCTGTTTTTGATCTCGACTTTCCTTCCCCCTAATTTTTTGATTTCTTCCGCCAGAATATGCTCCAGTCCGAAGAATGTTTTTATCTGTATTTCTATATTTTCTGTATTCATAAGTAAGATTTAAAAGTTTTAACGTTTTAGTAATTAAAAGATTAGCCATCCAATGCATCATTCAATTGAAGCTTTCAATCTTTTAATGTTGTAAAATACTTTGCTTTTAACCGCACAAATTTAGTTATTTTTGCATTATGGAATGGTTTGAATCTTGGTTTGATACCCCTTATTATCATTTACTTTATAGCAACAGAGACTATACAGAAGCTGAAAGCTTCATTACAAAGCTTACTGCGGACCTTCAGCTTCCGCCTCAGTCAAAAATCATAGATCTTGCCTGTGGAAAGGGAAGACATTCAGTTTTTCTCAACAAATTGGGATATGATGTGTTAGGATTGGATCTATCGAGAAAAAGTATCGAGTCTAATCAGCAGTTTGAAAATCAGACTCTGCTTTTTGAGGTTCATGACATGAGAAATCCGATTGACGCGGACCCTATGGATGCCGTATTTAATTTGTTCACAAGCTTCGGATATTTTGATAATGAGAACGATGATAAAAAAGTTTTTCAATCCGTATACAACATCCTGAAACCGGGTGGTTATTTTGTATTGGATTATCTCAATGAGGAATTTGTCAGAAAAACATTGGTGCCTGAGACCACAATTACCCGCGGTGGTATTGATTTTAAGATCTTCAAAAAAATCGAAGGAAGACATGTGATCAAAGATATCCGTTTTGAAGCCGATGGTAAGCCTTTTCATTTTTATGAAAAAGTAAAACTTCATACCTTGGAAGCCATCCATACCTACGCTTCAGACTGTGGTTTTGAAAGAATGAAAATATGGGGTGATTATCAGCTGAATGAATTTGACAAGGAAACCTCCCCTCGTTGTATCAATTTATTTAAGAAAAAATAATGATAACAGTACTTTTACTGATTTTAAGTGTGATCACAGGGGTATTTCTGGGAAAGCACTTTGGTAAAAAAGAAAAACTGGCTAAAAATCTGCTGATCCTCAGTGCCGGATTTCTGATTACCATCTGTCTGAATGAGGTTTTCCCGCAGGTGTACACTTCAGCGGAAAGCAATAGCCTTGGGATATTTGTAATTGCCGGTGTACTTCTGCAGATGATTCTGGAGGCTCTTACCAAAGGATTTGAGCATGGTCATTTTCATCACCATAGTGAGCATAATATTCTTCCCGTAGCACTCATGGTGGGATTGTTTATTCATGCTTTTATCGAAGGGATTCCCCTGGCTAATGAAAAACATGAACTTTCTCCCTATCTGCTGGGAATTGTATTCCACAATCTTCCCATTTCCTTTATTCTGGGGGCTTTCCTCTTCAACAGAAAAGGAGAATCTAAAAGTTCATCGTATCCTTCTTTACTCATTGTAGCTCTTTTTGCTCTTGCTTCACCAATGGGTATGTTATTGGGGAATTATTTCAACCCAGATCTTCAGCCTTATTTCCTTGCGATTGTTGGAGGAATATTCCTTCACATCTCCTCCGTTATTATTTTTGAAAGCAATAAAAATCATAATATAGATTGGTTAAAAATAGGGCTTGTTGTCCTGGGAGTTTCCTTGGCATTACTCATGCATCTCTTCCATCAGCATCCTGCCCATACTCACTAAAAGAAAAAAGCTCCGGAAAACGGAGCTTTTTATATATATCATACCATCGCGAAGACTAGAACTTCCATCCGACAGTAATAAAGAAATTGTTGATACTGTTTTTCACATTGCTCACAGCATAGGCATCATTTTCAAAGATGGAATTAGACTGTGTTGAATAATAAGCCGAATCAAAGTAATCTCCAATCATTCCTCTCATATAAGGATTGCTGTATTTGGAACTTACATTCTGATAAGAAGCATCGATAAAGAATGATTTGAAATCATATCCTACACCGAATGAAACAAGGTTTCTATCGCTAAGGATCAGGTTGTTGTAGGATTGGTTTCCTACACTCGCCCCGTCATCAAACCGGGTAATTGTAAGAGCGTCCAATGGATTAGAAAGATAAGAATATCCTCCTCTTACTCTAAACTGCTGTACTCTGTATTCCGCTCCCACTCTTACCTCAGACTGATTCTTATAATTTTCTTTGAAGAAATCATTCAGTTCTCTTTCCAGGGTAGTATTTACTTTATAATCAGGCTTGGTAAGTCCAAGGGTATAATCTACGTTTAATGAGAAGTTTTTATTGGCTACAAAAGCAGCACTTACGGTTGCTTTAAGAGGAGAATTAAATTTCCTAGACTCTATGCCTGTTCCATTTCCGTAATCAGGGTCGTTATAGAAGCTGTAATCCCTGTCTATGTTCCAGAAAGTAGGCGTTTCAATCGACGCACCCACTCTGAAGTTCGGACTCAGCTTACCGATTACCCCTAATGAAGCAGAAAATCCGGATGATCTTTCATAATAAGGAGAATCCTGCTTATCAAAAAAATCAATGTAATTATTGTTCAGCATTTGGAATGCCAGTCTGTCCCCTTGGTTGATGGAAGAATTGAAAAAATTCAATCCGGCACCAATATATACACTATGGTTGTAGTTGGCCCCCACCCCAAAACTCATTTTAGAAAGGTTTCCATATCTTGAATAACCGTGTCCCGCAAGTGAAGCCTGCCCATCCGGCAATCCGGCAATAAGGTTGGCGTTACCGGGAGATTCTACCACATTGTCTAAAGACTGGTTGGAAAAGTTCACCCCGATGTTGATAAACTTCCACGCACTCTCAGTCATCAAAGGAAACGCAATGATACCACCGGCATTTCCCAGGTCACCTCCCGTTTGCGTGTTTGTGATCGTTGCACCAGCTCTCGAGCTGCTGTTTTTATTACCTGTAATCGATAAAGTCCCTGAAACCTCTCCCGAAATAGCTACTCCTAAACCCGCAGGGTTGGTAAGCAGAGAGTTGGCGTCACCACCTAATGCACCGTTGGCACCAGCCATGGCATTAAACTTAGCTGAACCCACAATAGGATTACCTGAGTAAACTTCTGCTGTATTTCTGATGACAGAAATATCCTGAGCCTGTGCAAAAAATGCAGCAGAAATTCCCATTAATACTAAAGATTTTTTTAACATTATTTATTTAATAGTTTATAGAATTGATATTATCTGAAGCCACCGGATCTCGTACCTCCGCCACCTGACGAACCGCCTCTGAAGCCACCGCCGCCGGAATTGAAACCACCACCGGATCTGAAGCCGCCGCTTGAGCTGTTTGATCTGAATCCGCCGGAATCATTGGATCTGAAACCGCCACTATTACTATTTCTTGGCTGCTGGTATTCATAATTCGGTCTGGACTGTGGAACTGAGTTTCTGAAACCTCCGGAATTTCCCTGTTGTCTGAAACCTCCTGAGTTCCCCTGTCTGAAACCACCTGAATTTCCTTGTCTGAACCCACCGGAGTTTCCTTGTCTGAAACCGCCAGAGTTACCTTCTCTGAAACCGCCACTATTGCTGTTTCTAAATCCTGATCCGGAATTGGCTGTATTCGCTGTATTTGTTCTGTAGATGGCACTACCTATCCCTGGGCTTCCAACAAATCCTCTTCCTCCATTGGTACTTCTTCTGTTGTAGACAACCGGTCTGTTATAATAACCGCCACCCCAGTATGGATAGCCGTAACCGCCACCCCAGAACGGATCATAATATCCTCCCCAATAAGGAGAATAACCGCCCCAGTAAGGGTTACCCCATCCAAAAGAGCCGCCCCAGCCACGGTTCCAACCCCAATATGGGTTATAGCCGCCCCAGCCCCAGGGAGATCCCCAACCCCACGAGTTATCGTAATAGTTGGTCTGGGATCCTGCATACAAGCCCCAATCGGAGTCTGTTGCGTTGGAACTCCAGTCGGTATTCGTACCACTCCATTCGTTATATCTGTTTTGCTGTTCTCTTGAATTCGCCTGTGCATTCTGAATCACATTGGAATCCTGGTAGTAGTCGTAATATTCTCCTACTCTGTTTCCGCCACCATTGATGATAACTCCTTCGGGCAGCGTATCCTTGTTGGGGTCATAATACACCCCGTCTGTCTCGCTATACCCTCCCATCTGAGCACCACAAGACATCAACAACAATCCGCCTGATATTGCCAGAATCCCTTTGGATTTCAGCAGACCAAGCAAATTTTTATGTATATTTCTTTTCATGATAACGTAAAAATTTTTAATTTAAATTATATTTGCAATCTGTACCAAAAATGTACCAAATTACTGGTTAAAAAATCTATCAAAAATAGATTTTTATTTTTAGATTACAATAATGTCCAAAAGTTAAAAAAATTTTAAAAGAATAATGGCAAAATTAACCTCAAGAAGCGAAGATTACAGCAAATGGTATAATGAGCTGGTTGTAAAAGCTGATTTAGCTGAAAACTCAGGCGTACGCGGATGTATGGTCATCAAACCATACGGCTATGCAATCTGGGAAAAAATGCGTGATGAAATGGATAAAAGATTCAAGGAAACAGGTCACGTGAATGCATACTTCCCGCTTTTTGTGCCCAAGAGCTTATTTGAGGCTGAGGAAAAGAATGCAGAAGGTTTTGCAAAAGAATGTGCTGTAGTTACCCATTACAGGCTAAAAGCCGATCCAAATAACCCTTCAAAACTGATTGTAGATCCGGATGCAAAACTGGAGGAAGAGCTTATTGTTCGACCTACCTCAGAAGCAATTATCTGGAATACTTATAAAAACTGGATCCAGTCTTACAGAGACTTACCAATATTAATCAACCAGTGGGCCAATGTGGTTCGTTGGGAGATGAGAACACGTTTGTTCTTGAGAACAGCAGAATTTCTGTGGCAGGAAGGTCACACTGCTCACGCTACCAAGGATGAAGCCGTAGAAGAAGCGGAAAAAATGAATAAAGTATATGCTGATTTCGCAGAAAAATTCATGGCTATTCCTGTGGTTCAGGGTGTAAAAACGCCATCTGAACGATTCGCAGGAGCTGACGAAACTTACTGTATTGAAGCATTGATGCAGGACGGAAAAGCACTTCAGGCAGGAACCTCTCACTTCCTTGGACAGAATTTTGCAAAAGCATTTGATGTAAAATTCACCAACAAGGAAGGAAAAATAGAGCATGCGTGGGCGACATCATGGGGAACTTCAACCCGTTTGATGGGAGCTTTAATTATGACGCATTCAGATGATTTCGGATTGGTATTACCTCCTACCCTTGCTCCGATCCAGGTTGTGATTGTACCGATCTTTAAAGGTGAGGAACAATTGGAGCAGATCAGCAAAGTAGCTTTAGATATCCAGGCTAAATTGAGAGCAAAAGGAATTTCTGTGAAATTTGATAACGATACTCAGAATAAGCCAGGATGGAAGTTTGCTGAATACGAACTGAAGGGAGTGCCGGTAAGAATCGCGATGGGGCCAAGAGATCTGGAAAACAAATCTGTTGAGATCGCCAGAAGAGATAATCTTACCAAAGAGGTTCGTTCTATTGACGGCCTGGATTCCTATATTGAGGATTTATTGAAAACCATTCAGCAGGATATTTATAATAAAGCATTTGAATTCAGAAAAAATAATATCACGAAAGTGGATACTTATGAAGAGTTCAAGAAAGTCCTTGAAGAAAAGGGAGGATTTATTTACGCTCATTGGGATGGAACTGCAGAAGAAGAGGAACAGATCAAGGATGAAACAAAGGCAACCATCCGATGTATTCCTTTGGATGACGACATCGAGGAAGGAGTTTCTCTGATATCTGGAAAACCTTCTCAGAGACGTGTATTATTCGCAAAAGCGTATTAATAATTTTAGCAATTTTAGGTAAAATCACTATTTTTTAAAGAAATATTCAAAAAAAAGTGGCATTCGGACTGATTTTTGTTTAAATTTATCACAACATTAATCCAAAAAATTTATTATTATGTCTTTAAATGTCATTGATTTAATTAAAGGACAATTAGGTCCCGCTTTGGTTTCACAGGCTGCATCACAGTTTGGAGAAAGTGAATCCGGTATTTCTAAAGCAATTGGTGGTTTATTACCTGCTGTAGTAGGTGGATTAGCCAATAACGCAGATAACCCTGGTGTCTTGGATGCCATTACAAAAGCCTCATCTAGTGGAATTTTAGGAAATTTATTAGGCGGATCGTCTGAAAGTCCTGTTATTTCAACATTATTAACTTCAATTTTTGGAGATAAAGTAGGAGGCCTGGTTAATTCCATTGCCAGTTTTTCAGGAATCAGCAACAATTCTGCAGGTTCATTGCTAAACCTGGTTACCGGGGCTACCGTAGGTACTGTTGGAAAATATGCTGCTGACAATAATCTAGGTGCTTCAGGCATTTCCAGTTTATTGAATGATCAGAAAGGCATTGTATCCACTTTATTACCTGCAGGACTTTCCTTAGCCTCTCTGAATATAGGGGACTGGGCAAAAGGATATAAGTTTGACAATGATAATGATGCGATAAATACGCCTTCCAGCGAAGGTCCAAAAGTAGAAGTTACAAGAAGTACAACCCCTGTAGGCACAAATCCTGACAGAAACAATAATGAAGGCGGAGGATCAATCTGGAAATGGTTGCTTCCGCTTTTACTGTTAATTGCCGCCGGATATTTCTTATGGAAGCAATGTGAGAAAAAGCAGACAACAACGACGACGACTGCTACAACTGACTCGACAGGAACGTCTGTAGATACTTCATCTACCACCACCACAACACCAGCTGCTACTGCGACACCAGTAACTAAAACTGATGAAGACATAGACCTTAACGGGGTTATGCTGAAAGGGTACAAAGGTGGAATGGAAGATCAGATGATTACCTTCCTGAAATCAGACGGCTATAAAAATGCAGCTGATGATTCGGCATTGAAAGATAAATGGTACGATTTTGATCATGTAAATTTCAAAATGGGAAAATCCAATGAGCTTGAAGCAGGTTCACAGGGACAGTTGGATAACCTGGTAGCTATCCTGAAAGCTTTCCCGGATGCTAAAATCAAAATCGGAGGATATACTGATAAAACAGGAAATGAAGCTTCTAATGTAAAATTGTCTCAGGCAAGAGCTGATTATATCAAAGCAGCTTTAGCAAAGGCAGGAGTTGGAGCACAGGTGCTTGGAGCTGAAGGATACGGAAGCAAATTTGCTACTGTAGATGCCCAAGCTTCTGACGCAGAAAGATCTGTTGACAGAAAAATGTCGATCAGATTCGCAAAGTAAGTCTTTAGAATCAATAAAAATAGAATCCCGGAAAGTAATTTTCCGGGATTTTTTGCACCCTTATTTTTGTGTTTACATTTATTTAATTAAATTTGTTAGTCATTTCTAACATTTATGAATTTCAATATAAAAGACGCCTGGCGACGAGATAAAACTTTACATTCATTACCTGAGGTTTATTCATCCATAAAAGTTCCTAAAAAAGCTTCATTCTGGAGGAAATATCTTGCATTTGCAGGACCTGGACTCATGGTGGCTGTGGGATATATGGATCCCGGGAACTGGGCAACAGATATTGCCGGGGGTGCCCAGTTTGGGTATACCCTGCTTTCTGTTATTCTTATTTCCAATATTTTTGCGATGATCCTCCAGCATCTGTCTGTGAAGCTTGGGGTGGTAGCAGAAAGGGATCTGGCTCAGGCTTGTAGAGACCACTTCAGCCCTACAACCAACTTTATTCTCTGGGTGTTCTGTGAAATCGCTATTGCTGCCTGTGACCTGGCCGAGGTAATTGGCTCTGCTATTGCCCTGAACCTGCTTTTCCATATTCCGCTGACCTGGGGAATCGTTATCACCACAGTGGACGTTCTGATTATTCTTTTGCTTCAGGCAAAAGGATTCCGATGGATTGAAAGTATCGTCGGCGGGCTTATTTTCATTATTCTCGCATGCTTTGTCTACGAAATTGTTATTTCTAAACCGGCTTTCAATGAGATATTAGGAGGCCTGGTCCCACAAAAAGAAATTATTCAAAATCCTGCGATGCTTTATATTGCTATTGGTATTCTGGGAGCAACCGTAATGCCGCACAACCTTTATCTTCACAGCAGTATCGTGCAGACCAGGGATTATACCCGTGACAGGGAAGGAAAAAAGGAAGCCATAAAGTTTGCTACCTTAGACAGTACGGTTTCACTGATGCTGGCCTTCTTCATCAATGCGGCCATCCTTATTCTTGCTGCAGCCACATTTCATACCACAGGAAATGAGCATGTTGCAGACATCCACGATGCTTATAAGATGCTGACTCCTATTTTAGGAGCTTCAATGGCCAGTATTGCCTTTGCTATAGCTTTATTGGCTTCGGGACAAAATTCTACACTTACGGGAACTCTTGCCGGACAAATCGTCATGGAAGGCTTTCTCAACATCAGATTAAAGCCGTGGCTGCGAAGACTTATTACCAGACTTATTGCTGTAATTCCGGCCTTGATCGTGGCTATTCTTTACGGAGAACAGGGAACAACCGATTTATTGGTTTTGAGCCAGGTTATCCTTTCTATGCAGTTGAGTTTTGCCGTTGTTCCCCTGGTTATGTTTACCAATGACAAAGCTAAAATGGGAGAATTTGTCAATAAGCCCTTTCTGAAGCTTTGTGTGTGGATCATTTCGGTTGTTATCATTGTATTAAACCTGTATCTTCTCTATCAGACATTTGCTGGAGCATAACGGAAGAGTTCGGGAGTGAAATTTCCCGTTTTAAATTCTTAAAAATTAGAAACATTTTGCATTCGGATTGTTCACTTTTCACTTGTAATTGTAAGCTGCTCTTCACTTTTTCTGCCTTAATGTCCTGATTTTTTTCTTTGGCAGGTTCTTTGTCAAAACATTCTGTAAATAAATATTGAATTATGGAAAATCAGGATATTAACGAAGAAAGCATCAATAATCAGGAAGAAAACAACGTTCAGAACGAAGCGACAGCACAGGAAAATGTGACAGCTACTCCTACTGCAGAGGAACTTTTGGCAGAAGAAAAAGACCGTTACATCAGATTATATGCTGAATTCGAAAACTATAAAAAAAGAACATCTAAAGAGAAAATGGAATTCTTCCAATATGCCAATCAGGATATGATGGTTTCCATGCTTGGGGTTTTAGATGATTTTGAAAGAGCATTAAAAGAAATTGCTAAAAACGGTAACCCTTCCGACTTACAGGGAGTGGAACTGATCTATCAGAAATTCAAAAATAAACTTACCGAAAAAGGCTTACAAACTATGGAAGTAAAAGCTGGTGACAGCTTCAATGTAGACTTTCATGAAGCCATCACCCAAATTCCAGCTTCATCAGCAGATCTGAAAGGGAAAATCGTAGATGTTATTGAAACTGGTTATACCTTAAATGATAAGGTAATCCGTTTTGCAAAAGTAGTAACAGGAAACTAAAATTCATAAATGATAAATGATGAGTGATAACTGATGAACATTCACTTAGCAATTTTAAAATATCTTTTATCATTTATCAATAATCAATTATATAATTGTCATGTCAAAGAGAGATTATTACGAGGTTCTTGAGATCAGCAAGTCTGCATCGGCCGACGAAATAAAGAAATCATACCGAAAAATGGCCATCAAATATCATCCGGATAAAAATCCAGGAGATAAAGAGGCTGAAGAAAGATTTAAAGAAGCTGCAGAAGCTTACGAGGTTTTAAGCGACGAACAGAAGCGTGCCAGATACGACCAGTTCGGTCATGCCGGAATGGGAGGAAATGGTGGTTTCGGAGGCGGAGGCTTCGGAGGCGGAATGAATATGGAGGATATTTTCAGCCAGTTTGGAGATATTTTCGGCGGTGGTTTCAGCGGTGGTTTTGGTGGCGGTGGACGCCAGCAGGTAAAAGGTTCTAATTTAAGAATCAGAATAAAGCTGAACCTCGAAGAAATGGTCAATGGAACCCACAAGACCATTAAAGTTAAAAAAATGAAGATGGCCGAGGGGGCCACTTCAAAAACATGTCCTACCTGTAACGGTTCAGGTGTGCAATTGAAAGTGATGAACACTATGTTTGGTCAAATGCAGACTCAGACGACTTGTTCCACTTGTCAGGGAATCGGAAAAGTAGCCGACAAAATCCCAGCTGGAGCCAATGCACAGGGCTTAGTAAAAGATGAAGAGGAAATCACAATCAATATTCCTGCAGGAGCCAGAGACGGTATTCAGCTCAATGTAAGAGGAAAAGGAAACGATGCTCCTTTTGGAGGAACACCGGGAGATCTATTGGTGATTATTGAAGAAGAGGTTGATCAAACAATCAAAAGAGAGGGTGACAATCTGCATCAGGAACTGTATGTTTCATTTGCAGAAGCTGCATTAGGAACCAAAAAAGAAATTCCTACTGTGGGTGGAAAGGTTAAAATTACGGTTGACCCGGGAACGCAGTCAGGCAAGATCTTACGATTGGCAGGAAAAGGCCTTCCGAGCATTGACAGCTATGGAAAAGGAGACATGTTTATCCACATCAATGTATGGACCCCACAGAAGCTTACGAAAGAACAGAAGGATTTCTTTGAAAAGCAGATGTCCAGCGGAGAAATGGTTGCAGAACCATCCGGAAAGGAAAAAACTTTTTTTGATAAAGTAAAAGATTTATTCAATTAATAAATACAAAAGAGGCTTCAGAGCCTCTTTTTTTATTTTATACCCAAAGAATTATGGATCAGGTACAAAAGTTTTGGGGCCCAGGCAAAAGCTTGAGTTAATATGAATATAAAAATAATATAGGATTATACCAATCACTGTTTGACTCTGTAGAAATAACATTCATCGACTGAAGAGAGATAATCTTCGCTGATTTTAGCGTATAAGGAAAAGAATAACTACAGATGTTTAAGTATATTTTTCAGAGTTTTTTCTAATCGGCTCAACCAAATAAGAACTATGAAAAATAGTTGTAAGTATTCATTAATCGACCTAGGAATCAGTAGCGTTAATAAACCTTTTAAGGTTCGCCGATTCAAATAAAAAAATAAAAAATCAGAGGCAAAATTGATTTTGAATCCGTTAAAAAACTTCCAGTGTTTGAGCATAGCCACCCTATTGAGTCGAAGAGCAAATGTTGAATCCATGCGAGTTTGGAAATTTTAGGAGGCAAGGTCAATTTTTAGCGGATGATTCCAGTCTTGAATTTTTGTATACTTTTTGCTTCAAGGCAAAAGTATAAATAGAAAAAACTCAGTTCCCCACAACTTTTATACTTTATCCAGAATTATCGTTATTTGATCTGTTACAATCCAAAAATAAAGCCTGTACTTAATGCACAGGCTTACGTTATGTTTGAAAGCGTATCTGTTATTTTTTAACTGCTAAAGAATAAATTGCTTTACCAATAGTGAAAACAGCCACTGCTGCTAATCCGCCCACCATTCCTAAAGTAAATTCTTTCACAATAGATGGCCATGTCGGGAACAAATCATGAAGATAGTGGATATTGTGAGCGAAAATTCCTCCTGATACCAGGATCAGAGCAATGGTTCCTACAATCCCCAGTAATTTAATAATCACCGGCAGTGCTTTCACCAATAAATGCCCCAATTTGGAAAAGAAACCTTTATCATGGCTTTTTCTGATCAGGCTAAAGCCTGCATCATCCATTCTTACAATAAGTGCAACAATACCATAAACTCCTACCGTAGCAATAAATGAAACAAAAGTTACCGTAAGAATTTGTGTAAGAAGTGGATGTTCCTGCTGGATTACAGTCCCTAAAGCGATGATTACAATTTCAATAGAAAGAATAAAATCGGTTCTGATTGCTGAGTTTATCTTGACTTTCTCTGCAGATTCTGAATTTTCTTCCTCTTTACTTTCTTCAATTACTTCGTGACCTTTTTTGGAACGGTGAAAAAGGAACTCAATGATTTTTTCTACCCCTTCAAAGGCGAGATAAAGACCCCCAAGGATCAGGATGATCTCAATCGCCGGCTTATACAGCCAGTTGAGAAGAAACGCTACAGGAAGAATAATAAGCTTATTAATGAACGAGCCTTTGGTGATTGCCCATAAGACAGGAAGTTCTCTGGAAGAAAGAAAGCCGGTAGCCTTTTCTGCATTTACAGCCAGGTCATCTCCCAGAATACCTGCTGTTTTCTGTGTGGCTATTTTACTGGTAACCGCTACATCATCCATCAATGCTGCAATATCATCTAAAATTGCAAAAAAGCCTGAAGCCATATTTTAATGTTTTTTTAATCTTTGTTAAGTCTAGCAAAAATAAATATTTAATTCCGTTTTTGGATTCATAATCTGACAATAATTTTGAAAATTATAAGAATGATTAAGCGATGCTCAATTTCAATATTTTATATCTTTGTTTAAAATCTATCTGATGGATGAAAAGTGGGAAACCCAATTGCAAAATATATGGTTAAAACTTGGAACAATAACCAATGAAGAGTTTATTCACCAAATTAAAAATCATGTAGAATTACTAACAGGTTTCCAGGCTATTGCTGATTTTGAAAGAGCCTGTGCTTTTGACTCTACCGGACATGAAAAAGAAGCCGAACCTTTGTACAGATCTGCATTACATGAGGGACTCACCGGCTTACGAAGAAGGAGAGCAAGAATCCAACTGGCAAGTACCTTAAGAAATAATGGAAAACTGGAAGAAAGTATTCAGATTCTAAGAGAAGAAAAAGCGGGTTATTCGGATGACCTGAATGATGCAGTAGACTCTTTTTTAGCGCTGTCCCTATCTTCCGCTGGAAAATATGAGGAAGCATTGTCATTAACCTTAAAAGCATTTTCCCACCATTTACCCAGATATAACCGGTCTGTCTACCATTATGCAGAGACCTTATATAAGGAGTCGTAATATTATGTTTTATTCTATGAAAAAGCTCATTCTCAGGTATCATTTTTTCGTAATGGGGTGCATCGGCTTCCTGCTGCAGTCCTGTAATACGAAGTTCAGAGTTTGGGTAGGTCCCGGTGGGCAGCAGAAAATTTACAATCTCAAGTACGGTGAGCATAAAAGACAGAAGATGGATGTTTTTCTTCCTAAAGACTATGCTGAAGATTCCCCAATTGTTCTGATTGTACATGGCGGGGCCTGGACACTGGGTAAAAAAGAGCATATGATTCAGGTTCAGAAAATGCTTTTTGAACATAAAATTCCCAGCATCAATATGAATTACAGGCTGGTTTCCAAACGGAAAAAGATCACTTACAAACAGCAGCTTGAAGATATCGGTTTAGTCATCGAAAAATTTAACGCTTTATCAGAAAAAGCTGAACTGCGACCAGATAATTATATTCTGCTGGGTGAAAGTGCCGGGGCCCATCTGGCGCTGCTCTATGGATACCAGCATCCGGATCAGATCAAAAAGATCATTTCTTTGAGCGGACCCACCGATTTTTACAGCCCTGAATACCTTAAGTCTTTTTATTCCAAATATACTTCGCCAACTTTCCAGAAGGTGGTGGGTAAAAAATTTGACAGGAAAAATATGCCGGAAGCTTTTAAAGAAGCCAGCCCTCTTGCTAATATTACCAATGTTCCTACTCTATTATTTCAGGGAAACACAGATTTTTTGGTGAATAAACGTCAGGGAATGGCTATGGATTCCGCATTGACCAGCATGAATGTGCCCCATAAGTTTATTTTTATGGAAAAAACAGGCCATGTTCCAAGGTTTTTCAGCAAAAGAAAAAGAGACAGCATCATCTATCCGAATATTCTGAAATGGATAGAAAAATAATAAAAAAAGCCACCTCAAGGAGATGGCTTACTATGATTGGATGAAATTATTTATTCAAAATCGTTGTTCTCATATTTTGACAGATCGTCTTTCTTACCGAAAACAAATTTAATGATGACAGGCAATGTTGTTACCAGTACAATGACGATAATGATATATTCCAGTTTTTCTTTCAAATTGATTCCAAATTGTTCCATAAACAATTTATCAAGGTAGTGCCCTGCAAAAATCAGGATAAATGACCATAGAACAGCTCCGATAATATTGTCTCTTAAAAACTCTTTTTTATCCATTTTTACAATTCCTGCAACGATGGGAGTAAAAGTTCTTACTACGGGAAGAAATCTTGCCATAATAATAGCCAGCGCACCATGTTTCTCAAAAAAATCATGTGCCTGATAAAGATATTTCTTCTTAAACAGCATGGTATCCGGTCTTTTATACAAAGCTGGACCTGCTTTTCTTCCAAAGTAATACCCTACTTCATTTCCGACAATAGCAGAAACTGCTACACCGGTAGCCAGCAGAGTGGTATCCAGGAAATCGCTCCCTGTGGAGCCAAATGTCTCTTTGATGATTTCAACTGCATAAATCCCTGAAACAAACAAGAGGGAGTCTCCAGGCAGGAAAAATCCTACAAAAAGTCCGGTCTCAGCAAAAACAATAAACAAAATCAGCCAAAACCCTCCCATTTTAATATAAAATTCAGGGTTTAATAAATCCTTCCAGCTATTGAAATCTTCCATATGTATCGATGAACAACAAAAATAGGTCTAAAATACCTGAAACAAAAATTAATTATAAGATTTTAACTAAAAATCAGACATGATATTTTATAGGTCCAGATCATCATCTGAAACTGCCGTCCCATCGGCCATTAGAAATGCTTTTAAGAATGGGGTAAGATTTCCATTCATTACTGCATCCACATCTGAAGTTTCATGACCTGAACGGACATCTTTTACAAGTTTGTAAGGATGCATTACGTAATTTCGGATCTGGCTCCCCCACTCGATTTTCATTTTGTTGGCTTCTATTTCATTTCTTGCCTTCATACGCTCTTCCAATTCCATCTCGTATAGTCTTGAACGAAGGAGCTGCATGGCTTTTTCTTTATTTTGAAGCTGAGAACGGGATTCTGAGTTTTCAATGATAATTCCGGTGGGTGCGTGACGAAGACGTACAGCGGTTTCTACCTTGTTTACGTTCTGCCCTCCTGCTCCGGAAGACCTCATCGTTTCAAAAGATATATCAGCAGGGTTAATATTAATTTCGATTGTATCATCTACCAAAGGATAAACGTATACTGAAACGAAACTGGTATGGCGTTTCGCATTACTGTCGAAAGGCGAAATTCTTACTAGACGGTGTACTCCATTTTCACCCCTCAAATATCCAAAAGCAAATTCTCCTTCAATTTCCAGTGTTACAGTCTTCACACCGGCTACATCACCTTCCTGAAAGTTCAGCTCACGGATTTTGTAGCCTTGTTTTTCAGACCACATGGTATACATTCTCATCAGCATGGACGCCCAGTCACAGCTTTCTGTTCCACCGGCTCCTGCAGTGATCTGAAGAACTGCGGAAAGCTCATCCCCTTCATTGGAAAGCATGTTTTTGAATTCAAGATCCTCAATTTTTTCAACCAATTGCGGAAAAGTCTCATCCAGTTCCTTTTCAGAATCTGGATCTTCTTTTGCAAAATCTGCCAATACCAATAAATCTTCGAACTGAGTCTGGATTTCATCATAGCTTTCCACCCATTTTTTCTTGGATCTAAGCTGTTTCAAAAATGTTTCTGCTGTTTTAGGATTATCCCAAAATTCAGGTGCCGCTGTTTTTTCATCATCATTGGCAATTTCTATTTTCTTTTTTTCAATCTGAAGATATCGGTGCAGGTCTTCAATCCTTGATTGAACTTCTTTTATCTGGTCGTTGTTGATCACGAATTTTTCTTTTTTACAAAAATAAGAATTTCTTTCCACACCCGCAGACATTGCAGGTTACCCGTACAGGCTTTAGAATTAATGATGTAAATAAAATCGAAATCATTTGCTTACTTTCCTCTCTTCATTTTTCATTCTTCATTATTCATTCTTCATTTTTCGCTTTTCACTTTTCGCTTTTCATTCTCCACTTCCTCTCAAATCATTTCCGCTACCCTTTCACCGATCTCCGGAGCCAGCGCTACACCCATTCCGGAAAGTCTTACGGCACAAAACTGTCTCTGTGACAACTGTTTTACAATGGGTGTTTTTTCTGATCCCATAGCCATGATGCCGGACCAGCGAAGTGCTATCGCATACTGATGATCAGGAATTACAACTTCTTTCAGAAACTTTTCCAAATGATTCTGCAGAAATTCTGTCGTTTCAAAAGCTGTCGTTTCTTCTGTTTTAAAATCCTGATTTCTGCCACCTCCCAATAATATACGATCTCCTAAATTCCTGAAATATTAATAGCCTTCATCATAGTGGAAGGTTCCTTTCAGCTTCAATCCTTCAATGGGTTCAGTCAGGAGAATTTGACCACGAGCAGGAGTGATCTGTTCTTTTTCAAGGAATTTTGAAGTAAAGGCATTGGTGCAATAGATGACCTGATCAGTCTTTATAAAAAGATCAGCAGATAAATACACTTTCACCTCAGTAGTTGCCTCCTCAACATGAGTCACTTCAGTTCCAAACAAAAACTCTACGTTCAGTCCATGACATTTTTCAAGCAGCTTTTGCAGCAACTTTCCGGAATGCAGACTTCCTTCACATGGGTTTTCAATGAGAAAAGATGATTTCCCTAATCCGAAAACTTTTATTTTATCCTGCTTAAGACTATAGGTGTGGGTAAGCCCCGTTATCATTTTCAGTTTTTCATTGACAACCTCAATATGCGCCAATGGCGCTTCATTATTTACAATTTCATAACCCCCATTAAGTTCAAAATCTATTGTACTGGTATGAAAATAGTGTCTGATTTTCTGGAGACCCTCAAACCTCATCTTAACAAGCTGCAGTGTTTTGTCCCAGCCCATTTTCTGAGAATCTGCAATAATCTCCGTAAGACTTCCGAAACAGGCAAAACCGGCATTCCTGGAAGAAGCCCCTAAGGGAATTGTATTTCTTTCAATGATTACAACTGATTTTTCAGGGTGTTTTTCTTTGATCGATATGGCAGACCAAAGTCCGGTAAACCCTGCTCCGATAATGATAACGTTTCTTTTTCTATAGAAAGTCTCCAGTTCCCAGATACTGTTCATGGTATTGTAAAATAATCGATATAGTGTATTGATTAAAATAAAGGCATCGCGTGTAAAACTCTTACACTGATGCTGACTGAGATCTTTTGCTTAACGGCCTTCAGCTCCGAATTCTTTTAGTCTTCTTTATCTTCGCTGTGCTGAAACCCAATGGCTCTTCTCGGCTCCTCGACAGCTTTATAGGTCTCCAGTTCGCTTTTAAGCGCCCTGATTCTAAACTGAAATTCATCAAAATTATTGATAATGGCATCTGCCAGAAACCGCGCAACCTGCTCAAGATATTCTTCAGTAAGCTTTCCGGCTGCGTCCCGCAAGGCTGCATTCAAAAGTTTCTGATCAATTTTAAGTTTTTCATTTTTCGTTCTCTGATACAGGTTTTTAATTCTTTTCTTCAGGCTCTGGGTGAAATCAATCAGCATGGTATTGCTGAAGGCTTTCATTTTTGAAGATATTTCATGCCAGAAAGGAACTTTATCTGCTTTGTTGTTTTTTAATATTTTGTATAGGAGCGAATCTTCTTCAAGTCCTTTTGTCATCGCGTACAAGATAATCTCTGACCGTTCTGAAGCATTAGGTGGGAATATAGGAATCATCACATCAAATCTCCCCGGAGCAAGGATCTCCTCATCAATATCCGAAACGGAATTGGCAGATCCTACCATTAAAACGCCTTCTTTCTCAAATTTTCCTATATAATGAAGAATAAGTTCCTGGGCCTCAAGATTGCAGGATGCAATATCTGTTTCAGCTTTTCTCTCCATCATAATCTCATCGAAATCATCGAGGAACAGTAACAGTTTATTTTCCTTCATCATCGACACCAGAAAGTCACTGAAGTTAATGTGATTGCCATCAATAAGTGTGGTTCCCAGGTAATGCTTTTTAACTTCTTTAAACCGATAACCTACAATTTCAGCTATTTTATTGGCCCAGAAAATCTTGCCGCTTCCCGGCGGACCGTATAAAATGATTCCTGCAGGCCTG
Organism: Chryseobacterium pennipullorum; assembly: GCF_003384725.1. Classification (GTDB taxonomy): domain Bacteria; phylum Bacteroidota; class Bacteroidia; order Flavobacteriales; family Weeksellaceae; genus Chryseobacterium; species Chryseobacterium pennipullorum. The sequence continues at coordinate 141,971 of NZ_QNVV01000007.1, forward strand.
TTGATTCCCCAGTCTTTAATCTGCTGTGGATTCAGGAAAGGTTCCAGAACCGCTGAAGTATAGAAAAACAGATCCCTATATCCAATAAAATCTCTTTTCTGAAGACTGGTTTTGTGACCGAAGTAATTATAGACAAACTGGTAATTGCCGCCTAATTTATTATCAATCCCATAACTGGAAATAGAGGATTTGAAAAAGCCGTTATCGAAAATGTTGGGACTGTTATCTTTAATGGCCTTCTCAATTTTCTCCTTAGGTTTATTGATCACTTCAGCAATTTGCTCAACTGTTTTACTTTTGTCAAGATCTTTTTCATAGAGCTTCAAAAAATCTACATTTTCACGGGCAAATTTTTCAAAATCCTCTTGCACTTCAAAATTTGTACTGATACAGTCTACCAGTTCAAGATCAAAATCCTGAATAAACTGTTTGATGGCTTCTGCAGAAACATTAAGTTGCTCTGCCAGTTCAAGTAGCTTCATAACTGTTGATTAATTCTACCAAATGTAATGATTTACCTATAAAGTACTATTGATTTATGATAATTCTGTAACATTCTCTTATATATATAGACTACTACTATGTAAAACAAATTACATGGAAAAGATTTTATCAGTAAAAAATTTGACTAAAAAATTCAAAAGAGTTGTGGTGAACAATATTTCTTTTGATGTGGAGAAAGGAAACGTGTATGGGCTTTTGGGTCCAAACGGAAGCGGAAAATCCACGACTTTCGGGATGTTACTTTCAACGATCAATCCGACCAGTGGCGACTGGTTCTGGTTCGGAAAAAAAGGAACGGACCCTGAAACCTTAAAGAGAATCGGGGCAATTATCGAGCAGCCCAATTTTTATCCCTATTTAAGTGCTGAAACCAACCTTAAAATTGTAGCAGAGATTAAAAATACACCCTATTCAAGAATTGATGAAGTCTTACAAACGGTGAATCTGTATGAAAGGAGAAAAGATTCGTTTAAAACCTTTTCTCTGGGGATGAAACAGCGTCTTGCCATTGCATCGGCCATGCTGAACAATCCTGAGGTACTGATATTGGATGAGCCTACAAACGGGTTGGATCCCGAGGGAATAATTCAGATCAGAGAGATTATTAATAATATAGCAAAGCAAGGCATCACCATTATTATTGCGAGCCACCTTCTGGATGAGATCGAAAAAATATGCAGCCACGTCATTGTCTTAAAAGAAGGAAATTCCATTTACTGTGGACGCGTAGATGAAATGACTTCCAACAACGGGTATTTTGAGTTGAAAGCGGACAACAACACTTTACTTCTCAATGCTTTGAATGAGCTTCAGTGGTTTTCTTCCATCAATCAGGACGGCGATCTTATTAAGGCTCAGATCCGTGATGATGCTTCGGTTTCCGCTTCTGCAATGAATAGAAAACTTGCCGAGAAAGGCATTTATCTTTCCCATCTCACCCGGAAAAAACTATCCCTTGAATCTCAATTCCTAGAACTAGTAAAAAACACCCACTAATCATGATCAAATTATTAAAACTGGAATACTACAAAAACCTGAACTACAGACCATTCAAGGTTTTTACAATATTATATTTCGCTATTCTCATCGCATTGCTTTTCGTGGGATTGGTTGACTTCGATGTATTTGGAGGAACGATTAATCTTAAGGAACAGGGCATTTACAATTTCCCGGAAATCTGGAACTTCACAACCTGGATTGTTGCTTTGCTGAAAATATTCCTTGGGCTTATCATTGTGTTCTCTATTTCACAGGAATTCAGCAACCGGATGTTTAAGCAGAATACAATTGATGGGTTGAGCAGAAAAGAATTCATCCTTTCAAAATTACTGACGATCAGTATTTTCACCATTGTTTCTACGGCCATTGTAATGGGCATCACCTTATTGTTGGGCTACCAATATTCTAATACCACAGAATCTACAAAAGTTTTTGCAGAAATGTTCTTTATCGGAAATTATTTTGTCAAATTATTTACGTTCTTCAGTTTCTTACTCTTCCTTTCGATTCTGTTGAGAAAATCTGTATTTGTATTTCTTGCTCTTTTTGTCTTCTGGATCGGTGAAGCCATTTTAACGACTATTGAGGTGTTCTCCAAGGTAAAAGGAATGGAAGGGGCAAAAAGAAATGAGATTCTCCAGAATGATTTTTTTATCACCCATCTTTTACCGCTGGAAAGCATGTCCAGTCTTATCCCGAATCCGATGATGAGATTGAATATGGCCAAGATGATGGGAGTACAATATCAATTCCACTACCCTACTGAAAGCCTTATCGCCTGCCTGCTGTGGTGCGTGGTTTTCATACTGGGATCCTACTGGATCTTGAGAAAAAGAGATTGGTAGACCTCAGAATGTAAAAATTACTATAAAGTGGTTCGTTCCGGATCACTTTTTTTGGCTTAAAATTTTCATTCTGTTTTACTTAAACATGATGTATGAAAAAAATATATTATTTCCCAGGATTGATCAGCGCCCTTGTCATACCGCTGTTATTCTGGTATTATGGCAGTCGGAAATTTGAAGAAATTAATATTTCTGCAATGGATATTGGGCTTCCTGCTAAAGAAAGAGAAGGTGTTAAAAATACTTTTGCCAGTTTTGAACCTTCAAGAAACTGGAATTACAGGAAAATAAAAGTTGTTCCCGGAGGAGCTAAGCAAAATTCAAAACTATACGTTTCCGAACTAAAAAATCTTCAACAAAGAAATGAGAAAGAGTCTGGTATTGAATTTATTTTAGATCAAAATAACACCTATGGTGATTTTGTCTCAGTTTTGAATGATTTGGCAATTGCTAATCAAGAACAGTATGCCGTTGACTGGGAGAAAACAGGACATATCTTTGCCACCCACCAATTCATAGATCCCACTCTTAAAGATTTGGACGCATCACTTATGTTTAGATGTGGTACTATTTCTGGTTTCCCAGAAGAACATTACTTCATGGGATTTCAAAAATTTGAATATCAACTCTCCCAATTACCGCAACAATCCTTTTATATGATCTTTGGTTTTTTAATATTTTTAAATATCTCGATGTTCAGCATCAATGAAAAGTTTCAAATCCAAAGAAAAAGATTAGCATGAAAAAAATATATTATTTTCCCGGGCTTATCAGTGCTGTCATTATCCCAGTTCTGTTCTGGTATTATGGCAGCCGGAAATTTGAAGAAATTAATATTTCTGTCATGGATATCTGGCTTCCTGCAAAATTAAAGAATAATAGTGACAGAGATGTGTATTCTATTTCTTTTGAACCTGTGAGAAACTGGAATTACAGGAAAATAAAAGTAGCTCCCGGTACAGCCAAGCAAAACTCAACATTGTATGTTTCTGAATTGGAAAATCTTCGGAAAAGAAATGAAAAAGAGTCAGGCATTGAATTCATGATAGATCAAAATAACACTTATGGTGATTTTGCCTCTGTTCTGAATGATCTGAATATATCCAAACAAGATCAATATATGGTTGATCTTGAAAAAACCGGGCATATTTTTGTGATTTATACTTATATTGATCCTAGTACCAAACTACTTGATGAATGTCTGCTCTGTAATGATTTCGTAACATGGGTATCTGAAGAAAATGACAGGTTTGGAGCATCTATTGGCGAGAAAATGACAACAAGTTTAACAACGCTTCCCGAACAGTCTTTCTATCTTATTTTTGGCTTTCTCATATTTTTAAATATCTCGATGTTCAGCATCAAAGAAAAGTTTCAGTCATAGTATTCAAAATAAAAGAGGCTGCCATTTGGCAGCCTTCCTTTCACATTACTTTTTATCTAACAACGGAAGATATTTTCCGTATCCTTTTGTTTCCATTTCAGCTTTTGGAATAAATTTCAGCGAAGCACTGTTGATACAGTAGCGAAGTCCTCCTTTATCTGTTGGACCATCTGTGAAGACATGTCCTAAGTGGGCATCACCTGTTTTACTTCTTACTTCTACTCTGTCCATTCCATGGGTACGATCCAGTTTTTCATCAATTAAGCCTTTGGTAATCGGTTTTGAAAAACTTGGCCATCCACAGCCGGCTTCAAACTTATCTGTAGAAATAAACAGGGGCTCACCAGTGGTAATATCCACGTAAATTCCTTCACGGGTTTCGTCCCAGTATTCATTCTGGAAAGGTCTTTCCGTACCGTTTTCCTGAGTGACGTTATATTGTTCTGCGGTCAGTTTTTCTTTTAAAACTTTTTTATCCTGTTTTTGATAGGTTGTCGTTTTAGGTTTTGCCGGAACCGGATTTGCTTTTTTAGCCATTTCAAATAATCCCGGTTCAATATGACAGTACCCGCCAGGATTTTTATCCAGATAATCCTGATGATAATCTTCGGCTCTGTAGAAATTCTTCAAAGGAATGGTTTCTACCAATACCGGTTTGTCATAATTTTTCGCCAGTTTCTGCACCTCTTCCTTTACAACCGATTCGGCTGTTTTATCTGTATAATAAATCCCTGTTCTGTACTGGTTTCCTCTGTCATTTCCCTGCTGGTCCTTACTAGTAGGATCAATGGTTTTAAAATACAGATCAATCAGGAGCTTCAGGTCTACCTGTTCAGGATCATATTTTACTTTTACGGTTTCTGCAAAACCTGTAGTATGACTTATGACTTCTTCATAGGTAGGATTTTGGGTATTCCCGTTGGCATATCCCACTTCTGTTCCTACTACTCCGCGAATCTGTTGAAAAAAATGTTCTGTCCCCCAAAAACATCCCCCTGCAAAATAAATCTCTTTAACGTTTTTACTATCCATAATTTTCTCATTTTCTTTTCTTATCTCTGCTTCATGGGGCTTTGCTTTCTTAAAAAGCCCGGATCCTGCAGCAAATACTGCTATACCCAGAACTACTCCGAGTACAATTAATATATTTTTCATATTTACTTTTTTATTCATTACTTATTATTCTGAGCGATCATTAATCCAAATCCTAAAAGCATCAGGTCCTTTAAAATAAAAAAATCAGTTACCGGAACTCCATCTACAACTTTCCACATGCCGGGTGTGGTAAATAAATAACTTAAGGTTACCAGAAAAGTAACAATCATTCCTATTCCTGCATACCTCTTCAGTACAGCAAATTTCGCACTAAATATGAGGAGTAAGGCAATGATAATTTCTATCACTCCGATAAGATTTGACACTGTCTGGACGCTCGTTACTTTATATACGAAAAAAGTTAAGAAATGGTTTTCCACCAACGGTTTTATCGCTGCTGCTTCTGTAGGGGTAAATTTAAAGATCCCGATCCACAGCAAAATGAGAGCTGCTCCAAAAAGTGAGATGTAATATCCCGTTTGAGATCGCTGGTTCTGTGTAGACTTTTGTTCTGTTCCGATCATTTTTTTAAAATTTAAAATACCTATTGTATTGTTTTCAAAAGTATAGTCGGTCATTTTTAAAATCCTGACAGTTTTTTCTTAGAAATTTAATTTATCAATCATTTTATTTTTAAAGTCCTGAATTTCAGAACCATTAATTTCAGTTTCGTTTTGAGAAAAGGTCTTTTTAAAAACCTGATCAAGCAATGCCAGTTTTTCATTATACATCCGGCACCATTTGCAGATCATCAGATGCAGGCTGAGCATCCGGTTTTCTCTGGCAGTAATGGATCGGGCATTTCTTTTTTCCATCAGTAAAGTCGCTTCACTGCATGGCAAAAACATTGTATGTAATATTTTTCTTATCATTTCAGTTATGATCTTGAAAACCAGTTAAACTCCAGACATTCCCTTAGCTGCATCCGGCTTCTTTGAAGGATCTTCCAAAGGTTAGTCGTTGAAACGTTTAATTCCTGACTCACTTCCGGTGCTTTTTTTTCTTCGATATAATACATTTTCAGCAGAATCTTCCATCTGGAAGGCAGCTCTTCAATGCATTCCTCCAATGTCTTGTTGAAATCACGGTTGTCTAAAAGCTCTTCGCCCTCACCGGATACAGCCCAGTCATTTAATACATCATTATTTTTCCATGATCCCGTTTCGTCAAAAAAATGATCGAGTCTTACATTGGGTTCAGATTTGTATTTTTTTCTGTAAAAATCAGCGACCTTTCTATTCAGAATAGCCATCAGCCAGGTGAGGGGCTGGCTTTTTCCTTCAAAAGAATCGTATGCCGAATAAGCAGCCAGAAAAACTTCCTGAACGATGTCCTGAGCATCTTCTTTATCCGACAGCACATACAGCGCTCTCCTTAAAAGCGGCTCTGAATATTGCTCGACCCAGCTTTTCAGAGTTTCGTTTTTTGTCATTAAACTATGTGATTTTTTATCTTATTCAGATGATAACGAAGATAGGAAGTTAAGTGGATAAATACAAAATTATATGCTTTCCAGCATGATGTCATCCTAAACCTTATAGGTTTTGAAAACCTATAAGGTTTCTGAAAAAGCAACTACAAATTTAATTGCAAGCTTTTAAAAATGATTCTGAATAGTGCTTTACTTAGCTTCTCAGACTTTTATTTTTGGTCATTAGCCTACTTGATTTTTCATTTTACCCAAGTGATAACGAAAATAGGAACTTAAGTCCATAAATGCAAAATTATATGCTTTCCAGCATGATGTCATCCTAAACCTTATAGGTTTTGAAAACCTAAAGGTTTCTAAAATATTTCTTGCACATGATAAAAGAAAGAAATTTCTTCCAAGCAAGATCTGCACACCATTCAAAACATAACTTAAAATTATTACACATCACTTAAAAATAGTAAATTTGCATCTTATCAAAATTTGATCCTAAAAAAGCAAAAGCAATACTATGACATCACAAGAGATACGTCAAAAATTTTTAGATTATTTCAAAAGTAAGGAGCACCTTATCGTTCCTTCGGCTCCTATCGTGCTGAAAGACGATCCTACCCTTATGTTTTCCAACTCCGGAATGACGCAGTTCAAGGATTTTTTCCTTGGTTACAAAACCCCTACTGCCCCTAGAATTGCCGATACACAAAAGTGTCTTAGAGTTTCGGGGAAGCACAATGACCTGGATGATGTAGGTAGGGACACCTACCATCACACCATGTTTGAAATGTTGGGAAACTGGTCTTTCGGGGATTACTTCAAAAAAGAGGCTATTGCTTTTGCCTGGGAATTACTGACTGAAGTATACGGAATTCCAAAAGAGAATCTCTATGTAACAATTTTTGAAGGCGATGCTTCCGAAAATCTGGACAGAGACCAGGATGCTTATGATTTTTGGAAATCTCACATTTCTGAGGATCGTATCATCAATGGGAATAAAAAAGATAACTTCTGGGAAATGGGTGAAAGTGGGCCATGTGGACCGTGTTCGGAAATCCATATCGACCTTAGGAGTGCTGAAGAAAAAGCAGCCGTTCCCGGCATTACATTGGTTAACCAGGACCATCCACAGGTAGTGGAAGTATGGAACCTGGTTTTCATGGAATTCAACAGAAAGGCAGATAAGTCCCTGGAAAAACTTCCGGCTCAGCACGTAGATACAGGGATGGGATTTGAGCGTCTTTGTATGGCTCTTCAGGGAAAGTCGTCCAATTATGACACTGATGTTTTCACTCCGCTTATCTCCAAAGTTGAAGAGCTTTCCGGTAAGAAATATACAGGAATTCTGGATGACGAAAAAGATATTGCCATCCGTGTTGTGGTAGACCATATCAGAGCGGTTTCTTTTGCTATCGCAGACGGACAGCTTCCTTCTAACGGAGGAGCCGGTTATGTAATCAGAAGGATTTTGAGAAGAGGTATTTCTTATGCCTACAGATTCTTAGATATGAAAGACCCTTTCCTTTACCAGCTGGTTCCTGTTCTGCAGGAACAAATGGGCCCTTTCTTCCCGGAAATGGAAAAACAAGGAAAATTGGTTGCTGAAGTAATCAAAAGTGAAGAAGATTCATTCTTAAAAACAATTGAAAACGGCCTTATACGGGTAGAAAAACTGATCCAGCAGACGATCGCAGAAAGCCTGAAAGTATTACCTAGTGAAGAAGTCTTTGAACTGTACGACACGTATGGTTTCCCAGATGATTTAACAAGAATTATTGCTGAAGAAAAAGGGTTGACTATTGATGAGGCAGGCTTCAAAGCTGAAATGGAAAAACAAAAGCTCCGTTCAAAAGCGGATTCTGCTCAGAAAGTATATGACTGGGTAACTCTTGAAGATAAACCTGAAACGTTTGTAGGATATGACCAGACAGAATCTGAAACGTATATCACAAGATACAGAAAGGTAGAGAATAAAGACGGCGAATTTTATCAGGTGGTGCTAAGCAGCTCTCCTTTCTACCCTGAAGGAGGTGGACAGGTTGGTGATAAAGGGGTTCTTGAAAATGCTGTGGAAAGCTTTGAAGTACTAGAAACTAAAAAAGAGAATGGACTGATCATTTCTTTGATCAATGGTCTTCCTAAAGATGCAGGTGCCGTTTTCTATGCTAAAGTAAACGCTTCTGAAAGAAAGAATTCACAGGCTAACCACTCTGTAACACACCTTTTGCATGAAGCTTTAAGAGAGGTTTTAGGAAATCATGTAGAGCAAAAAGGATCCTATGTAGGTCCCGATTACCTGCGTTTTGACTTCTCCCACTTCAACAAAATGACTGAACAGGAATTAGCATTAATTGAAGAGAAAGTAAACCACAAAATCAAAGATAGCATTGCTTTACAGGAATTCAGAAGTATTCCGATTCAGGAGGCTCTGGATAAAGGAGCTATGGCTTTATTTGGTGAAAAGTACGGAGACCGTGTGAGAATGATCCAGTTTGGAAGTTCAAAAGAACTTTGTGGTGGAACTCACGTAAAAAATACGATCGAAATCGGTCATTTTAAAATTGTTTCTGAAGGATCTGCAGCAGCAGGAATCAGAAGAATCGAAGCCATTTCGGGAGATAAATCTGAAGAATATTTCACTAACCTTGAAAAGCAGATCAATCAACTTTCTCAACTGTTAAAGTCGAAAGATGTGGTACGGTCTATTGAGAAACTGATCGAGGAAAATACTTCATTAAAGACTGAGGTTGATACGCTGAAGAAAGAAAAAGCAAAAGGGGAAATCGGCGATTGGAAAAATGCTTATGAACAGAAAGGAAATAAGCAGCTTCTGGTAAAGAAAACCTCTCTGGATGCAGGTTCTGTAAAAGATATCGTATTCCAGCTGAAAAGAGAAATTCCGTCTTCTGTAACCATCATTCTTTCTGACGCTGATGGAAAACCAATGATCACGGTGGGAGTTTCTGATGATCTGGCAGCAGATTATCAAGCAGGAGCTATCGTAAAGGATCTTGCAAAAGAAATCCAAGGTGGTGGTGGTGGAAACCCAGGTTTTGCAACAGCAGGTGGTAAAAACCTTGAAGGGTTAGATAATGCTTACCAAAAAGCGTTGAATATCTAAAATAGAATACCTATTATAAATATTAGAACAGGCTGTTTCATTTTGAGACAGCCTGTTTTCGTTTTAATCATTATTTTTTTTAACGATAAGCATCGCAAAGAAACATTCATTTTATTTTATATTTTTGTTCGCAAAGGCATCGTATTCAGCAAGAAACGCAATTATTTCATAGCTGAGTGTAACGTCTTTGCGGACGAAAAAATAAGAAATATAACTTTTGCGCACTCTGCGTTATCATATTATTCTTATCACTAAAATTTTTATGTATACCCTGCTTTATTTATATCCGTTCTAATTATTGACCTTATCTTAACAAACCATTATCTAATCTTAAACTATTTGTTTTGTCTTCTTAAAACTCAGTTAACAATAGACCTTTAGTTTTGCCCTAATTGAAATTCAAAAAAGTAATTATGAAAGTTAACAAAACTATTGGAACCCTACTTTTTGCTGCTCTTGCTTTACAGAGCTGCAATGATGATAACAACGGAGACGGAACTCCTCCTGTAAATGACAAAATCAAGATTGAGAATTTCTCTAAGGAACCTGCCTTTGTTTTTGGCATGCCTGGTTTTGAAAATTTGAATATTACCACATTGATTTCAAGTTCTGATATTCTTTCAGGGTCTCCTGATTTTGTTTTCGCAGGCCAGCCGGACGGGATGGGCATTATGAAAGATCCTAATTCTGATGGTTATCTGATGATTACCAACCACGAGATCAAACAGTCTGTATCAAGAGTGTATCTGGATAAGACTTTCAGACCTGTAAAAGGAGAATATATTTTGAATGGAACAGGAGGAATGACCAGATTATGTTCGGCAACACTGGCCACTCCGGAAACTCATGGTTTCAGTGCTTTTCTTACCGCAGGAGAATCCGGTGAAGAAAGTATGGTACATGCGATAAACCCACTTGCTCCGGTATCTCAGGCATCAGATAAAACCAGAGTAAAGCCTGCTCTGGGAAAAGCATCAATGGAAAATGCAGTCCCTCTGCCTAAGGATGTATCAAACGGAAAATCTTATATCATTATCGGGGAAGACCAGTCCTACTCTACTGCACACCAATCCGCAGGACAGCTGATCATGTATGTTGGCAATACCCAAGGGGATCTGGATAACGGGAAGCTGTATGCATTAAAGAGAACCAATAACAACTATACAGAAACGGATATGACGAAAGGAAGCAGCTATGATGTAGAGTTTGTTGAAATTCCCAATGCGAAAAACCTTACCGGAGCTCAGATTAACCAGGCCAATATGAATAATAACGCCATCCGTTTTTCAAGAGTGGAAGATGTAGATTACAGAAAAGGAGCAGGAAAAGGAAGAGAAATCTACTTTACCGCTACCGGTGAATCTTCGGATGGAGTCAATCCAAAGGCAGGTTTAACAATGTGGGGAAGGGTTTACAAGCTTGTTCTTAACTCCACCAATATGCTGACAGGAAAACTTGAAGTGGTTGCGGAAGGTGACTCTAATCCGGGTCATAATCTGATTAATCCGGATAATTTATGCGTTACCGAGAATTTTGTTTACATCCAGGAAGACGGAGATTCCTACTATAAAAATGCCGCCCACGATTCTTACATCTGGCAGCTGAATATTGCAACAAAGCAATATAAACCATGGCTGAATATGAAGCATAACAGAAATGATTCTGCATGGCAGACGGCATACAACCAATCCGGAGATCTTCAGAAGTTCGGTTCGTGGGAATTCGGTGCTATGGTTGATGTGTCAGACATCATCGGAGTTCCCAACACTTTTGCAGTCAACATTCATTCACACACCTGGCAGCTGGACAAATTTAAAAACCCTGATGGTTCCGGTGTGAACACCAATAAAGAAGGCGGGCAAATTGTCATCATCAGAAACGTAGAAAAATAGTTTTAATTACTCCATAATACCTAAAGTATCAATAGAAAATCTCTGTTGATACTTTTTCATACCTATGAAGACACTTTCAAAATATCCGGTACTTCTTTTTTTGTACTCCGCTGTGGCACTGTTTGTACTTTATCACTGCAAAAATGACAAACAGATGCCCATCTATGAAGACCTGGGCACTGTAAAACAGGGGATTATCAGAAACACTAATGATTTCGAAAAACAAATCAATGACCTGATAAGCCTTGTCTCTGAAAATTCTGATGAAAAACTTCTTCAGGATAAATTCGAAAGCATCCGGAAAACGTACAAAAAAATGGAATGGGCGGTGGAATATTTTCTGCCGCATTCCGCAAGATTCATCAATGGTCCAGCCCTTCCTGAAATAGAAATGGATGAGCATACAGAAATAGAGCCCGAAGGATTACAGGTTTTGGAAGAGATGCTCTACCCTTACGATCCGGAAAATAAAGCTGAAGTAATCAGAATGCTTAACAAATTAACCAATAAAAGCAACACGATAAAAACTAATTTTCAGGTCATCACGGTGAGTAAGGATCAGGTTTTTGATGCTTTAAGAGCAGAAGCTTTCAGAATTTCAAGCCTTGGAATTTCTGGTTTTGACACTCCTGTCTCCGGAGTTTTCCTGAAGGAAATGCCTTATTCTCTGAATGGAATTAAGACCACATTAGAGCAGATTTCCACCTCCCGCTCAAAAGATAGAGCTTTAAAAAGTATTGTAGCTGAGATCAACAGAACCACTGCAGTCCTGCAAAAAAATACGGACAGGAACACCTTTGATTATGTAAATTTTATCCCTGACCACCTCAATAAGATCACGGCTCTTATGCTTGAGTTTAAAGATCAGGAGAACATCCCGGATGTTGAGGTTACGACTGCTTTGCATAAAAATGCTGCTACTTTTTTCTCTAAAAACGCATTCAATCCCAATGCTTTTGCACCCGGAAACGAGTTTGCCTACACTGAAGAAAAAGCAGCTCTTGGGCAAAAACTTTTTAACGATAATATTCTTTCCAATAACAACAATCGGAGCTGTGCAACCTGTCACATTCCTGAAAAAGCTTTTACTGACGGTCTTGCCAAATCGATGTCTCTGGAAAACTCAGAGCTGTCCAGAAATGCACCATCGCTTAATTATGCGGGATTTCAGCATGGCCAGTTTTGGGATATGCGGAAGGAGGACCTGGAAGGGCAAAGCTCAGATGTAATTTCCAATAAAGAGGAAATGCATGGTGACCTCAATGTGATTCTTGCAAAAATCAGTCAGGATAAAACGTATCAGGCTGCTTTTAAGAAGATCTATCATTCTCAGAAAACTGAGGTCTGGCAGCTTCAGAACGTCCTGGCAAGCTATATCCGTTCTCTGGCAAAATTCAATTCCGGTTTTGATGCCTATATGAGAGGTGACAAGTCAGCGATGACCGAAGATCAGAAACGTGGTTTTAATCTTTTTGTAGGAAAAGCACAGTGTGCGATATGTCATTTTCTCCCTTTGTTTAATGGTACTGTTCCCCCTACTTTCAAAAAAACGGAACAGGAAGTATTGGGAGTAGCTGTGAATGGCGAAAACAAAGCATTTGACAAAGATCCGGGAAGAGGAAGATTTCATGAAACAGTCGCCTCATTACAACATTCCTTCAAAACCCCGACACTGCGAAATATCAATAAGACTGCTCCTTATATGCACAACGGCGGTTACAAAACCCTGAAAGACGTTATGAATTTTTATAACAAAGGTGGTGGGAAAGGATTTGGCTTTACCGTAGAAAACCAAACGCTTTCCGATGCTCCCCTTCAGCTTACTGATAAAGAAATACATGATATCATAGAATTTATGAAGGCATTGGATGACCGGTAATGCATCCGGGATGAACATAAAAAACTCTTGAAATCTAAATTTCAGGAGTTTTTTTATTGGCGTGCTTTCGCTGCTTAAGGAATGATAATCTGTATGCCTTAATATGCCTGTTTTCAGTACCTATTTTTGACAAATACAATCAACTGGAAAATTAGATTAAATCAATGTTATACTCTGTTAAAAACTTTTTTAAAACAATTAATATTATTAATTTTGACCTAGTTTTTTTACATGAAAAAAGGTTTACTATTACTGTTTTTTTTGATGTACTTTTTGGGTTACTCACAGTCAAAAATCAAAATTGTTGATGACGCCAATCAGAAACCCGTTTCCAATGCAAAAGTATCCTGTGGAAACAAAATTCTTGGCTATACCGATAACCAGGGCATTCTTGAATTCACCGCATCCTGTACCAGTGTAGACATCGAAGCGGCTTCTTATCAGCCGGAAACAGCATCTGTAGAAAGCAGTATGGAAATTTCATTGTATAAAAAAACCTCAAAAACGACTTCTATTGAAACCGTTGTGATAGAAGATAAAAGTGATCCGAGGGCACTGGAAATCCTAAAAAAAGTAAATAAGCTCTTCCGTGAAAATTCACCGAAAAGCCTGGGATCCTACTCTTTTAAATCGTATGAAAAAATATCCCTGGATATTGATGAAGACAGTCTTTCACAATTTCAGGAATATTTTAATGATCTCGCTATTTTCAAGAAAAAGAGAGAGAAAGATTCCTTGAATAACATCAATGCCCGAAAAATATTTTCCAACAGCAAACTTTTTCTGTGGGAAAGGGCTCAGGAATTCCTGTATTCGAAAAAGTATGGTGAAAAGATCAATATTCTCGACAACAGAATCTCCGGACTGAAACAACCGATCTATGAAATGATTGCTCTTCAGCAGAGTAACAGAGATATTGTTCCGGAACAGATCAAACAGGAAAACCGGGGACTTTACCGTTTTTTCCTTTCAGATACCATTGAACTCGACGGAAGAAAAACATTCGTTATCCGTTTTCGTGAGGTGAACTATAAAAAGACCGACAGAAAAAGAAAATACAACGGCGCCATCTATGTTGACACCGAAACCTACGGAGTTAAAAAGATCGAAAATTTCAGCAGAAATAAAAACGAAGGGATCATTACCAGTACATGGGTATTTTACAACAACAAGTGGTTTCTCGCCCACGAAAAAACCAAACTTAAAATGGGTAAAATGGCTATGGACGATAAGGAAGGACTCAACAGAAAGGAGAAGAAAAGTTTCGGGACTTACGCTTTTCTCACATCGAGATATTTTGATTTTGAATCTCCCATTCTAGAAAATCCCAAAGATTTTAAGGGGTACACCTTTTCCGTCAAAAGTATTGACGGCCATAATCTTGACCAATACCGGACCGATCCCCTTACTGCCAGAGAAAAAAACACCTACAAAACCATCGACAGCCTAGGACGGAAATATAAAATTGACAGCAAAGCACAGATATTATCAGGGCTGCTCAACGGACAGATCAGAGTTCGGTCCATCGATTTTGCAGTTGATGAAATCGTCAATTTCAACTCTTATGAAGGCTTCAGGCTTGGAATGAAAGCCAAAGTGAATGAGAACTTCAATCCCTATTTCTCTCCCGATTACTATTTTGCCTATGGGGTAAAAGACGGACGCTGGAAATACGGAATGGGACTGGATATAAAGACTACCTTGGATAAAAACTCATTCTTCAGACTGGAGTTATATGATGATGTAACGGCTTCCGGTGAGTTTTACAGAAGACTCTGGAACTTCAAAATGAGAATGATGAATTTCGGGAACAACATTAACAATGATAAATACTTCCGTTTTGAAGGGGTTTCGTTGTCGTACCTGAATGATGTCACCAACGGCCTCACGCTTGCTCTTGCCGTGAGAAGAAATATTGAAGAAGCCCAGTTTGATTACCAGTTCAGGAATAGCGGTTCTTCATACAAAAATTTCAATACCCTTTTTACATTAAAGTATTCACCAAATTCTACCAATATTATGACTCCGCAGGGAAAATCCCTGATCGATCAGAAGTATCCTGAGCTGTATTTTAATTATGAGCAAAGTTACAAAATGATGGGAGACTTCAATTACTCCCGCTTTGATGCGCTTTTTGTTCATAATTTTAAAACTCCTATCGGAACAACGGGCTTCAGATTGTACGGAGGTATTGTTCTGGGTGAGGCCCCGATCTGGAAAAACTTTACAATGAACGGACTGGCTTCCCCGGGAAAAGATTTCAATTTTAATCTTACCTCATTCCTAGGTTTTGCAACCCTGGAAGGTGGAAAGTATTACAATGACAGGTTCGTTGCGTATTATTTCACACATAAACTACCCGTGTACTTTAAAAGTTTCGGTCATAATGTATCCAGTTTTGACTTTGTACTCAGGGGAACCATCGGCGACATGAAACACCCGGAATATCATCAGTTCAAATTTAAAAAACTGGATCACCTTTATCAGGAAGTAGGTCTGGAATGGAATAACTTCCTTTCAAGCTACTTCAATTTAGGATTATTTTACAGAGTGGGTTATTACGCGACTCCCAATTTTAAACAGAATTTTGCCATTCAGTTCAAACTGAAATTCCTGGAATTCTAAAAAATCAGATTGACACTTACAATATAATATCATGCAGAGAATAGAAATAAAAGCAGAACAGTTTTTTGAATTATTAAGACTAAAAGACACTTCGATGTGGGAAATCTTCTCACAGATGATCGACGGCAACGAAAAGGAAATTATCTTTCTGGATAACGAGGATAAGATTCTATTCAACTACATTCTTCCTTCAGCACCGGAACAACTGGAAGAGGACAGAAAAGAATTTTCAAAACAATTCTCAGAAAAACTGGCTCATTTCAACTAAAAACATGATGCATAAAAACTATATTTTTTCCCTGTTGGTACTGTTGTTTTTCGGTATTGGCAATGCACAGAACTATAAAAAGCCACTGGTTTCTGCAATTAAAGAGTCTGACCTGCGGAAAGACATGTATGAGCTGGCTGCCGATCAGTTCTGGGGCCGTGAAGCCGGGACACTGGATGAGCTCAAGGTATCAATGTGGCTTGCAGATAAAGCAAAAGAGGCAGGAATGAAACCCGCAGGAGACAACGGTACTTTTTTCCAGTTTTTCGACATGTACAGACATCAGGTGATCCCGCAAAGCAGTCTGAAAATTGGAAACAACAGTCTGACCTTATGGAAAGATTTTCTGGTTTCAGAACCTGTCAATGCTTCAATAGAATCAGAAATCGTATATGCCGGAAATACAGAACCTGATCATCTTTCAAAATTAAATATTAGCGGAAAAATACTTGCCGTCAATGCTTCTGATAAAAATATAGATAAGGATATGACTCTTTTTGTAAGAAGATATCCGGGTTTTGTACGGGCAAAATATTACAATAAAGCCTACGAACTGGGCGCACAGGCCATTATTTTCATTACGGATGATATTGCTGAACAAAGCTGGCCGGAAGTACTTCCCCAGATGACAAGAGGTAGCTACGGTGTAGAAGGGTTAAGGGAAAAAATCACCCGGAACATTCCCGTTCTGTGGATCAAAAAGGAACATACTGACTGGGTAAAGAACAATCCGAAGGTTGCCCTAAACCTTATAACTGAAACCTACAAATACCCATCAGTTAATATTATCGGAAAAATAGAAGGGACCGATCCGTCACTTAAAAACGAATACGTTTTGCTCAGCGGACACCAGGACCATGACGGAATAAGGCACCCTGTAAAGAATGATACGATCTACAATGGCGCAGATGATAATGCCAGCACCTGTGTTGCCATGCTGGCAATGGCAAGAGCCTATAAAAAACAGCCTGGGAAAAGAAGTATTCTGTTCGTTTTCCATGGGGCCGAGGAAAGAGGTTTGCTTGGATCGCGGTGGCACGCAGCCCACCCTGTTGTTCCCAAAGAAAAAATCGTAGCGGTTCTGAATGGGGATATGATTGGAAGAAATGATAATAATGAAGCGGCTTTACTCGGTGGTAATGTCCCTCATAAAAACTCTGAAGAACTTGTAAAAATGGCAGAAGAAGCTAATCTTGAGAGCACAAAATTCAAATATCTTAAGGATTGGGATGCTCCGAATCACGCTGAATATTTTTATTTCAGAAGCGATCATCTTCCGTATGCCAAAGCAGGAATTCCTGCCGTGTTTTTCACCAGTGTCTTACATGATCAGTACCATACCCCGCAGGATGAATCTGAAAATATCAATTACAAAAAGCTGTACAAAATGACCGAATGGATCTACAGAACATCCTGGAAAGTAGCGAATGAAACTGAACGTCCAAAAGTAATTTCAAATTTTTCGCTTGAGAGATAAATTACAAAAAGCTTCACCCTCTGTGAAGCTTTTTTGTTTTCATTCGTGTGTTTTTAGAATCTGTTTTAATACGAAATAATTTGATATTGAAAATAAATTTGAATCTCGTTAAGAAAATTCAGAGATGAAGAGGATTTAAGGTGTAGATACATTTAAATGAGAAGACGACTTGTTGCGTATTTTCAGCGGTATCCTTCATTATTCTTAAACCTAAAACATTCTTAATGTTCAAAAAAAAATTTAAATAAGGAGGTTCATTAAAGAGGGATCATTATTCAGATAATTGACAAAAAAATCATTCTGTTTCATCTTACCCATCAGTGGAGTGAAGTCTTTGTTTTGTTTCAGAGCAATTCCAACGACTGCAATTCCTTTTTCTTTTGAATTTTTTTGTGTGTATTCAAAATAAGTAATATCATCATCAGGTCCCAGTACATCCATTACAAAGGCCTTCAAAGCTCCGGGACGTTGTGGAAACCTGACCAGAAAATAATGCTTTAATCCGGCATACAGCAACGCTTTTTCTTTGATTTCTTCCATACGGGTGATATCGTTATTGCTTCCACTGATAATACAGACCACATTCTTACCCTTTATTTCCTCTCTATACTTTTCCAATGCTGCCACTGAAAGGGCGCCGGCCGGCTCTACGACGATTGCATCTTTATTGTACAGCGATAATATCGTTTCACAGACAAGCCCTTCATCTACGGTCGTCATATCATGCAGGATATTCTTACAACGTGCAAAGGTGAGATCGCCAACCTGCTGCACGGCTGCCCCATCTACAAAACGGCTTATCTTTTCCAGAAGGACCGGCCTGCCTTTTTCCAGCGCTTTTTTCATACTCGCTGCTGCTGAAGGCTCCACGCCAATGATCTTTGTCTTTGGCGACAGATGCTGAAATACGGAACATACTCCGGCAGCCAGCCCTCCTCCCCCAATCGGAACAAAAAGGTAATCTACCAAATCTTCGGCCTGTTCCAGAATTTCGAGTGCGGCTGTTGCCTGCCCTTCTATAATTGCCGGATCGTCAAAGGGATGAATAAATACACCGTTACTCTCTTTGCAAAACCTCATCGCTGCCTCTTTAGCAGCATCAAAAGTATCACCTTGCAGCATAACATCAATATATTCTCCACCGAACATCTTTACCTGTTCTAGCTTCTGTCCGGGCGTAGGCAAAGGCATGAAAATGGTCCCTTTTACCTTCATCCTCTGGCAAGCAAATGCTACTCCCTGAGCATGATTTCCGGCACTGGCACAAACCACACCTTTAGACAAGTCTTCCTCTGACATGGTAGCCATCTTATTATAGGCTCCCCTTATTTTGTACGATCTTACCCTTTGAAGGTCTTCTCTTTTGAAACTGATGTTCGCTTCGTAAATTGCTGACAGATTACTATTGACAGCCAAAGGTGTTTTTACCACTACATCTCTTAATCGTTCCTCCGCTTTATAGATGTTCTCTAAAACGAAGGAAGCTGTTTCCTCTTTCATCATCCGGCGGGTCATTAATTGTTTTCAGGTCTGAGGCTTCGGACTGTTTTTCCTGCTTTCCACATTTCGCTCTCTCTTAATTCGGTCAGTTCCACTTCCAGTTTTTCTCTGTAATCAGGTTTACTGTTGCTGTCGATAGACCGCTGAGCTTCATTTCCTTTGGCTACATTATCATACAGCTCTTCAAACAGTGGTGAGGTAACATCCCTGAAACGCTTCCACCAGTCTAAGGCACCTCTCTGAGCGGTTGTACTACAGTTGGCATACATCCAGTCCATTCCGTTTTCCGCTACCAATGGCATCAATGACTGGGTCAGCTCTTCTACGGTTTCATTAAAAGCTTCGGAAGGACTATGTCCGTTTTTCCTCAATACATCATACTGTGCGGCAAATATTCCCTGTACGGCTCCCATCAGGGTTCCTCGTTCTCCTGCCAGGTCACTGTACACTTCTTTTTTAAAATCTGTCTCGAACAGATATCCGCTTCCTATGGCTATTCCAAGTGCAGTTACCCTTTCTCTTGCCTTTCCGGTAGCATCCTGATACACCGCAAAACTGCTGTTCAGACCTCTGTCCTGAAGGAACATTCTTCGCAACGAGGTTCCCGATCCTTTAGGTGCTACCAAAAATACATCCACATCGGATGGAGGCACGATTCCGGTGCGCTCATTAAATGTGATTCCGAAACCATGCGAGAAATAAAGGGCTTTTCCTGCCGTAAGATGCTGTTTTACTTTTGGCCAGTATTCTATCTGCGCGGCATCGCTCAGAAGGTAACAGATGATGGTTCCCTTCTGTAAGGCTTCTTCTATTTCAAACAAGGTTTCGCCCGGAACAAATCCGTCAGCAACTGCTTTATCCCAGGATTTGGAATTTTTTCTCTGTCCTATAATCACATTGATTCCGTTATCTTTCTGATTAAGTGCCTGTCCCGGTCCCTGTACTCCGTATCCGATAACAGCCACTACCTCGTTTTGTAATACTTCCTGAGCTTTTTCTAACGGAAACTCATTTCTTGTTACTACATTTTCCTCTACTCCGCCAAAATTCAATTTTGCCATTTTTTTGATTTTATTTGTTATATATTATTTTATTAATAAGATCTTACCTCTTATTTTTAAAGATAAAAGTCTTTGTTTTGGACACTTTTGTTCACTTAAATTTAAAACCATGTTTCATAAAAGGTTCATAAAAAGAAAATCAAAGACTTTCAACAACTTAAGTGCGCGTAATATCCACAGAATCTGTTACGTCTATAATCTAAGCGTCAACTTTTAGTTCTGCTTAATTGTTTTATTTTTATGTTCAGCTGGCATATTCCATTGCCTTGAAATGTGGATTTTTGTGATAATGAACCTCAAGTACATCCACTTGTTTTTCCATCTGACGGGCAATTTTCTGAACCGAGTCTTCTGTTTCTCTGATGACAATGACAAATTTTTTAACTTTTTCAATTTCTGAAGGTCCCACATTGAAATTCACAATAGAAATCCTTCTTCTTGAAAAAATAGCATTGATCCTCCCGATCAGTCCTAAAAAATCTTCTGTATACGCTGTAATGGTATACTCTTTATATTCTGTCTCCATCTTTTATTTTTTTAAAACTTGTTATTCAATACAATTTCAGAAACACTTTTTCCCTGTGGAATCATGGGAAATACATTGTGCTTTTTTCCGGTCATGACTTCAAGAAGAAAAGCTCCTTTATGCTCGAGCATTTCCTGAAGAGCTGCGTTCAGGTCTTCTCTTTCCGAAACCTTTCTTCCGGGAATATGATATCCTTTTGCCACCTGCACAAAATCAGGACTCTGAATGTCTACAGAAGAATATCTTTCTTCATGAAACAGCTCCTGCCACTGCCTTACCATGCCCAGGTAACAGTTATTCAGAATCAAAATTTTGATATCCGGATGATACTGCATTACGGTACCGAGTTCCTGAATATTCATTTGAGCTCCCCCATCCCCCATTACCGCAATAACAGGATATGTATGATTTCCGTAAGAGGCTCCTATCGCAGCCGGCAGACAAAATCCCATAGTCCCCAATCCACCGCTTGTAATATTGGTCCGGGAATGCTTAAACTGCGAGTAACGGCATGTTGCCATCTGATGCTGCCCGACATCTGTTACGATCACTGCGTGTCCTTCCGTCATTTCATTCAAGGAACGGATCACTTCTCCCATCGTCATTTCACCTTCTTCCGGATACAGCTCCTCGGTAATCAGACTGATCTGTTCGGTTTTATAGCAGTCTTTGAATCTCTGATGCCATTCCGGGTATTTTTTATTTTTAATTCTTTCGGTAAGAAGCGGCAGCGTCTGTTTACAGTTTCCGAGGACAGGTACATCTGCTTTGACATTTTTATTGATTTCTGCCTGATCAATATCAAGATGAATCACTTTTGCCTGCTTCACATACTGATCCAGTCTTCCCGTCACCCGGTCATCGAAGCGCATTCCTACCGCAATAAGAACATCACATTGATTGGAAAGTACATTGGGACCATAGTTTCCATGCATACCCACCATCCCAACTGCCTGCGGGTGATCTGTAGGAATAGCACTCATTCCCAGCACCGTCCAGGCCACCGGAATTCCGGACTGTTCTGCAAACTCCAGGAATTCATTTTCTGCCTTTCCTAAAATAATTCCCTGTCCTGCGATGATAAAGGGTTTTTCCGACGCATTAATCAGGGACGCTGCTTTTTCAATATTTTCCACACTGGGAAGAGGATCCGGTCTATAGCTTCTGAGTGAATGACATGGAGAATATCCTGCATAGGAAACAGTCTGAAGCTGGGCATTTTTGGTAACATCAATCAGCACCGGCCCCGGACGGCCGGATCTTGCAATATAAAATGCTTTCGCCAGGACTTCAGGAAGCTCATTGGCATCTGTTACCTGATAATTCCACTTGGTAACCGGACTTGTAATATTCATGACATCTATTTCCTGAAAAGCATCTGTTCCCAGCAGATGTTCAAAAACCTGTCCTGTGATGCATACCAACGGGGTATTATCGAGCAAAGCATCTGCTAATCCTGTAACGAGATTGGTTGCTCCAGGCCCGCTGGTAGCCAACACCACTCCTACTTCTCCAGAAACTCTTGCCAGCCCCTGTGCCGCGTGTACAGCGGCCTGCTCATGGCGGACCAGAATATGCTCCAGCCTCCCCTGATAATCATAAAGGGCATCGTAAATAGGAATAATTGCTCCTCCCGGATATCCGAACACCGTTTTCACTCCTTCCTGAAGAAATGCTTCAAGGATGATTCTGCTTCCGTTAAGTTCTGTCTCTACTACTAAATTTAAATTCTCCATGATGTCTTATTGTGAGATTTCATCCGTTACACAGCCTTCAGCTGCTGATGATACCGTTAATGCATATTTATAAAGCAGTCCTTTTTGTACTTGCAGTGCCGGCTTTTGCCATTTCTGCCTTCTTTTTCTTATCTCTTCCTCTGATACTTTAAGCTGTATTGTGTTACGTACAGCATCGATTTCAATTGTATCATTATCTTCTACAAAAGCAATTAATCCACCTTCATAGGCCTCGGGAGTAATATGACCGACTACAAAACCATGGGTTCCGCCACTGAACCTTCCGTCTGTGATCAGGGCGACGCTGCTTCCCAGACCAGCTCCGATCAAAGCGCTGGTAGGCTTCAGCATTTCGGGCATGCCCGGAGCTCCCTTCGGACCTTCATTCCGGATAACAATCACATCTCCCTGCAATACGGTACCGTCCTGAATTCCTTTAATCAGGTTCTTTTCTCCGTCAAATACCCGTGCTTTTCCTAC
The DNA here is from genome assembly GCF_003384725.1 of Chryseobacterium pennipullorum. Taxonomy (GTDB): domain Bacteria; phylum Bacteroidota; class Bacteroidia; order Flavobacteriales; family Weeksellaceae; genus Chryseobacterium; species Chryseobacterium pennipullorum. The sequence continues at coordinate 164,786 of NZ_QNVV01000007.1, forward strand.
AAATTTTTCTCCTTCTTTACCGGTAATTTTTGCTACGCTTCCTTTTTCTGCCAGGTTACCATACAGAATCCTAAGATGTCCTGTAGGTTTTATCGGTTCAGAAAGAGGTCTTATGATTTTCTGCCTGTCGAAGTCCAGGGTGGGAACATTTTCGAGGTTTTCGGCTAAAGTTTTGCCCGTAACCGTAAGACAGTCGCCGTGCAGCAACCCCTGCTCCAGCAGGTATTTCATCACCGCCGGAATTCCACCGTGATTATGCAGGTCCTGCATCAGGTATTTCCCACTGGGTTTAAGGTCAGCTAATACGGGAGTACAGTCGCTCATTTTCTGGAAATCATCCTGAGTAACGGATACTCCCACACTTTTTGCCATTGCAATAAAGTGCAGAACGGCATTGGTACTGCCTCCCAGGATTACAATCATACGCAGTGCATTTTCAAAAGCTTTGCGGGTCATGATATCGGAAGGCTTGATGTCTTTTTCCAAAAGGCTCTTCAGATATTTTCCGGCTTCCATACATTCGGTCTGCTTTTCTTTGCTTAAAGCTGGATTTGACGATGAATACGGCAGACTCATTCCCAATGCTTCAATTGCTGAAGCCATCGTATTAGCTGTATACATTCCCCCGCAGGCTCCCGCTCCGGGGCATGAGTTTCTGATCACTCCATCAAAGTCTTCATCCGAAATTTCGCCGGCAATCTTTTTGCCCAACGCTTCGAAAGCTGAAACAATATTAAGCTGTTCTCCTTTATAACATCCTGGAGCAATGGTTCCGCCATACACCATGATAGAAGGCCTGTTCAGCCTTCCCATTGCAATAATGGTTCCCGGCATATTTTTGTCACAACCCGGCAACGCAATAAGACCGTCATAATACTGAGCGCCACAAATCGCCTCTATACTGTCTGCGATCACATCCCGGCTTACCAGCGAATAGCGCATCCCATCTGTCCCGTTACTCATTCCGTCACTTACGCCAATTGTATTAAAAATCAATCCGGCAAGACCATTTTCCCAGGTTCCTTGTTTTACCACTTTAGCCAGATCATTCAGGTGCATATTACAGGTGTTGCCATCATATCCCATACTGGCAATTCCGACCTGCGCCTTGTGCATATCCTCTTCTGTAAAACCAATCCCGTACAGCATTGCCTTCGCGGCGGGTTGCTCAGTGTTTTGTGTGAATGTTTTTGAATATTTATTTAACATAGTATCCTGTATTTGCTATTCTTCTCGTTTTTTTTGTTTACTTAATTTTGGTCCAAAACTACAGCTTGTAATATTTTTTAATTTTCAATTTTTCTAAAAATTACAATATTCAATCGTTTGAAACACAATCATAAAGCACTGATATTTAATGTTTTAAATTCCATTAATTTACAATGACAGAAGTCTTACGCGTCTCAAATAAGCCTGCTGTACTTTTTTGCTTACTGTATCCTCCCAGTTCTTGGTAAAGGGAACATCATCTAAGGAATCAAGAGCGGCAATTTCTGCGGCGGTTCCACAGAAAAAGCCTGCATCGGCACCACGCATTTCCTCAGGCTTAAAGAATGTTTCTTTGACAGGAATGTCAAATTCATTGCAGATCTCCATCACCGTTTGTCTTGTAATTCCAGGAAGAATACTTCCCTTGGCCGGAGTATAAAGAACACCGTCTTTTTCGAAAAAAACATTGGCTCCAGAACTCTCAGCAACATTTCCACTTTCATCGAGAACCAGTGCTTCATCATAACCTTTGTCTTTCGCATCCTGGCATGCGAGAATAGAATTCACATAATGCCCACCTACTTTAGCTTCCACCTTAAAGGCTTTAGGATTTGGGCGTTGAAATTCTGAAGTCATGATTTTCATCTGGTCTGCGAGGTAGCCATTATTCCATTCCCATGCTAAGAGAGACAGGTAAGACTCTTTGCCTTTTGAAAGGGACATATTGGGCGAGCAGGTCACCAGCGGACGGATATAAGCATCTGAGAACCCGTTTTTTTCCAGAAGTTCATAGGTGAGATCTGTAAGCTGCTCCACAGAATAATCAAACGGAATATGCATCAGATCTGCTGACTTCTTTAATCTTTCGTAATGTTCTTTTGCTTTAAAAATTTTCGTTCCATATTCGGTGCTATAGGATTTGATGCCTTCAAAAACCGAGTATCCATAATGAAGAGATTGTCCGTAAAGATCTGTTCCGGCATCCTTTGCTTTTATGAAGTTTCCGTTGAAATAGATAACCGTGTCGTCGTTGTAATACATTTTATAGAGATTAAAAATTAAAAAAAGGGAATAAAAAAAGCCCTCTCACGCTGTGAGAGGGCTCCATATATGTACAGTCATACACTTTCCTTCTCACAGACGCAAGGGAATAATAATGACGATAATAATTACTGATACTATTTGATACATATTTTGTACAATAAAAAAATTAAAACAAAAAAGGCCGCTTCAAAATGAAACGGCCTGTATATAATTTAAATTTAAAAATCTATTTTTAAAATGCCGTTTCCCTACTGTTGTTAATGACAACAGCAATAATAGAAATGACAATAATATTTTTCTGATTCGTAAAATCCATGTTGCAAATGTATAAACTTTTTAATTACTCACAAGTTTTTTTAACATTTTTTATTTTTTTGTAAAAACTGTACCAAGGTTTCCTTTGTATGAGCGACATCATGAACCCTTAAAATTTTAGCTCCCTGCTCCAATACTCTCAAATGAAGCTTCTGGGTTTCTTCATTGATATCCAGCGGAGATTTTCCCAACGGCTTATAAATAAATGATTTTCGGGAAATGCCTATCAATAAAGGGAATCTTTCAAATCCCAGATATTGAATTTCATCAATCATTTTCATCTGGTCTTCCACGGTTTTTCCGAAACCAAAACCAGGATCAAGAATGATATCTTTCACACCTTTTTGTAAAAGCTCAGATATTTTCTGCGAAAAATATCTGTTGACTTCCACTGTTATATCTTCAAATCTGATCTTATCATGCATGGTTTCGTACGAGGAATTTATATGCATCAGGATGTACGGAAGTCCTGTCGCGGCCACTGTATCAAACATTTCCTGGTCATATTGCCCTCCCGAGATGTCATTGATCATATCGATGCCTTCATTAAAACCGAATCTTACGGTTTCAGCATAAAAAGTATCCAGGGAAATCAATGCTTCTGGAAATTCTCTTTTAATCCGGCTGATCCTATTTCCGATTCTCCTTATTTCTTCGCCACTACTTAGAAATTCAGCTTTTGGACGGGTGGATTGCGGCCCTACATCAATAATTTCAGCACCTTCCTTTAACAGTTTTTCGGCATGTTGCAGTGCTGTTTTTTCTTCATTGAACTTTCCTCCGTCAGAGAAAGAATCCGGGGTAAGATTGAGGATTCCCATAATCTTTGGCGTGTCCAGTTGTATTAAACGGCCATTGCAGTTGATGGAGTAAGTTGGAGTCTCTGAGAGTTGGAGCATTTGAGAGTTAGAAAACATGGAAATTATTATTGATAAATGATTTTGTAGTGCAAAATTAGTGATTTGTGAGTTTTAATGAAGATTTAGAAGCTGTAAATTAGAAATTAGAGGTTAGAAGCTGGAAGAATGACTTTTACATCTCCCTTACTATCAAACTCCATAGCCCGCAGTGCAAGAAATCCCACTCTCAAAGCTTCTCACTTACAAACTCAGCGCTCCATATTCAAAAATCTAAAACCGAATTCGTATATTTGGAAGATTAAGAAAATTTATGCTAAAAACATCAGTACAGTTCGAGAAAGTTATCAGTGAATGCCGTGATCTTTTCGGTAAAAAATTAAAGGATTATGGTGCAGCATGGAGGGTTTTAAGGCCTAGTTCCATTACAGATCAGATTTATATCAAGGTAAACAGGATCCGAACGCTGCAGATGACTGATCAAAAGATGGTAGATGAAAGTGAGGAAGATGAATTTATCGCAATTGTCAACTATTCTATCATTGGACTTATTCAGCTTGAGAAAGGCTTTTCCAATGATTTTAATGAAAATAAAGAAGAAATATTAGCTCTTTATGACCGATATGCCAATGAAGCCAAAGCCTTGATGGAAAGAAAAAACCATGATTATGGTGAGGCATGGAGGGATATGAGAATTTCTTCGATTACAGATCTTATCTATCAAAAAGTACTGAGAACCAAACAGATTGAAGACAATCAGGGGAAAACTATCGCTTCAGAAGGTCTTGACGCCAACTATTTTGATATGCTAAATTACGCTGTCTTCTGCCTGATTAAATTTTCGGAAAAAGAGAATCAATTCGAACCCAAAACTATTTAATATGATCAAAGGTTTATTACGCTTTATTATTGCAGTCATTTTTATCCTTTCGGGCTTTGTGAAAGCTGTGGATCTTGTAGGTTTTTCTTTCAAAATGGAAGAATATTTTTCTCCTGCTGTTTTTAACATGCCATTTTTTGAAAAATTTGCATTGCTTTTTTCAATTATTGTCGTGGTCCTGGAATTGTTCCTGGGGTGTATGCTGCTTCTGAAAATAAAGCTGAAATTTACCTTGTCAACATTAATTGCCCTTTGTGTTTTCTTTGGATTCCTAACCTTCTACTCTGCCTATTTCAATGTAGTGACGGATTGCGGCTGCTTCGGAGATGCTGTTAAATTCACTCCTTGGCAAAGTTTCTTTAAAGATGTAGCACTTCTGGTGGGACTTATTATTCTTTTTGTATTGTACCGAAAAGAATTCCGTAAAAAGGATGAATATAGCAATGACAGAACAGAATCTTCAGGAAAGTTCAAATATTATATTTTAGGAGCTTTCTCTTTGATCATGATCTATATTATGGCCCAGGGAATTATGCATGAACCGCTCATTGATTTCCGTGATTATAAAATCGGAACGGATATTAGAGGGGAAAAAGAAAAAATCAACAAAAACCCTTCGGAATACAAAACGTTTTATTCTCTGAAAAATGAGAAAACAGGTGAGTCTCTGAAAGTTAACCAGGATGATTACATTAAAGAAACAAAATATTGGGCAGAAGGTTCTCCATGGAAAATTGAGGAAGGAAAAAATGAATCTGTGCTGGTAAAAGAGGGCTATAAATCTGAGATTGTCAAGTTTAAGATTGAAGATCCGACAGGAGTGGATCTCACAGACGAAATCATCCATGCACCAAAAGCAATTTTAATATTCTCCTACCATCCTAAAGAGGTTTCTGCTGATCTTCTTCAGAAAGTGGAAGCTAAAGTAAATGCGCAGAAAGGAATACTTATTTATGGAGTTTCAACCGATCAGAATACTTTTAAAACCATTAAAAATGCAATGATGGATGGTACTGCCATTAAAACCATTGCAAGAAGCAACCCTTTTGTTCTGATTTTGGAAAACGGAAAAATTATTGACAAGCAGCCAGCTAAAGATTATATTGAATAAGCCAAGTTATGGAATCAAATTTTGAATATATCAGCGGAAATTATATTACAGAAGAAAGGCTATGTGATATAACGGAAATCACGAAGGATACACTAAATGTACTTATTAAAAATCGTCTGGTTCCGGAAGCTTCTTATGTAGTTACCAGAAGTATAAAAATAACCTCTCCTCTTAATGATGAATTTGAAACTGAAATTACGGAGAAGTACTTTAGCAAAAACTGTGTTTCATTGATTGAGAAGAATAAAGAAACGAAAGATTTTCATGAATATAAAACAGAATTCAGAGAAAAATTCATTCAAAATCTCATGAAACATCCTGACAAAAATTTTGCCTATCATAATGCTTTTAATAATGATCAGGAAAAACTCGAAGAGATCTTTGAGAGTGAATGGGAAGCTTATTGTAACGGGATATATGGAATATGTACCATAAATTCTACTGAAGAAGAAATTGTAAGGAAGGAAATTGCCGTAAAAAAATTAATACATTTCAACACCTTGCTTTCTCAAAAAACACTGAATGAAAATGAGATTGAGGAACTCATACAGCTGAATAAAGAATTCAACGAAGTTGCTGAGAGATTTGCCCCTTACCAAAGAGCATCCAGTAGCAGAGGGAAATACCTCGACAAAATTTTAGAAGACAATAGCTTAGGCTATTTAATAAAGAAATATTAACATTATGCAAAAATCAAATAAATCTATCGCCGGTTACCACTTATTAATGATCCTTTCTTCTGTAGACGGAGAATTCGCCCCTGAAGAAGGAATGTTGGTACAACAATATCTGGCAGATGAGTTTCCATTCAGAATGAACCTGGATAACGAGCTTGACACCCTTGCTCTTTTACAGCCTGAGGAGTGGAAAGATCACTTTGAATTCCATGGAAGATGCTTCCTTGATGATTCTACTGAAGATGAACGTATAAAGTTTGCTCAGTTTGCCAAATCTCTGATTAAAGCAGACAATAAGGTCACCGAGGAAGAACACACTTTTTATGTTTTACTGAAAAACTTATGGGGATTATAATTTCTTCCTAAATCAAAAAAAACATGAAAAAAATTTATCTAGGACTATTAGTAATGAGTGCATCCACATTTCAATCTCAGAAATTTCCGGGCCTGAAAGCCCCCGTTGCAGAAAAGCAGGAACACATCAGAGAAATCCATGGTGATAAGGTCAATGATCCTTATTACTGGATGATCGATTATTTTAAAAAAGGAAAAGATTCTACCAAAGTTGTTGATTATTTAAAGGCTGAAAACACCTATTGGGAAGGCATGATGAAAGATACAGAACCTTTCAGAGAAAAGCTTTTCCAGGAAATGAAAGCTAGAATCAAAGAGAAAGATGAGTCTGTTCCGGTTTTCAAAAACGGATATTATTATTACACCCGTACAGAAGTGGGAAAACAATATTTTAAGTATTGTAGAAAAAAAGGAAGTCTTACGGCTCCAGAAGAAATTCTTCTGGATGTTGACAAGCAGGCTGAAGGACATTCCTATTATTCGGCCTCAGGATTTAGTATCAGTCCGGATAATACAAAAATGATTTATGGGGTGGATGATGTATCCCGAAGACAATATAAATTATTTCTAAAAGATCTCTCAACAGGGAAAACCATTGATCTTGGTATTAAAAATACAACAGGATCAGCCACCTGGGCAAATGATAACAAAACGATATTTTATACCTCCAAGAACCCGGAAACTCTTTTAACGGAAAAGATTTTCAGACATGCTCTGGGAACAAATTCGTCAAAGGATGCTCTTGTATATGAGGAAAAGGATAAAACCAACTATATTGGGGTAGGAAAATCCAAGAATGAGAAGTTCATTATGATCTATTCTCAGGCTACCACTTCTTCCGAAACCAGATATCTTGATGCCAATGATCCTAACGGAACATTTAGGGTTTTCCAACCTAGAATAAAAGACGTCCTGTACGATGTTACTCCACTGGAAGATAAATTTTTAATTACCACTAATAAAGATGCTCTTAACTTTAAAATTGTAGAAACTCCTTTAAACAAAACAGGTGTTGAGAACTGGAAAGATTTTATTCCCCACAGAAAAGAGGTTCTGATGGAGGGAATTACCGAGTTTAAGAATTATCTGGTATTCAGTGAGAGACAAAACGGGCTTTCTCAATTGATGATCTATGACAGAAAAACAGGTAAAAAAGACTTTCTGAAATTTGATGAAGCTGCTTATACTGTTTATCCATCAGGAAATCCAGAGTATAACACAGATAATTTCCGTTTCGGATATACTTCCATGATTACACCAAGTTCTCAGTATGAACAGGATTTAAAAACCGGTAAAAGAAATCTTTTGAAACAGCAGGAAGTTCTGGGCGGCTATAATAAAGATCTTTATACAACAGAAAGACTTTTTGCCACCGCAAAAGATGGAACCCGGATTCCAATATCTATTGTTTACAAAAAAGGATTAAAAAAAGAAGGGAACAATCCACTTCTTCTTTATGCTTACGGTTCGTACGGAAGCTCTATGGATGCTACATTCAGCAGCACAAGACTGAGTCTTCTGGATAGAGGTTTTGCCTATGCTATTGCTCATATCCGTGGCGGTCAGGAAATGGGAAGACAATGGTATGAAGACGGGAAAATGATGAAAAAGAAAAACACATTTACCGATTTCATTGATGCCGGAGAATATCTTGTGAAAGAAAAATATACATCGCCTAAACATTTATATGCTCAGGGAGGAAGTGCCGGAGGATTGTTAATGGGAGCTATCGCTAATATGGGCCCTGGCCTTTGGAATGGTGTTATTTCACAGGTTCCTTTTGTAGACGTTGTCAATACCATGCTTGACACCAGTATTCCTTTGACAACCAACGAATATGATGAATGGGGTAATCCTAACAATAAGGAGGCTTATCTCTATATGAAATCTTATTCTCCGTATGAAAATATCGAAAAGAAAAACTATCCGAATCTGTTGGTAACAACAGGGCTGCATGATTCTCAGGTTCAGTATTTTGAACCTGCAAAATGGGTTGCTAAACTAAGAGATATGAAAACGGATAAAAACGTATTATTATTAAAAACAGACATGGACTACGGTCATGGAGGAGCTTCCGGAAGATTTGATTATCTGAAGGATCTTGCTTTGGTATATGCTTTCATGTTTAAATTGGAAGGGATTAATAAATAAGGTTCCCGCAGATTTTGCAGATCACGCAGATGCAAAGTAAAAATTTAATTAAAAAGTAAAATAAATCAATATAATAAATCTTATGAGAAGAAAAATAGTTGCAGGCAACTGGAAAATGAACAAAAATGTAATTGATGCACAACAATTAATGATTCAGTTACTAAGCTATAAAAACAACACTACGACCAACTGTGAGGTTTGGATCGCTCCACCATCTTTATACTTAATGATGGCTAAAGACATCTTTGAAAAGGATGAAATTGGAGTATTCTCTCAGGACATGAGCGAGCACGAAAGTGGTGCTTATACAGGAGAAATTTCTGCTGATATGCTGGAATCTATCGATGCTACAGGATCATTGATCGGGCACTCTGAAAGAAGACAGTATCACGGAGAAACAGATTCACACTGCAACAGAAAGATCAAATTGGCTTTAGATAAGGGGCTTACCCCAATCTATTGCAACGGGGAAACTCTTGAGCAAAGAAAAGCAGGACAGCACCTGGAGGTAGTAAAAAACCAAACTGAAGTCGCTCTTTTCACTCTTTCACCAGAGGAGATTAAAAAAGTAGTGATTGCTTACGAACCGGTTTGGGCTATCGGAACCGGAGAAACAGCTAGTCCAGAACAGGCTCAGGAAATTCACGCTCACATCAGAAATATCATTGCCGGAAAGTATGGCAAGGACGTTGCTGACGAAATTTCTATCCTATATGGAGGTTCTGTAAAACCAGATAATGCTAAAGAGATCTTCTCACAACCTGATATCGACGGAGGTCTTATTGGAGGAGCAGCCTTAAAGCTGGAAGATTTCTCTAAGATTATCGAAGCTTTTAATTAATATTGAAACATATCCTCTTCACTAAAGCTGATTTAAAGATACCTTTAGTGCATACAGTAAACAATCAAAAACGGCGGAACCTTTGGTTCTGCCGTTTTCTTTAAAAAAAATCTAATTACTGAATATCGACTATATACATAGTTCCTTTATCTACTTTTCCCGTTTTAGGTAAAACTTTAGCTTTTGCATTTCCACCTCCGTCATCCACTACGCCAAAATCATCATCATTGAAGACGGCCAGCTTATTATTTCCTAAATACACAATTCCCTCAAATTTATCATGCTCATATCCCAGTTTGGCTACGAGATCTACTGCCAGCGTTTTAGAGACAGGTTTTATACCGGAATTTGTAATTTCATCCCATGTACACTGTTCCAATGCTTTATTATTAATTTTCATTCCATCCACCGCAGCAATATCGGTCCCGTTCACATCAGAGGCTCCACTTATGTTGATCCTGTATACTTTTTTAATTCCTCCTTGTGATCCAAAATTACCATCTCTTTCGATGACAAGAAATTCAGTATTGCTCAATGCAGTAATATCACATACCGAATCAGAAGCTCCGCCGTCCTGTCTGTATAAAAACTGTTTCGTCTTGCCGGTAGCAATATCAAAAGTTACAATTCTTGTTAACGTAGTATTGGTTGCTAAAGCTTTGGAAGGTACAAACATCATCGACTGCATGGTTCCAACAAGTGTTTTTCCGTCCGGGGTAATACAAAGTCCCTCCATTCCCCTGTTGGCTCTCCTTTTGGCCAGAACAGCAGGCAATTTTCTCGTTCCGGTATTGACACCGATAGGACTGATCCTTTCCATTTCCACTCCTTCTGCACTGTAGTGTACAATATGAGGTCCGTATTCATCAGAAACCCAGAAAGTACCGTCGGCAGCAGCTACAAGACTCTCACTGTCCAGTCCATATTTGTCAGTACCCAGTACATTTCCTGAAGCATCGTAAGCAACTTCACCGGTACTTCCCATTCCTGCAGGGTTAGGAAGACCGGTTATAGCCTGACCTGACGGATTTTTAAGTTTAATATATTTAATCACCTCAATATTTCCTTCCGCATTGATTTTAAAATGCATAATAGTCGGTGTAAAATCAGGGGCCAGAAATTTCTTTCCGTTAAGGTAATCCGTATTAGGACCCCTGTCCGTAATGACATAAAATTCACCCTTTCTCGTAGGATGTGCTGCTGCTCCGGAGCCAAACCCACCATTAATAACGTCTATCCCGTTTACGGTAGCAAGTTTGGAAAAAGGAAATTCCTGCGGGAGTTTAGAATAATTGAGATCCTGGTTATTAGCTGCATCATCATCTTTACATGAGCCCAGCGCAGCCAACAACAATACAGATAGGAATATTCTTTTCATATATATTTTTATGGCGCGAAAATATAAATTGATTATAAACTGATCTTAAATCGAATGATAATTATACTTTAACAATAAACCCATAACATGAATTCAATATAAACACCGTTTACCTCCGAACATTATGAAAATAAAAACAACCAATCATATTCTTTAATAATTTAAAAAAGACCATTCCTTCTAAAAGCTTACTAAACACTTCGATATCGTGAAAAAAGAAAAATAATTCACAAAACAGGGTCCAGATTTATATGATATATTTGCAGCGTTGTAAGGCTGAACAAAGTTCATTAATAGGGAATCAAGTGCGAATATTATTCAATTCTTGGGCTGTACCCGCAACTGTAAGCTGTTTTACTTATACGTCATCATACCACTGGATCACTGTCCGGGAAGGTCGTCATAAGATGCAAGCCAGGAGACCTGCCTTCCAATATATTACTTCAGATCAATACTGTAGAGATGTGCTTTCTATCTGAAGATAAGTTTCGGGAATAAAACTTTAATTTAATGATATCATGAAAAAAATCTATCTTTTTTTCTTACTGCTTTTTATGCAGTTCCTGTCGGCCCAGTTTACAGAAAACGACATTAAATTCTGGGTAGGAAACGGTTCTAAGAAAGCCTATTTTATTGCAGATTTCAACGATGGCAGTACTCCGGCTTCTTATGCGTGGGGTTACCGTTTCGACTCTGATCTCCTTACCATGGAAGACCTTCTCAACGCAATTATCGCTGCAGAACCTAAAATGGAAGCGGATATTCCTTCAGGTTTTCTTTCCACACTGAATTATAACCATCATACCACCAATACTGATGATTACTGGATTACCTGGTCCGGAGATAGTGCAGAAAGCATGAGCTATAACAACGGTGTAGGCTATACAGACCTTGTCGATGGAAAATGGTATGGCATAAAGTACGGCATTGATGATTCTGATGCCTCACCATCTACTCCGGTTCCGGCCTATAGTTCAGGATGGTATACCCCGTCTCAGATCACCAACTGGATCGGCACTGGAAATAACAAAAGCCTCGTTGTCATTGATTTCGGAGCAAATTCTTTTGTTTTCGGAATTCAATATTATGGAAGCATAACCGGTGATCAGGCTCTCCAGCTGATACAGGCTCAGGCTTCTTATTTTACTTTTAGTTTAGTAAACGATCAGGTCTCTGCACTGGCGCTCAATACCTTTACAGGAAACGCTTCAGGCCCGGACAGCTGGAAACTGTATAAAGGAAAAGACCTTTCAAGCTGGCAGAAAAAGGAAAATCTTTCTGAGATTCAGTTAAATAATAATGATTGGTTGGGACTAAGTTTCGGACAGAGAAGGCCATTTACACCCATAGAAGCAGAGTCGACCCTGGGAGTTTCTTCTGTTACAAAGAAAAAATTCAGTATTTTTCCTAATCCAGCAAATGATTTCATTCAGATTGACACTGCTGAAAAACTGAAGGAAGTGAATATTTATTCCGTTACCGGACAAAAGGTAATGACTTCCCAGACCACAAAGATTAATCTCCAGTCTTTACAATCAGGAACTTATTTTGTGGAATTGAAAACAGTGGACAATTCTACAATACATAAGATTATTAAGCAATAGAGAAGCTCCTTCTGGTGCTTTTTTATCCGTAAAATATCCTATCAGAGATCCTTTGAATTTTGCCATTCCTCTGGAGAGGGAACTTGTAGCAATAAGCAAAAAAAAACCGCACCAGATTGGTGCGGTTTCTATGATTTTTCAATCCATTATTTTTTCTCTGTAGATCTTTGAAGAACCTCATCTACCATCCCGTAGCCTTTGGCTTCTTCAGAAGTCATCCAGTAATCTCTGTCAGATGATTTCTCTACCCACTCGTAAGTCTGACCTGAATGGTGACCAATGATTTCATAAAGCTCCTGCTTTAATTTCAACATCTCTCTAAGATTGATCTCCATATCGGAAGCTACTCCCTGAGCACCACCTGAAGGCTGGTGGATCATCACTCGTGAGTGCTTAAGCGCAGAACGTTTTCCTTTTTCTCCTGCTACCAGTAATACGGCTCCCATAGAAGCTGCCATACCTGTACAGATTGTGGCTACATCAGGCTTAATGATCTGCATTGTGTCATAAATTCCTAATCCTGCATACACACTACCACCAGGAGAGTTGATGTAGATCTGAATATCTTTTGAAGGGTCTGCACTTTCCAGGAATAAAAGCTGGGCCGTAACGATATTCGCTACCTGATCATCAATTCCTGTTCCCAGAAAGATAATCCTGTCCATCATAAGACGGGAGAAAACGTCCATTTGAGCAACGTTTAATCTTCTTTCTTCCATGATGTATGGGGTAAGATTCGTTGGGCCATACATTCCCATATACTGATCGGTAACCAGACCGTTGTTTCCTAAATGTTTTACAGAGAAATCTCTGAATTCCTTTTTAATGTCCATATTACTATTATGTATTATTTTTAAAATATTTTCCGAAGTTTAAATTACAATATTTATTCCTAAATTTTTATAGGACTTTTTGTCACAGAATAACAAATCCTGTCTTCGAACTATCTTTTTCTGTCGGCATAGATGCCTTTGATGGGCGAATATTCAATAATATTGCTCAGGCGTATAGAGGCCTGTTTCAATAAGGTAATTTTTTTAATCAGTTCATAGTATCTTACTTCATCGTCAGTTCTGCATTCGTCGAGCTCTTTTGCAGTTTCTATAATTAAATAATCAATATACCGGTATTTGTGAAGCAATACATCGCCCTGGATCTGCTCTGCAACCTTGTCTCCGTAATTGGGTGGATAGATATTCCTTGAAGCCCAGTTTTCAAGTTCATCCAGCGGAATCAATGCATCTACAACCTTTGTTGTGATTTCTTCATCCATAAAAGATACAAAAAAGTTTCCACTCCTCAGCTCTTCTTTCTGAATCCCCTCCTTCACCTCATTGATAATGATCTCATTCTCCTTCACTAAAAAAGAATATTGTTCTTCCTCAAAATGATGGAGTATCTCCTCAATAACCGTGATCTGGTATTCCTCGTTATTTTCGTTTCTCCGCTTCAGTACAATATCACCAAACATCAGCATGTGATCAACAAGCTTACTTTCCATAAACAGGACATCAAACAGAAACGGATCCTCTTTTTCCTTATCCGGAGGTACAATCTCCATCTTTGGAGCAGTTTTTTCCTTCTGCTGCTGAATATGGCTGGTCTGGTTTTGTGTAATCTGCTTCTGGACATCAAGTTCATTGAAAAGACTCTGCTCAGACAGCCCGAATTTATTGGAAACCTCTTTAAGGTAAACTTCCCGTTTTAAAGCATTCTGCACAAATGAAACCGATTTTACGATATTCCGTATGGCTTCAGCCTTTTTGATTGGATCATTTCCAACATCTTTTAACAGGATCTCGGCTTTGAAATCAATGAAGTCCATGGCTTCATTTTCAATATATTTTTCAACATATTCCTGAGGATGTTTTCTTGCAAATGAATCCGGATCGTCTCCATCCGGGAAGAGTAAAACACGGATATTCATGCCTTCCGCAAGCAGCATGTCAATACTTCGGAAACTGGCTTTAATTCCGGCATTATCCCCATCAAAAAGGATCGTTACATTTTCTGTAAGCCTCTTGATCAGCTTAATCTGCTCTGTCGTCAATGAAGTACCAGAACTGGCCACCACATTCTCGATTCCGGACATATGAAGGGAGATGACATCCATATATCCCTCCACCAATAGACATGCATTTTTTCTTGAAATAGCCTGTTTACTCTGATTGAGCCCGTAAAGAACATTTGACTTATGATAAATCTCTGTTTCCGGTGAATTGAGATATTTGGCTGTTTTGACATTATTTTTCAGAATTCTAGCTCCAAAGCCTAAAACCCGCCCTGAAAAGCTATGAATCGGAAAAATAACCCTTTCACGGAATCTGTCAACGCCAGCAGGGGTATTTTCAGGAAAGATAGAAAGTCCGGATTTTTCAAGGATCTCTTTATTGTAGCCTTTTTCTAAGGCATAAGTGGTAAAAGCATTCTTTTTTTCGGGAGAATATCCTAACTGGAATTTTTTGATGATATCGTCCTTAAGTTCTCTTTCCTTAAAATAAGCAAGCCCTATACTTCTGCCTTCTTCATCATCCCAAAGGATTTCCTGGAAATATGAGTTGGCCACTTCATGAATTTTATACAGCAAATCTTTTTCCGTCTGTGCATGCTTTGCTTCTTCAGAAATTTCACGAAGATCTTCTTCAATTTCGATTCCGTATTTCTTTGCAGCATGACGAAGGGCTTCAGGATAAGTAAAGTTCTCGATTTCCATCAGGAAAGAAATGGCCGTTCCGCCTTTTCCGGTAGAGAAATCTTTCCAGATCTGTTTGCTTGGCGAAACAACAAAACTAGGAGACTTCTCTTCATGAAATGGGCTGAGTCCTTTATAATTAGACCCCGCTCTTTTCAACTGAACGTACTCTCCTACGATCTCTTCTACCCGTATCGTTGAGAAAATCTTGTCTAATGTCTGCTTCGAAATCATGCTACAAAATTAGGTATTTTTATGGAGAAGTCCGACAGGTTTTGAGTTGGAGTGTAAGAGAGTTTGAGAGTATCGGTAAGAGTTTAGGATTTAATGTAGAAAGTCAATTGTAATTCCAATCATATTCACAGATCACGGTCTATATCTTTTCTGTTTATTCTCCATTTCCACATTTTAATTTCATTATTTTTGCAAAACAAATCAGTATATGCAGTTCACTATAAATACAATCGAACACTGGCAGGAAGTTGTTGATAACATTATTCCTGACTTACAACATAATATCCTTTTATTAAAGGGAAATCTAGGTGCCGGGAAAACCACTTTCACCCAATTTCTGCTTAAAAAGCTGGGAAGCGGGGATGAAGTCAATTCACCCACTTACTCTATTGTGAATGAATATCAAACTCCTGAAGGAAAAATATATCATTTTGATCTTTACCGTCTGAAAAACATTGAAGAGGTTTATGATATCGGTATTGAGGAGTACCTGGACAATTCTTTTCTCTGCATTATAGAATGGCCGGAAGTATATGAAGAGGAACTGTACGGGCTCAACTACCACACAATGAGTATTGTGAATACGGGAGAAAACAGAGAGATTACATTCGAGTAAATATTATGTATCTTTGCTTATTATTGAGTATAAAATAACAATCTGTAAGACATAATTTAATTTAAGGATGAGTACAAATATTTTTACTCCTTTCACAGAAGAAGAATTGATGCCGAAAGAGGAAAAATTGGAGGTTATTAAAAAAGGAAAACAGTTCAGTATTGGGATTCCTAAAGAAACCTGTCTCAACGAAAGGAGAACCTGCATCACTCCGGACGCCGTACAGGTGCTGGTAGAGCATGGTCACGAGATCATTGTAGAATCAGGAGCCGGCCAGGGTTCTTTTTTTACCGATCTGCAGTACTCCGAATCGGGAGCGAAAATTACCAACGACCCTAAAGAAGCCTTCGGACAGGACCTCATCCTCAAAATCAATCCTCCTACTGAAGACGAGATTGACTATATGAAGCCCAACACTTACCTGGTTTCGGCACTTCAGATCAATCTGAGAGATAAAGGCTATTTCCTAAAGCTTGCAGAGAAAAAAATAAATGCCATTGCTTTTGAATTTATCGTTGATGAATACAAACAGCTTGCATTGGTGAGATTAATCGGTGAAATTGCAGGTACCGTCTCTGTTTTATATGCTTCAGAGCTTCTGGCATTATCTAATGGTTTAATGCTTGGAGGCATTACAGGAGTAAGACCCGCTGAAGTAGTCATTCTGGGAGCAGGGATTGTCGGTGAATTTGCAACAAAAGCAGCCATTGGCCTAGGAGCCAGCATCAAAGTTTTTGACAATTCCTTATCCAAACTGAGAAGACTTCACACGATGGTTGACAGCCGGGTGCCGACCTCTATCATCGATCCCAAGGAACTCAGCAAAAGCTTAAGACGTGCTGACGTAGTGATCGGAGCACTTCCAAGATTGAATATGACCCCTATCGTTACTGAAGATATGGTGATGAAAATGAAAAAAGGCAGTGTCATTATTGATATCACCATTGATAACGGAAAAGTGATTGAGACTTCGGAACTGACGACGATGGAAGAACCCTATATCATCAAACACGGGGTAATCCACTGCGGACTTCCGAACCTTACCTCAAGAATGCCACGAACCACGACAAAAGCGATTTCAAATTTCTTCCTTTCCTATATTTTAAATTATGATGAAGAAGGAGGCTTTGAAAACATGCTGATCCGCAAAAATGAGATGAAGCAAAGCTTATATATGTACAAAGGAAGGCACACCAAGAAGATCATCTGTGATCGTTTTGGACTTACCTACCACGATATCAATCTTTTAATTTTCTAATGAAAAAACTGAAATTTTATGCAATAGGCTTCATTCCGGGGCTGTTGATCGTATTCTTTATTTTAAACAAAAAAGGGGCAAGCTGCAGCGGTTATCTGCCCAACAGCCGGGTGATAGCAGAAACTCTTTCAAAAGAATTTACATATACTGAAGAGGTTAAAAATGCGATGAATGCTTACAAGATCGACGAAAAATTTGTAAAAGACAGTATCATTACCAACGGAAAAGTAGATTTTGACCGAAGCCATGCACAGAAAAAGCCATGCCCGGACTATCTTATCATCTACCCGGAAAAAAAACCGGCTTACGAGATCACTTTTGAGAAATGTGAGGAAAATGTAACCGTTAAAACTTTGAAAAAACTTAATTAGTTTATAACAATCCAATGGGTGGCAATTATTACATGATTCATGATTATCTGATCTTCGTCGGAGTTTTTGCCATTTTCTTTTTTCTTACCACCAGTATTTATTTGTTCAGCCAGAATCAAAACCTGAAGAAAAGAAATACCAGGTTGTCAGAAACCAATGCCATGATTGAACAGCGGCTGAACGAAGTACGGCTGGAGCATATCGGCACCAAGCTGAACCCCCATTTATTCAAAAATATCCTTAATTCGGTCCAGTCTCATGCTTATCAGACCTATATGTCTCTGGATAAGCTGGCGAATGTTCTTGATTATATTTTATATGAAAGCAACAATAAGTACGTAAGTCCAAAGGAAGAACTGAATTTCGCGTTGAGCCTTATTGAAATCAACAAAATCAAGATCAATCCTCTTTTTGATTTCAGAATCAAATCAAGAATCAACAAATCGGATTCTATTTATGAGGAAAAGGTATTTGCCCCGCTGATCTCTGTTGATCTTATTGAAAATGCCTTCAAGCATACCGATTTTCTTGCCCAGGATTCTTTTATCTCAATCTACCTTGAGCTTGAAAACAGAATTTTCACGATGAAAGTAAGCAATAAAGCTTCTTTGAAGAATATTCTGGAAAAGGAAAAAAGTGGTTTTGGAAGCCAATCCCTGGATCAAAGGCTAAAGATGATCTACAATACCCATTACCAGCTTGAAAAAAGCTCGAAAAACGGTATCTTCACCGCAGAATTAAAAATCAATTTAGGAGAATTCTATGATAAAATGCGTTATTCTGGATGATGAATTGCTGGCGATCAGCTACCTGAAACTGTTATGTGAACAGATTGATGACGTAGAAGTGGTAAAGGCCTTCAATGACCCTAAAATTTTCCTGAACGAAATCGGAAACCTCGACTGCAACCTTTGTATACTTGATATTGAAATGCCAGGAATGACCGGACTTCAGGTTGCTGAGCTGATTTCAGATTCAAAAAAAATTATATTTACTACAGCCTACAAAGAATATGCAGCCGAAGCATTTGATTTAAATGTAGTAGATTATGTACGAAAGCCGATCAAAAAGGAAAGACTTATCCAGGCCTTTGAAAAAGCAAAGGAACTGGTGGAAAACAGTCCGAAAAAATCATTCATTGAATGGAACACCAATATCGGAAAAACCGTTATTTTCACCGAACAGATTGCTTACATCAAAACGTCTGAAATAGACAGCAGAGACAAAGATATTATCCTGAGCGACGGAACCACCATTGTTCTGAAGAATCTTAATTTCAAAAATCTTCTGGACATGCTTCCTGCAAAAGATTTTGCCCAGGTCAATAAGAAAGAGATCATTGCACGCTCCTTTATTAAGGTATTTTCAACGAACGAAATCATCACTACCATTACCAACGACGACCAGACTTTCCTGAAATTACAGATTGGTGATGCGTATAAAAATTCATTGATGGAGCTATTCGGAAAATAAAACTTCAGATATTTACGGTTTCATTACAGAATACCGTCCCTTCATTACACCTCCCCTTTTTGAATGATCAATACGTTTACCTTTGCTGCAAAGTGATTGATTTTATCATGAAAGACACGTCCGTTTCACCAGCATTCTAAGCTCTGACCATCGAAATAACACCGGCTGCTCTTTTAGGTAAATTTTATTACATTTTTTAGAGTATTCATTACATTTTAAAGGAAAGGAGTATTTAACATTCATATATTCTTATCAAATTTGCATCAAAATACAGGAATCATGAACTTGGGGAAGTATAAAAGTATTATTTTTTACATCAGTACAATTGCATTTTTTTCATGCCTTATGTATTGGTTTTTCGTGGAGGGGAAAACACTGGAAATAGGAGAAAACATTACCCCAGCCACTGCTGCAGGATCCACGATGTGGGAAAATTTCACAGATTCTTTTCTCACCAACCTGCATCATCCTCTAGCCCTGCTGTTGGCCCAGATCGTTACCATTATCCTGGTCGCCAAGCTTTTTGGGTGGATTTGTGTAAAGCTGAAACAGCCATCAGTCATTGGTGAAATGATCGCCGGGATTGTTCTGGGGCCGTCACTTTTCGGGCTATATTTCCCGGAGCTTTCAGCATTTATCTTCCCAAAGGAATCATTACCTAACCTCCAGTTTCTGAGCCAGATCGGTCTTATTCTCTTCATGTACATTGTGGGAATGGAGCTAGACCTGAGTGTTCTAAGAAAAAAAGCGCATGATGCAGTAGTCATCAGCCATGCAAGTATTATCTTCCCTTTTGCATTGGGAGTAGGGCTTTCCTATTTTATTTATAAAGAATTTGCACCGGAAGGAATCCAGTTCAGTTCATTTGCTTTATTTATAGCTATAGCCATGAGTATTACCGCATTTCCTGTTCTCGCCAGAATTGTTCAGGAACGTAATCTCCATAAAACCAAAATAGGAACAGTAGTGATTACCTGTGCAGCGGCCGATGATATTACTGCCTGGTGTATTTTAGCAGCTGTCATTGCAGTGGTAAAAGCAGGGTCTTTCTCAGGATCCGTATTTGTGATCCTGATGGCCATTCTGTATGTCTTCATCATGATCAAAGCGGTACGGCCTTTTCTGAACAGAATCGCTGAATCCCAGAAGGGAAAAGGGTTTATCAGCAAATCACTGGTGGCTGTATTTTTCCTTATCCTTATCATCTCTTCTTACGCCACTGAGGTAATTGGCATCCATGCCCTTTTTGGAGCATTCATGGCCGGTGCGATCATGCCGGAAAATATAAAATTCAGAAACCTCTTCATCGAAAAGGTGGAAGATGTCGCACTTGTATTATTACTTCCTCTTTTCTTTGTATTTACAGGTCTCAGAACTCAGATCGGATTACTGAATGATCCGCATCTCTGGAAAATAGGTGGACTCATCATCCTTACAGCTGTAACAGGAAAGTTTGTCGGGAGCGCCCTTACTGCAAGGTTTCTGAGAATAAGCTGGAAAGACAGCCTCACTATTGGAGCTTTAATGAATACCCGGGGATTAACAGAACTTATTGTCCTCAATATCGGCTACGACCTAGGTGTATTGGGTCCGGAACTCTTCGCCATGCTGGTTATTATGGCCCTTTTCACAACATTTATGACAGGTCCTTGTCTGGATCTTATCAACTATCTTTTTAAAGGAAAAAAATCCATGATTGAGGAAGACACCCATGAGGAGGACGATACAAAATACAGGGTTCTTTTATCTTTTGAAACGGCAAAAGCAGGAAGTAAGCTGCTGAAACTTGCAGACCATTTCACCCACAAAATGAATGGAAACAAAAGTGTGACCGCAATGAATATTGCCCCTGTCGATGAGCTTCACGCCTTTGATATTGAAAATTATGAGAAAGAACAGTTCAAGAATGTCATTGAAACCTCCCAAGAACTGCAACTTGAAGTTACCACCCTTTTCAAAGCTTCTACAGATGTTGAAAGTGACCTGACGAACATTACCAATAAAGGGAATTATGATCTTCTTCTGATCATGCTTGGTAAATCAATGTATGAAGGCAGCTTGCTGGGAAGGCTGCTTGGTTTTACCACAAAAATAATTAATCCTGAAAAATTACTGAATACGGTAAAAGGAAAAGGAAATATTTTCAATACCTCACCTTTTGACGATTTGACATTGCAGGTATTAGACAAAGCAACAATTCCTGTGGGAATTCTTGTTGACAAAGAATTCAAAGCAGCGGATAAAATATTTGTTCCTATCTTTAATTTGAGCGATTTTTATCTTCTTGAATATGCAAAAAGGCTTATCAATAACAACAATTCGCAAGTGATCATTTTGGATGCTGCCGGGCAGATCCGCAATAATATTGAAGTAAAAGAGCTGATCAGAAGCATTGAACAGGTTGCTCCGAATCATATAACGCTGTATAACGAGAAGAAAATCGAAAAAGAATTTCTTCATTCTCAGGACCTGATGCTGATCAGCAGTAAAAGCTGGAAGAATCTTCTTGATACCAAGAGTCTATGGCTATCTGACATCCCTTCAACACTGATTATTTCAAATCCATAAATACACCGATTTTTCTATTTCTTTTGAAGCTGTAAATTCCGTTGGATGTAAAGAAAAAACGGGTACATTTATAGCTTCAATTTTTTGACATGCTGATCAACAGTGAAAACGGAGCTGTAAAACTGAAAGCCTTTTATGATCCGTACAGTGCCAGCAGCCTGATGGAAATCAGTTTCGGTCATGAAAGGAAAAAAATATGAAACACTAAATTACAGGATTGGAAAAACGGCTCGATCTCAACCGGCAGGCCCGGTAATATTTTATTTTGGGAAAATTGACATTGCCAGATTGCCTATTATTATTGTAAGCAAAATCACTCCGTCAGCCTGATCAGTCTTTTAAAATCCTTAGATATTTTTTTCTCTTCACCGGCTATGTAATCTCCGCTGAAGGGGGCACCACAGTCCTGGCTGTCCAGAATATGAATCAGATTTCCTTTTTCAAAATAATTCCGTATTTCTGTAATCTCTGATTTTTCAAAATCAAAAGCTTCCGTATCATTGTTTTCTTTCATCGTTTTCTCATCGTAGAACAAGGGACGATTATACCGGTAATCTTTTTCAAATACAAAAGACAGTTTTCCGTTCATGAGGTAGTATTCAACCAGTGTTTGTCCCATTTCTCCATAATGTCTGGCTATTACTTTTTCCAATTGCTTGTTGTTGTAGTAAAAAGTAGCTTCACCACCTTCTGCGGATTCTCCTTCAATAGATTTTTTCTTGACGGAAGACCATTTTGTAATGGAATTGATTCTTTTGAAATTGGACTGTATAGGCTTTAGACGTTCTTTTAAATATTCATTCGTACTACTATCTTCTGTGTTAAAGGTCTCTTTAATTCTAATGGTATCTCCTGTAGCAGAAGTATAAAACTGAACATCTGAACATTGGGCATAGGTAGAACTTGTTACAGCCAACAAAATAAAGAATCCAAAAAGAAATCTGTTTTTCATGGTAATGTGTGTTTTTTAAACAACTTTAAAAGGACAGGTTAAAATTATTAAAAAAGAGCTGGATTCTAAAAATCAATTCATCATATTCACAAAGAAAAAGCAATCATTTATCAAGTAAATTTCTCAACTTTAAAAAATATTTTATACCTTCGCTTCGTGAATTTTAACAACGGAACATATTATTATAGAATTTTTAACTCAGATCTGGGATAGGGATTCTTATGAATATAATTTAAAACCTCGTCCTTGACGAGGTTTTTTTATTTTAAAAAAAAATTAAAAAGATGAAAATTAGCATTATTGGAGTAGGATTAATCGGTGGTTCGATGGCTTTGAAATTAAGAGATAAAAACATCGCCGACTTTATCTACGGGATCGATAACGATAAAAAACACATCACCGAGGCATTGGATTTAAAGATCATTGATGCAGAGGCAGATCTGGAGAATGGAATCAAAAATTCTGATCTGGTCATCCTGGCAATTCCGGTAGATGCTGCCAGAAAACTGCTGCCCAATGTTCTTGATCTTATATCAGATCAGCAGACGGTTATGGATGCAGGTTCTACAAAAGCAGGAATTGTAAATGCTGTGAGAAACCATCCGAGACGTTCAAGATTTGTCGCCTTTCACCCGATGTGGGGAACAGAAAACAGCGGTCCGAAATCGGCTATTGCAGAGAGCTTCTCCGGAAAGGCCGGAGTGATCTGTAATAAGGAAGAGTCTGCAGATGACGCTCTGCAAACCGTTGAAAGTATTGTTGAAGCTCTTGATATGCACATGATCTACATGAATGCGGAAGACCATGACATCCATACGGCTTATATTTCCCATATTTCCCATATTACATCATATGCCCTGGCCAATACTGTTCTGGAAAAGGAACGTGAAGAGGAAACCATTTTTCAGCTGGCAAGCTCAGGGTTTTCCAGTACCGTACGTCTTGCCAAATCCCATCCGGAAATGTGGGTACCGATCTTTAAACAAAATAAAGAAAATGTCCTTGATGTTTTGAATGAACATATTACTCAGCTTAGAAAGTTTAAGTCAGCACTGGAAAAGGAAAATTATGAATACCTGGAGGAACTGATCAGCAATGCCAACAGAATCAGAGGAATCTTAAGATAAGATACCTCATAAAATCTTAATGCCGGGGTTACCTATTTTATACTCCAACGACAATAGGATCATACCTATTAAGAGTACTAAATTCCTGCAAAATGACAATCTGGACGATGAGTCTATCCTGTACAGTCATTTTCGCAGGAATTTCATTTTTACTTACTTTGACAATTAACCTTATAATTAAGCCAGCCTTGGTGTGAGCCTTTTACTTTTCTAAAACTACCCTTTATTGATATTTACCAACAGAAATCGTAAACACTTGATAATCTACCACATAGCTTCATTACTGATTGTTTCTTCATATTTTATTTTCCATTTTCATGAATTTTTTTTTAATAAAATTAAAAAATATTTTAACTTTATTAAAAAAAATATTACTTTCGTAAAAAATTTAATGAATGAAACTACCCATTATATGTCCAAGCTGTGATCATACACTTCATGTAAGTCAGATGAAATGCCCCGGCTGTAGCACAGAAGTTAACGGTGACTACGAATTGCCGGTTCTTCTTAAGCTGAACCGTGATGAACAGGATTTCGTCCTCAACTTTTTCTTATCCAGCGGCAGCATTAAAGAAATGGCAAAGCAGGCAGGACTATCCTACCCGACCATGAGAAACAAAATGGATGATCTGATTACCAGGATCAGCCAATTGAAAACTAACCCTGAAATCTAATACCTATGAACTGGAAAACCATTTTCAACCCGTTTGAAAAGTTTGATGAGAAACTGCTTCTGCTCGTCGGAATTCTGGCAGTGATTGCATCTATTGCCATTGGATACTTGACAGAAACTTCTTTTAACAGCATTTTCAAGATAGGCCGGTTAGAAAGTGCTAACCTGCAAACCGTTTCTGTATTGACCGTAGTAAGCTTCGCGATGGCCATTGCAGTGCTTTTAATTTTAGGTAAAATCTTCAACAAAAAAACGAGGATCATTGATATTGTCAATACAGTTTTAATATCTCAGGTTTTCTTGATTATGCTCCAGGCTCTGGAAAAACTCCCTTATAACCGTACGGCCCGGAAAAATGTCATACAGTATCAGCAGGCCCCCGAAGGAATATTCCCGATCTGGGATTTTACCATAATGACTATGATGTCTCTATTTGTAATTACAATACTTATTTACAGCATCATCTTATACTATAACGGTTTTAAAACAGCTACGAATATCAAAAAGTGGCAGCACATCGCCCTATTTGCAGTGATATCGATTATCACCACACTGGTCTGCCAAATCATAACCCATAAACTAATCTAATCCTATGAAAATCAAATTATTTGTAGTGCTGGTACTTCTGGCACACGTTTGTCACGCCCAAATTGAAGGAACATGGAACGGGGAACTGGATACCCAGACCATGAAATTACCGGTTATTCTGAAAATCAAAAAAGATGAGAAGGACTTTAGCTCCACTCTTAACAGCCCAAAACAAAGTACTAAAGAATTTCCGGCCGACAAAACGGAATTTAGCAATAATGAACTCAGCTTTGAAATACAAAAGCTAGGTGCCTCTTACAAGGGCATCTACAAAACAGATCATTTCGAGGGTTTCCTTTTGCAAAACGGTCGTAATTTACCCCTGAATTTATTTAAAGGTACCGAACCAAAGACCAGCAGCGACCTCTCTTTCCTCAATGGAAAAGCGATTGATACTAAAAAAATAGACAATTTTCTGGACCATATTGCAAGGAATAACCAGGGAATAGGAAGTGTCTCCATTTTTAGAAATGGTTCAGAAGTCTATCGTAAAGATTTTGGGCAGCACATGCTAAGCAATGCCGCTGATGATAAAAACACCCTCTACCAGATCGGTTCCATCAGTAAACTGATGACCGCTGTAATGCTTCATCAGCTTATAGAAAACGGAAAGCTGAGTATGAACGATCAACTGTCGAAATTCTATCCCGATATCCCCAATGCGCAGAATATTACGATAAAGACCATGTTGAATCACACCAGCGGACTGGGCGACTACGTAGGCAAATCTATTGAGAATAACTGGCTTTTTGGAAAACCTGTAGGGAATGATGCTATTATTAAAGCCATAAAAAAAGAAGGAGTGAGTTTCCAGCCCGGACAAAAAATGCAGTACTCTAATTCTGCCTACTTCCTGCTCAGTAGAATTCTGGAGAGCATCTACCAGCAGCCCTATCACCAGATTCTCAGAGAAAAGATTCTGAAAAAAGCAGGCATGAACCATACGTTTTCAGTGCTTGATCATCCTGAAAAAATCTTTAAACCTTACGAATATAAAGACATGGCCTGGACCGAAGTAAAAGATTTCAACTTTCAAAACTGTATAGGACTTGGGGACATTACCTCTACCCCTGAAGATCTGAATATTTTTATCAACGCCCTGTTTGCAGGAAAATTTATAAAAAACGAAACGGTGGACATGATGATTTCTGATAAAAATGAAAAACTTTTTGGCTCCGGAATCATAAAGATGCCTTTTTACAATATTACCTTATACGGACATGGCGGTGACACTGCAGGCACCCATTCAACAGTTTCCTATGAACCAGCAGATCAGTTATCTTTCGCAGTTACCATCAATGGTGAAAACTATCCGCATAACAGTCTTTTCATTGCCATTTTGAATTTGATCTATGGCAAAGACTTTCCATATCCTGTATTTGAGAACCCAAAAAACTCATTGTCGGAACTGGAAAAATATACCGGTGATTACATTTCGAAGGATATCCCTTTGGGTTTAAAAATATTCGTTAAAAATGATAAACTATTTGCCCAGGGAACCGGTCAGCCTGAATTTGAGCTGACATATGCTGCCAAAGACCGCTTTACATTTGACAAGGCAGAACTGGAAATCAATTTTATCCCCGAAAAAGGGCAGTTCCAACTACTGCAAAGAGGAAAAAGATACCTATTTGGTAAAAAGCAACCATAAGACACTAAGCTGAACTATTTGTATACCTTTTTTTAAAAGTTTTTAACAAAATGCCCCTAAAACGTCTGTCTTTTAGGGGCATTTTTATTTTCATAAAAAATATTGAGTTTTTAACATTCCGGAACATTTACCGCAATGGCTAATCCACCTTCCGAGGTTTCTTTAAAACGATCACTCATCGACTGGGCTGTCTCCCACATGGTCAGGATCACCTCATCAAGAGTCACTTTTGCTTTGGCAGGGTCACTTTCCAGTGCAATATTCGCTGCCGTGATCGCTTTCATGGCACCCATCGTATTTCTTTCAATACATGGAATTTGTACCAATCCTTTAATCGGGTCACATGTTAAGCCTAAATGATGTTCCATTGCGATTTCTGCCGCCATCAGTACCTGACCTACAGTTCCTCCAAGGATTTCCGTAAGCCCGGCTGCAGCCATCGCTGAAGACACTCCGATTTCAGCCTGGCAACCTCCCATTGCCGCAGAAATTGTTGCATTTTTCTTGAATAATGTACCAATTTCTCCTGCGACAAGCAGGAATCTTACAATATCATCCTCATTGGTAAATGGTGTAAATGCCTGAGCATACATCAATACCGCCGGAATTACCCCACTTGCACCATTAGTTGGAGCCGTAATAATTCTTCCGAAACTGGCATTCTCCTCATTTACTGCCAATGCAAAACAGGCAATCCATTTGTTGATATTCGTAAAGTTTTCTTCAGCATCCACCACCTGCTGAAACCACTCATCTTTATTTTTATATATTTTGTCTCCTAGCAGTTTTCTGTTGATTCCCGCAGCTCTTCGGGAAACATTCAGGCCACCGGGAAGAATCCCCTCCTTATTGACGCCCTTATAAATGCATTCTTTGATCTGCTGCCAGATATATAGAGCTTCCTGTCTCGTCTCTTCCTGAGTTCTCCAGCTTTCCTCATTAATTAAAATTAAATCTGAAATCTTATTAAATCCAAGCTTTTCGCAATACCTTGCGATATCTGATGCTTTGTGACAAGGGTACAATGTACGAACACACTGCTTTTCAATAGAGTTTTTTTCCTGGCTGGCAATAAACCCGCCGCCTACAGAATAAAAATCCTGAACAAGTTCGGTTCCGTCCTCAAATACAGCCCTGAAGATCATTCCATTCGGATGGAAATCAAGGCTTTTTTTCATATTTAAAACCAAATGATGCCCGTAAATAAATGGAATTACTTTCTCCCCACCCAGATTAAGGGTTTGAGTCCTTTTGATGTATTCGATTTTCTCATCGATTTTTGAAGTATTGATGGTCTTAAAATCTTCACCATTCAGACCAAGCATTCCTGCGATATCTGTTCCATGCCCGATTCCCGTTTTAGCGAGTGATCCAAAAAACTCAAGAAAAACCTCCTGAACTTCCTCGATGGATCTTTCTCTTTTTATAATTCTGATAAATGCAGCTGCGGCATTCCATGGCCCCATCGTATGCGAACTGGATGGGCCTATTCCAACTTTAATAATCTCAAAAACCGATATTGATTCCATAAATGATTCGTCATTTCCTCAAAAGCAAAGATACACGATAAATCTTAATAAAAAGCACTGTCGGCCCCCGGAATTATTAAGTGTTGATGTCCTTTGAAATAAATTTATCATCCGTATTTTTGTACATTAGCAGACAGTATTCGTTCTATTGGTATACAAGTTATTCTTTATTTATTTTGAATGGAAACATTAATCCAGAGTATATCGCAACATGTCAAATTAAGTCCTGAAGAAATTTCCATTTTTAAAAGCTTCTGGACGGAAAGAGTGTTGGAAAAAGGAGAATTCCTTCTAAGAAACGGAGATATCTGCCGCCATGACAGTTATATTGTTTCCGGCGTTTTAAAAGCATTCTGTATCAATTCTGAAAATGGAAACGAAGAAATTCTTTTTCTAGCCATTGACCAATGGTGGGCCACGGACATTTTAAGTTTTTCCCAACAGAAAGTGTCCATCTACAACATTCAGGCATTGGAAAAGACGAGACTTTTGCAAATCAGCCACCATTCGTTTCAAAAAATGCTGCAGGAAATTCCAGCTATGGAAAGATACTTCAGGATCATCCTCGAAAGCTATTTGGGAACAATGGAGAAGAGAATTGTACTGAATCATATGTACAAAGCCGAGCAGAAATATTATCATTTCCTCGAAACCTATCCCGGTATAGCCTCCCGGGTTCCCCAATATCTGATTGCTTCCTATTTGGGAATCTCTCCTGAATTTATCAGCAGAATACGAAAAAAAAATAAATCCTCTTGAACCAGATCAATTTTTTCTACATACTTTATCAGGATTTTTGTTGATATAAATCATAACAATGAAAATATTGATCATTAATTCAAGCGTAAGAAACGAAAGATCTTACAGCAGAAAACTTACCCGTCTTTTCGAAGAAAACTGGAAAACAAAATACCCGCTCGATACATTTACCTACAGAGAAGCCGGCATTGACAGTGTTCCCAATATTGATGAAGCCTGGATTGCAGGAGCATTTAAAAAACCCTCGGACAGAACAGAAGAAAACAAAAAAACATTACAGCTGAGTGATGAACTCGTCAATGAACTCCGGGACCATGATCTCTACGTCATTGGTACTCCCATGTACAACTGGTCTATCCCAAGCGGATTAAAAGCTTATATTGATCAGGTGATGAGGATTAATGAGACCTGGAAATTCAGATCCGGAACGCCAGACGGCGATTACGTAGGCCTTCTTGATCATAAAAAAGCATTTATCCTGTCAACCCGTGGAGATACCGGATATGGCGAAAACGAGAAAAACGGATCCGTTAATTTTCAAACCACGTACCTGAAGCATATTCTCGGAATTATGGGGGTTCGCGATGTCACGATCTTTTCATTAGATAATGAAGAGTTTGGAGGTGAAATTTTTGAAAAGTCAAAAAATAAAATTTTCAATGCCATCCATTCTATTGAATAATTCTCAAAAGAGTCTGTTTCATCCGGGTATTATTTATCTGGGCATTGTGTCTACGGTCGTTAGCCAATGCCCTTTTTCCTGTTTTTTCATCACCTGAAACTTTCCTGGTGTTGGGAGAGGTCGAGCCCTGTATTTTCAGACTCTTCTGAAACCCTGAGGGTAATGATAGAATCTGTAATCTTGTACAAAAGAAGGGAACCGAAAAATGTAAAAACAGAAACCAGAAATAATGCAGCCATATGGTGGAGGAAGACCTCAACGCCCCCGTGAAGCAGGCTGGCATTTTCACCATGCGCGAAAACAGCGGTCAGGATCATTCCCATAATGCCTCCTACCCCGTGACAGGCAAAAACATCCAGCGTATCATCTATTTTCTTTAAAGGTTTTAGATTAAGCATCGTATTGGAAACTATCGCTGTAACAAATCCTATAAACAGACTTTCCTGTATATTGACAAACCCACAACCCGGAGTAATAGCCACCAGACCGACCACCGCTCCAATACAGGCTCCCAAAGCAGAAATGCTTCGTCCGTTGATCCTGTCAAAAAAGATCCACGTCATCATCGCAGACGCCGATGCAATAGTGGTTGTACCAAACGCTGTGGCAGCAGAAGCAGAAGCACTGAGTGCCGACCCGGCATTGAATCCGAACCAACCAAACCAAAGCATGCCTGTTCCTAAAAGTACATATGGAATATTCGACGGCTCATGATGGGGATTTTTCCTCCTTCCAACTACCAATGCACCTGCCAGAGCTGCAAAACCAGCGCTCATATGGACAACAGTTCCCCCTGCAAAGTCTTTCACACCAAAATATTTGTTCAGAAGACCTTCCGGATGCCATACCATATGACAAAGTGGAGTGTAGATGAAAATACAGAAAAGAACAATAAACAAAAGATAGGAAATAAAACGAACCCTCTCAGCAAAGGATCCAGTAATAATAGCAGGTGTAATCACTGCAAACTTCATCTGAAAAAGAGCGAAAAGTATAAAGGGAATGGTAGAAGCCATCTGATGATGAGGTAAAGCTCCCACTCCGTTAAAAAAAGGATAACTGAAAGGATTACCTATGATCCCGTAATGAACTCCATGGAGACTGAATCCCAGCGACTCGCCAAAGGAAAGGGAGAATCCGATCACCACCCATACTATAGAAATAACCCCTAATGCTATAAAACTCTGTAACATGGTAGAGATTACATTTTTCTTGCCCACCATCCCACCATAGAAAAACGAAAGGCCGGGCGTCATCAGCAGCACAAGGCCTGCCGCTGCCAGAATCCAGGCTACATCAGCTCCAACAATCTTATCTTCACTGAGAAAATCAGCGCTGTTCATTCTGTCTGGATCAGGATTCCAAAAAAGCCCCCCTACAGCGACAACCGTAATAATTACAAATGAAACGATCCATTTAAATCCTATTTTCATGAAATTTTTATTTAACCCCCATCAAATTTAGGGATTAATTCCATAAAAACATTATTTTAAACAAGCACACCCACTAAAAAATGCTATTCATGGCGTAATAATGACATCTTCACAAAATACTTCATTTAATATCTTAGAGACTTCTTTGGATTTTGTGGCGGGGAAAAGATGGGTTCCGCCTTTTATAATATAATCCGGTTTCGAATAGCGGACCGGGAAAACAATATCTTTATCGCCCAGGATCTGAATGACATTGGGATTCTCTTCGAATTTCCATTCGGAAACCTTTTCAACGGACCACTTCAGGTAATAAGGATCCCGGACCTTAAAGTACTGAAGTAATTTGGGATTTTTGGGGTCAAAAAGTTTTCGGACCAACGCATATACGGAAGCGGCTCTCGTATTGAACAGGCCGACAGGCAGTATTCGCGGTATTTTCGTAACCTCACCGGTTTTTATAAACCTTGATTTTTCTTTATCCGATTTTATACTGCCCAGTATTACTACCTTCTCTGCAGGCTTCAGTACATTGATCTCCTGCACCATGATTCCCCCAAAAGAATAACCTAATAGACAGAACGGTTCAGAAGTGTCTATTTTTTCAGACATTCTTTGCACATAATCATGAAAAGCCTCATTGTGCTTCGGGATAAGCCAATCTATAAAAATCACTTCGCAGTTTTTGGGAAACTCAATTCTTTCAAGGACTTTAAAGTCTGCTCCCAGACCGCTGACCACATAAATTTTCATACCTACTAATTTATAAAAAATACAGAAAAGGGACTATTAAAATTAAATAATGATCTTCTTATCACTCCAACAAAAAAAGAGCACCTCGACGAGCTGCTCTTTACTATATCAGAAGGATGTTCTCCTTATTTTTTCTTTTTTACAGGAACCCTGTTATCGTTATCCAATTTTTCTGTGGATACTTTGAACTGAATGTCCATTTCATTTTTAATGAAATAGTCTTTCAGTGACGACTGATAGAATACTTTAAAGTCTCTTCTGTTCAGAGAGAACTTCGCAGACTCGATCACTACTGTAAACTGAGTAACATATACATTGGCCGGGAAAGAAATTGTTTTTCTCACTCCTTTTATGGTAAGATCTCCGTATACGGTAGAATTGTATTCGCTGTTGGCCAAAGGAATAATTTTAGTTAAATGGAATTTGGCAACCGGGAATTTTTTTACTTCAAAGAAATTTGTGCTTTTAAGGTCATTGGTCAGTTTGATCTGATCCTCATCAGAAACATCTCCGGCCATCATACTTCTCATATCTATCACAAACTCTCCGTCTACCAAAACAGTGTGGTCAAAGTTGAATTTTCCACTCTTCAGCTTTACCGTTCCTGAATGGGAAGAAGCTTCAGTTTTCACAACCTTATATCCCCACCATCTGATCTCCGATGAAGTCACTTTTGAAACTTTATCAAATTTCCTTTGAGCAGAAACAAATGATATACTTGCGCACACCATAGCAAACAATAGTAATCTTTTCATTCTTTTTTATTTACAATTCAACAAAAATAAAAAAAAGTGTAGAACTTCTACACTTTTAATAATCTTTTTTTGATTAATTTATTGAGCAGTCACCTTTATAAGCATATCAATATCATCTTTCACAAAAACATCCTGCATGGAAGACTTGTAAGCGACATCAAATTTCTGTCTGTCGAAAGAAAATTTGTTGGATACCAGACTTACCACTCCTTTGCTGTAAGAAATTTTGGCAGGAAAAGAAACCTGATTTGTTTTTCCTTTTACCGTAAGATTTCCTGTTACCAGAGAGCTGTAGATCTTATCGTTGTTTTTCTTTACTCCAGTAATTTTGAAATTCGCAGTCGGGAATTTTTCAACTTCAAAGAAGTCACCGTTTTTAAGGTGTCCGTTCAGTTTCTGCTGGTATTCTCCTGAAAGGTCTGTAGCGTTGATGGAAGTCATATCCAGTACAAAGTTCCCTCCTACCAGTTGATTTCCTTTCATCACCATATCTCCGGACTTCACTTTTACCGTTCCGTCATGAGAGCTGGCCTCAGATTTTGCAACTTTATATCCCCACCAGTGAACATCAGAAGCAACTACTTTTTTTGACTGTCCGAAAGCTAAACCACCAGCTAATACTGCTAATAAAAATATTTTTTTCATTGAATAGAATTGTTTACTTATTTACTCCTGCAAATGTAGCCATCTTATTCAATAGATGCTGTTGATGTATATCAAGAAATTCAATTATTTTTATGAATAATATCATCCCATAAAAAAACTCCGAATTTCTTCGGAGCCCGTATTTTTAATCCTGATAGTAGGCCGTATACAGTGCCATACCTTTTAATGCAGTATGATTTTGCTTGACCAGATAAATAGGTATATTTCTTAGCATATCTTCCATTTTATCACTGATCTTGAATTTTTCATAGAATTTAGCCTTATCGATGTATTCTCTTATCATCTGAGG
Organism: Chryseobacterium pennipullorum; assembly: GCF_003384725.1. Lineage (GTDB taxonomy): Bacteria > Bacteroidota > Bacteroidia > Flavobacteriales > Weeksellaceae > Chryseobacterium > Chryseobacterium pennipullorum. The sequence continues at coordinate 198,273 of NZ_QNVV01000007.1, forward strand.
AATATCTCCCGCGATCAGTAAGCCACCGGTAGCTTTCACTTTTAAGGTCAGGTTATTCGCCTCTCTGGCCAGGAACTCCAGGAAAGTATCTAATGCAATTCTGCAGATCATCACATTCTCTTCCATGGCAGCCTTATAGAGCTCTTCTACAAAATCACCCTGTGCAAGACGCTCCCCAAGCCATTCCGGCTCCGGATGTCTTTTCACATCCCTCAGGAATCGGTAAATATTGAAGAGACCACTTTTGGAAAGAACATTTTCCCAGCTTACGATACCATAGATATTGTTCAGAAACTGGTAAAACTCAACTTCCACATTCGTTCTTGGTGAAAACTCAGAATGTCCGCCCTCTGTTGCAAAAGGCCTCAGGTATTTTCCGTCAAAGAAATATCCTGCTTCTCCAAGCCCGTTCCCCGGTGCAAGAATAGCAACATTTCCTTTTTCAAGATGGCCGCTTGTATAGATCGCTTCAAGATCATCATCTTCAAGAAGAGCCATTCCGTAGGCGGAAGCTTCAAGGTCATTCAGCATTTCTACCTTTTCGAAGCCGAAATCTCTGGCATATTCTTCAACATCTAAACTCCATCCCAATCTTGCCGGGCTGCTTTTCCCGTCAAGTACCGGTCCCGGCACTGCCATACCCAGCCGCTGTACGCCGGTGAGCTGATTATCCTCGATAAACTTTTTCAAAATATCTGAAAAAGAAGTATATTCTTTTGTAGAATATGTATTTTTTACTTTTATCTCAAGGCCTCTGTTAGCAGAAACAAAATAGCCTAAGATGGTTATATCTTCACGGAGACTGGCTCCGATGATAGAAACATTATTATTGCTGTTCTCTACTCCTGGTAAATACAGTGGAAACTTTGGATTCAGAATCATAACCTCAAATTTTATCAAATATAATAATAGTTTTCGTAAATCCTGCACGGAACGAAAAAACCTTTTCACTTTCGTAAAAAGGTTTTGATTAATAAATGTTTATATATTAAATCTAACTACTTTCCTAATGGAATATTATAACCGAATCCTACACCGATATTCCCCACATTATACTCTTGTCCTGCTAAATCTCCTTTATCTCCTACAAAAACCTTTTGGTATTGTACAAAGAAGTTCCAGTCTCTGTTGTGGTATCCGATCTCCGGCTTAAGGTAAAAACCTCCGCTTGCTCTCTCTACATTGGTATTGGAAGCTACCTGCTTATCTCCAACAAGGAATCCATATCCTAAGTCAGTTCCGAAATAGAAACCGGTTTGTTTTGGATAAATTCTTATTAAAGCTGCTACAGGAACTACTCCTACATCATTGTTTTTATAACCGTTGTTCTCTTTTCCGAAATAATGAGTATATCCTGATGCAATACCTAATCCAAATCCAGGAGTAATCAGGTTTTGGTACGCTACATCTACCCCAACGGCAGCAGAAAGGTTATCTGAAGGAACTGCTAAACCAACATTTGCGCCAACTTTGATCATATTATTCATTTGTGAACTTTGTGCGCTTGCGACTCCTGCTGTTAAAATTCCAGCGAGTACTATTGCTTGTTTAAACATTTTCATAACTCTAATTTTTTAATTTTACTACACAATAGGATGTAAAAATCGTGCCAAGCTAAGCGTCTCTGCTGCTTTTAACTTGAAACATCAGCACAACACAATGATTATCAATGTATTATTTTATGTTAAAATTTAAATACTTGTTTAACAAAATTTATAAAAATATATCTTAAAATTGAAGTGAAGAAACGGATTTCTTATGGAAATACTGACAGTTTCCAACAGAACATCATTATATTCTTCAGCCAATGTAATGTTCAACTTTGTGCAAAAGAAAAGACATCTAAATTTTTGATTTCGTTTTTAAGGATAGACCTGTAAAACCTTTAGGGTATCATGGTCGCTTGTCAAAAAATGATAACGAAGTAAATTACAGGAAATGTAAAATCACCTGGAGGATCGTGAACATTAACAAATTTTTGACAGGCGGCAATAAAAAAGAGACTGGTCATTGGAAGACAGTCTCTTTTTCAATAATTTCAAATTTTAACTACTTTACCTTTTAAGCAGTAATCTGCTTAGGCTCTTTCTCTTTCTGATCTTCTTTTTTATCAAGTTTCTCAGATATTTTTTTAACGATATATTCTATCGCTAAAGGGGCTATAATTGCAATTAATGCTTTAAATATTCTTGATTTCATAGTGTGACTTTGTACTTTATTAATACAATTTCCAAGCCAAGATAAAAATGATCAATAATTTTTTTACCTGTTGAAGCACTTAGATCATCCGTTGTCATCGGGAATGACCAGATTTTGGTAATTCTTAATTCCGGAATTGAATTTTTCTTCCATTCTTAGCCTCAGTTTCCTTGGTTTGTAAACAATTAGCGATTCTCCGAATCCCAAAAGCAGCCTTTCCAGCTCAAAATTAATTTGTACGCAAATTTTAAAGAGCGTTCCTTCATTGGTTTCAGCAATGATTTCCTGACTGCTGTGAAGCGGTTTTGTTTTTACGTAAGGAGAATTGGCGGAGTTGACAAAGAAAACTATATTCCTGGGAGCCATCGATTCTGAAACGGTCACACCAACGATATCTTTAAAGTATTCATCTCCATCAAGCTCTTTATCAATATACTTAAGTTTCTCATCTATTTCTATGCTTTCCATCCTGTCCAGTGCCAGGTTATACATTTTCTGTTTATAAAGACAGATCAGAAACCAGCGGTTGTTAAACTCTTTCAGGAGCTGCGGATGTACGGTATATACGTTCGAATCCCTTGCGGTAAAGCTTTTATATAGAATTTTCAAAACTTTTTTACTGATAATACTTTCATAGAGTATATCAATATGTTCCAGTCCTTTCAGCTGTTCGTTTTTATCCAGATGAATGATCGATTTCTGACTGGTTGCATGAATGGAATCTTCCAGTTTTTGTATGACCCCGTTCATCTCTTTAAACATAGAAAAATCTTTAAACTGCTTTAAAATCTGAACTGCATTATTCATGGCCTTCAGGTCACTTTCGTTCACAGAAATATTATGAATACTATACTCCGGATCGCTGTAACGGTAATACTTTCTCTCATAGACCTCAATAGGAGCTTCATATCCGAATTTTTCGCTTCGCATGTTCTGAAGGTCCAGCTGTACGGTCCGTTTACTTACATAAGATTCCTTGCCTTCAAATTCAAACAGAGCTTCTGAACATTCATCAATCAGATCTTCGAGTGTATATTTTCTGTATTTGTTTTTAAGACACTTATCTAATGTTTTATATCGGATCAGGGCGTTTTTATTCGATGACATAACCTTTGTGTTTATAAATCTATTGCTTATGGAAGCACCGGAAGATTACATGAAATTCACTATAACTGTTCACAGTTTCTTTCCATACAACTTATTTTCTGACCAGAGCTTCCCCTTCAAAAGTAATTCCTTCCCAGCCGTACTGCATAAAGTTTCTGATATTCTGATGATCCTCTCCCTGAGGGTTTTTCAAAACGTCTTCTCTGTAAAATTCTCCAAAAAGAAAAAGAGTCTGTTCTTTTGGAAGTTCATGAAGCTTTGCAAAACTGAAAACTTTGCATGAACCATTGTTCTGCCCTGCCTGATTGGTAGTATCCCCATTTTTAAATTCCGTTGGGGTAAAATCAAAGTGTTCATCGATAGAAGCGATGACCTCTTTAAACTGTATTGTTTCCGGGAATTTTTTTAGTTGTTCCATTAAGACCATAAGTATCGTTTTATTGTATGAAGTAAGAAAGCACTTATTTCGGTGCTCCCTGCTTAGTTTTTAACTTTTTGTAAAAATAATTAAAATTTTTATATCTGCGCAAAACTATTGCGCAATTACGATATTCCTTTGCAGTATCAAAATGAGAAAACAAATGGAATTTAATGGAAATCACTTAATCGAATTGGGATATAGACCTTCTACATGGTTTAAAGATGCCATTGCTTATATCAACGAAAATCATCTGGATGAAATTCAGATCAAAGAATATCTGGAGCAGTTTAAACAGCCTGAATATATTCCGCTTCACGAAACCGCTCCTGAGTTTATGGTTAACATCAGAGCTGAACATGAGAATGAAGAAGATAATGTAGAAAAAGTAATCAAGACAATGAAAGTCCTGATGAAAACACCTACCCTTACTGCCGGAGCTTTAATGCCTGATGCCTGTCCCACAGGTCCCGAAGGGCAGATTCCTGTGGGAGGTGTGGTGGTTGCTAAAAATGCAATTCATCCGGGATTCCATAGTGCCGATATCTGTTGTTCTGTAATGCTGACAGATTTTGGAAAGGTATCTCCTAAAGATATTCTGGACGCTGCTCATTCTGTGACGCATTTCGGATATGGAGGAAGACCGAGAGGAGAACAGATGCCAATGTCTCAGGAACTGATGGATGCCTTCAGAGAAAATGAATTCCTGAATGATGAGAAACTGATCAGCATTGCCCGTTCTCATATGGGAACCCAGGGAGACGGAAATCATTTCTTATTTGTTGGAATCTCCAAAAATACAGGAAATACAATGATGGTAACCCATCATGGATCCAGAGCTCCGGGAGCTGCATTGTATGATAAAGGAATGAAGGTAGCTAACCGCTTCAGACAGGATATTTCTCCTGAAACATTAAAAGAAAATGCATGGATTCCTTATGATACTGAAGAAGGAAAATCATATTGGGAAGCTCTTCAGCTGATAAGAACATGGACGAAGGAAAACCATACGAATATTCATGATGCTGTTTTAAATAAACTGGGTCTGGAAAAAGAAAACAGATATTGGAATGAGCATAATTTTGTCTTCAAAGATGGTGACCTTTTCTATCATGCTAAAGGAGCTACTCCACTGGATGATAAGTTTATGCCTGATATCACCGGACCAAGACTGATTCCTTTGAATATGGCTGAACCGGTATTGATTGTTCAGGGAAAGACTAACGAAAGAAACCTGGGGTTTGCCCCACACGGAGCAGGAAGAAATTTCAGCAGAAGCCAGCATAAAAGATCTTTGGCCCATAAAACCACTGAAGAAATCTTCAGTGAGGAAACGGCAGGATTGGATATCAGATTTTACTCCAATGAAATTGATATTTCCGAGTTGCCAACCGCTTATAAGAGTGCGGCCAACGTAAGAGCACAGATTGAAGAATATGGACTTTGTGAAGTATTGGATGAAGTGATGCCTTATGGATGTATTATGGCCGGTGACGTTCAAAAGAATGCACCCTGGAAGAAAAAGAAGAAATATAGAAAAGCATAAATTTCTTATTTACGATGACTCAGCATAAACCTTATAGGTTACAGAAATCTATAAGGTTGTCAAAAAACTAATACCCAAACCTTACAGGGGTAAAAGCCTGTAAGGTTCATGAAAACTTATCATAAAGGCAGGGGCAGTAGCTCAGATGGTAGAGCAACAAAATTACTTTTCGCTGCAGGCAAATAAAGTTCCTATGAATCACCAGATTTGTGGGTCACAGGTTCGAGTCCTGTCTGCTCCTCAATAGAATGAAATGGCTTATATTCATATCTGTCATTCCATACTAAAAAAATGTAAGGCACAGAAAGTTCCTATATTTTAGAAATACTTTCCGCCTTTTTCAAAATACAAGGCAAAGGGAGTTCCTATATTTTTTGGATAAATTACTCCCCGCTTTTTATAAACTATAGGTAAAAGGAGTTCCTATACACTTCACTTTTAATGAACCTACTCCTCACTTATTTTTTTAAACTTAAAACAATGAAAACATTACAATTATTCAATGCTGTATTGGCTAAAAAATCAGATAAAACACCATTTATTTCCAATGAAGGTTTTATTATTGAGTCTGATGCACTTTGGGCTAAAAAAGAGATCGTTTCTTATTATGCAAAGGAAAAATTAAATGGAAATGATCTGAATAAAACGTTTCATAAATCCTGGGGGAAAATAAAAAACACCTCCAGAATTGACCTGTTTTTTGAACAGATTCAACATTATATTTCTACCTATGGAAGTAATTTCCAGAGTGAAGTCTATATTCCTAATGAAATACTGAATGTTCCTGATGTGAAGCTGATATTTAAGGTATTCAAAGCTTATACGGTAGAAGAAATGCAGGAAAAATGTCTTTCTCTGCTGAGATCCGGAATTGCTTTAAAAGAAGAAACGATCAATGATCTTTTATATATCCTTACAGAAGAGCTTGATTATGATTTTACAGGAAAAGAAAACATCAGAAATAAAGAAGCCATCATAAAAATCGCTGATTTATATGAGATCTATCCGGAAAATCCTGTTGAATTTTTCCGTTATGTGATTTATAAAACCACTCAAACAACGCTTTTAATTAAAAATGATGAATTGATTGGATTAATTCAACAAAGCAAATTCAATCCAACCCATCTGTTCGAAAGCTTTGGAATGGAAAAAATGGCTGAAATTTTCAACAGATTTAAACCGTTATTTCTTGCTTATAAAAACAGAGCTCCGAAAGCGATTAACAAAATTTCGAAGCTGTCTAAAGTACACCATAAGCCATTCATTTCAAATCCGTTGAATGAGGCGACTCATACATTATTGGAAACCAGCGATTGGCATTGGTTAGAAAATACAACACCGTTTGCCCTATTCAAAGCATTGTCAGCCTGCCATTCCAGAATGTATGGTCAGGACACTTTTGTCTATAGAGTCAGAAATGGAAAATCATGGGTTAAAAAAGGGAAGGAAACTTCTGTGAATCTGTTAAACTATGGTTTTATTTTAGATTTTTTGAAGCTGAAATACGAAAGTTTTTCCGGAAAGAAATTTTATTTCCCAGAGAATGTAGAATTTGCGCTGCCAACATCTGAAAAAATGTTTGTTGGAAATATTCCTACCGGAACCCGTTTTTATGCAGATAGACTGGCTGTTGGTATTTATTGGGAAGATAGATGGGGTGCCCGGGACCTTGATCTTTCAGGATTGAACATTGCAGGAAAAATAGGTTGGAATGCAGATTATAATTATGATGATGGACAGCTGATGTATTCCGGAGATGTGACTTCGGCTCCCAGCGGTGCTGTAGAATATCTTTACGCCAATAAAGGGTTAAGTACCTCTACTCTTGTCATGAACAATGTATTCAGCGGAGATGCGAATTGTGGATATAAAATCGTGATCGGAAAGGGAGATCAAATTTCCTACGATTATATGATGAATCCCAATAATCTCTTTGCTGAAGCGAGATGTAACTCGGTTCAGAAACAGACAATCCTGGGAATCCTATTGCCAAAGAACGGAAAACAATGCTTCGTATTGTTGAATTTCGGAGCGGGACATTCTCATGTTTCCGGAAATAATGAGGTATCCATAATGGCTACCAATGCATTATACCAGCAGTGGTATGAAGCAATGTCTTTCAATGAACTTGTAAAAGAGCTTGGAGCAGAGATTACCACAAAAAAAGCAGAAGCTGATTTTGATTTTTCACTGGAAACTTTGGAAAAAGATAGCTTTATCAGAATTTTTAAATAAAAAAGCGCTGTTCAATAGATTTGAACGGCGCTTTTCTTTTAACAGATGATTTTATCTCTCAAAGACTGAACAGATTTTCTTAAGCATAAACATTGTGCGATTTGTGGGAGCTGTGGGAGCTTTTTATTTCCCACGGATGTCCCAGATTTTTACTCTCGCAAATTTTGCAGATCATGCAGATTTATTTTTTACATTAAATAGTTATCCATTTATTTTCTTAATGGAAAAATAGCCTTCGTTAGCTTCAATAATTACTTTCTTTCCGTAATCAATCTGAATATTGAACATATTTTCTAAAGGAAACTGCAATACAGTCTGGAGAATCAGACGGATGACACCGGCGTGAGCGATGATCAGAACTTTTTCAGCATCTTTTTTAGCGATCAATTCATTCCAGAAATCATGCACCCGGATCTGCATGTCAAGAAGATTCTCACCTCCGGCAGCTCTGATGCTGATAAAATCCTCATACCAGGGATTGATTTCCTCCGCTGGAATTTCAGTCCATTTTTTCAGTTCCCAGGCTCCGAAATTCATCTCCCGAAGTCTTTTATCTGTTTCATACTCGAATGCAAAGTGATCGGCTAAAAGACAACATCGCTTTGACGGACTTGTAAAAACCAGATCAAAATCACGAGCCATATTTACTTCTGCAAAATCATCAAGATATTGTTTCCGCAAGGGTACGTCGGCAAATCCATAACACAGGTTTTCAGGATTCTCTACCGCGGTATGACGGATTAGATGAATTTCCATACAATGATTGTTCCCAGGTAAAACAAAACTTCACAAACCTGCTGTACAGATCCCAGGCAATCACCTGTATATCCTCCAATATGCTTTTTAAAATACCATCCCAGGTACATCTTTCCAAGATAGGCCAGAATAAAAGCAAAGATCAGCCGCCAGTCCGGTATGAGCATGAAAGAAATAAGAATACTTACAAAGCCTACCATCAAGGCCATTGTGTCCAAAGGTGTATTGGCCAGAGGCTTTGACTTGCTGGCATCAATATCTGTCACATACCGGTGGGTATAGATCATGGTGCCGGAAATAAATCTGCTGGCTGTGTGAGCCATAATGATAATGCCAGAAGTTTTCAATACATCAACGGTACCCAACGCCTGAATGCTCAGGAATTTCAAAGCAAACACCAAAATAATTCCAATCGTTCCATAAGCTCCCACTCTGCTGTCTTTCATGATGGTCAGAATTTTTTCTTTTCCATATCCGCCCCCGAAGCTGTCACACATATCCGTAAAACCGTCTTCATGAAATGCACCGGTCAGTAAAACACTGGAAATCATCATCAGAACAATTCCGATTTCCAGATTGAAAATCTGGGAAGAAAAATAGAGGATCACAGCATTGATCAACCCTACGACGAGCCCGACCCATGCAAAATACTTCTGAGATTTATTCATGATCTCACTGGAATACGGAATAGCCACCGGAACAGGGATCCTGGTAAAAAACATGAGTGCCGTTGCAAAATAAATCAGTTCATTCTTTAAGGTCTTCATTCTATTCTTTATTTGAAACGTGAGCCTCTTCAAAACTGGACATTTCATTCAGGAAGTTTACCGCACTTTGAATAAGCGGATAAGCCAACGCACATCCTGTTCCTTCGCCAAGACGCAGGTTAAGGTGTAATAAAGCTTTCTGGCCCAGGAATTCCAACAGCTGAAGGTGAGCATTCTCATCACTTACATGGCAGAAGATGCAGTTGTTGAGGATTTCAGGATTTTTTTTCCATGCTGCCGCTGCTGCAACGGTAGCAATGAAACCATCCACCATAATCAGCATATTCTGACGATAAGCTTCTTCCATTGCCCCGATCATCTGAGCAATCTCCAAACCACCGAAAGTCCGGGCAATGTCATCCACCTCATCGATGTCCGGATACTTTTCTATCGCCGAAGACAACAGATGGATTTTGTTCTGAAGCTGGTCGTCATTCAGCCCTGTTCCACGTCCGATACAAGTCACAACTGGTACATGGAACAGCTTGCTCATCATCAGCGAGGAGGCGGAGGTATTCCCGATTCCCATTTCTCCAAAGCCAATGATATTACTACCGGCCGCTGCAATTTCGACCACTACGGACTGTCCGTTTTCCAACGCCTGTTGATATTCCTGGACAGTCATGGCAGGTTCTTCCAGAATATTGCGGCTGGATTTTCTTACTTTTTTATCAATGAGATTCAAACCTTCCGGAAAATCAAAATGAACGCCGGCATCGACAATCCTGATGTCAATACCATTCTGTCTGCAAAAAACATTGATAGCAGCGCCTCCACCAAGAAAATTCATCACCATCTGATAGGTTACTTCCTGCGGATAAGCACTAACCCCTTCTTTTGCTATTCCGTGGTCAGCAGCAAAAACGACCATATGAGGATTCAATAACTTTGGGGACGTGGTCTTCTGAACCATTCCGATTTTGTGAGCAATTTGTTCCAGATGTCCTAATGCACCCAGAGGTTTTGTTTTATAATCAATTGTATGTTGTAGTTCGGATGATAACATGGATTTCAAATGTAGTTATGTTAAGTAGAAAAATGCAATATTAGTAAAATAGGGGATATTTTGCAGGGTATGCCATGTAAAAAGTACGTGTAATTTTAGAATTGGGTTGCTAGATACCCAGTGTTAGAAGAAAGTTTTTACACGCTCACCCTCAAACCCAAGAACTCACATCCCGAATTTCTTAACTTCAAACAACTACGCAAGTACATTACGCACAATGCCATTTACTTTGCACTATAAATCATAAACAATGACACCGAAAATACTAGAAAAGATAAAAGAAGTAGAGACAGCACGAGGGGTAGAAGTCCTTCTTGCCGTTGAATCTGGAAGCAGGGCCTGGGGTTTTGCCTCTCCTGACAGTGATTATGACATACGTTTTATATACCGCCATGAAAAAGACTGGTATCTTTCGCCTTGGGATAAGGATGAAACGATAGAGTTTATGACCGAAGATGACCTGGATGGTTCCGGGTGGGATCTCAGGAAGACCTTTCATCTTCTTCTGAAATCAAACGCCGCTTTACTGAGTTGGTTCTATTCTCCTATCGTTTACATGGAAAATACAAAGTTTGTAGAGCTTTTCAAACCATTGGCTGATGCCTGTTTTTCACCGGTAGCGGTTTCTTATCATTACTTAAGCATGAGCAAAAAATATCTGGAAGCCTGCAGAGCTGATGAAATAAAATTAAAAAGTTACTTTTATTGCTTAAGGACTACATTAACCGGAAAATGGATCATAGAAAAAGGGACAGTTCCGCCAGTATTGTTCAGTGAGCTGCTTGTTTTAGTGGATGATAAGACCAGAACAAAAATAGAACATCTCGTAGCCCTAAAAGCAACGAAAGGAGAAGCTTATTATCATCCGAATGATTGGGAATTGTTTGAGTTTTTGGAGAAAACCATAGCTTATAATGAGGAGAAGTCAAAGGATTTGAGAGGTGGAAATGCTGATAAGAAGGAGATGGAGAGGGTTTTTAGGGAGATATTAAAGAAATGTTAAGGATTACGGGAAACCGTAGTCTTTTTTTATGGATTCTAAATATATTGTTAGCAGGAAAAATACCACAAAATTTATACATTATTAATATATTAGGAAACCTTAAAATCAATCATAAACACAATATTGAAAACAAATTAAAATTAGTTATTGCAGAAAACAAAACTCTTTAATACAATAGAAATTATTTAATGATATGAAAAAAGTAAATGTTTTAAGAATTTTTTTAGCTTCTCCAGGTGATGTTAAAGCAGAAAGAGAAATGATATTTGCCTTAAAAGAAGACTTAGATTTATTAATAGGAAAAGATAAAAATATAAAATTCGAAATTGTCAACTGGGAAAGGAATACTTATCCAGGAAAAGGAATTGATGCTCAAGATGTTATTAATGAACAAATAAATGGTGAATATGATGTCTTTATTGGTATTTTCTGGCAACGATTTGGAACTCCTACTAACCGATATGAATCAGGAACACTTGAAGAATATGAAAACGCAAAAAAGAAATATGAGAGTGATAAAGAAAACACTCATATTATGATGTACTTTAAAACCGAAGGAAATCCCAATATATACGATATAGATATTGAACAGCTTAAAAAAGTTAAAAGCTTTAAAGATAGAATATCGAAAGAAGATGGTGTATTATATTTCGAATTTGAGAAAACAGAAGATTTAAAAAACTTAGCGCAAATTAATTTAGCAAACCTAGTTAGAGATAAATTTTCAAAAAAGAAAAGAAATGTAAGAAAATCACCGCAACAAAAAAACGATTCTCTTTCAACAAAAATGACGGATGTCGATAAATATGAATTACTAGCTATGAGAATTGATAAAGGAGATTATAACATAGAATTTGAGAGTTTTTTAGAAGATATTGAAAAAACAAATAGCTTTTTATCTGACCTATCTTCATCAACAAACAAACTAATTTTAGTTATGAATTTTTTTACTACCAAAACTAGTGAAAAAACAAAACAGTTAAATAGAGTTAATAATATAAAAGATGAAAGATTACGTTTAACAAAAGCAAAAAAAGTTTCAAATGATTATGCTGATGATTTAGATAAATATTCTGAAGATTTTGAAACTCTTTTACCTGAATTTAAAGAATCGATTAGTAACAGTATACAATCATATTCTGAAATTATTTACAAAACTATCAACTCAAATTCATTTGATCAAAATAACAAAAATGAGTTACTCGAAAATTTACCTAATTTTATTTCTTCTGTAGAAACTGCAATAGAAGGGACTGCGGATTTCCTTGAGACTTTTACTAAAATGAATACACACCTTACATCCAAGTATAGTACTGCTAAAAGAAGGGCAGAACTTGCAACAAATAATGTCTTCAAAGAATTGATCAGAACAAAAAAGCTATTAAAACAATTACTTGATGATAATAAAGATTAATTATTTACATATCATTATATAAGATTTCACAAAAGAAATCATAATATATAAAAAATGACCATCCAACACCTAAAAAATAAAAACCTCATCCTCTTCGAGGCTATCTCCGGAAGCCGTGCTTTCGGGCTGGCAACGGAAACTTCGGATACGGATATCCGTGGGGTGTATTATCTGCCGAAGGAAGATTTCTTTGGGCTGAACTACATTCCGCAGATTTCCAATGAGACAAATGACATTACGTATTATGAAATCGGAAGATTTGTAGAATTGCTGCAGAAAAACAATCCTAATATTCTGGAAATTCTGGCAAGTCCGGAAGATTGTATTCAATATAAACATCCGTTGATGGATCTGCTGAACACTGAAGATTTCCTGTCAAAACTATGCAAAGATAGCTTTGCAGGATATGCTATCTCACAGATCAGGAAAGCAAAAGGGCTCAATAAAAAGATTTTAAATCCTATAGATCAGGAGCGAAAATCCGTTCTGGATTTCTGTTTTATTCTTGAAGGGCAGGGTTCTGTACCGTTGAGAAAGTGGCTGCATGAATTTCCTTCAACAGGAGGAGGAAACGGTCTCCTACAGGAGAAATGTGGGTTGACAAATATTGATCATACAAAAGGAATGTATGCATTATTTTATGATGAACAGGGAACACTGGGCTATAAAGGGATTATCCAGAACGAAGAGGCCAATCAGGTTTCTCTATCCTCTGTTCCCAAAGAGGAAAAGCCTGTTGCTTACCTTTTCTGCAATCTGGACGCCTATTCGGTCTACTGCAAAGGGTACAGGGAATACTGGAAGTGGGTTTCTGAGCGTAATGAAGACCGTTATAATGTCAACCGGACTCACGGTCAAAATTACGACAGCAAAAATATGATGCACACCATCCGGTTGCTGCAGTCCTGTGAACAGATTTTCAAAACCAATGCATTAACGGTCTGTGTAGAAAACCGTGATGAATTGCTGGATATCAAAGCAGGAAATCTATCTTATGAACATGTCATGCAAAAAGCAGAAAACCTTATAGAATCAATAGATAAATACTATTCTACTTCCCGGCTTCCTGACTACCCGGATTTAGAAAAAACAACAAAAATTCTGATTAAGATAAGAAAAAAGCTGTACGGCAAGAATGATGAATTATAAATGATAAGTTATGAATGGTAGTATCTCACTAACTGTGTAAGTTAAAAAGTTATTCTGGAAAATTTTGAGCCCTTACAGCTCAAAAAATTTTACGGAAATAACTTTTTATTATTTT